>JADMKK010000061.1 GCA_015478895.1 Comamonas sp. | reverse complement strand
AGTCCAAGTTTTTGTCCGCATGCCCGGCGGGTCAGTTCTGCGTGGAAATCAACACTCAGGGGTCTTCTCACCATTAGCCAGGTCAAGAAAAACGCATATAGAGCGATCTGAGAGGTCACTTTTTTGCCGAGGTCAGAGCCTGATGCGTTTTCACACAGCCTCGGTCGTAACCGGTCATCACCCATACGACTGCCCGGCTAACCCATTTCCGGCAACCCCGCAGTTTTCCAAGCCTGCTCAAAGTCATCCCAGACGCCCCAGCCAATCTCATTGCCTTTGAGACGCACTTGCCACATGCGCTCAATATACGGCGACCGATCTGACTGGGGAAGTTTTTGGATGTGCACCAAGGCCTGAGCAAACATCACGCACAGTGAGTCATAGAAGCTCTCGTCTTCTGACGTGCACAAATCCAGCGAGGCAAACACTTGCTCGCAATAGAAAACGCCCAACTCAGCTAGGCCCTGCGGATCACCCACTGCCTTTTTGTAATCCGTAATCGCCTTCTTGGCCTTGGAAACCGATAAAGGCTTTCTCACATCGCCAGGATTGATCCACTGCGTAATCGTTGCCTTATAAGGCTCTAGCACATCGCTGCCACCGACTGCATATCTGGCGTGGAGAAACTGCTGCGTTTCCTTGCTCGCCCCATATAAGTCCTTGACCAGCGCCAGCAGTTGATCTTTTTCCATGCCAACCAAGTGCGCTTTCAGGTCGCTCCAACTCGCTGTCTTTTTCTTTGTTGCCATCTTGCTTAATCGGTAATTCCGGCTCTGCACCGCCGCCATCAACTGTATCCGCCCAGCGCCACCCCGCAACAATTGTCAGCACTAGGACGAAAAGCGACGCACTCGGCCAAACAGGCCAAAAGCTCTATCAAACCAGTGCCTACCCAAACAGCATAAAAAACTCGGCCAATGAGTCCACAAGTAAGTCATTGATTTATATAGGGTGCATTTTTCCAATCTTGCGGACTCACCTCGGGCATATCTCTCAGAGAAACTGAGAGAACTATCGTTTTGAGAGCAAAAATGGGAGAAATTGGAGCTCGGCTGGCCTTGGCCGAGTCCAACAGATTTTGAAATTCCCCGCAGCTGTACGCAGGCGTAGCAAGGAATAGGCAAGAAAAAACCCAGACTGAGACCAGTCTGGGTTCTGTGGGTGGTGGAGCTGGCGGGAATTGAACCCGCGTCCGCAAGCCTTCGTCAGGCAGATCTACATGTTTAGTACTCTGATTTTGATCTCGCCTTATCTACCGCGCAGGCACACGCTGTGTATAAGGCCAGCACCCTATTATCTTGCTTCATACCAAGGTGCACGGTACAAAGCCAGCTGATGAAAATTCCCTTGCAGCCTGGAGGTATTGCTACCCCCTTGCCCAGCCCATCAGCGTGCTGTTGCAAGGCTCACCGGATTTAAGCGGCGAGTGCGAAACGTTCGTCGTTTGCAGTTAGTTTTTTTGAATCGAGATTTACGAGCGTAACTCAAGCTCGACATGCACCACTCTGATCCCGAACCCACGTCGAAACCAGGACAGCCCCATAGCGATGCATTCTAATCCAAATCAAGCAAGCCGGAGATTTCAGTGGGGGAATTGATGATGAAATCTGGTTGCCATGCAGTCAATGTTTCAACGCCACCCAAATATCCATAAGCGGCAGCCACGGATTGCATACCTGCAGCACGGGCGGCCTGTATATCGCGCTCATCATCACCAACGTAAACGCACTGTTGCGTAGGTACACCCAACCTTTTGGCAGCTTCTTGCAGCGGCAAAGGGTGCGGTTTGGAATGCATTGTGGTGTCGCCGCAGACTAGCGCTCCCGCAGAGCTGAACTGCGTAACAGCATTTACAATCGGCAGGGTAAAGCGTTCAGCCTTGTTAGTGACAATGCCCCAAGGAATATTTTGCGTGACCAGCTTGGTCAGCAAGACGTCAACGCCATCAAAAAGCTGCGAATTTTGTCCCATGCAAGCTTCATAAGCTTGAAAAAACTCTTCTTTCAAGTCTTCGAAACTTTCATCCTCAGGCGTAATACTCAAGGCAATGCGAACCATACCACGCGCTCCGGTACCGACAAACGGCCGATAGGCTGACATGGGCAATGCTTCTTTACCTCGGCGAATACGCAACTGGTTGGCCGCAAAGCTGAGGTCTGGCGCGCTATCTAGCAGTGTTCCATCCAAGTCGAAAAGCATCGCTTTCACATTATTTAGGCGCAGTCTCATTAGACGGGACGGCGCGTGGCCAGCATATAGTTGACGCTGCAATCATTGCTTAGCCAATAGCGGCCCGTCAGTGGATTGTGTTCCAGCCCCTTGGTCTGTTCCAGCACCAAGCCGGCTTGACGGCAAAAGCCAGCCATTTCACTTGGCTTGATGAACTTGGCATATTCATGGGTGCCATGGGGTAGCATATTCAAGAGGTACTCCGCGCCCAAAATCGCCAGACCAAATGCTTTGGCGTTACGATTGATAGTGGAGAAAAACACCCAGCCACCGGGTTTAACTAGCTGTGCACAGGCACGCACGACAGATGCTGGATCGGGTACGTGTTCCAGCATTTCCATACAAGTAACAATGTCAAAGCTGCTTGGCTGCTCCACGGCCAAAGCTTCGGCTGCTACTTCACGGTATTGGACGTTGGGAGTACCTGCCTCTAAAGCGTGCAACTGAGCTACGCGCAGGGATTTGGCAGCAAGGTCAATACCAGTCACCGCAGCACCATTGCATCCCATAGCATCAGCCAATATGCCGCCCCCACAACCCACATCAAGAACGGTCTTATCACGTATTGAGGCAAGATCATTAATCCAGGCCAAGCGCAAGGGGTTGATCATGTGCAGCGGCTTGAACTCACTGTCCATATCCCACCAGTGATGGGCAAGGCTTGCAAATTTTTCCAGCTCGGCTGGATCCACATTGATCGAATCGTTCATGGTGTTGATTGTGCTACGAGTTAATTGCAGAAACGAAAAAGGCCCCGTTTCCGGGGCCTTTAAACAGTCTCTGAATGAGATTACTTGCGTGTACCAACCACTTCGATTTCTACACGACGGTTTTGTGCGCGACCAGCCTTGGTCTTATTGTCAGCCACGGGCTGAGCTTCGCCCTTACCTTCTGTGTAGACGCGGCTCTTGTCGATGCCCTTGGATTCCAAGTAAGCTTTGACAGCTTGAGCGCGGCGCTCGGACAGTTTCTGGTTGTAAGCATCAGAACCGACGGAGTCAGTGTGACCAACAGCCACGATAACTTCTAAGTTGATGCCTTGAACCTTCGAAGCCAGATCATCCAGCTTAGCCTTGCCTTCAGGCTTCAAAACAGCCTTGTCAAAGTCGAAGAAAGCGTCAGCAGCGAAAGTGACCTTAGAAGCTACAGCTGCGGGAGGCGCAACCGGAGCTGGAGCTGGAGCAGGGGCTGGAGCAGCTTCAACAGCCTTTACCAACGCGCCATCGCAACCTTCAGCCGCAGTAGCGGGTGTCCAGTTGGCATCGCGCCAGCACAGTTCATTGGTACCGTTTTTCCAGACCAATTCGCCTGTGCCGTTTTGCCAGTTGTCGATGGTCTTGCCACCGTCAGCAGCTTTAACTTGTGCGCCGGCAGCAGTAGCCAGGGCAGCGGTTGCAAACAGGATCGCTACTTTGTTCAGTTTCTTCATGGTTCTCCTCTTGGGGATTAAGCCGCAGTAGTGCTGCGAAATTTGTGGACGTCATTAGTGACCATCACCAAGAACGCTGGAAATCATTGTGCCATACGGAATATTCGAATGGCTCCTCAACCAATTAGCGAACGGTAGGACAAAAGCCAATACAGGGGTTATGTTGTCACACAGCAACAATGCATTCCCTCTAAAATAGCTTCCTTTGCCGTCACTGCACCACCAACGCACAACTACATGACCCAGTTTGCCAAAGAAACATTGCCTATCAGCCTAGAAGAGGAAATGCGCCGCAGCTACCTTGATTACGCCATGAGCGTGATTGTGGGGCGCGCACTCCCCGATGCGCGTGATGGTTTGAAGCCTGTGCATCGGCGCGTGCTGTTTGCAATGCACGAGCTCAACAACGATTGGAACCGCCCTTACAAGAAGTCGGCGCGTATCGTTGGTGATGTGATTGGTAAGTACCACCCGCACGGCGACAGCGCGGTGTACGACACTATTGTGCGCATGGCACAGGATTTTTCACTGCGCCACATGCTGGTCGACGGCCAAGGTAACTTCGGCTCCGTGGACGGCGATAGCGCAGCAGCCATGCGTTATACCGAGATTCGCTTGTCCAAGATTGCCCACGAAATGCTGGGCGACATCGACAAGGAAACCGTTAATTTCGGCCCCAACTACGACGGATCCGAACAAGAACCGCTGACACTGCCCGCGCGCATTCCCAACTTGCTGGTCAATGGCTCGACCGGTATTGCCGTGGGTATGGCCACCAACATTCCGCCCCACAACTTGAACGAAGTGGTGGATGCATGTTTGCACATGCTGCGCAACCCGGATGCGTCGGTGGATGACCTGATGGAAATCGTGCCTGCGCCCGACTTCCCCACCGCCGGCATCATCTACGGCATCAACGGTGTCAAGGAAGGCTACCGCACGGGCCGTGGTCGCATTGTGATGCGTGCCAAGGTGCACTTTGAAGACATCGACCGTGGTCAGCGCCAGTCCATCATCGTCGACGAGCTGCCCTACCAGGTGAACAAGAAGACCTTGCAAGAACGCATGGCCGAGCTGGTTCACGAAAAGAAGATCGAAGGCATCAGCCACATCCAGGACGAGTCGGACAAGTCCGGCATGCGCCTAGTGATTGAACTCAAGCGCGGTGAAGTGCCTGAAGTGGTCTTGAACAATCTGTACAAACAGACCCAGTTGCAAGACACCTTTGGCGTGAACATGGTGGCACTGATTGATGGCCAGCCCAAGTTGTGCAATTTGAAAGACCTGATCCAGGTCTTCTTGCAGCACCGCCGCGAAGTGGTGACACGCCGCACCGTGTTTGAGCTGCGCAAGGCGCGCGACCGTGGTCATGTACTAGAAGGTTTGGCGGTTGCGCTGGCCAATATTGACGACTTTATTGCCATCATTCGCAACGCTCCTACACCACCGGTGGCCAAAGCTGCGCTGATGGAGAAGTCATGGGACAGCAAGTTGGTGCGCGAAATGCTCACCCGCACCCGCGAAGATGGCAGCGAAGTCAATGCCGATGACTACCGTCCGGAATCCCTGGAAAAGGAATTCGGCATGGGCCAGAACGGCCTGTACCGACTGTCTGACACGCAAGCGCAGGAAATCTTGCAAATGCGTCTGCAGCGCCTGACCGGCCTGGAGCAAGACAAGATCGTGGCCGAGTACCGCGACATCATGTCGACCATCGAAGACTTGCTGGACATTCTGGCCAAGCCCGAGCGCGTCTCCACCATCATTGGTGACGAGCTGAGCGCCGTGAAGGCCGAGTTTGGCCAGTCCAAGCTGGGCGCACGCCGCTCGACCATTGAGTACAGCGCGCAAGACCTGTCCACCGAAGACCTGATCACACCCACCGACATGGTGGTCACGCTCAGCCACACCGGCTACATCAAGAGCCAACCACTGTCCGAGTACCGTGCCCAAAAGCGTGGTGGTCGCGGCAAGCAAGCGACGACAACGAAGGAAGACGACTGGATCGACCAGCTGTTTATCGCCAACACACACGACTACCTGCTGTGCTTCTCCAACCGTGGCCGCATGTACTGGCTCAAAGTGTGGGAAGTGCCTTCGGGTTCGCGCAATGCGCGCGGCCGCCCTATCGTCAACATGTTCCCGCTGCAAGAAGGCGAGAAGATCAACGTGGTGCTGCCACTCACGGGCGACAACCGCACCTTCCCTGAAGATCACTACGTCTTCATGGCCACCAGCATGGGCACCGTCAAAAAGACGGCGCTGACCGAGTTCAGCAACCCGCGCAAGGCCGGCATCATTGCCGTGGGCCTGGACGAAGGCGACTTCCTGATTGGCGCTGCGCTGACCGATGGCAACCACGACGTGATGTTGTTCTCTGATGGCGGCAAGGCCGTGCGCTTTGACGAAAACGATGTGCGCCCCATGGGCCGCAACGCGCGCGGCGTGCGCGGCATGAACATTGATGAAACGCAAAGCGTGATCGCCATGCTGGTCGCTGAAGCCGATGACGGCACAGGCAACGTGGCCGAAGGCTCGCAGAGCGTGTTGACCGCGACCGAAAACGGCTACGGCAAGCGCACTGCGATCAGCGAGTACACGCGCCACGGCCGTGGCACCAAGGGCATGATTGCCATCCAGCAGTCCGAGCGCAACGGCAAGGTGGTGGCTGCCACCTTGGTGAGCGCGGAAGACGAAATCATGCTGATCACCGACAAGGGCGTGCTGGTACGCACGCGTGTGGCCGAGATTCGTGAGATGGGCCGCGCCACACAGGGCGTGACGCTGATGAGCCTGGACGAAGGCGCCAACCTGATTGGCCTGCAACGCATTGCTGAAAACGATGCAGCAGGCGTTGATGCCGAAGGAGATGGTGAAAGCGCTGAGGGTGCTGAGGGCGGCGAAGCGCCGGAAACACCGGATACGCCGGACACATCGGCCGAATAAGCAAACAACGACACCCCACTGCGCAAGCCGTGGGGTGTTTTTTCACCTAAGATCGTTTTTTTGATAGCTGCCAGCGCTGGATGGTCTTGTGCTGGTGCGTGATTTGATGGAAGAACCATGAGCCGCCCATTCAATTTCTCTGCAGGTCCCGCTGCGATCCCCGAAGAAGTCTTGCAACAAGCCGCCAGCGAGATGCTCAATTGGGGCGGTTCGGGCATGGGCGTGATGGAGATGAGCCACCGTGGCAAAGAGTTCATCAGCATCTATGAAACCGCAGAGGCCAACTTGCGCGAACTGCTGGCCGTGCCCAGCAACTTTCACATCTTGTTCATGCAAGGCGGTGGTTTGGCGGAGAACGCCATCGTGCCTTTGAATTTATCCAAGGGCGGCGTGGCCGACTTTGTGGTGACTGGCAGCTGGAGCCAAAAATCGCACCAGGAAGCGGCCAAATACGCCACGCCACGCTTGGCTGCCACAGGCAAAGACAGCAATTTCACCAGCGTGCCTGATGCCAAAGACTGGAAGCTGTCTGCCGATGCGCAATATGTCCACCTGTGCAGCAACGAGACCATTCATGGCGTCGAATTCCAAGAATTGCCGGACTTGAAGGCATTGGGCTGCGATGCACCGCTGGTGATTGATTTCTCCTCTAACGTGGCCTCGCGGGCGCTGGACTGGAGCCGCGTCGGCCTGGCCTTTGGCGGTGCGCAAAAGAACATTGGCCCTGCGGGGCTGACCATTGTGATTGTGCGTGATGACCTGCTGGGCCACGCGCTGGACATCTGCCCCTCGGCCTTTAACTACAAGACCGTGGCGGACAACCAGTCCATGTTCAACACACCGCCCACTTGGGGCATTTACATGGCGGGTTTGACCTTCCAATGGCTCAAGCGCCAAACCGAAGGCAGCTTGACCGGCGTAGCCGCCATGGAAGTGCGCAACAAGGCCAAAGCCGACTTTTTCTACCAGTATCTGGACGCCTCGCAGCTGTACCTGAACAAGGTGGACGTGGCCTATCGCTCACGCATGAACATTCCGTTTTTCCTGCGCGATGAAAGCCGCAACGATGCATTTTTGGCCGGAGCCAAGGCGCGCGGACTGCTGCAATTGAAGGGCCACAAATCGGTGGGCGGCATGCGCGCCAGTTTGTACAACGCCATGCCCATGGGAGGCGTGCAGGCGCTGGTCGGGTACATGCAGGACTTTGAGCGCACCAGCACTTGAACTGCCTTTGGCAACCCTCCAGATCATTTAAAAATAAGAGCTACTTGCCCTGATGAAATAAGGACTTCAGATAGTTTTGCATCTGAAGTCTTTTAGATACGAGGACAAGCTGCTCTACTTTTCGAGAAACCCATGAGCACACAACCCCAAGCCACACCAGAGCTGCTGCAGCTGCGCAATCAGATTGACAGTCTGGACAATCAACTGCTGGAGCTGGTCAACCAGCGTGCCCGCGTGGCCGAGCAAGTCGGTGAGCTCAAGAAACAAGAAGGTACGACGTTCTTTCGCCCCGACCGTGTGGCACAGGTCATCGAGAAGATCAAAGTTCACAACCAGGGCCCGCTCAAAGGCCCGCATGTCGCAGCCATCTGGCGCGAAATCATGTCTGCCTGCCTGGCGCTCGAATCACCGCAGCGCGTGGCCGTGCTCGGCCCGGAAGGCACGTTCTGCGAGGAAGCGGCCGTGCAGTACTTTGGCGGCGCAGCGGACTTTTTGTACTGCAACACCTTTGAAGAAGTCTTTCACGCCACCGCTGCCGGCAGCGCGCAGTATGGCGTCGTGGGCGTAGAGAATTCCACCGAAGGCGTGGTCAACCGCACGCTGGACATGTTCCGCAACACGCCCTGCCACATCGTGGGTGAAGTCAGCATGCTGATTCGCCACCACCTGCTGCGCTCCAGCAGTTCGCTGGAGGGCATTGAAGTGGTGGCGGCCCACCCGCAAGGGCTGGCGCAATGCCACGCCTGGCTGTCCAAACACCTGCCCGATGCGGAACGCCGCCCGGTTGAGAGCAACGCTGAAGGTGCACGCCTGGCCGCCCTGAACCCAACATGGGCGGGCATTAGCAGCGAGCGCGCGGCGCAGCAGTTTGGTCTGCACATCGTCAGCCATGCGATTCAGGACGATGCCTACAACCGCACGCGCTTTGCCGTGATTTGCCTGCCGCACACGCTGGCAACCGCAGCGCCATCGGCCAAAGATTGCACCAGCCTGGTCATCTCCGTGCCAAACCGCCCCGGGGCTGTGCATGATTTGCTGGTGCCTTTGAAGACGCACGGCGTATCGATGACGCGGTTTGAGTCGCGCCCTGCGCGCACCGGCCAGTGGGAGTATTACTTCTACATTGACCTGGAAGGTCACTCCGCACAACCCAATGTGCAGGCGGCGCTGCAAGAGTTGCAAGACCTGTCGGCCTTCTACAAGGTGCTGGGCACGTACCCAGTGTCCGCTTGAGGAACAGACGGTCATGTTTGAACAATTAGGATTGATCGGCTGCGGCCTCATGGGTGGCTCCTTCGCGCTGGCACTCAAGCAGGCGGGATTGGTCAAGCGCGTGGTGGGCTACAGCAAATCGCCCGACACCACGGCACGCGCTCTGAAAATGGGCGTGATTGATGCGCAGGCCCCTTCCGCCCTGCTGGCCGCGTCGGGCGCTGATTTGGTGCTGCTGGCTGTGCCCGTTGCAGCCACCGAGGCCACCCTCCAATCCATCCAGCATCTGGTGACCCCAGACATGCTGATCATGGACGTGGGCTCCACCAAAGCCGATGTGGTGCAGGCGGCACGCAATGCGCTGGGCAAGCAGATGGCCAGCTTTGTACCTGCGCACCCCAATACCGGCAAAGAAGTGGCCGGCGTGGCGCATGCCGACGCACAGTTGTACCGCGGCGCAAAAGTCATCTTGACACCGACAGAGCACACACTGACCAGCCATTTGCACAAGGCGCAAGCGCTGTGGACAGCGCTGGGTTGCGATGTGCGCGTCATGTCACCCGAGACGCATGACGCCGCTTTTGCCGCCGTAAGCCACCTGCCGCACCTGCTGGCATTTGCCATGATGCAAAGCGTCATGGGCCAGGCGCAGGCCGATGCTTTTTTGAGCTTGGCAGGCCCCGGCTTTCGTGATTTCACCCGCATTGCGGCGGGGGAGCCGCAAATGTGGCGCGACATTCTGCTGGCCAACAAAAGCGAAGTACTGGCGCAAGCCCAGCATTTTCAGCAGGCACTGGAAAGTTTCACCCACGTGCTGCAAACCGATGATGGCCGCGCCCTGCAAGACATGATCACCCTCGCCAGCGCGGCGCGTGCCCAGTGCCGCTTTAACGCATCTGCCGCAGATGCGGCCGCTACCGCCTAACTATTTTCCGCATGTACCAGACCGCCTTTCTTGACCTACCCCACCTGGCAAGCGCCAGCGGGAGCGTGCAACTGCCCGGCTCCAAAAGCATCTCTAACCGCGTGTTGTTGCTCGCCGCGCTCAGCCACGGCACCACCACCATTCATGATCTGCTGGACTCGGACGACACCCGCGTGATGCTGCAAGCGCTCCAGCAAATTGGCTGCGCGGTGGAGCCTTCCGCCGTTATCGCTGGCCAGCCGCTGCGCATTAGCGGCTTGGGCGGACAGCTTCACAGCACCGACTTACACGCCCTGTTTTTGGGCAATGCCGGCACGGCCATGCGTCCGCTGACGGCGGCACTGTCGCTGCTACAGGGCAACTTTGAGATGAGCGGCGTGCCGCGCATGCACGAGCGCCCCATAGGCGATTTGGTGGATGCACTGCGCCAGCTCGGCTGCCGCATCGACTATCTGGGCAACGATGGCTACCCGCCGCTGCGCATTGCGCCCGCCGAGCTTTCCCAGTTCAACCACAGCCAGCCAATCCAAGTGCGCGGTGATGTTTCCAGCCAGTTCCTGACGGCGTTGCTCATGGCCCTGCCCTTGATTGCCAAGGACGAGGCCGTGCATATTGAAGTGGTGGGCGAGCTGATCTCCAAGCCCTACATCCACATCACGCTGGAGCTGCTGGCGCGCTTTGGCATTAGGGTCGACAACGACAACTGGCAGCGTTTCACCATTGCAGCGGGCAGCCGCTACCAGTCGCCTGGCGATATCCACGTCGAGGCCGATGCCTCATCGGCCAGCTATTTCATAGCACTTGGCGCAATATCCACGGGGGCTAGTGGCATAAATGGCATCAAAGTATTGGGTGTGGGCCAAGATTCCATCCAGGGCGATATCCGCTTTGTGGAAGCAGCCCAGGCCATGGGCGCAATCGTCGAAAGCGGCCCCAACTGGCTGCATGTCTCACGCGGCGCCTGGCCTTTAAAGGCCATTGACCTGGACTGCAACCACATCCCCGATGCCGCCATGACGCTGGCCGCCATGGCTTTGTATGCCGACGGCACCACCACGCTGCGCAACATTGCCAGCTGGCGCGTCAAGGAAACCGACCGCATCGCCGCGATGGCCACTGAGCTGCGCAAGCTCGGAGCCACCGTGGAAGAAGGCGCAGACTTCATCCGCATCACGCCCCCCGTCGCCGTCGGTGACTGGAAAGCGGCCAGCATTCACACCTATGACGACCACCGCGTGGCCATGTGCTTTTCACTGGCCGCATTCAACCCGGCGGGCCTGCCCGTGCGCATTGAAGACCCGAAATGCGTCGGCAAAACCTTTCCGGACTATTTCGAAGCCCTGTTTAGCGTGACCCAGCCCACACTCTCTGCCCCCGTTATCTGCATCGACGGGCCTACCGCTTCCGGCAAAGGTACGGTTGCCGCGCTGGTAGCCGAACGCTTGGGCTTTCATTTAATGGACTCTGGCGCGCTGTATCGCATCACTGGTTTGGTGGCCTCGCGTGCTGGCTTGGACATGACCGAGGTCAACGCATCCGCGATTGCAGACCTCGTTCGCAGCAAGGTCATCACCTTCACGCCAGACCAGCGCGTGCTGCTTGATGGCGAAGACATCACCCTCGCCATTCGCACCGAAGAAGCGGGCATGAATGCGTCCCGCGTATCGGTTTTTCCCGTGGTGCGAGAGGCATTGCTACAGGTGCAGCGCGACTTTTGCCAGCTTCCTGGCCTGGTCGCGGATGGTCGCGACATGGGTACGGTGATCTTCCCGAATGCCTCGCTGAAGGTGTATCTCACGGCCACGGCCGAGTGCCGCGCCGAGCGCCGTTACAAGCAATTGATTTCCAAGGGACTTTCTGCTAATATGCGAGACCTTTTGGCGGATCTTCAAGCCCGCGATGCCCGCGATATGAATCGCGCTGCAGCGCCCCTGAAGCCCGCACAAGATGCCTTTCACTGGGACAACTCTCAAAGCACGATCGATGAGGCCGTGCAGCAAGTTTTATCCTGGTGGGAGCAACGCCAAGTTTTTGCGTCCCGCGCTTGAAATTGGCACATTGGGCCCGTTTCCTACATCCGCGCTTTGTCGCACTGGGACACGGTTTTCAACCTCTAACCCGCAGTTTTATCTGCACCTCCGCTTACAGCCCTAAAAACGCGCCGCAATAGTGCGGCCGGAAACCTGTAAAACGGACAAGGAAATACATGTCTGAATCTTTTGCCGCCCTTTTTGAAGAGTCGTTGACCCGCACTGAGATGCGTCCTGGCGAAGTTATCACCGCTGAAGTTGTGCGCGTTGAGCACAACTTTGTGGTGGTGAACGCTGGCTTGAAGTCTGAAGCCTACGTGCCAATCGACGAATTCAAGAACGACCAGGGCGAAATCGAAGTGCAAGTCGGTGACTTCGTGTCGGTTGCGATCGGTTCGATCGAAAACGGCTATGGCGACACCATCCTGTCGCGCGACACTGCCAAGCGTCTGGCTTCGTGGTTGTCTCTGGAAAAGGCTCTGGAATCCGGCGAATTCGTCACCGGCACCACTTCCGGCAAGGTCAAGGGCGGCCTGACTGTTCTGGTCAACGGTATCCGTGCATTCTTGCCCGGCTCGCTGATCGACACACGTCCCGTTAAGGATCTGACTCCTTACGAAAACAAGACCATGGAATTCAAGGTCATCAAGCTGGATCGCAAGCGCAACAACGTTGTGCTGAGCCGTCGCGCTGTGGTGGAAGCCTCCATGGGCGAAGAGCGTGCCAAGCTGATGGAAACCCTGAAGGAAGGCGCAATTGTTCAGGGCGTGGTCAAGAACATCACCGAATACGGTGCGTTCGTGGACCTGGGCGGTATCGACGGCCTGTTGCACATCACTGACATGGCATGGCGCCGCGTACGTCACCCTTCCGAAGTGGTGACAGCTGGTCAAGAAATCATGGCCAAGATCCTGAAGTTTGACACCGAAAAGAACCGTGTCTCCCTGGGTCTGAAGCAAATGGGTGATGACCCATGGATGGGCGTTGCTCGCCGCTATCCTTCCGCTACCCGTCTGTTCGGCAAGGTCACCAATATTGCTGACTACGGCGCATTCGTGGAACTGGAACCCGGCATTGAAGGCTTGGTACACGTGTCCGAAATGGACTGGACCAACAAGAACATCGCTCCTTCCAAGCTGGTTTCGCTGGGTGACGAAGTTGAAGTGATGGTTCTGGAAATCGACGAAGACAAGCGTCGCATCTCCTTGGGCATGAAGCAGTGCAAGGCCAACCCATGGCAAGAATTTGCTCAGAACACCAAGCGCGGCGACCGTGTGAAGGGCCCCATCAAGTCCATCACTGACTTCGGCGTGTTCGTGGGTCTGGCTGCCGGTATCGACGGTCTGGTTCACCTGTCTGACCTGTCGTGGAACGAAACTGGCGAAGCCGCCGTTCGTAACTACAAGAAGGGCCAAGAAGTTGAAGCCATCGTGTTGGGCGTGGACGTCGAGCGCGAGCGCATCTCCCTGGGCATCAAGCAGCTGGACAGCGACCCCTTCACCACATTCGCAACTGTGAATGACAAGGGCCAGATCGTGACCGGTAAGGTCAAGACTGTGGACGCTAAGGGCGCTGAAATCGACCTGGGCGAAGACATTCTGGGCTACCTGCGTGTGTCCGAGCTGTCGCGTGACCGCGTGGAAGATGCGCGTTCCGTCCTGAAGGAAGGCGACGAAGTGACTGCCGTGGTGATCAACGTGGATCGCAAGACCCGCAACATCCAGCTGTCCATCAAGCAAAAGGACATGGTTGAGCAAAACGAAGCCATGGCTTCCCTGTCGGCTCAGTCGTCCAAGGAAAATGCCGGTACAACGAGCCTGGGCGCTTTGTTGCGCGCCAAGCTGGACGCCGACAACAAGTAAAAAGTCTTCGCCTGCTTAACCTCAGGTAAATGACCCCGGCGGGCGCTTTTACGGCGCCCGTCGTTTTTTCCAAGTACTGCTTGGGATGATTGCTCCATGACCCGATCCGATTTAGTTGAAGAGCTGGCAGCCCGTTTTGCCCAACTCACACAGCGTGATGCCGAACACGCCGTCAAAACCATTCAAGATGCCGTCAGCGATGCCCTGGTGCATGGCCAGCGCATTGAGATACGTGGTTTTGGCAGTTTTTCGGTGACCCGCCGCCCTGCTCGCATTGGGCGCAACCCCCGTAGTGGTGAATCCGTGCAAATTCCTGAAAAGCGTGTGCCGCATTTCAAACCCGGCAAAGCCTTGCGCGAAGCCGTTGACTTTCAGAGCGCACCCGTGGCGCCTGTGGCAGCCCCTGCTGCCAACGATTGAAGACCTCTGGTCGCTGGTCTTACACCGCCTATGACTCAGCAGCCCGCTTGTGCGCCTAGAATTCAAGGCAACAAGGAAGGGCTCGCATGAAATACCTGCTGTGGCTGCTCAAGGCAGCCATTTTTTTCACCCTGTTTGCCTTTGCGCTCAATAACCAGCAAGAAGTGTTCGTGAACTTCTTCTTTGGTACGAACTGGCAAGCGCCGCTGGTGCTGGTGGTGCTGGCCGCCTTTGTGGCAGGCCTGATTGCTGGCGTGCTGGTGATGGTGCCCCGCTGGTGGATGCACCGCAACACCGCTGCCAAGCTGAGCAAAGCGCCCGCTGCGCAGGCCGATGACGCTGTGCAAGCCGCCCCCAACGCCAACGACCCTCTCCCACCCACCATCCATGGACTTTGATCTCAGTTGGATTCTTCTGGGCCTGCCGCTGGCTTTTGCGCTGGGCTGGCTGGCCTCGCGCATGGACTTGCGCCAAATCCGCCAGGAAAACCGCCAGGCTCCCAAGGCGTATTTCAAAGGTCTGAACTTTCTGCTCAACGAGCAGCAAGACAAGGCCATTGATGCCTTTATTGAAGCGGTACAGAAAGACCCGGACACCTCCGAGCTGCACTTTGCGCTGGGCAATCTGTTTCGCCGCCGTGGCGAGTACCACCGCGCTGTGCGCGTGCATGAGCATTTGCTCTCGCGCGCTGATCTGTCCAAAGAAGACCGTGACCGCGCCCAGCATGGCCTGGCCCAAGATTTCCTGAAGGCCGGCCTGCTGGATCGCGCAGAAGAAGCGCTGCGCCGCCTCGAAGGCACCAGCCACGAAGCGCAGGCACGTCTGGCCTTGCTGGCGATTTACGAGCGCTCCCGCGACTGGGAGCAGGCCGCCGATATTGCCCGCCGCATGCAAACGTCTCACCAAGGCGACTTCAGCGGCCGGCTTGCGCATTACCTGTGTGAGCAGGCGCACGAGCAAACCAGCAACGCGCAGCTGCAAGCGGCTACGCCATTGCTGCTTGAAGCGGTGCACATTGCCCCGCAAAGCCCGCGTCCGCGCTTGGAGCTGGCGCGCGTACAGCACCGCCTGAACCAGTCGCAAGCTGCGTGGCAAACCCTGCAAGAGCTGGCACAGGCTACGCCGCAAAGCTTTCCGCTGGCCGTGCCCTTGATGCTGGAGGTGGCGGCGGCTGCTGGCCAGCAAGAGGCTGCTGCGCAATTGCTGCGCAGCCGGTATGCGCAAGCGCCATCGCTGGATTTGCTGGATGCCTTGGTGGCCCTGAACGTTGCTCCGACCACCGAACCAGACAGTGACAGCCGTGACTGGTATGTGCAGCACTTGGGCCAAGAGCCCTCTCTGGTCGCTGCAACCAAATGGCTGGCCGGTGAAAAGCTGGTGCATGAAGAGCACCACCCCGCCGTACAAAAAGCGCTGGAGCACGCCAGCAAGCCGCTCACGCGCTACCGCTGCGCGGCCTGCGGCTTTGAAGCACGCCAGCACTTCTGGCATTGCCCTGGCTGCCAGAGCTGGGACAGCTACCCGGCCCGCCGCGTCGAAGAGCTGTAAGCAGCTCGCTCTGATAAAAGGAGCTGTTTGCCGTTGTGTTACTTGATTTTTGGATAGATATGCCTCTGAAAACCAGTCAACACAAGGGCAGGCAGCTCTTTTTTTGTGGATGCCCTTGTCTTAAGCTGCGCCCATGAGCACTACCAAATCCCTGCTGATCGTCTACCACTCGCACACCGGCGGCACCTTGCAGATGGTGGAAGCATTGCGCGACGGGGCACAGTCTGCAAGCGATGTGCAGGTGCAATTGCTGCACGCCAGCAAGGCGGGGCCTGCCGATGTGCTGCACGCCGATGGCTATGTGTTTGCCACGCCCGAGAACCTGGCAGCCATCAGCGGCTTGATGAAGGATTTTTTTGACCGCAGCTACTACGGCGCGCTGGAGCAGATCAATGGCCGCCCGTATGCCGCGCTGGTTTGCGCAGGCAGCGATGGCAGCAATGCTGCCCGCCAGATGGCACGCATTGCCACCGGCTGGCGGCTCAAAGCGGTGGCCGAGCCGCTGATTGTCTGCACCCACGCCCAGACCCCTGAGGCCATTGCCGCCCCCAAGCAGATTGCCCTGGACGACTTGGCCCAATGCCACGCGCTGGGCGCAGCCATGGCCAGTGGCCTGGCGATGGGAATTTTCTAAATCAATAGCTGCCTGCCCTTGCTACATAAGGGCTAGCAGGTGTTTTGACTATGATTTAGTGTGCTTAACTTCGCGCAGTTGCAACGGCTGCTGCTTGAATGACCAAGTCAGCAACAGCGCCGCACAGCAGCCTGCCAGCACGGGCAGCATGGCCAAGCGCAGGCCGAATGCCTCGCCCACAAAACCCAGTGCCGGTGGGCCGACCAAAATCGCCACATAGCCCAGTGATGCGACAGCACCCACACGCTGGGCACTGTTGCCATCACCTTCTGCCGCTGCCGACAGCGCCAGCGGGAAACCCAGGGCGGCGCCCAGCCCCCACAACACCACGGCCACAGCGCCCCCCACCGGGCTTTGCGCAAAGATCACGACCAGCAGCCCCACCGCAGCCAGCACCGCGCTGGCACGCATCAAAGCCAGCCGCGTAAAGCGCTGCAGCAACCACTGGCCACCGAAACGCGCCACCGTCACGCCCAAGGTAAACAGCATGTAGATCAAAGTGCCCTGGGCGTTGGAAAAATCGTAGCCATCGACCATCAACAGCGGCAACCAGTCGTGCGCGGCGCCTTCCGTCAAGGCCAGGCCCAGCGCAAACAAGCCAATCAGCAGCACGCGCCGGTCTTTGAAGGCATTCAGCACAAAGCCGCCGTGCGCCGATTCAACCTCGCCCGCAGCCGGTTGCGCGCTGTGATTTTCGACACGGCGCACCAGCGAAGCTGTAAGTAATGCGCCCAGCAGCACCACGCCCAGCAAATGCCACATGACGGGCACGTTGCACCACGCCATCAAGGTGCCCAGCATCGCACCCAGCATGGCGCCCAAGCTAAAGCACCCGTGCAAGGTGGTCATCAACGGGCGCTGGTGCATTTTTTCCAGCGCGCCGCCTTCCACGTTGACCGCAATATCCGCCCAGCCCATGCCCACACCAAACAGCATGAAGCCCATGACCACCACCGCCACCTGCGCCATGCCCGCGCCCACGGCCAGCAAGGCCAGACCGGCCAAGTTAACCACCATGCCCGCCACAATGGCCTTGCGAGCATGAAAGCGCTCCACCATCCAGTTGGCCGACAAGATGCCCACCATGGAGCCCACGGAAAAGCCAAACAAGATCAGCCCCATTTGCTCTGTGCTGGCGTGCAAAGCATCGCGCAAGGCGGGGGTGCGAGTGACCCATGTGGACGTGGCCACCCCAATTACCACAAACAACGCAAACAACGCCAGACGCAGCTGGCGTGCTTTCTTCTCTTCAGACATCCGACATCCATTTTTTATGCAGCTTCGCATCCTAGCTGCGGGTAGCGGGGACGAAATTTCACTCTGCTAGACCCCAGCGCCACGTGAGCCTATCGGCGCCCGGCAACGCAAACGGGCGATAGCGCTGCCAGAAAGTCGGATGGATTGACCGGATGAAATGGCCGTGTTATGGGTACTTCTTGGCCTGCGCTTTGTACTGGCAGCCAACCGCTCTTGGGTGCGTTGCGCACTGCAACCTCTACCGCAAATATGCACGGCTTGCTGGGTTTGCATTACTTGACAATGTGACCCCAAATTTAGCAATCCTTTATCAAGCGCTTGCTCTGCGCTATTTGAACCGCTGCTATTATTCGTTTTCTCCAGCAGCCTTCTGAAAAATATTATTAATATTAAATATTGTTATTTTTAACAACAGGCTGCTGAGTTTCAACAAAAAATTTCTGATAATTTTAAAAGACCCGAAAATTATTCGGGCTGTTCGTATGAGTACATTTTCCATCCAGTCTCCGCCAGCGCTTTCGAGCCTGAACACCCAGCAGCAAAATATCCATCAGGCCCTGCAAGATGTCAGCCGCAATGCAGACCTCTTGATGCTGGTTTTGATTACCGTCGCGGCTTTGCTCGCCCTGCCTATTGGCTGGCATTACTCCAGCGTAGATATGGCATTGGTGGTCAGCCCATTATTGATTGCGGTAGCAAGCATTATTTTCTGGCTGGGCCGTGGCAGCCGTTTTGCGCGTTATGGATTGCCTCTGGTGTTGTGTGCCTGCATTGCGCTGCAAATTCAGGTGGCGCTGGGCACCATTGAATTTCACTTCGGTGTGTTTGTAACGCTGGCGCTGATCATGGTCTACCGCCAGTGGCGTGTGGTGGTGGTCTGTGCCGCATTTTTTGCTGTACACCACATTGCGTTTGACCGCCTGCAGGCTTGGGGTTATGGCATTTATTGCTCCACCGATGCTGATTTTCAACAAATCCTTTTGCATGCCTTGTTTGTACTCATTCAAACAGTGGTAGAGATTTTTATTTTGAAAAACATGGCCCAGTCTTATTTGCAAGGGATTGAATTGCAGAGCTTGGTCAATGCCATTCACGATGGGAATCGTTTTAATCTTCATATACCCCAAGCTTCGGTTCAAACACCTTTGGCGCAGGATTTAAAAACGCTGATTTTAAAACTCGACGGTATGGTGCGCACCGTCACCCACAGCGTGGAGCAGGTACACACAGCCAGCCAAGAAATTGAAGCCGGCAGCAGCAATTTATCGTCACGCACCGAGGTCGCTTGCAGCGCGCTGGAAGAAACCGCCAACGCTGCCGTGCGTGTCATGGCCACGGTGGAGCAGGCCCGCGCGTTGGCCTGCGAGGCCGATGGCATGACGCGCCATGCCGCCCAAGCGGCGCAAAAAGGCCAAGAGCTCATGAATGATCTGGCGCAGAGCATGGGCTCCATCCACCAGCAATCGGGGGAGATTGGCGAGATTGTGTCGGTCGTGGATACGCTGGCGTTTCAAACCAATTTGCTGGCGTTGAATGCCGCGGTAGAAGCGGCCCGTGCCGGAGAACATGGCCGTGGTTTTGCGGTGGTGGCCGAGGAAGTGCGCCGCTTGGCGCTGCGCTCGGCCGATTCAGCCAAGCAAATCCACAAGCTGATTCAATCGTCGGAGCAGACCATTGCCCTGGGCGCGGCACAAAGCAAAGCGGCGCTGGAGGCCATGCAGCAGTTGCTGCAAGCCTCTCACAGCGCCACCGGCCAGATGCGTGAGATTGTCAGCTCGACCGCGGCGCAAAACGCTGCCATGTCCGCCATCACCCAAGCCATTGGGCAACTGGAAAACACGATGTCCCAGAACTCGGCGCTGGCAGAACAATCCAGCGCAGCTGCGGCCAGCCTGAAGGACCAGACCGTCAGTATGGCGCACAGCGTGCAGGCTTTTAAAATTTAGGAGCAGTGTGCCGCCATAAACAAAGGGTTTCAGATACATAACTATCTGAAACCCTTTTTTATTCACGGCATGTAGCTATCAAAAGCTTCACTACTTCAGAACTCTCACAGTTTTACAGCTTCATGCGCATGGTGATGTGGTCAATGCCCGCTTCGTCGTACACCTCGCCTTCCGGCACAAAACCGGCGCGCGCGTAGAAATGCTGCGCATGCACCTGCGCGTGCAGCACGGCCTCGGTGTCACCCCGATCACGTGCAGCGGCAATCAAGGCATCCAGCACCTGCCGCCCTACGCGGCTGCCGCGCAACTCACGCGCCACCGCCATGCGGCCAATGCGCGCCACACCCGGTGCATCGCTGACCAAACGGCCTGTGGCCACGCCGTGGCCCAGGCGGTTGGTGACGACCACGTGCCGGCACATGGTGTCAAATTCGTCGATCTCGATCTCGCGCGGCACGCCCTGCTCTTGAACAAAAACCTGCATGCGCAAGCGCTCGGCCAAGCGACCCAGATCGTTCCAGTTGCCCGATTGCAGGGTGACCATGTCCTCCCCCGCTTCAAACGCCGTGAGCATGTCGCGCAGTGGCTGCGGCACTGGCTGCGGGGTTTGCGTGGCATCGGCAAACACATAGACCAGCTCTACGGTATTGAGCAATTGCTGGCCCCGGAAAATGCCGGCCTCAAACTGCAGCGAGGTATTGCCTTGCTTGACGCAGCGGATACCCACATCCAGCACATCGCCCATCTGCGCGGAGGCATGGTAGGTGACCGAGGCTTTTTTGACGTACAGCTCTCCGCCCAGACTGGCCCAGCTTTGCTCATAGGGCAAGGCCATCTGCTTCCAGTAATCCGTGACGGCGACATCGGCGTACATCAGGTAATGGGCGTTGAAGACGATTTTTTGGGCATCTACTTCGGCCCAGCGCACAGTCAGGCGGTGGCGGCAACGAAAATCTTGGGGGCGCATACGGTTTCTTTCTGGCGAGTCTTGAGCAAATCTTTAAACAGCGGACGTGGTGCCCAAGGCGGCGCGCAAAGCGGCGGCCATGTCGGCATGGGCTTGGCGGGCTTCAGGAATGACGCGGCCCATCTTGATGAACTCGTGCGTCACGCCTTTGTAGATTTCAAGTGCTACGGGCACCCCCGCCATGCGCAGCATATCGGCGTATTGCACGCCTTCATCGAACAGCGGGTCCAGCTCTGCCAAGCACAAGAACGCCGGCGCCACGCTTTCTACATCGGGGGCCAGCAAGGGGGCAAAGCGCCAGTCTTGCCGGTCAGCAGCGTTGCGCACGTAGTGGTTGAAGAACCAGTGGATGCCCTCGCGCTCCAGCACCAGTCCGTGGGCATAGCGCAGGTGCGAATCCGTATCTTGGTGCGCGCAAGTGCCGGGGTAAATCAGCAGTTGCAGCTGCAAGGCCAGACCTGCATCGCGTGCCAGCACCGCGCATGCTGCGGCCAAGGTGCCGCCTGCGCTGTCCCCTCCCACCGCTATGCGTGTGGTGTCCAGACCCAGCGTCTGGCCTTGCGCTGCCAGCCATTGCAGGGCGTCCCAGGCATCGTTGCTGGCGGTGGGAAATGGGTGCTCCGGCGCCAAGCGGTAATCGAGCGAGACCACCCCGCAGCCGGCCAACTGCGCCAGTTGTCGGCACAGCACGTCGTGCGTGGCCACGCTGCCAATAGTGAAGCCGCCACCGTGCAAGTACAGCAACACCGGCAAAGCAGATGCCGTGCTGGGCGCATACAGGCGGGCCGGCAGCGCTGCGCCATCGCGGGCGGGAATGGTGATGTCTTGCACGCGGGGCAAGTCTGGGCGGGCAATTTCCAGCACGCCCGCGCCAGCCTCGTAGGCGGCACGTGCTTGCGCGGGGCTGAGCGTGTGCAAATGCGGGCGGTTGGCGCGTGCCATGCGCCGCAGTACATCGCGCATGGCCGCAGTCAATGGGTGGTTTAGTTCAGGTTCTTGGTTCACAACGCACAAACAGCAATCATAAAGTTGCCCATCATGCAGCAATCGCGCCCCCGTATTGGGCCAAAGACTTGTCTCACGTGTGACGTCTCACAAGCCCATCTCAGGGTTGCCAAGCTAGCCCTTGGACACTCATTTGGCCAAGATGCTCGCTGTTTGCACCGCCGGTGCTTGGAGAATTGGCATGGCTTTTATCAATTACGTCACCCAGATTCAGTTTGACTTTGGCGCAGTGCGCCTGCTGGAGCAAGAATGCTTGCGCGTGGGCATCAGCCGCCCACTGGTGGTCACCGATGCCGGGGTGAAAGCGGCGGGCGTGCTGCAAAAAGCGCTGGATGCACTCGGTCACTTTTTCGTGACCGTTTTTGATGCCACGCCCTCCAACCCGACCGAAGCAGCCGTGCGCGCCGCCGTGGCGCTTTACCAGCAACACCGCTGCGACGGGCTGATTGCCGTGGGCGGCGGCAGCGCCATTGATTGCGCCAAAGGCGTGGCCATTGCCGCCACCCACGAGGGGCCACTGAAGACCTACGCCACCATCGAAGGCGGCTCTGCCAAAATTACCGAGGTGGTCGCCCCCATCATTGCCGTGCCCACTACCAGCGGCACCGGCAGCGAGGTCGCGCGGGGCGCCATCATCATTGTGGATGACCACCGCAAGCTCGGTTTTCACTCGTGGCACCTGGTGCCCAAGGCCGCCATTTGCGACCCTGAGCTGACCTATGGCCTGCCCCCTATGCTGACGGCGGCCACCGGCATGGATGCAATTGCGCACTGCATGGAAACCTTCATGTCCGCCGCCTTCAACCCGCCAGCCGATGGCATTGCGCTGGACGGTCTCACGCGTGGCTGGGCCCACATTGAGCGCGCTACGCGCAACGGCCAAGATGCCGAAGCGCGCCGCCAGCTGATGAGTGCCAGCATGCAAGGCGCCATGGCGTTTCAAAAAGGACTGGGCTGTGTGCACAGCCTGAGCCACAGCTTAGGCGGCGTGGAGCCGCGCCTGCACCATGGCACGTTGAACGCCATGTTCTTGCCCGCAGTGGTGCGGTTCAACGCGCAGGCAGATTCCGTACAGCGCGAGCAGCGCCTGGAGAAAATGGCGCATGCCATGGGTCTTGCCAGTGCCAGCGACATTCCAGCTGCCATCATCGACATGAATGCACGCCTGGGCTTGCCATCAGGTCTGGCCGCCATGGGTGTGGAGCACGCGTGGTTCCGCCAGGTGATTGATGGTGCAATGAAAGACCACTGCCATACCACCAACCCACGCGCAGCCAGCGCGCAAGATTACGAAGAGCTGCTGTCTACCTCTATGTAAAAAGCCGCTGAATTCCTTTCACAACCGCTCACTCAGTGAGCGTTTTTAACTTTCAGCAGGTTTGACCGGTGCAATTTTGTTGGCTTCGCGCAATACGTCCAGCAGATCGTCTGCCATCTCGCGCAGCACATGCATTTCATCGCTATCCATGATGCGAGGCGTGTCATGCATGATGCACAGCGTGCCCAAGACTTCGCCTTTTTTGCTCTTCAAGGGGACACCTGCGTAGAACTTCACCTCCGCCTCCAGCAGCGCGCGGTTGTCGGCAAACCGGGGATCGCGGGCCACGTCTTCGACGACCAGGCTTTCACCATCGCGCACCACATACGAGCAAATCGAAATGTCGCGCGGCAGGCCCGGCTGGGCTTCGGTTTCTGTAGGCCGCACCAGCAAGCTACCGGGCGTATGTACCCAGTCGTGGTCAACCAAAGAGACCTGCGCGTACTTCACATTGAAGGCGTTGGCTGCCTTCATCACCACTTGCTTGTAGGTGGGCAAATGCGCGGGCGACAACGCGCCACTGTGCTGCAAAAACTGCACGCGTGCATCGTCGCCAGCGGGTAACTCTGCGGGTAGATAGCCCTGCGCGGCTTGCTCCGGAGAGATCAGTTGCTGCATGCGCAGCAGCATCTCCTGCATGCTGGTACAAACGGCCGTGGCATCCATGCGCTGCAATGACTCTGGCGCCAGCACCGCAGGTGTGGCATTCCACAGCAAGGCAATCATTTGAATGTGCGGATAGCGGCGGCGCACACGGCGCAGAATTTGCCGCACCATGGACTGAGGCTGGGTATGAAAGGCAGAAACCACCAGCCATTGCACATCTGCCCAGTCCTGTGTTTCCTCGGGGCCCAGCGTTGCGGTCAATGCGTGACCTGCGCTGGTGGCATGAATCCCGTGGAGCGCCAGACTGTGCGCAGCCATATCAGCAGCCAAGGCATCCACCTCCCAGCGTGCGCCCACGCAATGGACACGTCCGCGCAGGTTGACCGCGAGGGGCGCGGGTGTGCTGGGTACCGGATAGTCATCCATTAACTCTTGCAGCAAGTCTTCCATGCCATTGACCAGGCGCAGGCGGTGCTCCGCAGTGGCATTTTCGGCATGGTGCTTATAGGCCAGTTGCAACGTGGGCACTCCCACGTCGGCATAGAAATTCACGACTGCGTGGGCCTTGTCTTGCGCGCTGGGCTTGCCCGGCAAGTCCCTGGCAATTTCGTCCTCGGTCAAGTCGAGGGCACCGTTGACATCGTTGGCCAGCAAGCGTTGGTACAGGCGATGCGGCGCATCCAGCACGGGCTGGCTACCCAACAGCACCTCCAGAAATTTCAATCCCGGCAGATACCGCCCCGTCACCAGGCAGCACACGGTCAGCGGGGTCGACAAAATCAAGCCAATAGGGCCCCACAAAGCGGTCCAGAACGTCGCAGCGAAGATGATCGTCAGCGTTGACAAACCCGTGCTGGCACCGTAAAGCCAGGGTTCAATGACGTTGTTGCTGATCAGCTCCAGCAGCAAAATCAGACCCAGCGTCCACAACAGCATCTCCCAGCCGGGGGTGACTGCAAATGCCAAAGCGAGCGGAAATACGGCAGAAATCATGGGCCCCACATAGGGCACAAAACGCATGATGGTGGCCAGAACGCCCCACAAAATAGCACCTGGCACGCCAATGAACCACAGCCCCACGGCCATGGGAAAGCCATAGGTGACGTTCACAATGAACTGCATGCGCAGGTATTTGCCAATGCGGTCGGAGGCCTCGTCCAGCGCATCGGTGGCGATATGCATATCACCGCCCATCAAGCGCAGCAAGCGGTCACGCAAAGCGTCGCGGTCCAACAAGATCAGAATGACAAACAGCAACACAATGCCTGCCAGAGCGACAGGCTCACTGACCTTGTCCAACCACTGCACCACCATATCCAGCGGCTTGGGCGTCTCGCGCACCACTTCTACCTTTTGCACGCGCTCCTTCCCACGTTCAGCCTGCGCGGCAGCGGCTGACAACTCACCACCTACTGCGTCATAGGTTTTAAAAGCACCATCCCAGGCGCTGGGGCCGCTGGCCAAGGAGCGCAGATTTTTGAGCTTTTGTTTGATGGTGCTTTGGTAAGTGGGCAAATCGGCACTGAGCGATTGCACCTGCTTTCCCAGATAGAAACCCATGCCCGTCAACGCGCCCAGCGCCATGCTGACCACCAGCAAGGTGGCTGCCATGCGTGGCAGGCCCCAGCGTTTAAGCCGGGTGACGGCCGGGTCCAGTAAAAAACCCAGCAGGATGGCCAGCGCCAGAGGAATCAAGAGCCCGCGACCAAAGTACAGCGCAGCAATGATGACGGTAGCAATCAACAAACCCATCAACCAGCGCAAACCCGGAAGGATGGAAACCAGCGCCTGCATGTCTACCGCCATGGTTTGGTTGGCACGCGCTGCCTGCATGCGCCGCTCCTGCACGGGGGCTGCGGGTAAAAGCGGGGCTTGATCGGGGTGTGGTGCAGGCCGTGAAGGATGTGGCTCAGAGCTCATGGGCAGGCAAAGTGTGTATTACCTTCAAGAATCCCATAGGCCATGCCGCACTGCCTGTCATCTTTTAACGCAAAACCGTGCATGGGTTTAGAGCTTTTTTAGCCTTTAGCCCTTATCGCACCTAGGCTTGTAGCTAGCAATTTTACGAACCACTACTTGACTGACGGCACGCAGACCAAAGCCTTGATCTGCTCCAGAAGCAGTTGCTGGTGCCGCTCCCGCAGCGCTGCGCCCAGCAAATCCACCTGCAGCAAACTGTGCCAGGTAGCGGCGTGATCGACGCGAAAGCTCGACAGTGCAGAGATCAGGTAGTGCACATCCACCGCAGTCACGCCCGCTTTGAACACGCCTTGCGCAACCCCGCGCTGCAAGATGCGCTCCAGAGGCTCAAGTGCGGCATTGCGCAGCAATTCGGTCGTGGAGACTTGGCCAATCATTTCACCGCCTTGAAAATTTTCCTGCAGCACCAAACGGGTGAACTCCTGGTTGTGTTCGTGGTAGTCAAAGCTTTTCTTGGCCAGACTATGCAGCGCTTGCAGGGGCTCCAGCGCATCAAGATTGAGTTGCTCTTCAGAGGCCCGGATATCACGGTAGCTTTGCTCAATGACGGCCAGGTACACGTCTTTCTTGTTGCCAAAGTAGTAGTACAGCATGCGCTTGGCACAGCCCGCTTTTGCCGCAATGCGCTCCAGGCGCGCACCGTCATAACCGTAGTTGGCAAATTCCGTTTTACCCGCATCCAGCAACGCTTGGCGCATGTCTGCAGAGGCATCTGGCTCCAAAGCAGTGGATGGGACTTTTGTGGGGATGTGCTGCTCGCTCACTACAAATGGCCTTCTGATATCAAGCGTTGCAGCGTATCACGCAGGGGCAATCGCTGAAGTGCGCGACCTGGCATGTCCTGCATGCCACGGCATAAAAAAAGCCACGGAACGCATGAACGTTCCGTGGCTTTCAGCCAGTCAACCGCGAGGGCTTATCGGGTGTAGTTCACTGTCTGCGCCGTAATTACTTAGCGCCGTCAGGCAGTGCGTAGGCAATCACGTAATCACCACGATCTGGCGATTGGCGTGCACCGCCTGCGGAAATCACGACGTACTGTTTGCCGGTCTTGGGCGACTTGAAGCTCATGGGGCCGCCCTGGCTGCCCACGGGCAAACGGCCCTTCCAGATTTCCTTGCCAGTGGCAGAGTTCCAAGCGCGCAGGTAGTAATCCTGCGTGCCTGCAAAGAACACCAGACCGCCTTGGGTGGCGAGCGAGCCACCCAGCGTGGGCAGACCCACAGGGAAAGGCAGGCGCATCTTGATACCCATAGGGCCTTGGTCTTGCACGGTACCCACGGGCACTTGCCATGCAATTTGCTGCGTCTTCATGTCAATCGCAGTCAGCGTACCGAATGGTGGCTTCTGGCAAGGAATGCCCAGCGGCGACATGAAGCGGTCTTTCATCACCGCATACGGTGTACCACCCAGGGGCACTTGGCCCATGCCGGTGTTGGGCGCTTCACCACCATCGGACAACTTGTCTTGCGCTTGTTGGGGCAGCATCTGCACCCACAGGCCCAGACGCATGTCGTTCACAAAGATCAGGTTGTTGGTGGGGTCTGCAGAGATGCCACCCCAGTTCATGCCACCCAGCGAGCCAGGGAAGGACAGTGACAAGTCCGTACCGGGCGTGGTGAACAGGCCTTCATAACGCATCGACTTGAACTTGATGCGGCACATCAGCTGGTCAAACGGTGTGGCACCCCACATGTCGGCTTCGGTCAGGGTTTGCGTGCCAATTTGTGGCATGCCCACCGACACAGGCTGGGTCGCAGGGTACTGCTCACCGGGAATATGACCGGCCTTGACCGCCACTTCTTCCACCTTGGTCAGGGGCTGGCCTTTTTCACGGTCCAGTACAAAGATCTGACCCGCCTTGGTGCCCACCACCAGCGCAGGCGTGGTGGTGCCATCGGCATGGGGGAAATCGATCAGCGTAGGCGCCATGGGGATGTCAAAGTCCCACAGGTCATTGCGCACCGTTTGGTAGAGCCACTTTTCCTTACCGGTGGCAGCATCGAGCGCGAGGATGGAAGCACCGTACTTGCGGTCCATCTCGCTGCGAGTTACGCCATACAAGTCCACCGAAGAGGAGCCCATCGGCAGGAACACGGTGTTGGAGCTGGGGTCATACGATGTACCGGCCCACACGTTGGTGGAAGAACGGGTGTAAGTCTCGCCGGGCTTCAGGATTTCGTTGGGGGTGTTGGAGCCCGCATCGAAGGCCCAGCGCTGCGCACCTGTGATTACGTCAAAGCCGCGAATCACCCCGCCAGGCATGTCCACCTGCACGTTGTCCGCCACACGACCACCGATCACCACGGTGGTACCTGCCACAGTCGGTGCGGCAGTCAAGGTGTAGAAAGCCGGATTGGCAATCGCGCCAATGCCTTGCTTGAGATCGACCACACCGTCTTGACCGAACTCGCCGCACATCTGGCCGTTGTCGGCGTTGATGGCAAAAAGGCGCGCATCGATGGTGTTCATCAAAATGCGGCGCTCACAGCTGGCGCCTGCAGGCAGCGACACAGTTTGCACCGCTGTGGCTTTGGGCACGGCGGGCTGCGCCACTTCGGCGTTCACATCGAAGTACGCCAAGCCGCGGCAGCGCTCCCACACACCGCCTACGTGGGCGTTCACATCACGGTGCCACAGCTCCTTGCCGGTGTCCGCATCCAGCGCAATCACGTTGTTGCTGGGCGTGCACAGGAAAACTTTGTCTTCCACCTGCAAAGGGGTCGTCTGATCTTCGGCGCCTGCGCCGGTGGACTTGGGCACATCTCCGGTGCGGTAGGTCCACGCCACTTGCAGTTGATCCACGTTATTCACGTTGATCTGGTCCAGCGCAGCAAAACGGTCGTTTTTATAGCTGCTGCCGTAGTTGTCCCAGTTCTTTTGTTCCGTTTCAGGGGTCACGGCCTTGGGTGTGGCGGCAGCTTGCTGCGCTTTCACTTCCGGGTGAATGTTGAACATCGAAACAAAACCCGCAATACCAGCCACCAAAAGCACGCCGGCTACAGCAAACGGGCCCTTAGAGGCCATGCGCTCACCGTTGTCTTTGCCCATCAAAGGCAGGCTGGCAGCAATGACCGCTGCACCAAACGTCATCGCCAGCAGGCGTGAGACCAGGCTCCAGTAATCGAAACCCACCTCGCTTACGGCCCAAACCACCGTGGCCGCAAAAGTTGCCAAATAAATCCATACGCCCGAAGGGCGGTGGCGTAGCAATTGCAAACCAGAAGCCAGTAAGCCCATGCCAGCCAGCAAGAAATACCAGCTGCCGCCTAAAGTAATGAGCTTGCCGCCGCCCACCAAAAAGAACAGGCCAGCAACCGCCAGCACTGCCCCCAAGACCCAAAGCCACACACGCACAGCCATAGGCTGCGTTGGGTGTTGATGTTGCATATCAAATCCTCGAAGACGAGTGGATTAGGAACGTGAGTGACCACTCTACGCCCTGATCTTTGTTATTTATGAGAAAGAAAGTCCATTTTTATTGAGAAATAAAGTCCAACCCACTGACAGGTGTACCGCTTGTTTCAGAAATTAATGAAAAATGACATTAAATTCACCCTGTCACTAGTGAACTTCCTACAGTTTTTTAGTCCCGCGAGTGAGCGATGCTTAATCTGAGGCAGAGGCCGCGCTGGCTTGGGCCGATGCGCGTGGCGCGGCGGCAATGCCCCGTGCCACGCGGGCGTTGTAGACCGTCAGCCGGGTCACGCCGAGTTGCGCGGCAACCTTGGCATCGGAGGCTGTGCCCAGCAATGCCACGGCAGCGGGTGTCCAGCTCAGCACGCCGCCTTGTTGTGCTGTCCACGATGCAATATTCAACGCGGTGCGCTTGGCGACCACGCTGGCTTTGCTGATGCCCCAGCGCTTGGCCAGTTCCGCATCGCTGTCAGTGCCCAGGGCGCTTTCCATCGCGGGCGTCCACTGCAGCACAGCCCCCCACGCCGCAATGCCCAGCGCATTGCGCTTGAGATTGACGGTCTTGGCAGAGGTGCCCCAGCGCTGGGCCAGCACGGCATCTTTTTCCTGGCCCAGCTGGGCCAGCATCTCCTGTGTCCACTGCAAAGCGGCTTTGCCCATGCGTTGTGCCTTCCGAAAGTTTTATAAGCCAAATAGGCCTCTAGCCCTTATACATAAAGGGCGAGTAGCTATCCATTTCGCAAATTTCACTCAGTGCGTATGGCCCCAGTAGATCAAGGCATCGCGCCCTTCAATCGACAGCGACACGGGCGCACCCACAGGCAGCAGCACCTTGGTGGCTACATGGCCGTACGGCAGGCCTTGCAGCACCGGCACTTTGACTTGGGTGCGCAGCCAGTCGATCACGCTTTGCAGCTTGTAGCCCTTGTCGTGCGGGGTCAGCTTGAAATCGGTGAACTGGCCAAACACAATCGCCTTTTGCTTGCCCAGCACGCCCGCGTGCAGCAGTTGCGTGAGCATGCGTTCGATCTTGTAGGGGTGTTCGCCCACGTCTTCGATAAACAAGATGCCGCCTTCCACCTGCGGAAAGTACGGCGTGCCCAGCAGGGACACCAGCACCGCCAGATTGCTGCCCCACAGCGTGGCGCCACCTTCAATGTAGAAGTCATCGGGCACGGCACCTTCAGGCTGCTTGGGCATGCGCCAGCCTGTGCCTTCGCCGTGGCCAAACAGCAGGTCTTCAAAGCAGTCGAGCATGATGTCGTCCACTTCATCTTTCTGACCAAAGTCGGCAATCAGCGCGGGGCCGGCCCAGCTGGTGGCACCGGTTTGCGCCAGCAAGGCGTTCTGGAATGCGGTGAAATCGCTCAGGCCCACAAACTGCGTGCCCTTTTCAATGCTCTTGGCGACCGCCGCATAGTCAATGCCCGGCAGGATGCGCGTGAGGCCATAACCGCCGCGCGAGATCAGCGCCACATCGGCGCCGCTGGCCGCAGCACGGTGGATGGCGGCAATGCGCGCGGCGTCGTCACCGGCAAAGCGCTGGTGGCTGCTCAGCGCATCAGCATCCACTTCGACCTGGTGGCCTATGCCTTCCAGACGCTTGATCGCGCGCTTGAATGCGGCCTTGTCACGTACGGCCCCGGAAGGCGAATACACATAAATGTGCTTGGGGCCTGCGCTGTGGTCATGGCCGCAGCAAGCATCGTCATGTTCATGGTGGTGATCGTGGCTGCAATGCCCGTGATGGGCATGGTCGTACGTGCAGGCGTGGTGGTCATGGGCATGTACGTGGCCCTGGCTGTGATCGTGCGCATGCGCCTCGGCGGGCGCAGAGGTGGCGGATGTTTTTTTCTGTTTGGAAGTCGCCAAAGCGCTTCATGCCACCGCGCGGCGGCATGCTCCGTAAAGTGTTTTTTCGAGATGGCTAAGACGCAAGCGTCCCGGCGGTTGGCGCAAAGTATTCCATAGCCTGCGCCACGCTGGCAGCAGCCTGTGCGGGAAACATAGGCGGCATGGGGGTCTGTTGCAGCGCGGATTCATGCCCTGCCAAAACCGGCGCAGCCTGCAGCCACGCACGCTGCCATTGGGCCTGCGGCATCAAGGTATTGCTGGCACTGCGCGTGATGCAGCAGCGGCCTTGGGCCAGCCAATCCGCCAGCAGCGCTTGCGGCAGCGGTGGCAGTTGCGCCTGCACTTTGGGCCAGGCTTTCAGCGCGGCGCGGTGGCCGGCAGCAGCAAAAGGAATAGCTAAATGCCTTTGCTGCATATGGGCTAAAGGCCAAAAACCTGCTTGAACCATGCCTTGCACCACATCCCACTGCGGCTTGTTGGCTGCGGCTTGCAGCCATTGCGCCAAAGGCTGGGGCAGCTCGGCGTCAGGCCAGCAGTCCATCAGCCAACCGCCTGCAAAGCACTGCGGCATGGCTTGCGCCACCGCCAAACCCAGCCGCGCCCCATCGCCCTGCCCCAGCAGCACCGCATGGCGCACATCCAGACTGCGCACCAGCTCACTGAGCACCTGCACATGCCACGCCGCGCTGTGCGCCTTGTCGCGCTTGGGTTGGTCGCTGCGGCCAAAGCCGGGCAAATCAGGCACCACCACGCGGTGCCCAGCAGCCAGCAGCACTGGCACAGCCGGGGCAAAAGCCACCCCCCAACTGGCGGCACCATGCAGGCACAACCAGGTTTGCGCGGCGTCTTTCGGGCCTTCGTCTACCACGGCCATGCGCAGGCCGTTGAGCGCGGGCAAGTCACTGCGCCATTGCGGCGCATAGGGCCAGTCGGGCAGATCGGCAAAAGCGCTGTCGAGGTGGCGCAGCGCGGTGTCTTTGAGCGGATGCCTGGCCAGCGCTTGCGCCTTGTTCGCTGCGCGGCGTTGCTGGAAAAAGTCGGCCATGACTGCCGCGCATTCGTGTGCCAGCACACCGCGCACCACCTGCGTGTGGTGGTTGATCTGCCCATAGCCAAATACATTCAGCACCGAACCCGCCGCCCCGGTCTTGGGCTCGGCCGCACCATAGACCACGGTATCAATCCGCGCATGCAACATGGCACCGCTGCACATGGTGCAGGGCTCCAGCGTTACATACAGCGTGCAGCCATCCAGGCGGTAGTTGCCCAGTTTCTGTGCGGCAGCACGCAGCGCCAGCACCTCGGCATGGGCGGTGGGATCGTTGCCCGACAGCGGGGCATTCGCGCCTTCTCCCACAATCTGCCCGTCTTTGACCACAACCGCGCCCACAGGCACTTCGCCCGCTGCAGCCGCTTGCCGAGCAAGTCGCAGCGCATGGTGCATCCAGTGGGTGTGGTCGGTGATGGCAGAGGTCATGGCGCTGAATTATCGGGGGGCTGCACCCAGCAATCACCCGCAACTGCGCATTCCCTTGCGGGCTGAGATAATCCGCCCCCTATGTCTCTCCTGCCCCACCAACTCGAACTTTTATCCCCCGCCCGTAATGCCGACATCGGCATCGAAGCCGTCAACCACGGTGCGGACGCCGTCTACATCGGCGGCCCCGGCTTTGGCGCACGCGCCACGGCGGGCAACGAGATTGCAGACCTGGAACGCCTGGTCCAGCACGCCCACCGCTTCAACAGTCGCATCTTCATCACGCTCAACACCATCTTGCGCGACGATGAACTCGAAGGCGCGCGCAAGTTGGCCTGGGACATGTACAACATCGGCGCCGACGCGCTGATCATTCAGGACATGGGCCTGCTGGAGCTGGATTTGCCGCCCATCCAGCTGCATGCTTCCACCCAAAACGACATCCGCACGCCCGAGAAAGCCAAGTTTCTGCAAGATGCCGGTCTCTCCCAGATCGTGCTGGCGCGGGAGCTGGATTTGAAGCAAATCAAGGCCGTGCATGATGTGCTCGACCCCAGCACCAGCATTGAATACTTCATCCACGGCGCGCTGTGCGTGGCGTATTCGGGCCAGTGCTACATCACCCACGCCCACACCGGGCGCAGCGCCAACCGCGGCGACTGCAACCAGGCCTGCCGCCTGCCCTATGAGGTGATGGACGACAAGGGACGCATCATTGCGCACGAAAAGCACGTGCTGTCGATGAAGGACAACAACCAGACCGACAATATGCGCGCGCTGGTCGATGCCGGTGTGCGCAGCTTCAAGATTGAAGGCCGCTACAAAGATCTGGCGTATGTGAAGAACATTACGGCGCATTACCGCAAGCTGCTGGACGGCATCATGGAAGAACGCGAGTTCTCGGAGATGCCGCTGTCGCGCTCGTCCTCGGGTGCCACCAGCTTCACCTTCAACCCCGACCCGGACCAGAACTTCAACCGTGAGTTCACCGACTACTTTGTCAATGGCCGCAAGGACGACATTGGCGCGTTTGACACACCCAAGACCCCTGGCCGCGCCGTGGGCTGGATCACGCAAGTGGGCGACAAGTGGTTTGAGTTTGAGAGCAGCGACAAGGCCGCCATCTTTAACAACGGCGACGGCCTGTGCTACTACGACCTGCAAAAAGAACTGGTGGGCCTGCACATCAACCGTGCCGAATGCGTGAGCGCCAAAAAAGGCATCTGGCGCATGTTCCCCAAGGACCCGATTGCCAGCTTCAAAGACCTGCGCAAAGGCCTGGAAGTCAACCGCAACCGCGATATGAACTGGGTGCGCATGCTGGACAAAAAGTCCAGCGACCGCCGTATCGGCCTGTGGGCTGAGTTCAAAGAAACCACCGATGGCTTTGCATTGACGCTGACCGATGAAGATGGCTATGTCGGCGGCGCCAGCATTGCACAGGCCTTGCAAGCAGCCACGGATGCATCAAAAGCCGAAGCTACGTTGCGCGAGCAACTGGGCCGCTTTGGCGCGTCGATCTTCTCGGTCAATGACATCTCCTTGAGCCTGTCGCAGCCGTGGTTTGTGCCCGCCTCGGCGCTCAACCAGTTGCGCCGCGACGCGCTGGAGGCACTGGAAGCCGCACGTGCTGCAGGCTTTACCCGCCTGCCCCGTGCCACACCCGTCGAGCCACCAGCGCCCTTCCCCGAAGAAACGCTGACCTACCTAGCCAATGTCTACAACACCAAGGCGCATGACTTTTACGTCAAGCATGGCGTTAAGGTGATTGACGCGGCCTACGAGAGCAAGGAAGAAGAAGGCGAAGTCAGCCTGATGATTACCAAGCACTGCGTGCGCTTTTCGATGAGCCTGTGCCCCAAGCAAGCCAAGGGCGTGATTGGTGTCAAGGGCACCATCAAGGCCGAACCGCTGCAGCTGATCAACGGCAAGGAAAAGCTCACGCTGCGCTTTGACTGCAAGCCCTGCGAGATGCATGTGGTGGGCAAGATGAAAAAGTCGGTGCTCAACCAGCATGCCAAGGAAATGCAAGAAACGCCCATGCAGTTCTACCGCACGCGCCCTGCATCGCAAGCCAAGGTATAAAACCATAGCTGCAAGCCCTAGTGATATATAGCTTTTAGATAGTTTTAGTGTTGAAAGCGTTGTTCTACTAGGGCTAACAGCTCCTATTTTTATATTTATGCCCCGCTTGCGCCCGCCCTCCAAAGAAGACAGCCAGTTGCTGCCCGCATTTGCGGCACTGCCCGACCATGCTATTTACGTGCCAGCCACGCCCGCTGAATTTGCGCAGGCGCGTGCAGCGCTGTTAGCGCAGACGGCGCTGGGGTTTGACACGGAAAGCAAGCCGCTGTTTCACGTCCACCAGCCGGATACCGGCCCACACGTGGTGCAACTGGCCACGCCCGAAGCCGCGTGGATCTTGCAGCTGCACCTGCCGCAAGCCATGACCTTGGCGCGTGAAATCATTGCCCACCCCGGCATCTGCAAAGTGGGCTTCGGGCTGGACAACGACAAGTCCACCCTGCCCAGGCGCCTGGGTGTGGCGCTGTCCAACATCGTCGATCTGGATCGCATCTTTAAAAGCCATGGCTATGGCGCATCCACCGGTGTGCGTGCTGCCATTGCCTTGGTGTTGGGGCAGAGCTTTCACAAGTCCAAAAAGCAGTCCACCAGCAACTGGTCGCTGCCGGTGCTCAGTGACGCCCAGATCCGCTATGCCGCCAACGATGCCCACGGCCCAGCCATGGTGTACGCAGCGCTGGCGCAGTGGCAGGCACGCCAGCCCGCGCTGGCCATCGCGCCGCGCCCATCCCGCAACACGGCTGCGTCTGCACTGCCAGCACCCCTGTCCACCGCCGAACGCCCTCGGCAAGCGGCATTGTTTCTTCCGCCAAAATATCAACAAAATTGAGCTTTAGCCCTTATGGCAAAAAGGCTGGCAGCTATGTTTTATTGAGCATCGCGTGTGCTTGCACCACAGCATAAGCACATAGCCATTACGTAGTTGGCAAGGCGCGCCGTCTTTCTCACAATGGTCAGCTTGCGATCCACCCCAGCTTTCCTGTCGGAGATAGAACACCATGCGCCTTGAAACCCTTGCCGTTCACGCGGGCTACAGCCCTGATCCCACCACCAAAGCAGTGGCCGTGCCGATTTACCAGACTGTGGCCTACGCTTTTGACAGCGCCCAGCATGGCGCGGATTTGTTTGACTTGAAGGTGCCGGGCAATATCTACACGCGCATCATGAACCCCACCACCGACGTGCTGGAAAAGCGCGTGGCAGCACTGGAAGGCGGTATTGCAGCGCTGGCACTGGCCTCCGGCATGGCAGCGATCACGGCAGCCATTCAGACGATTGCCGAGTCGGGTGACAACATCATCAGCGCCAGCACCCTGTATGGCGGCACTTACAACCTGTTTGCCCACACCTTCCCGCAGCAAGGCATTGAAGTGCGCTTTGCCGATCCGCGTGACCCGGCCAGCTTCGCCGCACTCATCGACGCCAAGACCAAGGCGGTGTTCATCGAGTCCATTGGCAACCCGCTGGGCAATGTGACCGACATCCGTGCGCTGGCCGACGTGGCCCATGCCCACGGCGTGCCGCTGATTGTGGACAACACCGTGCCCTCGCCCTACCTGCTGCGCCCGATTGAGTTTGGCGCTGACATCGTGGTGCATTCGCTCACCAAGTACTTGGGCGGCCACGGCACCAGCGTGGGTGGCGCCATTGTGGACAGCGGCAAGTTCCCCTGGGCGCAGCACAAAGAGCGCTTCAAGCGCCTGAACGAGCCGGATGTGAGCTACCACGGTGTGGTCTACACCGAAGCGCTGGGCGAAGCCGCCTACATTGGCCGCGCCCGCGTGGTGCCGCTGCGCAATATGGGCGCGGCCATCTCGCCACAAAACGCCTTCCAGATTCTGCAAGGCATTGAAACACTGGCACTGCGCATGGACCGCATTGGCGAGAACACGCAAAAAATTGCGGAAGTGCTGCAAAGCCACCCCAAGGTGGAATGGGTGCGCTACGCGGGCCTGAAAGACCACCCCGATCACGCCATTGTGCAAAAGCAATCCAAGGGACGCGCCTCGGGCATTTTGTCTTTCAGCTTGCAGGGTGACGATGGCCGCGCCACCGGTGCGCGTTTCCTGGATGCGCTGCAGCTGTTTACACGCCTGGTCAACATTGGTGATGCCAAGTCACTGGCCACGCACCCGGCGTCGACCACGCACCGCCAACTCGACGCTGCAGAGCTGGCCAAGGCCGGTGTGACTGAAGGCATGGTGCGCTTGTCGGTGGGTATTGAGCACATTGATGATTTGCTGGAAGACCTGCATCAAGCGCTGGACAAGGTGTAAAAACCGGCGTCCTTGCCAACCGTACTTCCGAACCAGCCCGCCTTTCGCGGGCTTTTTGTTGCCTGGCAACGTGTAGACAGGCATAAAAAAACCGCTGTCAAAGCAGCGGTTTCAAGCCATTGAAGAGAAAGCAAAAATCTATTAGAAACGGTAGCCTACGCCGACACCCACCAGCAGTGGATCAACCTTGAAAGTACCTGCCTTAGCGCCACCAGCGTACACGTCGGTCTTGATTGTCACTTTCTTCACATCGAAATTGAGCGACCAGTTTTTATCCAAGGCGTAGTCGAAGCCCACTTGGATGGCAGCGCCCCAGCTATTGTTTTTCACGTCAGCGGCACCGCCCAAAATATTCACATTCGAAAAACGTGTGTAGTTAATACCAGCACCAACATAAGGCTTGAAAGCGCCCAAATTGGTGAAGTGGTATTGCGCCAGCAAAGTCGGTGGCAAATGCTTCAGGGTACCAATCTTGGCACCGTTAGAGCGCACATCTTGCTTTTGGGGGACAGTCAAAATCAGCTCTGCCGCAAAATTCGGCGTGAAGTAGTAGCTGATATCTACTTCAGGCATGGTCTTGTTGTTGATCGACAAACCCAAGCCCGTAGTGTCTTTGTTAGCACTGTCCAAATGCACAGCGCGTACACGCACTTGCCACTTGCCATCTTGCTGCTGCGCCATGGCAGCACCGGAAGTCATTGCACACAGAGCGGCTACAGCCAGCAGAGTCTTTTTCATAATAGGTGTTCAATCAGAATCCGGGGACAACCCCCGTGAAACCCATTGGACGCCGCCAGCTCGACTGCGGGTTTGCCTTAGGTCAAATGCACCACCGAGGCGCATTTCAGAGATTACTGAAATGTTGGTATTGAGCAACAGTCTTCAATGCGCAGCTTGGGTGCCGCGCATGCTGTGCCATGCGCTGACCAGTGCCACGATGACGCCGCCAATGGCGGCTCCAACCACCACATGCACCAACAAAGGCGCCACCATGGCGACTGCACCGCCTTGTGCCAGAAGGCTTGCTTCAACCCAGGCTTGCAAAGGTGCAATGCCATGCACCAGCAAGCTACCGCCCACCAAAAACATAGCGGCAGTTCCCACGATGGACAAGCCCTTCATCAGCCATGGCGTAAAGGCGATCAGACCCCGGCCCAGTGCCTGCAGCGCAGGGCTGTCTTTTCGCATGAGCGCGTTGCCCACATCGTCCATGCGCACAATGCAGGCCACTACACCGTAGACAAACACGGTAATGGCCAGTGCCACGATGACCAGCACCGCTATCTGCCTGCTCAAAGATTCCTGGGAGATGGTGCTCAACGCAATCGCCAAAATTTCGGCAGACAAAATAAAGTCGGTGCGGACGGCTCCGCTGATTTTTTGTTTTTCGTACTCAATGGGGTCGACACCCCGCTCTTTGGCGGCTTTGATGGACGACTGCGCCACCCCTTGCGCCTTGGCCTGTTCAAAATCTTCCTGCAAGGTGATGGTGGACTTGCGTTTTTGCAGGGCATGCAAAATTTTCTCTACGCCCTCAAAGCATAAGAATGCACCACCCACCATGAGCAGCGGCGTAATCAACCACGGCACAAAGAAGCTGATGAGCAAAAATGCGGGCACCAGCACCACTTTATTGAGGAGTGAGCCTTTGGCAACGGCCCACACCACCGGAAGTTCCCGGTCAGACTTCACGCCCGCCACTTGCTCAGCGTTGAGAGCCAAATCATCGCCGAGCACACCGGCTGTTTTCTGCATGGCCACCTTGCTCATCACGCCCACGTCGTCGGCCATGGCCACGGATTTGCGTGCAGCAACTTTGGTCATCACTGCCACATCGTCCAGCAAAGCTGCGATGTCATCGAGCAGCATCAAAAGTCCAGCACCTGCCATGTATGTACCCCTTGTTGAAGGTAAGCATCATCCAGCGCACTTTCACGCAGGTTTGTAAGGAAAAATCCCGCGCAGTGAGGCCTTCCTCCAGCGTATTGGAGTAATGAAATCAACAGCTTTACCGGAACGGCATGGCTGCCTAGGGAGATCGCTGCCGCGTCACAATACAGCTACCATGTTTTTTCGCACCGACCCTCCTCCCACCAATTTTTTGGAAGCTATTTTGGCGTTGCTGCGCGGCCTGGGAAAATTGCTGGAATGGCTGAGCTTTTAAGTGCTGAGAACTATAAAAAAATGAGCTGCCTGCCCTGGTAAAACCATGTTTTCCGGTACTTTTATAGCGCAATACCGTCCCATACCGCACCGCCTGTACCCGGATAACGCAAGGCGGCGCGGTCATCCGGGACCCAACACCTAGCCATCGAAACGCACGCACAAAAAAGCCCCAAGACAAATGCCTTGAGGCTTCAGAAGATGGGCAATGCGCTAAGCGCGCAAGCTGTTTAACCCAGCCACTTGCGTGCGTTGCGCCACACCTGCATCCAGGGGCTGAACTGGCTCTTGTCACCATCGGTCCAGCTCATCTGCACATTGCGGAACACGCGCTCGGGGTGGGGCATCATGGCCGTGAAGCGACCATCTGCCGTGGTCACTGCCGTCAAACCACCGGCCGAGCCGTTGGGGTTGAACGGGTACTGCTCGGTGGGCTGACCCAAGTTGTCCACGTAACGCATCGCGCCAATCACTTGATCAGGATTGCCACGGAACTTGAAGTTGGCATAGCCCTCACCGTGCGCCACGGCAATCGGCAGGCGCGAACCGGCCATGCCCTGCAGGAACAAGCTGGGGGATTCCAAAATCTCCACCATGCTCAGGCGCGCTTCGAAGCGGTTGCTCTGGTTTTGCGTAAAGCGTGGCCAGTCCTGCGCGCCGGGGATGATGTCGGCCAGTTCGGCAAACATCTGGCAGCCGTTGCACACGCCCAGACCAAACGTGTCCTGGCGACCAAAGAATTGCTGGAACTGCTCGGACAGGCGATCGTTGAACGTGATCGAACGCGCCCAGCCAATGCCAGCGCCCAAGGTGTCGCCATAGCTAAAGCCACCACACGCCACCACACCCGCAAAGTTTTGCAACTGGGCGCGGCCCGACTGCAAGTCGGTCATGTGCACGTCCACCGCTTCAAAGCCGGCTTCGGTAAAGGCATAAGCCATTTCCACGTGCGAGTTCACACCCTGCTCGCGCAACACAGCCACGCGGGGCTTGGCAGAGACATTGACAAAAGGTGCCGCCACGTCCGCGTTGGGCTCAAACGTCAAATGCACGTGCATGCCGGGATCGTTGGGCACACCAGCGGCAGCATGTTCGCTGTCGGCACACACGGGGTTGTCACGCTGCTGGGCAATCTTCCAGCTCACGGCATCCCACACCTGGTGCAGATCGCTCAAGGTCGCGCCAAACACCTTTTTGGCATCGCGCCAGACTTGCAACTCGCCCTTACCCGCCTCCACGGTGGACGAGGCTGGGCGCGTCTTGCCAATGATGTGGCTGCATTGAATCAAACCGTGATCACGCAGCACTTGCAGCACTTCGGTGCGATCGGCGGTTTTGATTTGCAACACCGCGCCCAGCTCTTCGTTGAACAGTGCGCGCAGGGCTTGCTCTTCGCGGCGACCGGACACTTGCGCGCCCCAATTCTTGCCTTCGCCCGAATCCATGCGGCTGTCCGAGATGCCATCGCCTTCGGTGATCAGCATGTCCACATTCAGCGCCACGCCCACATGGCCGGCAAAGGCCATCTCGGCCACGGTGGCCAGCAAGCCGCCGTCGCCCTTGTCGTGGTAGGCCAGGATCAGGCCCTTGGCGCGCAAGGCGTTCACGGCATCGACCAAGGCGATCAAGTCCTTGGCATCGTCCAGATCGGGCGTTTCGTTACCGGACTGGTTCAGCACCTGGCCAATGATGGAGCCACCCATGCGGTTTTTGCCACGGCCCAGATCGATCAGCACCAAAGAGCTGTCTTCCACCTCCGCGTTCAGCTGCGGCGTCAGCGTCGTGCGGACATCGTCAATCGCGGCAAAGCCGGTAATGATCAAGCTGACGGGCGATGTCACCTTCTTGGTTACACCGTTGTCGTTCCACTGCGTGCGCATCGACAGGCTGTCTTTGCCCACGGGAATCGAGATGTTCAACGCGGGGCACAGCTCCATGCCCACGGCCTTCACGGTGGCGTACAGGTCCGCGTCTTCACCGGGTTCGCCGCAGGCAGCCATCCAGTTGGCCGACATCTTCACTTTGCTCAACTCAATGGGCGCGGCCAGCATATTGGTGATGGCTTCGGCCACAGCCATGCGGCCCGATGCTGGGGCGTTGATGGCAGCCAGCGGGGTGCGCTCGCCCATGGCCATGGCTTCGCCCTTGAAGCCTTGGTAGTCGGCCAGTGTCACGGCCACGTCGGCCACCGGCACTTGCCAAGGGCCGACCATCTGGTCACGGTGCGTCAAACCACCCACAGCGCGGTCGCCGATGGTGATCAAAAAGCGCTTGGACGCCACGGTGGGGTGCGCCAGCACTTCGATCACGGCCTTTTCCAGCGGCAGACCGTTCAGGTCCATCGCGGGCAGTTCGCGCTGCACCGTGGTCACGTCCTTGACCATCTTCGGTGGCTTGCCCAGCAGCACATTCATGGGCATGTTCACGGGGAATTGCTGGTCGCCCGCATCGACCGCTGTGTCTTCCAGTACCAGTTGGCGCTCTTCGGTCGCCGTGCCGATCACGGCAAACGGACAGCGCTCGCGCTCGCAGAAAGCGGTGAATTCGGCCAGCGACTCGGGGGCAATCGCCATCACATAGCGTTCTTGCGATTCGTTGGACCAGATTTCCTTCGGAGCCAAGCCCGACTCTTCCAAATTCACTTTGCGCAGATCAAAACGTGCGCCGCGACCGGCGTCGTTGGTCAGCTCAGGGAAGGCGTTGGACAGGCCACCGGCACCCACGTCGTGGATAGCCAGGATGGGATTTTGGTCGCCCTGCGCCCAGCAGTGGTTGATGACTTCCTGGGCCCGGCGCTCGATCTCGGGGTTACCGCGCTGCACCGAATCAAAGTCCAGCTCGGCCGCGTTGGTGCCGCTGGCCATGGAGCTGGCCGCGCCGCCGCCCATGCCAATGCGCATGCCGGGGCCGCCCAGCTGAATCAGCAGCGTGCCAGCGGGGAACAGAATTTTTTGGGTTTGACCCGCATCGATCACGCCCAGGCCACCGGCCAGCATGATGGGCTTGTGGTAGCCGCGGGTGATGTCACCGACTTGCTGCTCGTATTCGCGGAAATAACCAGTCAGGTTGGGACGGCCAAACTCGTTGTTGAACGCCGCGCCACCCAAGGGGCCTTCGATCATGATCTGCAGCGGGCTGGCAATGTGCTCAGGCTTGCCCACTTCGCTGCCCCACAGCTTGGAAACCGTAAAGCCCGCCAGACCCGCCTTGGGCTTGGAGCCACGACCGGTGGCGCCTTCATCGCGGATTTCACCGCCGTTGCCCGTCGAAGCTCCCGGGAAAGGCGAAATCGCCGTGGGGTGGTTGTGCGTTTCCACCTTCATCAACACATGGTTGACGGCGGTTTGCTTTTGATAGCTAGGTGCCCTTGCTGTATCAGGGCTAGAGGCCGATTTTCCATCAAACTTGGCGACGAAGCGCTCAACCTCATGGCCTTCCATGATGGAGGCATTGTCGGCATACGCCACGATGGTGTGCTGGGGCGAGACCGCTTCGGTGTTGCGGATCATGCCGAACAACGATTTGTCCTGCGCCACACCGTCGATGGTGAAGTTGGCGTTGAAGATTTTGTGGCGGCAGTGCTCAGAGTTGGCCTGCGCGAACATCATCAATTCCACGTCCGACGGGTTGCGACCCAGACCATGAAACGCGTTGACCAGGTACTCAATCTCGTCATCTGCCAGCGCCAGGCCCCATTGCTTGTTGGCCTTCTCCAGCGCAGCCGCGCCACCGGCCAGCACATCGACAAACTCCATCGGTTTGGCGTCCAGCGTGGTGAACAGCTGCAGCGCCTCTTCGCGGCTGGCCACCACCGATTCGGTCATGCGGTCGTGCAGCAACGCGGCGATCTGGCCGATCTGCTCTGCGCGCAGCTCAGGCGTGCCGCCCAGCAAGCCCGATTTGAGGGCCACGCGGAATTCGGTGATGCGCTCGACGCGCTGGATCGCCAGACCGCAGTTGCGGGCAATATCAGTCGCCTTGGAAGCCCAGGGCGAGATGGTGCCCAGACGGGGTGTGACGATCAACGCCAGGCCGTCGCTTGCGCCTTCAAACGGGTCTCCATACGTGAGCAAGGCCGCCAGACGCTGCTGTTGTTCAGCAGACGGGGCGGCCTCGGTGGCAACAATATGAATGAATCGGGCGCTAATGCCCGTGATCTTGGGATGGATGGCGACCAGATCGGTCAGGAGTTGCTGGGCGCGGAACGAGCTGAGCGCGTTTCCGCCCTCAAACTGAGTCAGATGCAAGGTCACGTGGCGGCCTTCTGGGCAAGATTGGGAGGCAAGGCGGCACAGCGTTGCACTGTGCGGCGGCGCATCACCACCCCCAAGGGCCGAGCCCTGAAGACACCGATGGCCTGCACAGCATGCGCTGTGGGAGACAGCCTTCGATTGTACTGCGCTCCACTTGCGGCCTCAGGGTTGGTCCTAGGACGGATCAGCATGTCCTGAGCACGGGTGGGATAATGTTGTGCTATGAGCATCATCATCAAATCCCCCGAAGACATCGAACGCATGCGCATTGCAGGCCGATTCGCTTCGGAAGTGCTGGACTACATTACCCCCCATATCAAGCCCGGCATCACCACGGCAGAAATCGACCGTTTGGGCGCGGAGTGCATGGCCAAGCAGGGCACGAAATCGGCCACGATTGGTTACCAACCTCCGGGCTATCCGCCGTATCCCGGTCACTTGTGCACTTCGCCCAACCATGTGGTCTGCCACGGCATTCCCAATGACAAGGCGTTGAAGAAGGGTGACATCATCAATGTCGATGTCACCGTCATCACCGAAGACGGCTGGTACGGCGATAACAGCCGCATGTACCAGATTGGCGAAGGCACAATTGCTGGCAAGCGCCTGGACAAGCTGACTTTTGAAGCCATGTGGCTGGGCATCCAGCAAGTCAAACCCGGCGCCACGCTGGGCGACATTGGCCATGCCATCCAAAGCTTTGCAGAAAAGAACAATCTGTCGGTGGTGCGCGAGTACTGCGGCCACGGTATTGGCCAGAAATTCCATGAAGAGCCGCAAGTGCTGCACTACGGCAAGCCCGGCGAAGGCCCGGTACTCGAAGAAGGCATGGTCTTTACGATTGAGCCCATGCTCAACCTGGGCAAGCGCGAGGTCAAGGAAATGGGCCAGGACGGCTGGACTGTGGTCACCAAGGACCGCAGCCTGTCGGCCCAATGGGAGCTGATGATGGCGGTCACCAAGACCGGCTACGACATCTTGACCTGGTCAGACGGATCACCGACACCGCCTGCATTTATCCAAGGAATTCGCACTTAAAGCAGCGATCTGCTGACAGCAAAAAACGGCGCAAATTTTGCGCCGTTTTTTCGTTCCAAAGCCAGCCTAGCCAAAATGGAAGGCTGCAAACTACCTCGATACCCAATCGAGATGATCGAATACTTGTGTTGCACAAGGCGGATGAGCATTTAGCGGGCTACCAGACATTACTTTTTGGTATTTCTCCAAATAGCCTTGCGCCATAGTTTGGGCATTAAAGTTGTGTACCACATGCTGATGAATACGCTCACCGTCAAAGCGCTTAGCCTGCTGCATGGCCTGTGCCAATTGGTCTGCTTGATTCGACAAGCACCCTGCCCAGTCGGGCACTAACTCCGGCAAAGCGCCATAAGGGGTAGAAAACACTGGCGCACCGAAATACATACTCTCAATCACGGCCAGCCCAAATGGTTCATGCCAACGCACCGGAAACACCAAACCCTGAGAGCCGTTGAGCAACTGCGTTTTAACTGCGCCCCCCACCATGCCGTGGAAACGAATGCGCGCAGAGAACGTCAGCCGTATGCCGCGCTTGAAGTTAAAGCGGTCTCCGCCCAGCACATGCAGCGGTTGGCGCACTTGGTGAGCTAAATCAATAGCCCCCGCTACGTTTTTCACGCGCCAAGCTGCCTTTCCCAAGAAGTGAAAAAACTCCCGAGGGCGCTGCCAATTCACCGGGCCATAAGCGGCCCAATCCAAGCCGTTGTGCACAAAGCTCTCGGAACCATGTCGCTGCGCATGATTTCTGGAGACAAATATGGTGTTGACGTCCAGCACCTTACCTATTGGCGAGTTGCCATGCTCGGTCACCACGTAAGGCACAGGCAACTCAATTTTTTCCGGCAGAAAATTGAAATGCACGACATCGGCAGTGGATGGAATTTGCGATGCTAGCGGGGTGTCAGCTCGCAACTCGACGACTTCCGCAAAACTGCAACTCGAACCTTTGGGCACGATGAAAGTCACACGGTGCCCACCTTCCACCAAACTTTTCCCTAAGTCCCAGATCATCCGCTCCGTACCTCCATAGGCATAGACAGGGATTGGAGCCATATTCACGATGACAACATGCATTCTGAATCAATGAAGATCAGCATCTTGGGATGCTTTAGGGTTATGTTGGGCCGCAACAAAAAGGATATCGCCAAGCTCCAAAATAGGCCGAAAGCTTGGGAAATTGCGCACATTTCTTGCTTAAATTTTAGTAGTTTTGATTTGTCCAACAGCTTACCTTGCTATGAATACTGAAATTGGCACCTTGCGCACGGCCTATCGCAATGACAAAGCGGCAATTACCGAAAATCTGCGCAGCCCTGTCAGCAGCACGCGTGGCATTCGCAATGTGCTCAACAAGCTGTCTCGCTTGACGGATCAGCACCTGCGCTCACTGAGGGCTACGGCGCGGCTGCCAGAGGCCGTCACGCTGGTGGCGGTCGGGGGGTATGGCCGTGAGCAGCTGTTCCCAGCTTCGGATGTGGATGTGCTGTTGTTGCTGCCCGGTGACAGCACCGAAGACCATGCGCTGTGGCGCGAAGACTTGGAACGTTTCATTGGTGCCTGCTGGGACGCGGGGCTGGAAATTGGCTCCAGCGTACGTACCGTGTCCGAGTGCGTGGCGGAAGCCAAGCAGGATGTGACAGTGCAGACCTCACTGCTGGAAGCTCGGCTGATTGATGGCGATACCGCACTGTTTGCAGATTTTCAAAAACATTTCCGTGCCACGCTGAGCCCCAAGGATTTTTTCATCGCCAAAATTCTGGAGTTGCGGCAGCGCCATATCAAGCACGAAGGCACGCCCTACTCACTGGAGCCCAATTGCAAAGAGTCGCCCGGTGGTCTGCGCGATCTGCACACGATTTTATGGGTGGCCCAAGCTGCGGGGCTTGGCAACAGCTGGCGCGCACTCGCGGCCAGTGGCATCGCCACACCCTTTGAAGCAGTGCAACTGGAGCGCAATGAAGCCACGCTCAGCCTGATTCGTGCCAAGTTGCATACCCTGTCTGGGCGGCATGAAGACCGCCTGATTTTTGACTTGCAGACGACCGTGGCTGAATCGTTCGGCATCCAGAGCCACACCCCTGCAGGCGAAACCATGCCGGTACGTGCCAGTGAGGTGCTGATGCGCCGCTATTACTGGGCCGCCAAAGCCGTACTCCAGCTACTGCAAATTTTGATGCTCAATATCGAAGAGCATCTCTACCCCAACGATGCGCCCCTTAAGCGTATCAATGAGCGGTTTTATGACAAGGATGGTCTCGTGGAAGTGGTGGATGACCAGCTCTACCAGCGCGACCCTCAGGCCATTCTTGCGACCTTCCTAACCTACCAGCAGTCGCCCGGCCTGCGTGACCTGTCGGCGCGCACGCTGCGTGCGCTCTATAGCGCGCGGGACTTGATGGACAACACCTTCCGCCAGGACCCTGTCAACCGCGACACCTTCATGCAGATTCTGCAGCAGCCCCATGGGCAGACGCATGCGTTTCGGTTGATGAATGCCACCTCGGTGCTGGGGCGCTATCTCTGGTCGTTTCGGCGCATTGTTGGGCAGATGCAGCATGACCTGTTTCACGTCTACACGGTCGATCAGCACACGCTGATGGTGCTGCGCAATATGCGCCGCTTTTTCATGGCTGAGCATGCGCACGAATATCCGCTGTGCTCCCAACTGGCTGGTGGCTGGGACAAGCCTTGGCTGCTGTATCTCGCCTGCCTGTTTCACGACATCGGCAAGGGCCGCGGGGGAGATCACTCCGAAATCGGTGCGATTGAAGTGCGGCGCTTTGCGCGCCAGCACGAGATGAGTGAAGCGGACACCAATCTGGTCGAATTTCTCGTGCGCGCCCATCTGCGCATGAGCACCGTGGCACAAAAGCAAGATACCTCCGACCCTGATGTGATCCGCGCTTTCGCCGACTGCGTGGGTGATGAGCGCCGCCTTACTGCCCTGTATTTGCTGACGGTGGCAGACATTCGCGGCACCAGCCCCAAAGTGTGGAACGCCTGGAAAGGCAAGCTGCTCGAAGACCTGTACCACGCCACCGTGCGCATGCTGGGTGGTCGCGCGCCCGATGCTGCAGCGCAAATTGAGTTACGCAAGCGCGAGGCGCTGGTGCAGCTTGCCTTATCTGCGCAGCCGTATGAATCGCACAAAGCACTGTGGGACACGCTCAACGTCAGCTACTTCATGCGCCATGAGCCGGCGGACATTGCCTGGCATGCGCGCCAGCTATCACGGCATGTGAGCAGCGCCACGCCCATCGTGCGGGCGCGCCAGTCACTGGTGGGCGAAGGCGTGCAGGTGCTGGTGTATGCGCCGGAGCAGTCGGATTTGTTCGCGCGCATCTGCGGCTACTTTGACCTGGCGGGTTTGTCGGTGGTGGATGCGCGCATTCATACCGCCCGCAATGGCTATGCGCTTGATACGTTCCAGATCGCTTCGGAGCAGTTGCAAACCCACTACCGGGAGCTCACCAACTTGATTGAAAACGGCCTGCCCCAAGCTATTACGAGCCAACAGCCTTTGCCAGAACCTGCCAAACGCAGGCTGTCACGGCGCGTGCGCAGCTTTCCCATGTCACCGCGCGTGACCTTGCACCCGGATGACAAAGCCCAGACGTGGTTGCTGCACATCTCCGCCAGTGACCGTGCTGGCCTGCTGTATTCCGTCGCGCGCATCTTGGCCGCGCATGGGTTGAGCGTGTTGCTGGCCAAAGTCACCACCTTGGGCGAGCGCGTAGAAGATACCTTCCTGGTGCAAGGCCCGGGCCTGCGCAGCAATGCCCACCAATTGCAAATCGAAACGCAGCTGGTGCAAATGCTGCAAGAGTAAAAGCACAAGCCTGCATATAAAAAAGAGCAGCTTGCCCTGACTATGCAACGACTTCAGACATAAAACATGCTGAAGTTCTTGCAAGACAATGGCGAGCTGCTACTTTTTTATCAACTGCCTGCACAACGCTACACCATCTCCATCAATAGTGCGGCGGCAACTCATCGCGCAAATTGCCAGCACCTCCGTGACCGCCGTGGCCACCATCAGGCGTTTGCTGGCGCAGTTGGCGCACTTCGTTGATCAGCGCATCAATTTGCTGCTGCTGGCGGTAAATGGTCATGTTCAGTTGTTCCAGCAAGTCATCGGTGTAACTGGCTTTCACTTCCAAATCCATGGTGCGCACTTCGAGAGTTTCGAGCGCGTGAAACGATTGCGGTTCGGTCATGGGTAATTACTGTATGGCTTTCGCCAGTCGCGCTACGCCTTCGCGGATCTTGTCTTCATCGGCCGTCGCAAACGACAGCCGCAGCGTGGAGAGGTCGGGGTTCTGACTGAAGAAAGGCGCGCCCGGCACAAAGGCTACGCCCGCTTCAATCGCCTTTTGGGCCAGCACATTGGCATCGGCCAACTTGCCGCCCTTGCCTGTCAATCGCACCCACAAGAACAGACCGCCATGCGGGACGGTGAACTCCACGGCATCACCCAGTTCAGCACGCAGTGCATCCATCATGGCCTTGGCACGCGAAGCATAGACCTTGCGCATCTTCTCCAGCGTGGCAGGCATGTGGCCTGCCAGCAAATATTGCGCAGCCGTCGCCTGGGCAAAGGTGCTGGTGTGCGCATCGCTGAACTGCTTGCACATCACCGCTTTGGCCAGCAATTCAGCGGGAGCGATCATCCAGCCAATGCGCAAACCGGGGCTGAGCACTTTGGAGAGCGAGCCGCAATGCGCCAGCCAGTCGCGGCTTCCCAGCACCTCGCTGGACAGCGCCAGCAAGCTCGCCGGTGGCGGCGCATCAAAGTACAGATCACCATAAGGATCGTCCTCAACCACCAGCGTCTTGTATTGCACCGCCAGCTCCAGCACACGCTTGCGGCGCTCCAGGCTCAAGGTGGCACCGCTGGGGTTGCCGAAGGTGGGAATCAAATAAACCATCTTGGGCTGGTGCTCGGCGATGAGTTTTTCCAGCTCCTCAACGATCACGCCGTTGGCATCTACCGGCGCGCTGATGACTTCAGCGCCATACAGCCGGAAACACTGGATGGTGGCCAGGAAGGTGGGGCCCTCGACAATCACTTTGTCACCGGGGCTAATCATGCATTTACCGAGCAAATCCAGCGCCTGCTGGCTGCCGGTGGTGACCATTAAATGTTCTGCATAGACATCTTGGGCACCTTTGGTTGCCATAAAGGCGGCCAATTGCTCGCGCAGTGGCATATAACCTTCGGTAGCACCATATTGCAATGCCAGACCCGCATTTTCATTCAAGGCTTTATTCGAGGCTTCCTGAATACCCTGTACATCAAACATAGCGCTGTCGGGAAATCCGCCTGCAAAACTAATAATCCCTGGCTTACCCAGCAATTTAAATAATTCACGTATCGCAGATGTTTCTACGTTATCTAGACGTTTCGCGAATTGCATCAGAATATCCCTTCCATTAAAAAATTCAATGTCACACCAATTCCTTCTCGTTAATCAGCCAATTCCGACATAAATATTTCCCACATTTTGCTACGCTTCAGAAAATTCTTCACGGAAGGATTATTTTCGCCGGTAGCAATTAATTAAAACTATGAAAAACTATATTTTCAAAAAAATTAAAACTTTCTATTAATTTAAATCTATCCAGATATAACAAATGCTACCAAATATTTATTGGCATAATATTTGTGGCGAACGGAGCATGCACTTACTTATTAAGCAAGGAGTGCATCATGCGCAAGAAAAATTCCCTCTCAGACCTGCTTCCCCTCTCTCGAACCGCACAAATGGTAGCTGTTTCAGCCCTTGTGTTGATGCTGAGCGCATGTGGCTCCAGCGGTTCAATAACGACGGAGACACCTAATGGGGATATTGTGACCGACGGCAATCCCATTGGCGGAGACACAGGTAGCGGCACTGGTGATGGAACTGGCGGTGGAACTGGCGGTGGAACTGGCGGTGGAACTGGTGGTGACTCTGGCACGGGAACTCCCGGTGCTCCTGGAACACCAGGAACTCCTGGTACTGGCACTCCCGGTAATCCGGGCACACCTGGCAATCCTGGTACTCCCGGCAATCCCGGCTCTCCTGGTACTCCTGGTGGTCCCGGCAGCACGCCTATTTCCAGCAATTCCGGCCTTATCGTCGTTGAAAATGTCAGCAACCAAGGCGCTGAACTCATCACAACAGGGGTTACAGGCACGCTCACCCAAGTGGGAGGCGCATTGACGGATGTTTTGCAGCAGTCGCCCGCCTCCGCAGTGGCCGCTCCTTTGGGGGGTGTCATCACCAATTTGGGTGAGGCCACCGACTCCTTGGCAACAGGGCTTTCTACTGGTTTAGGCAGCATTCGTACTAACCCGAATGCGATTGGAACGACGCTGGCAAGCACTGAAGGCGTGGTGTTCAATGCTGGCGAAGCCGTCTCCAGCTTGGGCGGGACAGTATCCGCGCTAGGGGGCAATTTAGGGCCTGCGTCTGGTGTTTTGAATATTGTGGGTGGTGTCGTCAACCAGACCGGCCAGGCTGTCAGCGGTGTCGGCTACCGGGTAGGTGACGTGATCCAAAGCGCTCCGATTACTGGCGTCACACAGACGTTAAGCAATGTAGTCCAACCTTTGCTGGGCACCACCATCGGCGTGGTTCAAAACGTGGGAGATGCGACCGGCATAGGCCAGCCCGTGAGCAATCTGGTGACCAGCGTGGGCGGCATCGTCACCCAGCTTGGCGGCTCTTTGGCAGGCACACAGACGCCGGTCGTGTCTCCAGTGGGTAATGTGGTCAGTGGTCTGGGCAATGTCGTCAGTGCGGCAGGAGGCGCAACGACCTCGGGTACAGCGACCTCTGGTGGGGCTCTTGGCAATGTGCTGGGTGGTTTGACCGGCAGTGTTTCAGGTGGCAATGGGGGATTGCTCGGTGGCATCACAGGTGGCGGCACGACAACGGGCGGCGCCCAAGCTACAGGCCCGCTGGCTGTCGTGGGTGGCATCGTGAGCAACGTAGGTGGCGCACTCACTGCCACGCAAGCACCAGTGGTAGCCCCTGTGGGTTCGCTGGTCAGCGGTGTGGGCGGCGCGGTTTCCTCTCTCGGTGCGGGCGCGGGCACAGGCGCTGGTGCAGGCGCTAGTGCAGGTCTGGGCGGCACGCTCAATGTTGGTGGTCTTACTGGTGGTTTGCTAGGCGGCGTCAACGTCGGAGGTGTGGTTGGAGGCACGACGGGCTCAGGTACAGCAACCCCAGGCCCTGCGATTGCCGTACCGCTGGTGCAGCCAGTCGGCAACATAGTGACTGCAGTGGGCGGCGTAGTCACCCAGACCGGCAACAGTTTGGCCGTCACGCCCATCGTTGCGCCGGTGGGTCAACTGGTGGGTGGCATCGGTGGCTTGGTAACCAATCTGGGAACCACACTGGGTGGAGGTATCAGCAGCAGTCCTACAACTGCGCCTGCAGCAGCGGCTGACAATGGATCTACAAACAGTAACAACCGACCCTTGCTTGGTGGTCTCCTTGGAGGCTTAGGCAAGAGATAAGCTGATGCTTTATCGCCTGCCCAGATGGCTCTGGGCAGGCTTTGATAATGATGAGGAGGGTTATGCGCATCCAGCAATCGCGACAACGAGTCATAGGTTTAGGCTGCCTTTTGGCAGCCTTTCCTATATGGGCACAAAATACAGCGCCTCCTGCAGCCCCGCCACTGAGCACACTCCCTTCAGGAGGCAGCCTCGCCACCCAACCGCCTAGCGCCGGAGAGTTACAGCTCAGCCGCCGGTTGCCCCCTCAACAACCTGCTGAGACGCGAATCCAAGTGGTTCAAGTAGCCATTTCTGGGGTTCAAGCACTGCCTTTCGAATCCATTGCTCAGATTTTTGAGCCCTTTTTAGGGCAAGAAGTTGCTTTGGCGCAGTTGTCCAATGCTGCAGTTCAGGCCACGGCCCTCTACCAGCAGGCTGGCTATCCGCTATCGTTTGTTTATTTACCCGAGCAAAATTTTGCGCAAGGGGTGGTGCGGATTCATGCCATTGAAGGACGCGCTAACACCCTGGAAATTAATGGGGATGCCGGCAAATCCGAGGCCTTGCTGCGCGAAATCGTCCAGCCTATCCTGGATGCAAAGCCACTGGATAAAGCGACGTTTGAGCGGCAGACCTTGCTGCTGTCCCGCATAGAAAATCTTAAAGTGGTTGCCAGTGCCTCTTTGCCTGCCACAAC
>JADMKK010000060.1 GCA_015478895.1 Comamonas sp. | reverse complement strand
CATGCCTGACGATACGCCGATTCTGATCATTGGGTTGGGGCGCAGCATGCTGCGCCCTTTTTTAACATTTGCTGGTATCGATCGGGCGCAGCGTGCTGCGCCCCTGCGAATGCAGATTTGTAGAACTCCGGCCGATTGAACCCTCTCAGATCCTTGTTCACGTGAAGATGGGCACAGCGGGCTGCGCCCCTACAGATCATGGGTTTCCTGGGGCTGATCGCGGCACCAGCCACCTCCGCACCGTAGGGGCACAGCCTGCTGTGCCCATGTTTAACGGGTGCAATGTTTGCAATTCGGGCACAGCGGGCTGTGCCCCTGCAGATCGTGGGTCATCACGCGAATGATCACTACATCGTTCACACCGCTTGCCCCGGGAAAGAACAGCGTATGCATAAACTCTGCCCGTTCAGCTTTTATTCACAATTTTAATGCGAGCATGGAACCGGATTGCAGACTTTTTGTCCAAGAATGACGCTGGCTGACGGGTCAGGTAAAACAGGGAAGATGACAGATCAATGGCTACTCCGCCGCTCGTTGTAAAGGGACTGTACAAAAGCTATGCCAGCACCGGGGTCCTGCATGGTCTCAATCTTGAAGTCACACAGGGCGCTATTCATGGCCTGGTAGGACTCAACGGCTCGGGCAAAACTACTACGCTCGAATGTATCCTCGGGCTGAACAACATGACACAGGGCCAAATCTCTGTGCTTGGTTATCAGCCCCATCAGCTGTTTCAGGCGCAAGGGGCCGTGGTTGCCGTGTTTGATTCGCCCTGCCTGCATCCCGGTCTCACCGTAAGACAAGTGCTGGAACATGCGCGGCTTTTGTGTGGTCAAAGGCGTGGTCAGGCGCGTGCTGGTCCACTGCGCAGCTGCGCAGAAGTCGAACAGCTGCTGGGTATCAGCAAATACTCCGCCTATAAAATCAGCCACCTGAGTCTGGGCAATCGTCGCCGTGCAGCAATTGCGCAGGCCTTGCTGGGCAGCCCGGCCTTTATCGTTCTTGACGAGCCGTTCAACGGTCTCGATGTCGATGGGGTCGACGACGTGCTCACGCTCATTGCACGCTTGAACCAGGAGCAAGGCACCACGTTTCTGCTCTCCAGTCATCAGTTGCCTTACCTCGAAGGAATCTGTACGCATCTGTCAATTCTGCACAAAGGTCAGATATCGCTCAGTGGAAGAATCGACGAGATTTTTACCCACAAACATGCGCGCTATCTGCTCAATTGCAATAACACAGCGCAGGCCGCGGGACTTCTGCAACAGATCCCGGGCGTCAGCCTGCTCAACCTGTCTGAACTGGAACGACTGGATTTTCCGCCAAACAAGCTGATCGAAATCGAGGTGTTGAGCGTTTCTTCTGCCGACATCAACTTTCAGCTTGTCACCCAGGGCGTGGCAGTGACGGAGCTCATCATCCAGAAGCATACACTGGCCACGCTGTTTCGTGATTCCACCAACGGTGCTGAATCATGAGAGGGTTTTCCACCGCATTACGCGCAGAACTGTATGTGGCAGTCAGAAGCACCAGCACCCGCGTGATAATCCTGTTGCCTGCATTGGTCGTCTTGTTGAAGTTGCTGCTAACGAAAGTGTCGAGGCTTACGCAATCTGCGTTGCAGACTCAAACTGGCCAAAATGCTGTCGAAGCCGGCTTTGATGCCAACAATGCTTATGGCCATTTCGTTGACGGCATGTCTACCGGGATTACGCTGCTGGTTCTTACCATGCTCGCATTCAGTGCCTGGTCTTTTGCGAATGATCGCGATACTGGCGTTGTACGCCATGTGCTGATCCGAAAAGTGCATCGCTTGACCCTGTTGCTTGTCAAACTGTGCCACTTTCATTTGCTGGCATTGACCTCGCTGCTGCTGTTGGCTGTAGTCACCTTCGTCAGTTGTAAGTTCATGTGGGACTTCGGCCCGGTTATCGAAGATGGCTACGAGCTGATCAGTGTGGCTGAAATAAAGACAGAAATCGCACTGGGGCTGAAACTAGCGCTGCTTCC
>JADMKK010000059.1 GCA_015478895.1 Comamonas sp. | reverse complement strand
CACGGCAGAATGCTGACAATGACCATGATAATGGTGTACAGCAGAATGTGCAGCTTCGTGATTGCATCGCCATGGGTAACCGGAAGCATCGGAATATCGGTTTTTGCATAGTCGCGCTTGCGATGAATGGCCAGCGGCCAGAAGTGCGGTGGCGTCCATGCAAAGATGATCAGCACCAGCAGCAGACCACCGGAGTCGATGCTGCCTGTTACCGCAGTCCAGCCCAGTAACGGCGGCATTGCGCCAGACAGACCGCCAATGACAATGTTCTGCGGCGTTGCGCGCTTGAGGTAGCCGGTATAGATAATGGCGTAACCAACGAATGAAGCCAGCGTCAGCCACGCACTTAGCGGGTTGACCAGGAATAGCAGAATGGCCATGCCGGTAAGGCAGATGGTGCAGGCAAACAACAAGGCCTGAGTGGGTGTCACCTTGCCTTGCGGAATGGGTCGTTTCAGCGTGCGTTGCATGACCGTGTCGACGCGGTAGTCGATTAAATGGTTGATCACCGCACCGGCACTGGCTACCAGCGCAATGCCAGTATTACCCCACAACAGAATATCGATCGGCACCATGCCCGGCACCGCCAGAAACATGCCAATAATCGAGGTCAACACCATCATCATGACGACGCGCGGTTTGCACATCTCGTAATAATCGCGCCAGCTTGCAGTTTTACGCAGAGCAATATCAGTCATGTTCTACCACGAACCCAGCCGGGAAAGCCGGTAATTAAGGTTGACGAGCGACAACAGTAACAAGGCCCCGCCCGCGTTATGCGCAACGGCCACCCACAATGGCAACGAGCCTAATATGTTACTGACGCCCAGGGCCAGCTGAGCGACCAGCAGCACCAGGATCACATGGGCCTGCAGCCGCATTCGCGGCCCGCCAGCATGCTTGTATAACCGGCTCAACAGGAAGGCGAGATACGCAGCCACGATGATTGCCCCGACGCGATGGGTAAAATGGATCGCTACGCGCGCCGTGCCGTCCATCTGCCCACCCAGATAATTGGGACCAATTTCCTGAAACACATTGAAGCCCTGCCCGAAATCCATCGGCGGCAGCCAGCGTCCCTGGCAGGTCGGCAAATCCGGACAGGCGAGTGCTGCATAGTTTGAACTGGTCCAGCCACCCAGGGCTATCTGACATACGAGCAACACAAGCGCCAGCAACGCAACCGGTTTCAGCTTGCGCCATTGTCGCGGATCGGGCGGCGGTGCCCACGTGCGGTTTTCGAGCCGCAGTTTCAACAGCCATAACAGGCTGAGCGTTGCAAATCCGCCCAGCAGATGGACGGTTACCACCTGGGGCCACAGTCGCAAGGTTACCGTCCACATGCCGAACAAGCCCTGGGCAATCACCAGTGCAAGCAGGAAAAGCGGCAATTTGAAGGGTTGGCCTGGCACCCGGCGATAGCGCCACGCTGTGGCCACGAGCCCAATGATCAGCAAACCCAATGCGGCCGCAAAATAGCGGTGCACGACTTCAGGCCAGGCTTTTTCGTGCTCGAAAGGGGCATGGGGAAACAGCGCATCAGCCTGTGCAATCTGTTCGCTCGTCGTTGGCCAGATTGCAAATCCGTAGCAGCCTGGCCAATCGGGGCAACCCAGGCCAGCATCACTGAGCCTTGTAAAAGCGCCCAGCACAACCACGCACAGCGCAAAGAATGTCGCGAACAGCGCAAGGCGATGGGAGGGTTTGGTGCTCTGCATGGTGGCTCCTTGTAATGATTTGCGTGCTCGCGATAGCGCACCGCAGTTCGTGCCTGTTCTCCTAACCCAGACTGCTTTGATCCAGTAACTTGTCCAGATCGCGGAAGATTTCATCCACCGTATTGTCGGGAGTGAAATACAACATGACCGTGCCTACGGGATCAACTACATAAATATAGTGTTCCATTATTGGATCTGCGCCTTCCGCAGCCGAGGCAGCCAGTATTTGCCTCAGGTCCGCCGAACTGCCGAACGCAACTTTCATATCGGGCTGCTGCGTGGCAAGCAACCCTGCTGTTGTTT
>JADMKK010000058.1:7834-55287 GCA_015478895.1 Comamonas sp. | reverse complement strand
GATCGTGGCGCCGCAGCTGTACATCGCCGCCGGTATCTCGGGTGCGATCCAGCACCTGGCGGGCATGAAGGACTCCAAGGTGATCGTGGCGATCAACAAGGATGCTGAAGCCCCGATTTTCTCGGTGGCCGATTACGGGCTGGAGGCGGACTTGTTTACCGCAGTGCCTGAGATGGTGAGCAAGCTGTAAAAAGCTTTTCAGTCTTTTTGCTGAAATTAAAAAGGAGCCTTAAGGCTCCTTTTGTTTTGGTTAGCTATCTGCCTAGGTGATAGCTGGTCAACGCTAGCACCTATTTAGACCAATAAAAAAAGGGCCTCCGAAGAAGCCCTTTTCCCACCAGGAACCCCTCTCTTAGAAGGAGTGGCGGACACCCACCTGAACGCCGTGTTGCTTGCCGTTTTCATCCAATGGCACATAGCCCATGGACACGCCCAAGGCTTGGCCGTCGTTGCTCTTGTTCTTCAGGTACGAGTAGGTACCGTACAAAGCAGTGCGCTTGGACAGATTGTGCTCATAGCCCAAGGAGAACTGATCGGCCTTCAGCTCATTGTTAGGAGCCACGTCACGCTCATAGCGGTTGTAAGAAGCTTTCACCACACCAGCCGCGCCTACGGGTGCTGCCAAGCCAATCATGTAGGTCTGGCCGTCCAAACTGCCGCCTGCGGGGCCGGAGATATCGCTTTGGCGATAGGCGCCTGACACTTGGAAGCGACCAAAGTCATAGCCCAGACCGGCGGAGTAAGCACGCTGACGCAAGTTATAGGCGGAGCCAGCAATCGGCAGACTATTGCCGTTTTGCTGTTCAGCGGCCAAAGCTGCATTCCAAGGGCCATTGTTGTACCCCAGCGTTACACCAGCGTAGGCACCCGTCTCCCAGGTGTCGTTAGAGCTTTCGCCAAAGCCATAGTTGATGCCGAGGTTAAAGCCACCATAGTTGGGCGAGTAGTACGCCAGCAGGTTGTCTTTGCGCTTGCTATTGCCCAGCGTGGGCGAGCCCAGGCTGGCATCAGGCACGAAACCGTCGGACCACAGCTGGCTGCCACCGATACCGGCGTTGTTGAAGACGTCAAAGCGCTTCATGCTGCGGTACGCGGCAGTTTCGTCGCGGCCCAGACGGACTTCACCAAAATTCCCCATCAAACCCACGGTAGCGCGGCGTTTGAAATCCAGACCGCCGCCAGAGTCACCCGAACCGGTATCGGCCAAAATGCCGGATTCCAGCCAGAACTGGGCCTTCAAGCCACCGCCCAGGTCTTCAGTGCCACGGAAACCAATGTGGCTGTCAGCGCTGCCGCCGGACTGCAGGCCTGACCACTTGTCGCTACCGTCTACATAGGTGATCGCCTGATCTACCGTACCGAACAGGGTCACGGACGATTGTGCGAAAGCCACGGTACCCATTGCCATCAGGGGCAAAGCCACCATCAGTTTTTTGTTCATTCCCAAAACTCCTGTGATTACAAAGTAAGTAATCGCTATTGTTTTTCTTGTTGTGGGCGCTTGGTGTAGGACGATGGGAAAGAGACAATTTGTTGCGTAACCAAAACAAAAAAAGCTGCGCGAGGCAGCTTTTTTGGATAGCGATAAAACGGTAATTACATCAACAGGTGTTCGCCGTCGTTATGGCCGCCCAGCACCACGTAGTTGACCTTGCGGATGTCCATAAGCTTTGTGCCGCCGGAGTAGCTGATGGACGACTGTACGTCTTGCTCCATCTCGATCAGCGTATTCATCAGGGGGCCCTTGACGGGTTCCAGAATGCGCTTGCCTTCGACGTGCTTGTACTCGCCCTTGTTGAAGTCCGAAGCCGAGCCGTAGTATTCCTTGAACAGCTCGCCGTCCACTTCCACGGTTTTGCCGGGCGATTCTTCGTGGCCAGCAAACAGCGAGCCAATCATCACCATGCTCGCGCCAAAGCGGATGCTCTTGGCGATGTCGCCATGGCTGCGGATGCCGCCATCGGCAATGATGGGCTTGGTGGCCACGCGTGCGCACCACTTCAGGGCCGACAGCTGCCAGCCGCCCGTACCAAAGCCGGTTTTGAGCTTGGTAATGCACACCTTGCCCGGACCTACGCCGACCTTGGTGGCGTCGGCGCCCCAGCTTTCCAGATCAATCACGGCTTCGGGCGTAGCCACATTGCCAGCAATCACAAAAGCATCAGGCAGGTGCTTCTTGATGTACTGGATCATGTTCTTCACGCTGTCGGCATGGCCATGGGCAATGTCGATGGTGATGTATTCAGGACAGATATCTTGCGCAACAAACTGGTCGACGATGTCGTAGTCGGCTTGCTTGACACCCAAGGAGATCGAGGCAAACAGCGTTTGCGAATGCATGTCCTTGGTGAACTGGACGTTGTCGATGTCAAAACGGTGCATCACGTAAAAGAAGCCGTGCTGCGCCAAGAATTTGCAGATCTTCTCGTCCAACACGGTTTTCATGTTGGCGGGTACGACAGGCAGACGGAAGGTGCGGCCACCGAGCTCAACGCTGGCATTGCACTCCGAACGGCTCTCCACGCGACACTTGCGGGGCAACAGCAGAATGTTGTCGTAGTCGAAGATTTCCATGATTTCCAAGCTCCAGAAAGGTCACGGCGGGAATCTCACCCGCCTCAATTTTCAAAAGTAGGCGCTTGGATTGGGTCCAGTCTGTCGGGCGTGAAAGTTAAATTTCGGCCAAAAAAAACCGGACCACAAAAACTTGGGCCCGGTGATTGATTCTATAGGTGCTTGTATACCCTGCGCACCGCCATGTTGGAATGAACGCTATAGCGATAGTCATATACCGCCTGGGCGATTGACGCATGCTGTGCTTTGCACTTGTCCGCGCTGAGGGCGGACGGCAGTTCCTACAATGCGCAGATGTTCCCAATCGACCTGCTTGACGATGCCGCCAACGGCATGCCCCCTTCCCAGAACTCGCCTTTGCTGCAAGGCCTGAACGACGAACAGCGCGCCGCTGTGACGCTGCCGCAGGGCCATGCGCTGGTGCTGGCGGGCGCAGGCTCGGGCAAAACGCGGGTGCTGACCACGCGCATTGCCTGGCTGCTGCAGACCGGGCAGGTCTCGCCCGGCGGCATCATGGCCGTGACGTTTACGAACAAGGCCGCCAAGGAGATGAATACCCGCCTGTCGGCCATGCTGCCCTACAACATACGCGGCATGTGGATTGGCACTTTCCACGGCCTGTGCAACAAGCTATTGCGCCATCACCATGTGGCCGCAGGCTTGCCGGCTACCTTCCAGATTCTGGATACGCAAGACCAGCTGTCCGCCGTCAAGCGCCTGTGCAAACAGTACGGTGTGGACGATGAGCGCTTTCCACCCAAGCAGTTGACGTGGTTCATTGCCGGTTGCAAAGAGGAGGGCATGCGCCCCAAAGACGTGCCCGTGGCAGACCCTGATACCAAAAAGAAAGTGGAGCTGTACCAGCTGTACGAAGACCAGTGCCAGCGCGAAGGCGTGGTCGATTTTGGTGAGCTGATGCTGCGCAGCTTCGAGCTGCTGCGTGATGACGCTGCCTTGCGTGCGCATTACCAACGGCGCTTTCGCTTCATCTTGGTCGATGAGTTTCAGGACACCAACAAGCTGCAGTACGCGTGGCTCAAGCAGTTGGCCGGTGAGATGGTGGGCGGGCAGATGCAATCCACCAGCAGCGTGCTGGCCGTGGGCGACGATGACCAGAGCATCTACGCCTTCCGCGGTGCGCGCGTGGGCAATATGAGCGACTTTGTGCGCGAATTTGGCGTGCAGCACCAGATCAAACTGGAGCAGAACTACCGCAGCTACGGGAACATTCTGGACAGCGCGAATGCACTGATTGAGCACAACAGCGAGCGCCTGGGCAAGAACCTGCGTACCGACCAAGGTGCGGGCGAGCCCGTGCGCGTGATGGAGTCGCCCACCGATCTGGACGAGGCCAGCTGGATCGTTGGCGAGATCAAAGATTTGGTGCGCAACGACGGCTTTAGCCGCCAGGAAATCGCCATCCTGTACCGCAGCAACGCGCAAAGCCGGGTGATTGAAAGCAAGCTGTTCAACGCCAGCATTCCCTACCGTGTGTATGGCGGGCAGCGCTTTTTTGAACGCGCTGAAATCAAGCACGCCTTGGCGTACTTGCGCCTGCTGGAAAATCCGCACGACGACACCAGCTTTATGCGCGTGGTGAACTTCCCCGCACGTGGCATTGGTGCGCGCAGTGTGGAAACTTTGCAAGCAGCCGCACGTGCAGCGGGTTGCTCGCTCAACGATGCCGCGACCCTGATCACGGGAGCGCCCGGCACCAAGCTGCAAGGCTTTGTCGCCAAGATCGATGTACTGCGCGAAGCCACCGAAGGCAAAACGCTGCGCCAGACGATTGAGCGCATGCTGGAAGACAGCGGTTTGGTCGACCACTACGGCACCGAAAAAGAAGGCGCTGACCGCATTGAGAACTTGAAAGAGCTGATCAACGCGGCCGAGAGCTTTGTCACCCAGGAAGGCTTTGGCAAGGATGCGGTAGCGCTGCCGATTGACGAAACCGGTGCCCCCGCGAACCTGTCGCAGAGTCCCGTCAGCCAGGGGCTGGATACGAGCTTGCCGATGCTCAATCTGCCACTAAACGGCGTTGATGCTGAAACGGGCGAAACACTCTCGCCCTTGCAGGCTTTCCTGGTCCATGCCGCGCTGGAAGCCGGGGACAACCAGGCGCAGGCGGGACAAGACGCCGTGCAACTGATGACGGTGCATGCCAGCAAGGGGCTGGAGTTTGATGCGGTGTTTATCGGTGGTTTGGAAGAAGGTCTGTTCCCGCACGAAAACGCCATGAGCGACCGGGGCGGTCTGGAAGAAGAGCGCCGCCTGATGTACGTGGCGATTACCCGCGCACGCAAGCGCCTGTATCTGAGCCATTCGCAAAGCCGCATGCTCCACGGGCGCACCACGTTCAATTTGCCCAGTCGCTTTATTGATGAGCTGCCCGAGCGGGCTTTGAAGTGGATCAGCGCCAAGGGTGGTTTTGGCAGCTTTTCACCTAAAAGCGGAGCTGCTGCCCCTTGGCAGTCAAGGGCTGGAGGCCAATTTGGCACTTATACGCCCAAGGGGCCAGAAATCTTTGCCAGCCCGGTCGTACCGGTACAAAAGGCCGTGCCCGGCCACGGCATTGTCAAAGGCAAGACGGTGTTCCACACCAAGTTTGGTGAAGGCAAGGTGCTGGCAGTGGAAGGCACGGGCGACGATGCGCGTGCGCACATCAACTTTCCACGCCACGGTGCCAAGTGGCTGGCGCTGGCGATTGCCAAGCTGACCATCGTGGATTAACGGCGGGCTTTCATCCATAAAAAAGGACGCTGTGCAAGCGTCCTTTTTTTGCGATGCGCGCGTGAGCGGCTTACTTGTAGTCGTAGGTTACATCGTCGACTTGCAGGCTGCGCTTGTGATCGGGTGCAGAAAAGCAATCACGGAAGGTGAACACAGCGGAAGACAGGAACATGGTGATCAGCGCCATGACCAGCATGATGGTGAGAATATTGGCCGCCAGCGCCACGGCCGAGCCCAGCAAAGCCGACAGCAGCACCGTAATCAGCGACAGCACCACGCCCGCCGCAATGGTCAGCCCCATCCAGCCCAGCGCATACATGAAGAAGGCGCGGAAGTTGCGCAAGCACGCAAACACGCTGAAAAACACGGCCTTTATGGGCGATACCCCGTGCCAATGCACCAGCGCCGGGGCGTGCCACAGCAGCAGAGCCAGCAGGTTGTAGAGCAAAAAACCGCCCCACAACGCAATCTGGAAACCGGGTTGGCTGACCAGCTCTTCAGCCAGTTCCGGGGTCATGGGTTGATTACCCAGCGAGAGTTTGGCCAGCGTTCCGTCGTCAAACAGCGAAGTCAGCGCGGCGATCAGCGCAATGCCCAGCGCATAGAAAACCCCCAAGACAATCAGCGCTTGAATGCGCGGCTTGCCGCCCTTGAAAGGCGCAGCTATCAGGCTGGGGCGCGGAATGCGATCATGGTGCGCCTCGGCAGCGCCGAGCATCATCACCAGGAACACGGTGGGCATCAGCGCTAATGCCAGGTAGGGGCCAACGATGGGGAACATGCCAATGATGGATACGGCGGCCATGCTCAAAAACAGCAGGGCAGTGAGCGCCATGGGCTGGCGCCAGAAGGTCTGCATGCCCAGCTTGACCCATTGAAGGCCGGTGCTGGCGGGAACGATGTGAAGTTTCATTGCGTGTGTTGCCAATTCGGAGCAAGTGAGAGGCAAAGGGCTGTGCTGTCCTTTGCTCCACCTGGAGTGCCAAGACTTTACCTGAGTGTGTGGCCGTGTATGGCGCAAAGGGTGCTTTGCGGACAACACACGCATGAAGGTGGAAATCGGGCAGAGGCACTTTTGCGATTTGCGGATAATCTCCGCTAAGTTTTCCCCTTTTCTGTTGCGCGCGTTGTCGGTCACCTTGGTGCGCGTACCCCCTCCAGTGGCGGTACGGGGCCCTATCCAAAGGAGTTGTATGGGCGATCTCGGCTTTTCAACAAGTCCTGTACTTGGCATGAACAAGAAGGCCGCCATCTGGATTGCTGTCGTGGGTGGCATTTTGGCTATTACCGCGCCGATCGTGTTTTCGATCTACTGGGCCTACAAGCACAACTTGAGCAATCAGATTGAATTCACGGACTCTGTGGCCAGCGAGGTGCTGCGCAGAAGCAGTGAGGGTGTGGACCAAATGGATGCCATCTATACCGCGCTGCTGAATGCCGCGGAGCCAGATCCCTGCTCGCCCGAGAGCATCCGTTTAATGGGGCAACTGAATTTAAAGTCCGATCAGATACAAGTGGTGGGCTATATGAAAGACAACGTCTTTCTTTGCTCCGCCTATGGGCATCACCCCGTTGCTCTGGGTGCGCCCACCTTTACCACCCCGGTGGGCACCAAAGTGTGGGCCTCCCAAGAGCTGCCTATTTTGCCGGGCACCAAGTTTTTGGTCATGGCACCCAAGGGCATGGGCTACACCGTGGTGATCTTGCCCAACACCTTTCTGAACGTATTTACGGATGACCCCCACATTACCGTGGGGCTGTATTCGCTGTCGGCACAAAGAGTCATCGTCAGCAGAGGTGCGTTTGAGCCGCAATGGCTGGAGCGGCTGGGTACGGCGCAACAGGTGCAATTCATCGACAAAGAAAATTTTGTCGTGATCCGGCGCTCCAGCAGGCTGGAATTTGCCTCCTTCGCCTCCCAGCCGGTCGCGAAAGTGCATGAGGGGCTCTATAAGACGGCCTTGGTGCTGGTGCCTATTGGGGTGCTTGCGAGTGGGCTGCTGGCTCTGACGGTTTTGCATCTGGCACGCCAGCAACTCTCGTTTCCTGCGGTGCTCAAGGCGGCGTTGAAGCGCAAAGAATTTACCTTGAACTACCAGCCCGTGGTGGATTTGCAGACGGGCCAATGGATGGGTGCCGAGGCGCTGATCCGCTGGCTTCGCCCAACAGGTGACAGTGTGTCTCCCGATGTATTTATCAAGGCTGCAGAGAAGGCGGGCCTGATTAAAGAAATCACCGCCCAAGTCATGGACATGGTGGGCCGCGATGCGTACCAGCTGTTTACGAAGTATCCCGATTTCCACATCGCCATCAATTTGTCGGCGGCCGACCTGGAGTCTCGCGCCACCATTGACGGACTGGCCAAGTTATCGAGGGCAACAGGGGCTGGGCCCGGCAACCTGTTGGTCGAGGCAACAGAGCGCGGCTTTATGAAGGCCGATATTGCCAATCCCATCTTGCGGGAAATACGCGGCATGGGAATTTCTGTGGCAATCGACGACTTTGGCACCGGTTATTCCAGCTTGTCGTACCTGGAAACCTTCGAGCTGGATTGCCTGAAGATCGACAAATCTTTTGTGGACACGCTGGGCAAAGACTCGGCAACGAGCCAGGTCGTGCCACACATCATCGAGATGGCCAAATCACTGAAACTGACCATGATTGCCGAGGGTGTGGAAACTCCCGCGCAAGCCCAGTATCTGCGTGAACATGGTGTGCAGCTTGCACAGGGGTGGCTGTTCGCCAGGCCCATGCCATTTGCAGAATTAATAGCCAGTTTGTCTGCCGCGAAGGCGTTGCGCTAAAAGAGAAGCAGCATGCCGTGATGAAACCTAGCTTTCAGCATTGTTTGATGCTGAAAGTGAGGTTTTACAACGGCTTCTAGCTCCTGTTTTAATGGCTGCTGACCGTTTCTGCCAGACTGACGGGGTAAGCCACACGCTGACGCAGCACGCGCTCAAAGTGCGTGGGGTCGTGCGGCACCAGCATCGAAGCCTCGCGTGGCAGGTAGTAATCCCACAGTCGCGAGATCCAGAAGCGCAGGGCGCCAGCGCGCAGCATGGCATTGAACAATTGGCGCTCAGCGGCTTCCAGCGGGCGTACGGCCTGGTAGGCGTCGATCATGGCCTGTGCCTTGGCCGCATCGTGCGCGCCCGTGGCGTGGTCAATGCACCAGTCGTTCAGGCACACGCACAGGTCAAACAGGAAGGTATCGATGCCCGCAAAGTAAAAGTCGAAAAAGCCCGTCAGCTCCTCGCCCTCAAACATCACGTTATCGCGGAACAAATCGGCATGCACCGGGCCACGCGGCAGTGCTTGGTAGGCGCTGGAGGTAGCAGTGTGGTTTTGGAATGCCAGCTCAGCCTGCAGCAAATCTGCCTGGGCTTGTTCTAAATGCGGCAACACAGTGGGCACGGTGTCGTTCCACCAGGGCAGAGCCCGCAGATTGGGTTGCTCGCGCTCGTAATCACGGCCTGCCAGGTGCATCTTGGCCAGCATGTCGCCCACAGCAGCGCAGTGCACAGGCTGGGGCTGCAGCTGGCTTTGTCCGCGCAGCTTTTGCACGACTGCTGCAGGCTTGCCGCACACTTTGTGCAAGATGTCACCACTCTTGGCATCGGACTGCGGATCGGGCACGGGAATGCCGCGGTGCGCCAGATGCTTCATCAGGTACAGGTAAAACGGCAGTTGCTGGGCGGTCAGGCGCTCAAACAGCGTCAGCACGTACTCGCCCGCGTCGGTGGTTAGAAAGTAGTTGGTATTTTCAATACCACCTTGAATGCCACGCAGCGCAGTGAGCTGGCCCAGGGGAACGCGGCGCAGCAAATCGCGCGCGTCTTTGTCGGAGACTTCGGTAAAAACGGCCATCGGCTCAGGCTGAAGAAAAAAGTAAAAACCCACGCTGCGCTACTGCGCCTGCGTGGGATGGAGGTGGCCGAGCGTTAAAACTGCATGGCGCGCCAGACACGGCGGCCGTTGGTGCCATCCGTGCCTTCTTGGTTGGTGGGCTGCACTTCATAGGCTGGCAAATTGCCCACTTTGGGCTGCACGGTGATGTTTTTGGTTTCACCGCCTACGCGCAGCTCATCAATGCGGCTGCCGCCATCTTCCACACGAATGCGCTCAATGCGCTGGTTGTTCTTGTCGCCCGTGGGGGACTGGCTCTGGGGTTGCCCCTGAGCTGATGTGTTGGTGGGAGGCGTGGTTTCGCCTGGTTCCTGGGCCAGCACAGGGCTGGCGGCCAAGAAAGCGGTAAGGATGATGGTGGCTGCGCGCATGCCTAAATTGTAGATGGCAGGCACAATTCCAGCTATGAGCAATTCCAAGACATTGGTGCTGGTCGATGGATCCAGCTATCTGTACCGCGCCTACCACGCGATGCCCGACCTGCGGGCCGTGCCCGGCGACCCGGGCAGCCCCGCCACGGGGGCCATCCGCGGCATGATCAATATGATGCAGGCGCTGCGCAGAGAGGTGGTCTCGGACTATGCCGTCTGCGTGTTCGACGCTTCGGGCCCCACCTTTCGCGACACCCTGTATACCGAGTACAAGGCCACACGCTCGCCCATGCCTGACGATTTGCGCAGCCAGATCGAGCCCATCCACAAAGTGGTTGACCTGCTGGGCTGGAAAGTGGTGGCCGTGCCCGGCGTCGAAGCCGATGACGTGATTGCCACGCTGGCCAACATGGCCGCGGCACAAGGCATGGACGTGGTGGTCTCCAGCGGCGACAAGGATTTGAGCCAGCTGGTGAATGAGCGCATCACCATCATCGACACCATGAACGGCAAGCGCCGCGATGTGGCCGGGGTGACCACCGAGTTTGGCGTGCCGCCCGAAAAGATGATCGACTTTCAGGCGCTGATTGGCGACACCGTGGACAACGTGCCCGGCGTCACCAAGGTCGGCCCCAAGACGGCGGCCAAGTGGCTCGATGAGTACGGCACGCTGGACAACCTGATCGCCCATGCCGATGCCATCAAGGGCGTGGCGGGCAACAATCTGCGCGAAGCCATCGCCTCAGGCCAGCTGGCGCTGAGCCGCCAGCTGGTGACCATGAAAACGGATTGCGAGCTGGCGGATTACATTCCTGGCCTGCCGGACTTTGGCGACATCACACTGGATGCACCCGACAACGCAGCGCTGCTGCCGTTTTACGAACAATACGGCTTCAAGGGCTTGGCACGTACCGTCAGCAGTGCGGCCCCAGCGGCGCAAGCTGAAGCCGTGGTCAAGGCCAAAGCCAAACCTGCCTCCAATCAAGATGACATGTTTGACATGGACGATGCCGCAGCCACCGAAGTGGCCGTCGTCGCCCAGCAGCGCGATGTGGTCTACCACACCGTCTTGAGCGAAGACCAGTTCCACGCATGGCTGGCCAAGATCAACGCGGCAGAACTGACCGCGATTGATACCGAGACCGATTCGCTCGACGAGATGCGTGCGCAGATCGTCGGCATCTCTTTGAGCGTTCAGGCTGGCGAGGCCGCCTACATTCCGCTGCGCCATGAAGGCATGGATGTGCCGCAGCAGCTGGGCATGGACTGGGTGCTGGCGCAGCTCAAGCCCTGGCTGGAAGATGCGTCCAAAAAGAAACTCGGCCAACATGTGAAGTACGACCAGCACGTCTTCATGAACCACGACATTTACGTGCGTGGCTATGCGCACGACACCATGCTGCAAAGCTATGTGCTGGAAGCCGACAAGCCGCACAACCTGACCAGCCTGGCGCTGCGCCACACGGGCCGCACCGGCACCACGTATGAAGAGCTGTGTGGCAAAGGCAAAGGCCAGATTCCATTTGCGCAGGTGCCTATCGACAAGGCCGCTGCGTATTCGTGCGAAGACTCGGACCAGACACTCGATGTTCATGGCGTGCTGTGGTCCAAGATTGCGGCCAACCCCAAGTTGCTGCACATCTATGAACTGGAAATGCAGACCAGCGAGGCGCTGTTTCGCATCGAACGCAACGGCGTGCGCATTGACGCTGGCGCGCTGGCCCGCCAGAGCAACGATCTGGGTACGCGCATCTTGCAGCTGGAAAACGAGGCTTACGAGATTGCGGGCCAGCCTTTCAATCTGGCCAGCCCCAAGCAGCTGGGCGAAATCTTCTTTGACAAGCTGGGCATGCCCGTGGTCAAAAAGACGGCCACCGGCGCGCGCAGCACCGACGAAGAAGTGCTGGAAAAGCTGGCGGAAAACTACCCACTGCCCGCCAAGTTGCTGGAGCACCGCAGCCTGTCCAAGCTCAAAGGCACCTACACCGACAAGCTGGCGCAAATGGCCATTCCGCGCACTGGCCGTGTGCACACGCACTATGCCCAGGCGATTGCCGTGACAGGCCGCCTGTCGAGCAACGACCCCAATCTGCAAAACATCCCCGTGCGCACGGTGGAAGGCCGCCGCGTGCGCGAAGCCTTTGTCGCCCCAGAAGGTCGATTGATTGCCAGCGCCGATTACTCGCAGATCGAGCTGCGCATCATGGCCCACCTGTCAGGTGACGAGGCCTTGCTCAGCGCCTTCCAAAAGGGGCTGGATGTGCACAAAGCCACCGCCGCCGAAGTATTTGGCGTGAGCGTGGAAGAGGTCAGCAGCGAGCAGCGCCGCTATGCCAAGGTGATTAACTTTGGCCTGATCTACGGCATGAGCAGCTTTGGCCTGGCCAAGAACTTGGGCATCGAAACCAAGGCCGCAGCGGCGTACATCGACAAGTACTTTCAGCGCTACCCCGGCGTGAAACGCTACATGGACGAAACCGTGGAACTGGCGCACAGCCAGGGCTATGTGGAAACCGTGTTTGGCCGCCGCCTGTACCTGCCCGAGATCAACGGCGGCAACGGCCCGCGCAAAAAAGCCGCCGAGCGCGCCGCCATCAACGCGCCCATGCAGGGCACGGCAGCAGATTTGATCAAGAAAGCCATGGTGGCTGTGCAAGCCAAGCTGGACGCGGAAAAGCCCGCCATCCAAGTCATCATGCAGGTGCACGATGAACTGGTGTTTGAGCTGCCCGTGGGCGACGCCGACTGGGTGCGCGAGCACATTCCGGCGGTGATGGCGCAGGTGGCGCAGCTGTCCGTGCCACTGCTGGCAGAAGTCGGTATCGGCGAGAACTGGGAAAAAGCGCACTGAGCACCTGTTCGCCGATTCATAAAAAATGAGCGGCTAGCCAGCGTCTAACAAAGGTTTCAGATGGTTATCTATCTGAAACCTTTGTTTTGTCAGGGCAAGCAGCTATAAAAATAGAGGGAGATTCAATGCGGCAAGTTTTTTCATGGACACCTGCCGTGCGCATGGGCATGTCCATTTCGTTGGCCACGGGGCTGTATGGCATCTCGTTTGGAGCGCTGGCCGTGGCCGCCGGTCTGAATATTTGGCAAGCCATGGCGCTCAGCGCGATGATGTTTACGGGGGGCTCGCAATTTGCGTTTATCGGTGTGATTGCTGGCGGCGGCGCAGGTTCTGCGGCGGTGGGGGCCGCCACTTTGCTGGGCGTGCGCAATGCGGTTTACGGCATGCAGATGAATGCCATGCTGCAGCCCAAAGGCTGGCGCCAACTGCTGTCGGCGCATGTGACCATTGATGAATCGGCGGCGACGGCCTCTGGCCAGATAGACGCTGCAGAGCAACGGCGCGGTTTTTGGACCGCTGGCATCGGCGTGTTTGTGCTGTGGAATGCGTTCACGCTGCTGGGGGCGCTGTTGGGTGACGCTTTAGGCGATCCGCGCCAATGGGGGCTGGATGGTGCGGCGGTGGCGGCTTTTCTGGGTTTGCTGTGGCCCCGCTTGCAGCAGCGTGAGCCGGTGGCCCTGGCGGTGGTGTGCGCGGTGGTCACCGTGTTGGCGGTGCCGGTGTTGCCGCCCGGCTTGCCAATTTTAGGCGCAGCGCTGGTCGGCGCGGTGTGGGGCTGGTGGCGCAGTGCGCGTTACGCAAAAGAGGTCAAAGCACCTACAGGCAAGGAGCTGTCATGAATCTCTGGGCATGGATCGTGCTGGCCTGCGTGGCAGCTTTTTTGACCAAATGGCTGGGTTACGCCATTCCTGGGCGGTTGTTGCAAAACCCGCGCATGACCCAGATCGCTGCCTGCATGACCGTGGCGTTGCTCACCGCCTTAACGGTCATGAACACGGTGGCCTTGGGGCAAAGCCTGGTTCTGGATGCGCGTCTGGCAGCTTTTGGGGTGGCTGCGTTGGCATTGTGGAGGCGCTTGCCTTTTCTGATCGTGGTGGTTTTCGGTGCCGCGACAGCTGCCTTGGTGCGCCTTGTGTAGGAGGGGGATGACAAGAATGTCGCATTGACTACAAAATGCGTTCTCCCACCTTCTCTTCAAGGGTAAGCACTTGCAACTTCGGTTTTCTTCCAAAATTGCTGCCACTTGGCTGGTTATGGGTGTTCTGTGGAGTCCTGCTGTCTATGCCCAGCCATCTTGGCAAGTCGTCACCCCTGTAGAGGTGCCCGCCCACCGGCTGGATATCGGCCAAATTTTTGCCAGTCGCTTAGAAGCGCTGCATGGCAGCCGAGTGTCGGTGAACAGCGTCTTGCACGGTGGCGGCGTCAAGGCGCTGGAGTCTGTGCTGCAGCCAAACGCTGCACCGCCTTACAGCCTGGTGCTCATGGCGGAAGAATTAGCGCTGGTAGGAGATGCCGCCAAAGCCAGTGCGCAGCATGTGTCGCACTACAGTCCTTTGCTAGTGGTACTGGAAACACGCTGGTGCTTATTTGGTCGAGCTGATGGGCCCGTCACAGATGCCAGGCAGCTACTGAGTTGGGCACGCCATAAAGCCAGCGCGCCACGCGTCGCCATCCCCGTGACTTCTGGCCGCGTGCGTCTGTGGGTACAAGGTATGGCGCAGCGCACCCATCGCGACTGGCAAATGGATACTTATGGCGTTGGTGGAGAATTTTCCCAAGCCTTGCACCAAGGAACAGACCTTGCCCTTGGCCGCTGCGATCAGCAATGGCAACATGCCCATCGCATGCGTATCTTGGCCAAAGGCGCAGAAATTGAAGACGGCTTTTTGCCAGGCGTGCCCAATTTTTCAGAGCTGGGGTGGGTGCCGTTTGGTAATGGCTGGCTAGCGTGGATGGCTCCGAACCGTGTGCCTCCGGCGGAGCGTAACGCCATGGCGCAGCATTTGTACAAAATCTCCCAGGAGCGCGAGGTGCAAGCCCACCTCTTGGGTACGGAGCAGGTGATGGTCAATCTAACGCCCCAAGCCTCTGCAAGCTATATCGAAAAATTTACCCAGACATGGAACCAAATTGGTCACCTGTTGCTTGATCAGGATTTCGGTAATCTCAAAAAAATGCAGGGACTGGCCAAACCTCGGCCATGAATGCGCGCCTTTGATGGCGTCATCGTTTGACCTTGGAAGCTTGACAGCTGATGTAACCTGTTTAGTTCTGCCTCATTGCAGGCGCTACAAGCATCCACGCAAGTAACTCAGTCAGTCCAGCAGCCAGCCACAGTGATGCGTGACTTTAGAGAAAATAACCTCTGTTCAGGCATAAAACGCTTGCAAGAAAAACATTTGCTATGACATTGGTCGCCATTATTGTGGCCACCCTGGCTTCCGGTATTGGGAGTGTCTGGGTGGCTAACTTTCTTTTAAAAGCTGGGTTGGGAAAATCCCAGAGCGCGCGGGCGCAGCAAGGCTTGCTGAGCCTGGCGGCGGGGGCCTTACTCGCTACAGCATTCATGCACCTGCTGCCAGAGGCTTTCAACAGTGAAGCCAGTGCGCATGATTTGTTTATGACGCTGCTGATCGGGGTGGTTTTTTTCTTTTTGCTGACCAAAGCAGAGTTATGGCACCACGGCCATGAGCACCATGACCATGTGCACCACCATCATGACCATGAGCATGAAACGCACTCCCATAGCCACAGCAAAGGCGGCTGGTCATTACTGACCGGAGATAGCGTGCATTGCTTTGGTGATGGCGTCTTGATTGCCTCGGCCTTTCTGGCGGATATGCGTCTGGGTGTGATCGCCGCTGTTTCAGTGCTGGCCCATGAGGTGCCTCACCACATTGGGGATCTGGTTGTCCTGCGCAATAGCAAGCACCGCAATTTGGCGGTGCTCAAAGTTTCTTTGGCGGGCGCGGTCACTGCACTGGGCGGCATTACGGGCTATTTCCTCGTGGGAACGCTGGCAGATTGGCTGCCTTATTTCTTGGTGGTTGCCTCCAGCAGTTTTGTGTATGTCGCGCTGTCGGACTTGATTCCTCAATTGCAAAAAAGGCTGTCGGCCAAAGAATCGCTGGTACAAGTCGTGTGGCTGGTGACAGGGATTGTTTTGGTCACTGTGGTGAGTGGCTTGGCTCACAGTGGGCATGCGCACTAAAAGTAAGGCGGTACATAAAAAACCGGCGTTCAAAGCGCCGGTTTTTTTATGGGCAAATAGCAGTGGTTTCAAGCGATGCTGATGGGGCTTCGGGCTTCTGATTTACGTAGCATGCCTTGCAGAGCAGCCCGCACGCTGGACAGCTGGCGGCGCGAAACCTGCAAAATTTCCGGCACGCTGTGCAGGCGCACTGCCCAACCTTCACCTTCTTCATCGGTGTAATGCTTTTCCAAGACGCGTATCTGCGCAGGATGAACCAAAGCATTACGGTGGATGCGCAGAAACTGGTTGGGGAAACGGGTTTCCAGTTCACTGAGCGAACTGTCCAAAATATAGGTGCGGCAGGCAGTGCGCACCGTTACGTATTTCTGTTCTGCCTTGAGATAGGCCACTTGCTGCAGTGGAATCCGCTCTGTGCGGCCACGGTCGCGAATCAAGATAGCCGGTGCTATCTCACTGCTTGACGCACCGCCATCCATGGCGCGCAACCGCCGGACTTTGGCCAGCGCGTGGTGTAAGCGCTCCAAACGCACAGGCTTCGTTAAGTAATCGACTGCCTCGACTTCAAAGGCGCTGGCTGCATACATGCTGTGCGCGGTCACAAACACCACCGCCGGGGGCTTGGTCATGTTGCGCAGCGTCTGGGCCAGCACCATGCCATCGGGGCCGGGCATTTGAATGTCTAGCAATACCAGGTCCACAGGCTGGGGGCTGCGATGGAGGACTTCATGCGCCTGTGCCACATTGGCCGCTTCATCAATTACGAAGGGGGCAACGGGATCCTCGCATTCACTGAGCAGGACGCGTAAGCGGTTGCGAGCCAAAAGCTCGTCGTCCACGATGAGTACATGCATGTTCTGTCTCCGTTGATCTTTATTGGTTTCATTCAACTGGCAGGTAAACAAATTCGAACTTCAAAGACACCATCTTTCTGCGTTGTACTGAATTCCGCATGCACATCATGCAGTAGCTGTAAACGCCGCTCTACATTGGCCAGAGCCATGCCCTGACCTTTGGAGAGAGAAGGGATGTCCCCAATGTGTCTCGTTGGATTCAGTGTATTGGTCACTCGTAACAAAATGAATTTATTCGAGAGCGATTTGACGGAGATCGTTACTTTTGCACCACCCTCTGAGGGTTCCACCCCATGTTTGACAGCGTTTTCAACCAAGGGCTGTAGCAGGAGTGGTGGCAAACCAACATGCATCGTGCAAGGGTCGAGAACCCACTCCACCTGCAGTCTTTCGCCAAAGCGAATTTGCTCAATGTCCAGATAGCGTTTGGCCAGTTCGATTTCTTCATGCAAGGGAATGGTGCTGTGCAGATCTTGTAAAGCAGCACGAAAAAGATCGCTCAAATCTTCCAGCAGACGCTCCGCTTTGGAGGGCTCCTCGCGCACCAAAGCGACGGCACTGTTAAGCGCGTTGAACAAGAAGTGCGGACGAATGCGTGCCTGGAGCACTGCCAGCTGCGCAGAAGTTGCCGCCGGAACCGTGCCCCGGGCGCGCAGCACCAGATAACCGATCAATACCGCTGCCAAAACACCACCTGTTAGTGCATTGGCGGCCCAATGCATGTGCTGTACCTCTCCCGTCAGATACATCATTCCTGTAGCGTAAAGACCAGCCGCCATGCCCAGTGCCATACCTATGGCGTATTGATGGGACGTCTTCATGCGGTGCAGTACCGACTTCAGGCTGCAGGCCATCAGCAGCCAGACCAAGGTGCCGGGCAAGCCGCCGCTGGTCAGCCATGCCGTCTGCAAAAGCCAGTCGGTAAAGCTGGCGCTTGTATAAAGCGCAGCCACAGCCAAGGCAACTTCAACGCCCAGAACTGCGCGCAAAACGACACCCAGATGGCAGGCGTCAAAGATGAAGACAGGAGGCGTTGAACCAGGTTGAGGGGTTGTCGTGCCCGAAGATTCGGCAAAGGGCGTTTGGCTCGATAAAATTTGCGGCTTGTGCATAGGGCATCCGGATGTTCCGGGTGTCTGTCATTTCTGGAAATTCTGCCCTGCCATGTCTGATAACACCACCACCCAGCCGTCCCACAACCAGCTCGATACCAAGGCGCAGGCGTGGTCTGCTTTGTTTTCTGAGCCCATGAGTGACTTGGTCAAGCGCTATACCTCCAGCGTTTTCTTTGACAACCGCATGTGGAAGGCCGACATCACAGGCAGCTTGGCGCACGCGGAGATGCTGGCTGCGCAAGGCGTGATCGGCCAGGACGACTACGCCGCCATTCAAAAAGGCATGGCGCAGATCAAGCAAGAAATTGAATCCGGCGCTTTCGATTGGAAGCTGGATTTGGAGGATGTGCACCTGAATATCGAAGCACGCTTGACGGCTTTGGTGGGCGATGCCGGCAAGCGCCTGCACACCGGTCGCAGCCGCAACGACCAAGTCGCTACCGACGTGCGCCTGTGGTTGCGCGATGAGATTGACTTGATCGAAGGGCTGCTCAAAGAATTGCAGCTGTCGCTGGTGGAAGTAGCAGAAAAGAATGTGGGAGTGATCTTGCCGGGCTTTACCCACCTGCAAGTGGCGCAACCCGTGAGCTTTGGCCACCACATGCTGGCCTATGTGGAGATGTTCAAGCGCGATGCTGAGCGCATGCTGGACGTGCGCAAACGCGTCAACGTGCTGCCTTTGGGCTCTGCCGCGCTGGCAGGCACCACATACCCGCTGGACCGCGAGCGCGTGGCGAAAACCTTGGGCATGGAAGGCGTGTGCCAAAACTCGCTCGATGGCGTGTCGGACCGCGATTTTGCGATTGAATTCTCTGCGGCCGCTTCGCTGTGCATGGTGCACATTTCGCGCCTGTCCGAAGAGCTGATCATCTGGATGAGCCAGAACTTTGGCTTTATCAAGATTGCGGATCGTTTTACCACTGGCTCGTCGATCATGCCGCAGAAGAAAAACCCCGATGTGCCCGAGCTGGCGCGTGGCAAGACCGGCCGTGTGGTCGGCCATCTGATGGGCCTGATTACTTTGATGAAGGGCCAGCCACTGGCCTACAACAAAGACAACCAGGAAGACAAGGAGCCGCTGTTTGATACCGTGGATACCTTGAAGGACACGCTGCGTATCTTTGCGGAAATGATGGGCGGCCAAATCAACTCCGCCACGGGCGCCAAGGAAGGCGGTATTACCGTAAATGCCGCCAACATGCGCGCTGCCGCGCTGAAGGGCTACGCCACAGCCACCGATCTGGCCGATTACCTGGTCAAAAAGGGTCTGCCTTTCCGTGATGCCCATGAAACCGTGGCGCATGCCGTGAAGCTGGCCACTGCCAAGGGCGTGGATCTGAGCGAGCTGCCACTGGAAGAGCTGCAGTCGTTCAATCCGAACGTTGAGGCTGATGTCTTTGAGGTGCTGAGCCTGGAAGGCTCACTCAATGCGCGCAACACCTTGGGCGGCACAGCTCCTGCGCAAGTGCGTATCCAGTTGGCGAAACACCGCGCGCGTCTGGCATAAATACCATCGCCAGCGCGGTTGGTCTGCGCATCAAAGGGACGCCTCGGCGTCCCTTTTTCGTTGCCAGTGTGCTGAAAGTGTTGATTTTTTGGCGATTAGGTGTATCGCGAATGGTTGGGTTTTCCATCATTTTTTGAGGATTTTATCCGGTAGGCTGGCAGATGGCCGTGTATGGCTTTTTCTTCTTTTCACTCCTGGAGCAATTTGTGACCTATCCCTCACGACGTCGATTCCTCGCCCAAACTGCTACGCAAGCTGCAGTACTGGCTGGTGCCAGCGTTGGTGGTTGGAGTGGGGCGTGGGCTTCAGAGCGACCCCTGCGCATTCTGGTGGGCTTTCCTCCAGGAGGCGGCACGGATGTGATTGCACGGTTGCTGCAAGAGCCCCTGAGCCAGCGCTTAGGGCGTACCGTCATCATTGAGAACAAACCCGGCGCAGGCGGGCAGATTGCGGCGCAGCAGCTCAAAGCCTCGCCAGCGGATGGCAACACGCTTTTTTTGACGCACGACCACACCATTTCCATCTTGCCGCAGGTGGTACGCCATGCAGGTTTTGTGCCGGCGCAGGACTTTGAGCCCGTCGGTGGATTTGCTTCGTTTGTGAATACGTTTGCCGTGCCGGCGTCGCATCCGGCCAAGACGTTTGGCGAATATCTGCAATGGGTGCGCCAAGATGCCGGTGGACGCAGCGCCGTGGGCATTCCTGCGCCGGCCTCCACGCCAGAGTTTCTGGTCAAGCAGCTCGCCAGCCGCTATCAACTGGATTTGATTTCTGCCCCTTATAAGGGCAGCGGCCCCATGATTGGTGACATGTTGGGCCGCCAGATTGAGGCGGGAGTGGGATCGGTTCAGGATTTCGTGAACTATCACAAGACCGGCAAGCTGCGTGTGCTGGCCGTGCTGGGTGGTCAGCGCCAGCCGCTTTTGCTGGAAGTGCCGACCTTCTCTGAGCTGGGCATGAAGGGTCTGGAAGATATGCCGTACTACGGCATTTATGCCCCCAAAGGTGTACCTGCCGCTTTTACGCAGCGCTTTGCCACAGCTTTGGCGCACAGCGTGCAAGAGCCGGGCATTCGCCAGCAGCTGGAAGACATCGGTCTGGTGGTTGAAACCATGACTCCCCAGCAGTTGCACCAGCGTGAACAGGCCTATACCGGCGTGTGGAAGCGCATCATTGAAGACAGTGGATTCAAGCCGCAATAAGCCACGGTGACGGCTTCTTTCAAAGCCGTATGCGTTGTGCTGCGGTTTTTTTGGTCTGCAGAAAATGCAGTGCTGTCTGATTGAGCTGCTCTAAGTGCAGTGCTAGGCTAAGCGCCATTCCAAGACTCCATCATCAAAGGCTCTCCATGCGTTCGAATTGGTTGTGGGCCATCTTGGCCGCAGGAGCCAGTGTTGGCGGTTCTGCTTATGCGGTATCAATTGCGCAAGTAACACCCCAAGGCAGCGTGAGCGAGGTGCAGCAGGTGGTTGTACAAACCGATGCTGACGCTGTCCGCTTAGGCAATGCACAGGCCACAGCTCCTGTGCGCGTGCAGTGCGCCCCTGAACCCATCGGCCAAGGTACTGGGCGCTGGAATGGTGCGCGGGAGTGGGTGTGGCAGTTCGAACAGCATCTTCCGGCAGGAACTCGCTGCAACCTGCACATCGAAAAATCATTCAAAACACCTTCAGGCCAAGCATTGGCGGGGGCAGGTAGCTATCAGTTTGAAGTTTCCGGGCCTGCTGTGATCCAGACCTGGCCCAGCAGCTATGCGCCCATTGATGAAGCGCAGACCTTTGTGTTGCAGCTCAATGGTGCCGCCACAGCAGACAGCCTGCAGCAGCACGTGTACTGCAAAGCGCAGGATCTGGGCGAGCGCATACCGGTACGGCTGCTGGATGAAGCGGCCACGCAAAATCTGTTGAAAGCCCTGGACATCGACGGCAAAGGGCACTATGCCGTGCTGGAATGCAACCGCCGATTGACCGCAGGCAGCAGCATGCAGTTGGTGTATGGCGCTGGCGTGCAAATGGCCAACGGAGTCACCAATAAAACGGCCAAGGCCCTGGACTTTCAGGTGCGTGAGGCATTCACCGCAGAACTGCAGTGCCAGCGTGAGCGTGCCAATGCAGGCTGCCTGCCGATCCGAGATCTGATGCTGTCATTTACCGCGCCAGTCACGCAAGCGCAGGCCGAGCAAACCCACTTGCTGCTCAATGGCAAAAAGATAGCACCCGTGCTGGATAAAGACAGTCAAGACACGTTCAGCCAAGTGCGCTTTAAAGCGCCGTTTGAGCCTGGGGCCAAATACCAGCTGGTGCTGCCGGAAAAATTCCAGGACGATGCCGGGCGCACGCTGGCCAATGCCAGCACTTTTCCCATGGCGGTAGCCATGGGCGAGACGCCACCGCTGCTCAAATTTGCCGCCGCACCCTTTGGCGTGTTGGAGCGCTTTGCCGAAGGCCCAGAAGGCACGGCCATCTTGCCCGTGACCGTGCGCAAAGTCGAAGCCCTGGATGGCTCGACGGATGGGGCCGCAGCACAGGTGCGCGACCTGCGGGTGGGCAGCGATGCCGACATCATTCGCTGGTGGGATCTGGTGCAGCGCTATGACCGCAGCTGGGTCAGCCGCAAAGATGCGCAGCGCGAAGTCAAAGCGCGTTTGCCAGCACGGCTAGATGATGAGGAGGGCGATTCACTGGCTGCGCGCACGGTGTCGCTGCTGCAAGGTCAGGCAGGAGTGCAGGCATTGAGTCTGCCCAAGTCCCAAGACGGTGACCCCCGGCCTTTTGAGGTGGTAGGCATTCCTTTGAGCACACCGGGCTTTCATGTGTTGGAGGCCGAATCTCCCCGCCTGGGTTCGGCGCTGCTGGATGAGCGCCTGGGTGCGCAGCGCAGCATGTTTGTGCGCACTTCGGTCTTGGTGACCAATTTGGCCGTCCACCTGAAGCTGGGGCGCGAAGGCTCGGCGGTGTGGGTGACGTCATTGGACAAAGGCCAGCCTGTGGCGGGTGCCAAAGTGCAAGTGTCGGATTGCCGTGGCGAGGTGCACGCCTCGGGCAACACCGATGCACAAGGCGTGCTCTTGCTGGCTGAGGTGAACAAAGCGATACCGCACTGTGATGGGCATGAAGGCAGCGGCCAGTGGATGGTCAGCGCACGCCACAGCGACCAAGGCGTGGAAGACATGGCTTTTGTCTGGAGCGACTGGCAGCGCGGCATTGAGCCGTGGCGCTTTAACCTGCCCACCGCCTGGGGCAACGAGCCGGAATTGGTGGCACACACCGTATTCGACCGCAATTTGGTGCGCGTGGGCGAGGCGGTGTCGATGAAGCATTTTGTGCGCAGCCAAAACGCGCAAGGTTTGGCCTTGCCGCAAAGCTGGCCGGTGCAGCAGGTCATCACCCATGTGGGCAGCAGCCAGCAATACCAACAGCCCGTGCAGTGGAGCGCCACACACAACGGCGGGCGCAATGCCACCAACGTTTTTACCGTGCCAGCCGCAGCCAAGCTGGGGCTGTATACGGTGGAGCTGCGCTGGGCGGATAGCGCGGATGGCGGTCAGCGGGTGATGCAGTCGGGAGAGTTTCGCGTCGAGGCCTTTCGCCTGCCGGTCTTCCAAGGCAGTGTTCAGCCAGTGAATCAGGGCGCTTTGGTGCAGCCTAAAGCCTTGCCGGTGGCGGTCGACCTGAACTTCATCAACGGTGGCGCAGCCAATGGCCATAAGGTGCAAGTGAGTGCTTTGCTGCGCGAACGCAGTGTGGATTTTGAACGCTGGAACGGCTACAGCTTTCGCGCACCGCGTGCGCCAGAGCAGGTCGACCGCGACAGCGAAGCCAGCAGCGATGGTGCGCAGCTGGTCGCCGACAAAGTGCCGCTGACGCTGGACGCCCAAGGACATGGCCAAGTGCAACTGCCGGCATTGCCGGCGGTGAAGGTTCCGCAAAGCTTGGTGCTGGAAGCCAGTTTTGCCGACCCCAACGGCGAAATCCAGACCCTGCGCAGCACGCACAGCCTGTGGCCTGCGGCAGTGTTGGCAGGCATGCGCACCGAGGGCTGGATGTCAGTCAACCGCAAGATGCGCATGCAGGCCGTGGCTGTCGATGCGCAAGGTAACCCACAAGTGGGCGTGCCGCTCAAAGTGCAGGCGGTGCACCACACCACCACCACCACGCGCAAGCGCCTGGTGGGCGGGTTCTACAGCTATGACAACCAGCGCAGCAGCAAAGATTTGGGCGAGGTGTGCAGCGGCAAAAGCGATGCCCGGGGTTTGCTGTTGTGTGAGGTGCAGGTGGTCGAAGCCGGTGAGGTGGAGCTGATCGTCTCCGCCCAAGACGGCAAGGGCAACATCGCGCGCGCCGCCGATACCGTCTGGGTGACGGGCCAAGGCGAGTTGTGGTTTGGCGGCCAGGACCATGACCGCATGGATGTGCTGGCCGAAAAAACCAGCTATGCCCCGGGTGACACCGCCAAGCTGCAAGTGCGCATGCCCTTCCGTGAAGCCATGGCCTGGGTCACCATCGAACGCGAAGGCGTGCTGCACACCCAGGTCATGCAACTGGAGGGTAAAGACCCGACCATTGAACTGCCGGTGCAAGCCGGCTGGGGCCCAAATGTGTTTGTCAGCGTGCTGGCATTGCGGGGGCGCTTGTATGAAGTGCCGTGGTACAGCTTTTTCACCTGGGGTTATCAGGCGCCGCGCCAGTGGTGGAATGCGTTCTGGTATGGCGGCAAGGAATATGCTGCACCCACAGCTATGGTGGATTTGAGCAAGCCAGCGTTCCGACTGGGAGTGGCCGAGCTGCAAGTGCAAGACCGTACGCACCAGCTCAACGTTGAAGTCAAAGCGGATAAGGCCAATTACCAAATTCGCGAGAAAGCCAAAGTCACCATCCGCGCTACCTTGCCCAATGGCAAACCGGCGGCCAACGCCGAGGTGGCCGTGGCCGCTGTCGATAAAGCCTTGCTGGAGCTGTCCCCCAACCGCAGCTGGGATTTGCGCGCCGCCATGTGGCAGCGCCGCAGCTGGGCCGTGGATACCGCCACGGCCCAGATGGAAATTGTGGGGCGGCGCCACTATGGCCGCAAAGCCGCAGCACCGGGCGGTGGTGGCGGCCAAGGCGCGCCTACGCGCGAGCTGCTGGACACCTTGCTGCTGTGGAACCCCAAGGTGCAGCTGGATGCGCAGGGCCAGGCCGTGGTGGAAGTACCGCTCAACGATGCACTGACCAGTTTCACCATCGTGGCCGTGGCCGATGACGGCGTGCAACGTTTTGGCACGGGCAGCGCCGACATTCGCACCAGCCAAGACCTGCAAGTCATCAGCGGCCTGCCTCCCGTGGTGCGTGAGGGCGACCAGTTCCGCGCCATGCTCACGGTGCGCAACAGCACCGATCAATCTATGCACATCCAGCTGCAGCCCCAAGCCACCGGCGTGGAACTGGCAGCGCAAAAACTGGAGCTGCCCGCCCAATCGGCGCGGGAGCTGACATGGGATGTGACCGTGCCCGCCAGCTTGGCGCAGGCCGCACAAGGCGAGTGGCAATGGCAGCTGGAAGCGCATGACAGCAAGACCGGCGCTAAAGACGCACTGGCCTTTACGCAGCGCGTGTTGCCCGCTGTGCCGCTGGCCGTGCAGCAAGCCACGTTGCAGCAAATCGATGGCCATTGGGAGCAGGCGCTGGAGTGGCCGGGCAACGCTGTACCCGGCAAGGGTGGTGTGCGTTTGACGTTCAGCGACAAGCTGACCGACCCCGTGCAAGGTGTGCCCGGTCTGCGTGACTGGTGGGCAGCTTATCCGTACGCCTGTCTGGAGCAAACCGTGGGCAAAGCCATCGGCCTTAATGACGTGGCGCTGTGGCAGCGCACGATGGCGCAGTTGCCCACCTATCTGGATGACGATGGGCTGGCCATGTACTTCCCGCCGCAAGACAGCCGCCGTGCGCAAGGCAGTGACACCTTGACCGCGCATTTGCTGGCCGTGCACCACAGCGTGCAGTCGCTGGACCAACGTATGCAACTGCCTGCGGCAGAAAAAGCGCGCATGGAGTCTGGGCTGATTGCCTTTGTCGAAGGCCGCATTGAGCGCCAGCACTGGAGTCCGCGCCAGGACCTGGATGTGCGCAAGCTGTCGGCCATCGCAGCGCTGGCGGTCAGCGGCAAAGCACGCCCAGCCATGCTGGAAAGCATTCGCATCGCACCGCAAGAGTGGCCCACCCATGCCGTTATCGACTGGTTGCGCATCCTGCAGCAGACGCCGCAGGTGCCTGCCCACGAAGAGCGCCTGCAAGAAGCGCAACAGGTGTTGAAAACACGCCTGTCATACACCGGCTCGCAAATGGGCTTTAGCACCGAAGCGCAAGACCAGTGGTGGTGGCTGATGCAAAGTGCTGAGGTAAACGTGGCGCGGCTGCTGCTCACCACGCTGGACAGCAGCGACTGGGAGGCCGAGCGCACGCGCCTGGTCACCGGCTTGCTGGCGCGGCAAAAGCAGGGCTCCTGGGGCACGACCACGGCCAACACTTGGGCTGGACTGGCGCTGCGCCAGTTCTCCCGGCGCTATGAGCGCGATGCCGTCACGGGCAACACCACCGCCTTACTGGGCACAGCCACACAAAGCGTCGATTGGGACGCGCCCGTCGCGCCGGCTGCCGTGTCCCAGGCATTGCCCCCGGGCAGCGCCACAGCCACAGCGCCACCGAGCGAGCGCAGCGTCTTTTTGCCGTGGGGCGAGCGCCGCATGGGCCAGCTGAACGTGCAGCACAGCGGCACGGGCAAACCGTGGGTGGCCTTTCAATCGATTGCGGCAGTGCCGCGCACCCAGCCCTTGAATGCTGGCTATGCCTTGAAAAAGACGGTCACGGCGGTGCAAGCTGCGAACAGTGGTAACTGGCAGCGCGGCGATGTGGTGCGCGTGCGGCTGCAGGTGAATGCCAGCGCCGACATGACCTGGGTGGCGCTGAGCGACCCGATCCCTGCGGGGGCCACCATCTTGGGCAATGGCTTGGGGCGCGATTCTGAAGTGGCCCAGCAAGGCGAAGGCACCGGCAGCGAGGGCGCATGGCCCGCGTTTGTCGAGCGCGGCCAAGACAGCTATCGCGTGTACTGGGATTACCTGCCCAAGGGCACGTCGGTGGTCGAATACACCGTTCGCCTGAACAATGCCGGAGACTTTGCCCTGCCGCCGACGCGTGCCGAAGCGCTGTATGCACCGGAGATGTTTGGCGAGCTACCCAATGCCCGCTGGAAAGTAGCGACGCCACCATGACAGCGCCGAGTGCATGGTGTGCGAAACAATCGGCGTTTTGACTGGAGCGCACCCATGCACTTTTTGCTGACTTACGACTACACCGACGACTATCTGGAAAAACGTGGCCTGTACCGCAACGCGCACCTGGCCCATGCCTGGGCTGCGCAGCAGCGCGGTGAGGTGCTGCTGGCGGGCGCGGTGGGCAGCCCACCAGCCAGCGCCGTGCTGGTATTTCAATGCGAGAGCGCGGACACCCTGGAGCAATTTGCCCAGGCTGATCCCTACTACCTGAACGGATTGGTGCGCCGCTACACGGTTGCGCCGTGGACCACGGTCGTGGGTGCGCAGGCCCATACACCGATTTACCCGGAAGCGGAAACTGCACAAAAAACGTAGCTGCTAGCCTTTATAAACAAAAGGTTTCAGGTTAAAAGCCATCTGAAACCACTGAATGACAAGGGCAGTCTGCTATTCTTTTAGAAAACGCTTTGACCGTTTTGTCTGACGCAGTGGCCGCCCGGATGCAGCCCATACTTTTGCGTCTGTATAAGCAAAATACGAAGGGATCACATGAGCACGACACCCACACCCGAGGCTGCGCCTGCCGCGCCGCGCAGCACGTTTTCAGCGCCCGTAGTGGTGCCAGCGCTTGTGGTCTTGTGCGCCTTGCTGGCGCTGTGCGGATTTTTCCCGCAACAGGCTGACCGCGTATTTGGCAGTGCACAAGCCTGGGTGGTGGGCAACTTTGACTGGTTCTACACGGTGGCCGTCACGCTGTTTCTGGTGTTTCTGGTGCTGATTGCGTTCAGCCGTTATGGCGATATTCGCCTCGGCCCCGATGATGCCAAGCCCGAGTTCAGCTTTGCCTCGTGGACGGCCATGCTGTTTGCCGCAGGCATGGGCATTGGCCTGATGTACTTTGGTGTGGGCGAGCCGCTGCAGCACTACCTGAACCCGCCCACGCAGGCCGGTGGTACGGCCGCCGGTGCACGCGAGGCGTTGACCTCTACCTTCTTTCACTGGGGCTTTCACGCCTGGGCCATTTATGGCGTGATGGGGCTGGTGCTGGCCTATTTTGGCTTTCGCTACAACCTGCCGCTGACCATGCGCTCGGGCCTGTACCCGCTGCTGCAGCAGCGCATCAATGGCCCCATCGGCCATGGCGTGGATGCGTTTGCGCTGGTCGGCACGATTGCGGGTCTGGCCACCACACTGGGCTATGGCGCGTTGCAGCTGGCAGCGGGCCTGAACATCGTCACTGGCTGGGACACCACCACCACCGTTTTTCGCATTGGCGTGATCGTGGTGGTGGTGGGCATGGCAGGCCTGTCGGCGGCCTCGGGCCTGGACAAAGGCGTGCGCCGCCTGTCTGAAATCAATCTGATCCTCACCTTCATCCTGCTGGGTTTTGTGCTGATCTGCGGCCCTACCGTGTTCCTGCTGCAGGCCTTCAGCGAGAACGTGGGCAACTATTTCTCCGAGCTGGTGTCCATGTCGCTGCGCACCTTCACCTATGAGCCCGCGCAAGATGCGGCCTGGTTTGGCGGCTGGACGATTCTGTACTGGGCCTGGTGGATCTCCTGGTCGCCTTTTGTCGGCATGTTCATTGCGCGCATCTCGCGCGGGCGCACGGTGCGTGAGTTCATTGTCGGCGTGCTTTTCATTCCCACCGCCTTCAATCTGCTGTGGATGACGGCGTTTGGCAATGGTGCCATCTGGATTGACATGCACGTCGCCCAGGGCGCGCTGTCGGCCACCGCGGGCAATGTAGATGCCTTGCTGTTTCGCTTCTTTGAATACCTGCCTTTTTTCAAAGCCGTGTCGTGGCTGGCGATTGTGCTGATCGCGCTGTTCTTTGTGACTTCGGCCGACTCCGGCGCCTACGTGGTGGATGCCATTGCCTCGCGCGGTGATCCGCGCGCGCCGGTATGGCAGCGCCTGTTCTGGGCGGGGGTATTGGGGTTGACGGCCATCGTCTTGTTGCTGGCAGGTGGCCTCAAAGCCTTGCAGGCCTTCACGCTGATTGCTGCGCTGCCCGTGGCGGCCATCATGGCCGTGCTGTGCTTTGGGCTGTGGCGCGGCATGCGGGCTGACACTTTGCATGCCACGCAAGACTTGGCACCCGCCACCAATTTCTGGACAGGCCAGCACTGGCGCAAGCGCCTGGAGCTGATTGTGCGCAACCCCACGGCGAGCGATATCAAAGGCTTTTTCCAGCGCACTGTGCTGCCCGCCATGCACGAAGTGGCCGCAGAGCTGGAGCGCCAAGGCGTGCCTGCCACCGTGGTAGAGGAGATGGACAGCACACAAGGGCTCGATGCCGTCTCGGTGCGCCTGGTCATCCCCATGCCCGAGCTGCGCGACTTTGTCTATGGCGTGCGCCCGGTCAAGCGCAAGCTGCCCGGCTTCATGCTGACCGAAGTGACGGACGATGCAGAAAACGTGCGCCGCCATGTGGTCGAACCCATGACCTTCTTTGCCGACGGGCGCGAGGGCTATGACATCCAGTACCTGCGCCAAGAAGAACTGATTGCCGATATCTTGCGCAACTATGAGCGCTACCTCTCCGTGAGCGCCGACAAACGCACCGCCTTGCTGAACCGAGCGCCAGGACACACGGAATAGACCATCAAAAATAAGAGCTGCTTGCCTTGGTAGATGCTTGCTTTCAGATGAAAAACTATCTGAAAGCAAGCATTCATCAGGGCAGGCAGCTCTCTTTTATGGAACTTGTTAACCCATGGGCGTTGGGCTACGGCCTCAACGTGCTGTCAGCCAGGCTGCGGTTCCACGGCAAATCTACCGGGTTTAAAACAAGAGCAAATTTCCCTGCCAAGCGTTGTTACAAAGTGCTGAGTTGTTGTGCGCAGGTGTCACAATTGTCAAAAAACCTACTTGATAAATATCCAAGCAACCGAAAACGCAAACACATTTATAACCTCGATTCTTAATAGAAAAAAACAGCAGCATGTCGGCCTTGGCCGTGAAAGCATAAAGAGAGAAACACCATGCAATTGATTACCTGGAACACGCAGTGGTGCTGTGGGCTCGACGGCAGCGTCGATCCCGGGCGCATTGTTCAAACGCTTCACGCGTTGGGCGACAGCGATGTGGTGTGTTTGCAAGAAATCGCCATCAATTTCACGGATCTGCAGGGAGCTCCGCAAGACCAGGTGGCCCAGTTGCAGGCGTTGCTGCCGGGCTGGCAGCTTTTCTTTGGCGCTGCGGTCGATATGTGGGGCAGCCGAGGCCGTCAGCAATTCGGCAACTTGATTGCCACCCGTCTGCCAGTGCTGCAAGTGCAGCACTACCCCTTGCCCTATCCGGGCGACGTGGGCGTGCGCAGCATGCCGCGCATGGCCACGGTGGTGACAGTGCAAGACCCGCGCCTGGGCCCTGTGCAGGTCATCACCACCCACCTGGAGTTTTACTCCAAGCGCCAGCGCATGACACAAGCGCGTTACTTGCGCCGGCTGCTCTTCGAAGGCCTGTCTCAGTACTACGCGCCGGCCCTTGCCGGTGAGGAGGGTTCGCCTTATCAAAAGAAACCGTATGCCTACCATGCAGTGCTGTGCGGGGATTTCAACTTTGATGCCCAGGAGCCTGAATACAGTGTGATGGCGTCCGCAGCCGCTGTCATTGAATGCTTGGAAGCCGGCTGGCCTGAGCAGGTGGTCGGCACGCGGTGGAATGATGCCTGGCGACTGCTGAGCCCCGATCAGAATCAGCCTGCCACATTCAAGCTGAATGACCGCCGCTTTGGGCCAGAGCCTGTAGCGTGTGATTTTGTCTGGGTCAGTGACGGCTTGCGCAGCCACGTTCAAAGCTTTGAAGTGGATGGATTGACGCAGGCTTCAGACCATCAGCCCGTGCGCGTGGTGATTGGTCACTAATTTGAGTGAGCCCTTGGATGCACCTTGCTGGTTGAAAAGCCTGCTGCTCAGCACCGCTTTGTGCGTCAGTGCTGGTGCATGGGCAGCACTGCCCAGCGCTTCGGCCGTCAAGGCAGGTTTTCGATCCTCTGACACTTTGGTCCTTTCGCGCGAGGGTGAGCTTTTGCAGCGCGTGCGCACCGACATGCAGGTGCGGCGCGGGCAGTGGGTGACGCTGGCTGATATTTCACCCGGACTGCGCATGGCGCTCTTACTGAGCGAGGACAAGCGCTTTTACGAACACAGTGGCATCGACTGGCGCGCGATCTCTGCTGCGGCATGGGGCAATTTGTGGAACCAGAAAACCCGGGGTGCCAGCACCATCACGATGCAGCTGGCGGGCTTGCTGGATGAGGACTGGCGCGCAGCCTATGGCGGGCGAAGCCTGGGGCAAAAGCTGGGCCAGGCGGTAGCCGCCAAGCAGCTGGAGCGTGCGTGGCGCAAAGACCAGATCTTGGAGGCTTACCTGAACTTGCTGCCATTTAGGGGTGAGCTGGTGGGCATTGATGCACTCAGCCGCAGCCTGTTTGGCAAGGCGGCGCACGGGTTGGATTTGACAGAATCGGCCATCGCTGCCGCTCTGGTGCGCGGGCCCAATGCGGCTCCTGCAGTGGTGGCGCAGCGTGCATGTCAAGTCTGGCAAGCACTGATGCAGGCGCAGCAAGTGGCAGCCACAGACATCGCTCTGGATTGCAGCGCATTAAACTGGCGCACCGACCAAGCGCTACGCACGCGCTTGTGGCTGGCAACGGAAGGCATTGCCCCCCATTGGAGCCGCCGCGTCGTGCGTGAAATGGGCGAAGAGCAAGCGGTATCTGGCGGTGCTGTGCGCACCACCGTCAGCGCTGGTGTGCAGCGTTTGGCACTAGAGAGCCTGCAGCGCCATTTGCGCGAGCTGCAAGGGCGCAATGTGCAAGATGGAGCCGTGGTGGTGCTCGACAACCGCAAGGGCGAGGTGCTGGCGTGGGTGGGATCGTCGGGCGCTTTGAGCCAGGCCGAACAGGTCGATGGCGTCATGGCCATGCGCCAGCCAGGCTCCACCCTCAAACCGTTTTTGTATGCGCAAGCCATTGAGGAACAACGGCTTACGGCGGCATCGCTGATTGAAGACTCTGCGGCCCACATTGCCACGGCATCAGGCTTGTACATTCCGCAGAACTACGACCGTCGATTCAAAGGCTGGGTCTCTGCGCGCAGTGCGCTGGCGGCATCTTTGAACGTGCCGGCAGTGCGAACTTTGGCCATGGTCTCTCCGGAAGCCTTTTTCACCAAGTTGCGCCAGTTGGGCATGCCCTTGCGGGAAAACGCAGGTTTTTACGGCTACAGCCTGGCGCTGGGCAGTGCGGAAGTGCCGCTGCTCAATTTAACCAATGCTTACCGGGCCTTGGCCAATGGGGGGCAATGGTCCAGCGTTGCGGCTGCGCAGCATGGCACGTCGGCCCAGCCTGCTGCGGATGCGGTACAGGCGCTGTCACCGCAGGCGGCTTTTATCGTGGGCGATATCTTGGCGGATGCGCAGGCGCGTGCGCTCACTTTTGGCCTGGACAGTGTGCTGACCACGCGGTTTTGGAGTGCCGTCAAAACCGGCACCAGCAAAGATATGCGCGACAACTGGGCGGTAGGCTGGTCGCAGCGCTATACCGTGGGCGTGTGGGTGGGCAATGCTTCGGGTGGTGCCATGCACGGCGTAAGCGGCAGCAGCGGGGCAGCTCCCATCTGGGCCGATGTCATGGCAGGCTTGCATGCACAGCGGCCTAGCGTCACCCCTGCACCACCGCCTGACTTGGTGCAGCAGCACGTGCAGTTCGTCAGTGCATCATCGCCAAGCCCGGCGGCTGCAGAGAGTGCGCGCCTTGAGTGGTTCATTGCCGGCACGCAGCAAGCAAGCTTTCAGGTACCTGCGCTGGTAGCCGAAGCTGCAAGCAATGCGCCTGCGCGCATTCTTCAGCCTGTAAGCGGCTCCATCTTGGCCCTGGATCCCGATATTCCTCCGGAGCGCCAGCAATTGCGTCTACTGAGCAATCGTGACCATGTGCGCTGGCGCATGAATGGGAAAACGCTGGCGCAGGGCCGTGAGGCTTACTGGATGCCTTGGCCCGGCAGACACAGCTTGCAGTTGCAAGATGCGCGAGGGCAGGTGTGGGATGAAGTGCAGATTGAAGTGCGTGGCGCTGGCGTGCGTAGTAAAAAAGTGTCACATTAATTTGTAACGAGATGGCTTGAACGTCGGCTCCTACAATCGTCGCTTCACTGCTAAACCCATGATCGCTCAATTCTTTTCTCAAAAACTCACTTGGCTCGCTGTCCTGGTCTCACTGGGCATTGGCGCGATGTCTGCGCACACAATGTGGACGGCCCGTGAGGAACAGTGGGCCTACCACGAACGCACCAACGCCAACCTCAGCGCGACGCTTGCCAAGGGCTTGGAGTGGTCGCTGGATGGCGTGGATTTGACGCTGCAGAAAATTGCCATCGTCCTGCAAGACGCGCACAGCTTGGAGACCAGCGAATATCTGAGCCATACCGTGCTGCTGGATGCGGTGTGGCGCGACATCCATTTTTCAGGTGTGACGGTGCTGGATGCCGATGGTCGCGAGGTGCTGCGCGAGGAAGGGGTCAGCCGGCCAGGCCGTGACTTGTCACAGGAAGATTTCTTCCAGGCTTTCCGTGCAGGGCCGCGGCATGATGTGTTCATTGGCCAGCCTAGCCAGTCTCTGAAGGGTAAAGATCTGGTGTTGCCCGTGGCCCGGCCCGTGCGTAACGCGCAGGGCGAGTGGCAAGGCGTGGTAGTGGGCCATTTGCACATGCTGGAGATCAATGCCTGGCTGCATTCGATGAATCTGGGCGAACTCAGCGGCGTTAATGTGATTCGGGAGGATGGGTTGGTGCTGACACGTTTCCCGTATGACGGCTCTTCGGCTTCAAAAACCTTGGCCGGTTCGCGCAACCTGCAGCGTTTTCTCTCCAGCCCTCAAGGCAGCTTTGTGGGGCAAGCAGTGCTAGATGGCATTGAGCGCCTGTACTCCTACCACCGCGTGGGCCCTTACCCCATCGTCATCAATACGGCGCAAGCCACGCAGAGCATTGTTCAGGGCTGGAAAAGCAGCGCGTTGCAGCTGGGTGGATTTGCACTCGTCTTGATTGGGGGCTGCATTGCGCTGGCCGTTTTGTTTTCTCGGGAATTGGTGCGCCGGGAAGCGACAGAAACAGATTTGTTTGCAGAAAAAGAACGAATGCGGCTGACGCTGCGCTCCATTGGCGACGCGGTGGTGTGTACGGATGCCAACGGGCTCATCTCTTATGTGAATCCGGTGGCGCAAGAGTTCACAGGTTTGAGCAGCGCCGAGGTTAAGGGCCAGCCTTTGAGCGTTCTGCAAGTGGACTGGGGCCACGGTACGCAGAGCCCTGCATCCGCTTTGGGTGGTGATGCGCCTGAGCGCAAACGTACGATGATGGTGCACCGGGCCTCCGGTGAGCGCATGGAGGTCGAGGTGATCTCTTCCCCGGTGCTCACTGCCAGTGGCAATGTGCTGGGGGCCGTGGCTGTTTTGCGTGATGTCACCCTGGCCGCGGAGCAAGAAGCCCGCATGCAACGCCTGGCGTTTCACGATGCATTAACGGGTTTGCCCAATCGCTTGCTGCTCCAGGACCGCGCCCAGCAAGCTTTGGCACAAGCGCAGCGCCAAGGCAGTGAGCTGGCGGTGCTATATCTGGATCTGGATAACTTCAAACCCATCAACGACCACATGGGGCATGAGGCGGGAGATGCGGCCTTGGTACAAATTGCCCAGGCGTTGCAAAGCTGCGTGCGCGCGAGCGACACGGTCTGCCGCTTGGGGGGCGATGAGTTCGTGGTGCTGTTCAACAGCTCACCGGGGCCCCAAGAGCTGCAAATGATGGCGGAAAAAATCTTGCACGCCTGCTCTCAGACTTTCGAATGGGGCGCACAGCTCTCGCCCCTTTCGATCAGTGGCGGCATCAGCATTTATCCAGACCATGCGCACGCGTGGAGTGAACTGCTGCGCTGCGCAGACCAAGCGCTGTACTGCGCAAAAAAAGCGGGGCGCAGCCAAATCAGCCTGTACATCGCAGACGGTGAGGCGCGCCGGCTGACTGCGCCTGTGCCTGTGCCTGTGCCGTTGTCGGGGGGCGCACCCCGCCTGCAACGCTGAGCGCCATCGCACCTGCCGCGTGGCGCCTGCTGCAAATTTCATGGCAGGGCAAGATGCATTCCCTCAACAGCGCCGGGTGGCGCACTACGATAGGCGCTGTTGCATGATTGACTGAGTCAATGAGGGGCGCTTTGTGGCGGACTTATCCAAAATTACCTGTATTGAAGATTTGCGTGTGATGGCGCAGCGCCGTGTTCCGCGCATGTTTTATGACTATGCGGATTCAGGCTCGTACACCGAAAGTACGTACCGCGCGAACGAAGACGACTTCCAAAAAATCAAACTGCGCCAGCGCGTTGCCGTGAACCTGCAAGGGCGCAGCACCCGCACCACCATGGTGGGCCAAGACGTCGCCATGCCCGTAGCGATTGCGCCCACCGGGTTGACGGGCATGCAGCATGCCGATGGTGAAATTCTGACCGCTAGGGCCGCCAAGGCGTTTGGGATTCCGTTTACCTTGTCCACCATGTCGATTTGCTCGCTGGAAGATGTGGCCGAGCACACGGATCGCCATCCGTTTTGGTTTCAGCTGTACGTGATGCGCGATAAGGGGTTTATGGAGCGCTTGATTGACCGCGCCAAAGCGGCCAACTGCTCAGCATTGCAGCTCACGCTGGATTTGCAAATTCTGGGGCAGCGCCACAAAGACATCAAAAATGGCCTTTCCACACCGCCCAAGCCGACGCTGGCCAACCTGCTCAATTTGGCCACCAAACCCCATTGGTGCCTGGGCATGCTGGGCACCAAGCGCCGCAGCTTCGGCAATATCGTGGGGCACGTCGATGGCGTGGCCGACATGTCTTCGCTGGCATCCTGGACGGCCGATCAGTTTGACCCGACGCTCAACTGGAACGATGTGGAGTGGATCAAAAAACGCTGGGGTGGCAAGCTGATTCTCAAGGGCGTCATGGATGCTGAAGATGCACGCCTGGCCGCGCAAAGCGGCGCGGATGCGCTGGTGGTGAGCAACCACGGCGGGCGCCAGCTCGATGGCGCACCTTCCTCCATCGAAGCCTTGCCCAGCATGGTGCAAGCTGCGGGCAAAGACATCGAAGTGTGGATGGACGGCGGTATTCGCAGTGGGCAAGATGTCCTGAAAGCACGGGCACTGGGGGCGCAAGGCACCTTGATTGGCCGCAGCTTTCTGTACGGATTGGGCGCATTGGGTCAAGAAGGTGTGAGCAAGGCGCTGAGCATCATTCAGCGCGAGCTGGATACATCGATGGCCTTTTGCGGTCACACCAACATCAATACGGTGGGAACGGATATTTTGATCCCCGGCACCTACCCCAAACCTTTCCCCCTGGCGTGATGCGCGGCAATGCCTTTGGCTGCCTGCGAATGTGATTTTGATAGCAGTATGCCGTTGTAGATAAACGCATTGCATATCAAATTGGTTTGAAAGCTAAATTTTATAAGGGCCAGTAGCTCTCTTTTTTGCAGAGCGCTTGCTGCAAATCCTGGATTGCAGCAAGCGTGGCGCATGCCTGCCTGCGCAGGTGTGCCCGTCCCAGTAACAATAGGGGCGTGACCACTGCAGATCTGCCCCGCCGTATCGCCCATCTGGACATGGATGCCTTTTTTGCCTCCGTGGAGCTGCTGCGTTACCCGCAATTGCAGGGCCTGCCTGTGGTGATTGGCGGCCGCCGCCACACTCCTGAGGACGAAGCGCAACTGATCGCGCAATGGGGCGGGCTGGAAAACATACCTCTGGAGGCTTTTGACCGGTTAGGCAGCTATGTGGGCCGTGGCGTCATCACGACGGCCACCTATCCGGCACGAAAGTTTGGCCTGGGGTCAGCGATGGGCATGATGAAAGCCGCGCGGCTGTGCCCCCAAGCGATTTTGCTGCCCATCGACTTTGCGCGTTACCGCAGTTATTCGCGCCAGTTCAAAGCGGTGATTGTGTCGATTGCACCGGTGATGGAAGATCGCGGCGTGGATGAGGTGTACATCGACTTCACCCACGTACCAGGTGGGCAGGAACAGGGCGGGCGGGTGCTGGCAGCGCGTATCCAGCAAGCCATTCAAAGCGCCACGGGCTTGAGCTGCTCGGTGGGCGTGGCACCCAACAAGCTCTTGGCCAAAATGGCCAGTGAATTTCAAAAGCCCCAAGGCATCTCGGTGGTGTATGCAGAGGATCTGCAAGCGCTGATCTGGCCCCTGCCCTGCCGCAAGATCAATGGCATCGGCCCCAAGGCAGGGGCCAAAATGCAGGCGCTGGGCATTGAAACGATTGCAGACTTGGCGGCACGCAGCTTGCCTTGGCTGGTGCAGCACTTTGGCAAATCTTACGGAGCATGGCTGCACGCAGCGGCCCATGGCCAAGATGAACGGCCCGTGGTTACCGAGAGTGAGCCAGTCAGCATGAGCCGCGAAACCACGTTTGTCCATGACTTGCACGCGGTGCAACACAAGGCAGAGCTGGGGGCCGTGTTTACCCGCCTGTGTGAACGTGTGGCCGAAGATTTACAGCGCAAAGGCTATGCCGGGCGCACCATTGGTATCAAGCTGCGGTATGCCAACTTCAAAAGCGTGACGCGCGAAATCACGGTGGAGCAATTCACCCAAGAGGCAGTGACCATCCGGCAGATTGCGGGGCAATGCCTGCGGCGCGTACCGCTGGAGCAGCCGTTGCGCTTGCTGGGGGTCAGGGTGGGGGGCTTGGTGGTTTGGGATGCCGCGCAACAGCAGCCACGCAGCGCAGAGAAGGTCGCTATCAAGCGGCACATGCAATCTCGTGACCTTTTAACGCTGCCTCTGTTTTAGTGTGTGCTCACTATCAAGATTAAAGCCTGCCTTGCGTCAGTTAAATATTGTTCAATATGTAACCACCCTATTTGGATGTAGATCAGCACTATGCGATGATTACGGGTTTTTCAGGCTTGAAAGCCCGGCGCACTTTGCGGTGCGCAGGGCTGGGCTATTTGGAAGTAGGGAAGATCCAGCATGCGCATCAACTTGCCCGTGACACAGAATAATTATGACTTTCCGGGTGGTGAGCTGCTGGTTTCGGTCACCAACAACAAAGGAGAGATCACCCATTGCAACCCAGCTTTTGCGAGAGTGAGCGGGTACTCCTATGAAGAATTGATCGGCCAGCCGCACAACCTCATTCGCCATCCCGACATGCCTGCTGCGGCCTTCAAGGATATGTGGCGCACTGTGGCCAGTGGCTATCCGTGGACGGCATTGGTCAAAAACCGACGCAAAAATGGTGATCATTATTGGGTGCGCGCCCACGTAACGCCCATCATGGAGGGCAGCAAGCCCAAAGGCTATATGTCGGTGCGCAGCAAACCCAGCAGCGACGAAATTCGCGCCGCAGAGGCTTTGTATGCAGACATGAACCAGCAGGCAGAGGCTGGCCGCGAAACCATGCGTTTGCGCGGTGGGGTCGTGCGTCACCTGGGCCTGCGCGGGCTGTGGGCACAGCGCAGCGATGTGGGCTTGCTGGCGCGCATGCTCCTCATGCTGGCGGTCATGGGGGCGGCAGTCATGTTGCCCGATATGCTGGGCTGGGAAGGCCCCACTGCATGGGCAGTGCGCCTGGGTGCTTTGGTGGTGGGTAGCGCCTGGATTGCCTGGCGCTTTGACTTGCGCTGTGTGCAAGGTCTGGAGGAAGCCAATATCTGGGCTGCAGAAATGGCCAGCTGTAACTTGTCGAACACCAACACGCACAGCTACGCAGGCGCTGTGGGCACATTGATGTCGCGTTTAGAGCAAATTCAGATCAATCTCAAAGCGGTGGTCGGTGATGTCATGACGGAGGTCAACGGCTTTTCCAGCCTGTCCAGGGAGATGACCGAGAGCAGCTGGGATCTGGCCAAGCGCACGGAAAACCAAGCTTCCAATTTGCAGCAGACCGCCTCGACCATGGAGCAGATCGCAAGCACCGTGGTGCAGACGGCAGATACGGCGCAGCAAATGGATGCCGAAAGCCAGCAAAGCAGTAAGCAGGTCAGCCGCAGCGGCGAGGCCATCCAGGAAGTGGGCGTGGCCATGACCCGCATTCGCGACTCTTCGACCCGCATGCGTGAAATTATTGGCGTGATTGAAAGCATTGCTTTCCAGACCAATTTGCTTGCGCTGAATGCAGCCGTAGAAGCGGCACGTGCGGGTGAACAGGGCCGAGGCTTTGCCGTAGTGGCTGCGGAGGTGCGCGCCTTGGCACAGCGCAGTGCAACGGCAGCCAAGGAAATCAATGGGCTGATTAACCATACCGTAGACGGCATCAACGATGGCAATACACGCATGCAAGCGGCCGGCCAAACGATTGATGGCATGGTCCAGGCGGTAGGTCGCGTCAGCGATTTGGTGCGCCAGATCAGCTTGGCAACGCGTGAGCAATCGCAAGGCATTGCCCAGGTCAATGAGGCTGTGGCGTCGCTGGATGCGATGACCCAGCAAAATGCCGCATTGGTCGAGCAAAGCACAGGTTCTGCAGAAGCGCTGAGCGCACGCGCGCAGCGTTTGCACCGTTCGGTGTCATTTTTTAACTGGGGCTAAGGTCTTGGCCTGGTCGATTCTTAACACCAAGCAGCCTTAAGGGCTGCTTTTTTTAATCTTTGCTTGGGTCGCTTATTAACAAGATGAGCGGGTCAAGCTTGGTTAGCATGCAGGTATGGAAGTTTTGTTCATCATTTTGGCGGCGTCGTGCCTGCTGTTATGGGGACTGCGCAGGCGTTTGGTGTCAGCAGTCTCCAGCGACAGAGAGGTCGATGCCGCTGCCGCTCCTGCTGCTAAAAGCAAGACCGCTGTGGCTTTTCGCGTGCAAGGTGAACGAGGCAAAGGCGGGCCAGTTTTTGGCGATGTACTGTGCAGTGATGGCGTTTATTTACCCAAAGTATGGGAATCGGATTTTCATACTTCTTTTGATGGGCGCTGGATTCGCACAGGTTCCTATGGCGCAAGCGTGCCTCGACTGCTGGATCGAAAAAGTCGCCGCAGCTGGACCTTGAGCGTGTCGGAAGCCAGCACTGTCGATGATTTGCATTGGCGCTTGCCACGCTGGAATGGTGAAGCGCAAGGCGGTAACGGTGTCGCTCAGGAAGCCCAGGCAGTGTTTGCTGATGCCGAATTTGATGCCTGGCTGACCAAAAACATCCAGGCAGCACCGCAAGCATTGGTGGGCATCTGTGATCTGTGGATACCCGCGGACTGCCTGCCTGAGAATTTAGAGCTGGCACCGCCGGCGGTGGCGCAGCCTGAAGGCGCTGCCGTGGAGCTGAGCGTGCAGCGGCATTGGCCCGCTTCATTGCGCAATTTACCTAATCCTTTAGAGCCGCTGTTTACGCCGTACTGGCAACTGGTGCTGCAGGGTGAAGCGCATTCTTGGATTATTGATGGCAACACGCCCGTGGTGTGGCGCGGTGATGGTCAGGCATTTGCCTGTTATGGCTACCCAGTGGTTGCTGGCGGGCGCAGCCCGCAGCTGCGACTGGGCGTCTGGAGCCTGGCGCAAGGGGGGCAGCAATGGTCAGCGTGGATGCCGACGGACCGCAAGGCTTGGCATGTCAGCCCTTACATGCCAGACCCCTCGGCATCTTCGGTGCGCCAGAAAGCTGCGCTGCAATGGGATGGAGAAACATTGCTGCAGCGGATGGAGGTCGACACGCCCCAGCTTGAACGTCTTCACGACGGTCGCCTTCTGAGCGCCACCTCTGCCAGCATCACAAGCTGTGTACAACACCGTTTAGATGGCAGGCCGGTGATCAAGCCTGTTCCCAAATTGCATTTTTTCTGGCGTCGAGACGTGGCCCAGCCCTCCGTGTGGCAGGCGCAAAGTGAGCCGCTTGGTGGACATGCTCTGCAATGGACCTTGGTGCATGAGGCCAAAGAAGACATTGGGGCCACGGCGGCTTATTCGTTGCAGTGGGGTGATACTCCGATCCCCGGACTTTGGGAGCTTGAGCATGTCCTGGTGCAAAGCCGCTGGGCAGTGCTGTGCGCTTGGAGTGAGCCGGCAAACAAGGGCGGCAGACCTGTGCCCTGGATATGGGATGGCAAACAGCTGCACGTTGTAGAAATGCCAGGGCCAATGGTGCGCATGCGTCCTCTGGCCGATGTGGCGAGGGTGGAAGTGCTGGTCATGGCGGGCTGCGGGCCAGAAAGTACCAGCCATACCAACACAGGTTCTTGGCGCTGGCCTATTCAGCCTGTGAAAGTGGACAACGTGGCCAAAGAAGGTTGGAAGCCTTCTTATGAAATACGCCAGATTGCCCCCGATCCATCAGGGCGGTGGCGTTTGCTGCCACGCTGGCGTGAAGTCTCCCAAGTGCAGCATCCTTGCGCAGACGGTGACTATGTCTGGCCGCAGCAAGCAGGCACTGATGCGCTGTGGTGGTGGGGCGGCCTGCATCTGAACAATAACAACCAGTGGGACGTGAACGTACCGCGCACCGAAGGCGTAACGGTGACCAAGAGCGGCGCCGTGCTGTGCGCCACGGGCCCGAGTGCCTGCCCGCACCCTTCGGGCGATGGCTGGCTGGTGCTGGAATGGCTGGCGCGCAGCCATGACGAACCCAATTACTGGAAGCTGCATTGGTTGCGCCCGGCCAAACGTGAAGTCAGAACCTTGGAGCTGCGGGCTTATCTGCCCTTGCTGCAAGCGTGGGATGCGCAGCAGGGCATTTTGTGGATGGATAGTGCCGAAGTGGTGGAGGAAGGCGAGGCGCCCAAGCAGCACATCATTGCGGATATCAACTGGGAAGGCGCACCGCTGGAAATGCTTAAACAAAGTGCGGGCGGTCTCTGGATTCGCAAACAAGATGCCGTGTATGCCGACACGATTGCCGTGCGCGACGACTGGCCATGGCCCCGCGCGAAAGTCGCTGCTGCATAAAAAAACCGGCTCCTGAATGGGCCGGTTTTTTTATGCAGAAAGCATGTCCGCAGTTTACGCATTGCTGCAGCGGACGCTTGCTTTAAGGCTTGTTGCCTGTAGGGAAAGGCCATGCCGCCTGAGGCGCCAACACAGTCTTGGCAACCGGTGCTGTAGTTTCAACAGCATTGGCAGGAGCAGCGGCCTTCTTGGCAGGAGCAGTGGCCTTCTTGGCAGGAGCAGCAGCCTTCTTGGCAGGCGCAGCAGCCTTCTTGGCAGGAGCAGCAGCCTTCTTGGCAGGCGCAGCGGCCTTCTTGGCAGGCGCAGCGGCCTTCTTGGCAGGAGCAGCGGCCTTCTTGGCAGGAGCAGCGGCCTTCTTGGCAGGAGCAGCAGCCTTCTTGGCAGGAGCAGCAGCCTTCTTGGCAGGAGCAGCAGCCTTCTTGGCAGGCGCAGCAGCCTTGGCAGTCGTTGCTGCAGCCTTCTTAGGTGCAGCAGCCTTGGCAGTGGTTGTTGCAGCCTTCTTAGGTGCAGCAGCCTTGGCAGTGGTTGTTGCAGCCTTCTTGGGTGCAGCAGCAGCTTTGGCAGGAGTTGTTGCAGCCTTTTTTGTCGCGGCAGGCTTGGTGGCAGTTGCAGCAGCCTTCTTAGGCGCAGCGGCCTTAGGTGCAGTAGCCGCAACCTTGGTTGTGGTGACTGGCTTCGCAGGAGCTGCGGCCTTAGTCGCTACAACTTTTTTTGCTGCAGGTTGAGGTGCAGCAGCAGCGGTGGTTTTTGTGCTGGTAGCTTTTTTAGTTGCTTCAGCTTTGGTTGCGGTACTGGCCTTTTTATCGGCCGCTTTCTTTGCAGTTGCCATTGTTTTCTCCTTCATCAATTTGCACATAGCGTTTGGGTTGTCACGATTGGATCGCAAGCCACTAGCCATTGCGACGTGGAGGGGTTCGTCGCATGGACACACAAACGCCCCATGCCATCACCTGTAGAAATAATTTGTGATGGCATGGGGCGCATTATGAATTCCATTACGTGGCTTTGCGAGGCTTTGTCGTGTTATTCCTAACAAAGTATCGCTGCCTGAGCACCCTCCATCGCACTTGTTTTGCTGCAGCACTGCTGTTGTGCTGTCAACACCACTTTTTCGCACAGCAACCGGCGCTGAATTTGCGTGTGCGATGACAGATTTGCATCTAAAAAAATAGCGGTAGTCCGTGGTTTTGCTTGGCATTGAGGCATGTTGCGCTTGTACCTCAAGGCGTGACGCGGGCTATTTGCTATTTTTTTTGAAAGGTTAAGCCTTGCCTTGCCCCGCAAACTGCACAGGGAGCGCGGCCAAACCGCGCTGCAATTGCACCCAGTCGAACCCAGCGCCGGGGTCGTATTTGCGGCCCGGTGCAATGTGTTCGTGGCCGGCAATATGGGCAATGCGGTAGTGCGCTGCCACCTCCTGGCACAGGGCAATCAACGCTTGGTATTGCGAGGCCTCAAAGCCCAGCCCCTCAAGGCCTTCCAGCTCGATGCCAATGGAGTAGTCGTTGCAGTTTTCGCGCCCTTGCCATTGTGATTTGCCAGCGTGCCAGGCCCGTGCATCGCAGCTGACGAATTGCCACACAGTGCCGCTACGTTCGATAAAGAAATGCGCTGAAACTTCCAAGCCGCGAATGCCTTGAAAGTAGGGGTGGGCCTCCCAGTTCAACTGGTTGGTAAACAGTTGCTGCACGCAGCCTGTTCCGTATTCACCGGGCGGCAGGCTGATGGAATGCACGACCACCAAATCGATGGGCATTCCTGCAGGCCGCAGACCGCAGTTAGGGGATGGCAAGTGCTGGGCACTTTGCAGCCACCCGTCTTGCCATTGCGCGGTTTTGGAGGTGAAGGACGTGTGGGTATCAGGGCTGCATGTCATAGAGCGCATTGTCACTGGCCACCAAAACTTCTTTGGGCGAGAGAGCAAGGTTCAGAGGTTCGGCCAGTGCGCAGTTATTTGGGCCCTAGATTTTGGTGCTCACGGCTGCAATAGCTGTGCTGGTCCGCATTGACCAAGGCATCACTGCTGGGGAGGTGCACGCCGCAATGCGCGCAGGTGACCATGTCCTCCGGTTCGCGCAATTGACGTTTGGCGGATGGTGGAGGGACTGCTGCCTTTCGGCGATTGCTGCGCCAGATTTGCAAGGCGATGAGGAGTACCAAGGCCACCAATAAATACTTCATGACCCACGTCCAATCATCACAACTTCCAATACAAAGCGCGAGCCTGCATAACCCAGCAACAGTAAGGCTCCCGCTGCATAAATGAGGTGCACAGCATGGCGGCCCCGCCAGCCAAAGCGCGACCGGCCAATCAGCAGCAAGGCAAAACCAATCCAGGCCAGTAGCGAGAAAATGGTTTTGTGATCCCAATTCCACGCCCGGCCATACAGTGCGTCGCCAAAGAACCAGCCTGCCAGCAGCGTGCCGCTCAGCAGTACAAAGCCTGCTGTCACAAAACGAAAAGTCAGACGCTCCAGCATTAACAGGGGCATGCCTGCTTCATCGTTGATTGCCAGGCGCATCCGGCGCTCTGCGCGCGACATCAAACCGGCATGCACAACCGCAGCAGCGCACATGCCATACGAAGCGATACCTAAAGCCAGGTGCAAAGGCAGCCAGGCAGAGGCCTGCGCCGCCATCGACTTGCCGGGGAACAAAAGTGCCAGTAGTACGGCGCTTGCCCCGAGAACGGAGAGAACGCCCACGGCACGCATTTTCGGGTAGAGCTGCTGCTCAATGGCATACACCGTCAGCATCAGCCAGGCGGTCATCGACAGGGCAGGTGCAAAGCCAAAGCGCGCGGGCTCTGCCACCAAGCCGCCCATGAGCGTGAGCAAATGCAGCACCCAGGCGGCGCGCATGGCGATGTGGGCGTGGGTTTGCGCCATGCGGCGTGCGTAAAAAGCGGGAACCAGATAGGCAGCAATGGCCGCCAGGGCAAGGCACGTAGACCAGGCGGAAGTGCCAGAAAGAATTTGAGGGAGAGACTCCATATCGCAATGATAGCGGCCGGCTTAGCAATTTCCACCGTGGGGCAAGGCCATCCTTGCGCATTGTCAGTGCTTGCAGGGGCTCTGTAGGCGTGGGAGGAGAGGGCAGAGCCAGCGGGTAGAATTGAATCTTTGATTGCACAGGGCTGCCCGCGGCGGGCAGCACGGGTTGGCAGCACTGAGCTGCGCCCCCTGCCCAAGGCGCCGGGCCTTTTGGCCAAGCCGCACGCGGCGCAGCTTTTCTCTTCGGACACACCTTTCTATGGCATCCGCACTTACCGACAAACTCTCGCGACTCGTCAAAGAGATGCGTGGTCAGGCCCGCATCACCGAATCCAACGTGCAGGACATGCTGCGCGAAGTGCGCATGGCTTTGCTGGAAGCCGACGTGGCCTTGCCCGTGGTGCGTGACTTCATTGCCCGCGTCAAAGAAAAGGCACTGGGCCAAGAGGTGCTGGGCTCGCTGCAGCCCGGCCAACTCTTGGTTTCTATTGTCAACAAAGAACTTTCCGCCACCATGGGCGAAGGCATTGCAGACCTCAATCTCAATGCCCAGCCCCCAGCCGTGATCTTGATGGCGGGCTTGCAAGGTGCCGGTAAAACCACGACCACGGCCAAGCTGGCCAAACACCTGATCGAAAAGCGCAAGAAAAAGGTGCTGACGGTCTCGGGTGACGTGTACCGCCCCGCAGCGATTGAACAGCTCAAAACCGTGACCGCCCAGGTGGGTGCGGAATGGTTTCCTTCTACGCCGGACCAAAAGCCGCACGACATCGCCGTAGCCGCTTTGGATTACGCCAAAAAGCATTACTTTGATGTGTTGCTGGTGGATACGGCTGGTCGCCTGGCCATCGACGAATTGTTGATGGCGGAAATCAAGGATCTGCACGCCACCTTGAAGCCTGTGGAAACCTTGTTCGTGGTCGATGCCATGCAGGGCCAGGATGCGATCAACACCGCCAAGGCTTTCAAGGAAGCGCTGCCGCTGACCGGTATTGTGCTGACCAAGCTCGACGGTGACTCGCGCGGTGGTGCGGCGCTGTCGGTGCGCCAGATCACGGGCGCGCCGATCAAGTTTGCCGGCGTGTCGGAAAAGCTCGACGGCCTGGAAGTGTTTGATGCCGACCGCCACGCACAGCGTGTGCTGGGCATGGGCGACATCGTGGCCCTGGTCGAGCAGGTCACCAAAGGCGTGGACATGGAAGCCGCGCAGAAGATGGCTGCCAAGCTCAAGAGCGGCGACGGCTTCGATCTGAATGACTTTCTGGCGCAGTTGCAGCAAATGAAGCAAATGGGCGGCCTGTCCAATCTGATGGACAAGTTGCCCAGCGAGATGATGGCCAAGGCCGGTGCGGTGGATATGGACAAGGCCGAGCGTGAAGTCAAGCGCAAGGAAGGCATCATTTGCTCCATGACCCTGAAGGAGCGCAAGCGCCCCGAACTCATCAAAGCCACCCGCAAAAAGCGCATTGCCGATGGTGCCGGCGTGCAGGTTCAGGAAGTCAACCGCCTGCTCAAAGAGTTTGAGCAAATGCAGACCATGATGAAGAAGATGAAGGGTGGCGGCCTGATGAAGATGATGAAAAAGATGGGCGGCATGAAGGGAATGAAAGGCATGATGGGCGGCGGTGGCATGCCCAAGTTGCCGTTCTAATCTGCGCTCGCCACAGACTCAGAAAGCCGCATGTCCCCCAGGGAAGGCGGCTTTTTTTATGTGCGGCTAGTCAAAAAGAAGAGCTTTTCGCCCTTGTCAATAAAAGCTTTCAAAGCTAAATGTATTGGAAACGCTTTGGTAGCTTGGGCGCCGCGCTCCTTATTTTGCATGCTTCAGTGCTTGCACATAATGCGAGCTATGGAACCCTTGCACAATCTTGAAGCTTCTGAGTTTTCAACGCGGCGCAACTGGCTGCTGGCAAGCGCTGCGGTGTTGGTGGTGGGTTGCTCCAGCAAACCCAAGCCAGCCTCTCGAAGGGCAGGCTCGACGGCTGCTTCCAGCGCCAGCAGCGCCGCGCCGCGCAATCCCTTGCAACTGTCCCCCACCCTGCGCGAAGCCTTGCTGGCGCGTACCATGCTGGTGGTCAATACACCGTACACCTATGGCGGCAACTCGCCCGAAGGTGGTTTTGATTGCAGCGGCCTGATTCAATGGGCGGTCAAAGGCATTCACTCCGGGGGCTTGCCGCGCACCACCGCGCAATGGGCGCAGGGCAGTATTCCTGTGCAAGGGCGGGGTTTGCAGCGGGGTGATTTTGTGTTCTTCAACACCATGGGTGGACGTTACTCGCACATGGGCATCTTTGTAGGCAACGGCCAGTTTGTACACGCCCCTTCCAAAGGCGGAACGGTGCAGCGTGTGCGCATGGACAACGTGTACTTTGCCAAGCGATTTAGCGAAGCGCGCAGCATCTTTTCCTGATCTGCGTAACGCTGCTTAGGCGGTTGCCTGACAGACACGCAGCGCAATATTGTGGAGCATCTCCTTATTCAGGAGGATGCAAGCAATGTCTACTTATCGAACCCTGCGTCAAGCAGTTGGCTGTGCAACCATCATTGCTGCCACTGCGTTACTGACCGGTTGTCATCAAAGCGGGGAAGCGCATACCAGCAAGGCCATGTTCCCGCATACAGATGGCGATCCTATTGTCCGTGCGGACACTTTCCCTATGGGGCAGGCGGATCGCTTTGACCAGCCATATCCCGAAGCGCCCTTGTTTGGCAAAACCGATTACCTGCGTGAAAAAGATGTCTGGCCTGTAGCGCTGGCTGACATCCATGAGCCACTGCCGCCTGGCGTGCCGCTGCCTGCACGGCAGCAAAACATCGACGTGATTGAGCCGCAAGCCAGCACGGCGCAGCCCTCGGAAGAGCAAGGCGGCTCTGCACCGGCGGCCGGGTGGTCGCAGGGCATTACCAACGCGCAAGGCGATGGTGAAAGCAACAAGCTTGATGCGGGTAGCAGTAAGTAATACTTAATACTGAAAGCGCACTAAAAAACCCCGCAGTGCTTGCGCACTGCGGGGTTTTAAATTTGGTGGTCGTAGGTGGACTTGAACCACCGACATCAGCATTATGAATGCTGCGCTCTAACCAACTGAGCTACACGACCTGAGTTTGGTGGTCGTAGGTGGACTTGAACCACCGACATCAGCATTATGAATGCTGCGC
>JADMKK010000058.1:0-7734 GCA_015478895.1 Comamonas sp. | reverse complement strand
TCTAACCAACTGAGCTACACGACCAACAGACCGAAATTATATAACAATTTTTATTGGTGAGAAAAATTGGCAGGGCGCTTATTTACAAAGGCATCCATGCCTTCTTTTTGGTCTTGCGTGGCAAACAGCGCGTGAAACAGGCGGCGTTCAAACATCACGCCGTCGTTCAAACTGCCTTCAAAGGCACGATTGACCGATTCTTTGGCGGCCATCACGGCGATCTGCGAGAAGCCGCTGATGATGATAGCCGCGCCAATGGCTTCTTCCATCATCTTGTCGAAAGGCACCACGCGGCTCACCAAGCCCGAGCGTTCGGCTTCTGTGGCATCCATCATGCGAGCGGTCAGTGCCATGTCCATAGCCTTGGATTTGCCCACGGCGCGGGGCAGGCGCTGCGTGCCGCCGGCGCCGGGAATCACGCCCAGCTTGATTTCGGGCTGGCCAAACTTGGCATTGTCTGCCGCGATGATGAAGTCGCACATCATCGCCAGCTCACAGCCTCCACCCAAGGCGAAACCGCTCACGGCCGCAATCACGGGCTTGCGAATGCTGCGAATCGCTTCCCAGTTGCGCGTGATGTAGTCGCCTTTATAAGCGTCGGCAAAGCTGTAATTGGCCATGGCACCAATGTCCGCGCCAGCGGCAAAAGCGCGTTCACTGCCGGTAATGATCATGCAGCCGATTTTCTCGTCAGCATCCCAAGCCTGAAGCGCCTGCCCCAGCTCATCCATCAGCTGGTCATTCAGCGCATTCAATTGCTTGGGGCGGTTCAGGGTAATGATGCCCACTTTGTCCGCTTCGACGCGCACTTCAATCGTTTCGTATGCCAAGACGTATCTCCTTATAGTCATGTGACGGATAACCCGCACATGACTATAACCAAGCACGTCAGGCGCTGAGCCACTGCCCCAAAGCCACGGGATCGGAAACAACCAGTTTGTAGTTGGAAATGGTGGCCGCATCTGTAGCAGGCAGGTCCATGGGAAGGGCCATTAGCTGGCGATCGCGCGCCACGAGCGCAACGATGCGGTCTGTGCCTTTGCGGGTATACAGATTGAGTTCCTCCAGCTTATGGATTCGCCACGCTGAGGCCGAGCTGCTGGCGCTCTCCTCCAGTTCGATGCCGTACCACTCATCTCCGGCCATCAAGCCCGCACGTTCTGCCAAGCCACCGCGTAATACCTGCTTGATCTGAATGCTATGGGTTTCTTGAACACGCAGACCTAATGCTTGTGCGGGGGCGGGTGGATCAACTTCAGCGGTGACACCATGGGCCGCCAAAATTTCAATAACGGGCAAATCCTCCGTGCTGTGCACCCAAGCCTGAATTTCTGCCTGCCAACTGCGGCCTGTGAGCTGCTCCAGTACGGCGAGCACATCATCCTGCGTCATGGCTCCGCCATGGCAGCGTTGCCACAGCCCACGCATAACCTGGTCCAAATTGCTGCGGCCTTCTTGGCGCAATTTCAGATCAAGACACAGGGCAACCAAAGCCCCTTTGGTGTAGTAGCTCACCGTCGCATTGGCGGTATTTTCGTCTTGGCGGTAGTACTTCACCCAAGCATCAAAGCTCGATTGGGCCACGCTTTGCACTTGGCGGCCTGGGGTTTGCTGGACCTGGTTGATGGTTTTGGTGATCAGTTTCAAGTAGGTCGCATCGTCAATCAGCCCGGCGCGGCGCAGCAGCAAATCGTCGTAATAGCTGGTAAAGCCCTCGAAGAACCACAGCAGCTCGGTATAGTTTTCCTGGTCATAGTTGTAAGGCACCAATTGCGCCGGACGCAGGCGTTTGACGTTCCAGGTGTGAAAGTACTCGTGGCTGATGAGACCTAACAGCTGGTGGTAGCCATCACTGGCCTTGTCGACGCCAAGGCGGGGTAAATCGGGGCGACTGCAGATCAATGCCGTGGAATTGCCGTGCTCCAAGCCGCCATAACCATCGTGCGTCACATTGAGCATGAACACATAGCTGGCGTGCAGAGCGTTTTCCCAAAACTGGATTTCTGCTTCACAAATCTTTTGCGTATCGCGCAGAAGGCGCTCTGCGTCAAAAGAGTCTGGAGCGCCAGCCACCACAAAGCGGTGCGGCACGCCGCAGGCGGTGAACGTGCCGCTCCAGAACGTCCCCATCTCTACCGGGCAATCCACCAGCTCGTCATAGTGCTCAGCGGTATAAGTGCCAAAGCCGTTGCTATCAATCGCAATGGCAGTCAGACCGGTTGCCAGTTGCCAATCAGGCACTTGGCTGCTGCCTTGCATGTGCAGGCGGTGCTGTTGTTGTTCCTGCCCATGCACACGCAGCAGCAAGCTGGTGCCATTAAAAAAGCCTCGGCGCTGGTCCAGCCAGGCCGTGCGCACGGACGTGTCATAAGCGCTGACGTTGTATTGAAGTACCAATGGGGTCTCCGGCTGGCAATTGACCTCCCATTGGTGTTTGCTGATCTGCTGGAGGGGCAATTCCTGATCGCCCTGGTGAGCCTGCAAGCCGTGCAGGTTTTTTGCGAACTCGCGCACCAGATAGCTGCCGGGAATCCATACGGGCAGGGAAAGCCGCTGGCGTGCTGCAGGTTGGGCAACCGTCAGTGTCACGCGGTAAAGGTGGGCGTGGACATCGTGCAACTGCACGTGGTAATGAAGGGGGCTGGTGTGGGAGTGCGGCATGGTCTGGGCAAAAACGGAGTGTTTACGCCAGGGGCATGCCGTGCGGCGCTGCCGCTGGCGCGGCCGTGTGTCATGCAAGCGTCACACGGCCGGAAAGGGGTTTAATTCTTATGGGCAGCGCCGAGGTATTTTTCAACCTCTTGTGCCGAGATGGCGCCGGGTACGCGGGTGTTGTTCGCAAAAATCAGCGTGGGCGTGCCAGTGATCTTGTGCTTGCGACCCAAAGCCAGGTTGCGCTGGATGGCATCAATGTCGCAACTGGACGCGGCAGGTGCCTTGTCATTGAGCATGTAGTCGTGCCAAGCAACGGCGCTGTCCTTGGAACACCAGATGTTGCGCGATTTTTCGGCGGAGTCACGGCTCAAGATCGGGTAGAGGAACAGGTGTACCGTTACGTTGTCGACATTTTGCAGGTCGCGCTCAAAGCGCTTGCAATAGCCGCAATTGGGGTCTTCAAACACCGCGATCTGGCGCTCACCCTTGCCGCGCACGATTTTGATGGCGTCACCTAACGGCAAGTTCTTGAAATCGATGGCCGTCAACTGGTTGATGCGGTCTTCCGTCAAATTGCGCTGGGCACGGGTATCGATCAACTCGCCTTGAATCAGGTAGTTACCGTCGGCATTGGCGTAGAAAACATCGGTGCCCACGCGTACTTCATACAGGCCCTTCATGGGCGTTGCTTTGATTTCGTCGATTTTTTCGAGCTGGGGAATGCGTTCCGCCAAGGTCTTGGCGATGGTGTCTTGTGGCTGTGCGGCCATCGCGCAGCCCCAAGCCGCAGTGGCCAACAAGGCGGTAGCAAACAATTTCATGGCGAAGTGTCCCAGAGAGAAAATTGGCAAAAAGCTTGGGGAACTATTCAGTGAAAAGGTTCCCCCTGAGTGGTCAAAAGGCTAGCGATCAAAGCCCATGGCTTGACGGGCTGTCCAGTCTTTGAGTAAACCACTGCGCTCGAAGCTGCGCATACCCCAGTTGCGCAGGGCCTGCAATGGCGCCTCAGGGCGGCTAAACAACTGCTGCAGCCCATCCATCGCCAAACCCACCGGAGCCAAGCCCGCTTTGCGCTCGCGCTCATAGCGACGCAGCAATTTCAAGTCGCCTGGGCTGCGCCATTCATCACGTGTTTGCAGAATGCGCGCCAGCGCTTGGGCATCGGCCAAGCCCAGATTCAGGCCCTGTCCTGCCAGCGGGTGCACATTGTGGGCGGCATCCCCAGCCAGCACCCAACTCAGCGGGTTGCGACTGTTGCTGCTTGCAGGCATGGCGCCGCACCAGCGACTGGCTACGGCCTGTTGCAGCGGCCAGCTCATGCGAGGTGCCTGCAATGTCAGTTGACCCAAGCTGCCCTGGCTGATTTCCTGCAAGGCTTGGGTGAACGCTGTTTCCTCAGATTGCACCCAATCTGTGACTTGTGCCTGATCCACAGACCACACGACCGCGACGCTGTGACCGTCTTCACCTTCGAGTGGTAAGAAGGCCAAGATACCTTGTGGGGAAAACCACTGGCGTGCCACTTGGCCGTGCGGCAACTCGCAACGCAGCCGTGTGGCAATGGCGTGCTGGGCATAGGGCGTGACTTCAAAATCCACGCCAAACTCTGCCCGGGTAGCGCTGGCACGGCCTTCACACACCGCAGTCAATGCTGCTGGTACGGGCTCGCTCACCATCTCTACCTGAGGTTGGTAGCGCACGGCTTCTGCCAGGCGTTGCTCCAGCGCGGGTACATCCACAATCCAGGCCAGTGCATCGACACCCTGTGCCGCAGCATCAAAATGCACGCTGCCGTCGATATCGCCATGCACCTCCATGTGCCGCACGGCAGTGGCATGCACTGCATCGGGCCATGTGCGTAAAGACTCCAGCATGCGCCGGGAGTTCGCGTTGAGCGCATACGCGCGAACGTCAGACAGCTCCGTTACAGGCCGGGGCGAAGCAACCAGCGCCACGCGCAGCCGCTCACGGGCCAGTAAAAGAGCCAAGGTGCGGCCGACAATGCCGGCTCCACGGATACATACGTCAAAGGATTGCGCCATAGAACGCATTGTAGGAGGGCTAGGCCAGCGTTTTCGCAGGACGGTTTCCCTCAATGCCGTTGTTGTGGTTGCACACATGACTGGGGTGTAACGCATGGCCGACAATGGCCGATATGAATTTCTCTCAAGCTTCAGGTTTTGAACAAGCTGACGTCATCGGCAATATCGGTGCCTTGTGGGTCTTTCCTATCAAATCCTGTGCAGGCATTGCGGTGCAGGAAGCCCGTTTGCTAGACACAGGCTTGGAATGGGATCGCGCATGGATGGTGGTGGATGCGCAAGGCCAGTTCATCACCCAGCGCAGCGCCCCGCACATGGCCTTGATACAACCTGTCATCGATACCGCGCAGGGCGTGCTGCACATACGTTACCCCCAACTACCTGCATTGAGCGTGCCGCTCGATTTGCCCTTGCTGCCCAGCTATGCCCAGCGGATGGTCAAAGTCTGGAAAAGCGACGTGCCCGCCTGGGATATGGGTGACGAGGCCGCCGTCTGGTTCACGCAGGCTATCGGCCGGCCCTGCCGCCTAGTGCGCTATGACCCAGCGCACCCGCGCTTTTCCAACACCAAGTGGACAGGCGGCATTCAGGCACCCAACCAGTTTGCTGATGGCTACCCGCTGCTCGTCACCACCAGCGCGGCCTTCGCGGAACTCAACACTCGCCTTGCCGGACAGGGTTGCGCGGGTGTGGATGGCCTGCGCTTTCGCGCCAACATCGTGATAGATGGTCTGCAAGCGCATGAGGAAGACTTCGTCGAAACCTTCTGGGTGCAGGCCGCACATCCTGTGGCGCTGCGCTTGGGCAAGCCTTGCTCCCGCTGTCCTATTCCCAATATTGATCCGGCCACCAGCATTGCCAGCCCAGAAGTGGGCAACACTATCGCGCAATATCGCCAGGATGAACGCCTGGATGGTGCTATCACTTTTGGCATGAATGCCGTGATCGCACAAGGGGACGGGCAGATATTGCAAGTGGGTCAGCCTGTAGGTGGCCAGCTTTTGTTTATTTAACGCAGAGCCTATGTCGTTAAGATGCCGCCCTATATTTGGAGGAATTCACCCATGAAATTCGCTTTACTTGCCGCTACCGCTGCGGTCGTGCTGGCTGGCTGTGCTACCCAGCAAGATCCCATGGCCAAAGACGTAGCCGCCTACGTTGCCAAGCCCGACTATGAGCACGCCATGGTCTGCGATACCCGCCACGACGACCTGCAAAAATGCGAAGCTACGCTCAAAAAACTGTGCGGAGAGCGCGGATTTCTGGATTTGCGCATTCGCCCACTGCGTGAGCCCGGTGCTGCGGTAGACAGTGCCACCCACCGCCTGCTGCAACTGCAATGCAAACCGCGCGCAGCCAAGTCATAAAACCACTGCATTTCCCATTTCATTAAATAGATAGCTACTAGCCGTTGATACATAAGGGCTAGAGGCACTTTTTATTGATATTTAAGAGTCGGGGCTGCTTGGCCCCTTGTTCATAAAAAGCCAGTCGATTCCGGCTGGCTTTTTTCATGCGGAGTTTTGGATTGCTGGCTGCAATCCGCCCTGCGCCGTCAGAGATTGGCTGATCATTACAATCGGCATAGTTTTTCGTGACAAAACCAGAACAAACCTTTGCGGCAGCAAAGCACGGCTCAGTCACATCTTCCCCAGAACCAGATTCGCATCCCTGCGGATCGGGCACTTCGGCCACGATGGTGTGGTGCTCGACAGTGCATTGATGAACCACAAGGAATTTCCATGAGCCTCAAATGCGGCATCGTGGGCCTGCCCAACGTCGGCAAGTCCACCCTTTTCAACGCACTGACCAAGGCCGGCATCGCCGCCGAAAATTACCCCTTTTGCACGATTGAGCCCAACACTGGCGTGGTGGAAGTACCCGATCCGCGCCTGAAACAGTTGGCCGACATCATTTCGCCCGAGCGCATCGTGCCCGCGATTGTGGAGTTTGTGGACATTGCCGGTCTGGTCGCTGGCGCCAGTACGGGTGAAGGTCTGGGCAACAAGTTCTTGGCCCACATCCGCGAAACCGACGCTACGGTCAATGTGGTGCGCTGCTTTGACGACGACAACGTGATTCACGTCGCTGGCCGCGTCGATCCGATCTCGGACATTGAAGTCATCCAGACTGAGCTGTGCCTGGCGGACTTGTCCACTGTGGAAAAGGCCCTGCACCGCCACACCAAGACCGCCCGTTCCGGCGACAAGGACGCGATCAAGCTGGTCGGCCTGCTCGAACGCTGTCAAGCTGCCCTGAACGAAAACATCCCCGTGCGCGCACTGGAGTTTTCCAAGGAAGAGCAGCCACTGGTGAAATCCTTCACGCTGATCACCGCCAAGCCTGCGATGTTTGTCGGCAACGTATCGGAAGACGGTTTTGAAAACAACCCATATCTGGACCGCCTGCGCGAATACGCCGCCAAGCAGGGCGCGCCTGTGGTAGCCATTTGCGCCAAGATCGAAGCCGATCTGTCCGAAATGGACGATGAAGACAAGCTGATGTTCCTAGCTGAGATCGGCCAAGACGAACCCGGCCTGAATCGCCTGATCCGCTCGGCCTTCAAGCTGCTGGGCCTGCAAACCTACTTCACCGCCGGCGTGAAGGAAGTGCGCGCCTGGACAATTCGCATTGGCGACACTGGCCCTCAAGCTGCAGGCGTCATTCACGGAGATTTTGAGCGCGGCTATATCCGTGCTCAGACTATTGCTTTTGAAGACTTCATTGCCTACAAGGGCGAGCAGGGCGCCAAAGATGCCGGCAAGATGCGCTCCGAAGGCAAGGAATACGTCGTCAAGGACGGCGATGTGATGAACTTCTTGTTCAACGTCTAATTCTTTAATCTGAAAAAACCCCTGGGATTCTAAGAATCGCAGGGGTTTTTTGGTTGAAGGATGGAAGATTTTTTGTTGTAGCAGTAATATTTATTCATGAGTTTTTTCGAATTTTAATTTTATTATTCTGAAATTCTTCTTCAATCATTGGGTAATCCCCCCATAAACCACCGCTCTGAGAAGTAGAGCTATGCGGCCATGGC
>JADMKK010000057.1 GCA_015478895.1 Comamonas sp. | reverse complement strand
CTGGATTGTCAGCGCCTGCATACGTAGTCAACTATTAACGTGAACACACCCTAGGCGCAGCTAAGACACCGCTGTTTGCAGCAAGGCGCGGCGGTATTGCATGGCTTCGGCCACATGGGCGCTGGCAATCGTGTCGCTGCCCGCCAAATCGGCAATGGTGCGTGCCACACGCAATGCACGGTGGGTGGCCCGGGCAGACCAGCCCATGCGCTGTGCGGCCTTGCGCACCAGGTCGTGCGCCGTGGCGTCAAGTTGCAGGTGTGCATCCAGCGCTTCGCCTTGCAGCAATTGGTTGGTGCAGCCTTGCCGCACGATGGCACGTTCGCGGGCGGCTGCAACGCGGCTGCGCACGGTGGCAGTAGGCTCTCCGGTGGCGCTTTGCAGCAACTCATCAGCGGGCAGAGCTGCCACCTCAATGTGCAGGTCAATGCGATCCAGCAGCGGGCCGCTGAGCTTGCCTTGGTACCGCGCCACCTGCTCCGGCGAGCAGCGGCAGCTGTGCAAGGGGCTGCCAAAAAAGCCGCAGGGGCAGGGGTTCATGGCGGCAATCAGCTGAAAGCGCGCGGGAAACTCGGTGCTGTGCGCGGCGCGTGAGATGGTGATGCGCCCGGTCTCCAAGGGCTCGCGCAAAGCTTCCAGGGCATTGCGGCTGAACTCAGGGAATTCATCAAGGAAAAGCACGCCGTGGTGCGCAAAGGAAATTTCGCCCGGTTTGGGGGGCGAGCCTCCACCCACCAGTGCCACAGCGCTGGCGGTGTGATGTGGGCTACTGGTGCGGCGCTGGCCCCAGTGGGCCGTCTGGAAGCGGTTGCCCAGGCTGGCAATCGCCGCGCTTTCGACGGCCTCTTGATCGGTCATGGGCGGCAGCAACCCCGCAAAACGCTGGGCCAGCATGGATTTTCCGGTGCCCGGTGCCCCCACCAACAATAATCCGTGGCTGCCTGCCGCAGCAATCTCCAGGGCGCGCTTGGCTTGCACCTGGCCTTTGACATCGGCCAAATCCAAAGGATATGCGGTGGGCGCAGTGAGCATGGGCTGCATGCGCTGCCAGCCCTCACTGGGCAAGACATCGCCCGTGTGCGTGCCTGGAAGCAACTGCGCAACAACATCCAGCAGGTGCGTGGCACCGTACACCTCGGTATGCAGCGCGCAGGCGGCTTCTGCGGCACTGTCTTTGGGCAGTACCAGACGCACGTTGGCCCCCGCCAATTGCAAGGCCAAACTGGTCGCCAAGGCACCGCGCACGGGGCGCAAGTCTCCCGATAAAGACAACTCGCCCGCGAACTCCCAGCCCGCCAGTTTGGCGGCATCAATCTGCCCGCTGGCGGCCAGAATGCCCAATGCAATCGGCAGGTCAAAACGACCTGAATCTTTGGGCAGATCCGCAGGTGCCAAGTTGACTGTGATGCGTTTGTTGGTCGGAAACTCCAGCCCGCTATTGGCGATGGCGCAACGCACGCGCTCTCGGGCTTCTTTGACTTCAATATCCGCTAAACCCACCAGCGTCAGGCTGGGCAGGCCATTGGCCAAGTGGACTTCCACAGTCACGGGTGGGGCTTGCAAGCCCAAGAGCGCGCGACTTTGAACGCAAGCCAAGGCCATGGTGTTGATCCTCCCTAAAACGGTGCGTAAAAGTGGTGGCGGCAGGTGGTTTTTGTTGCACCAAAACGGTGCTGCTGCCGCAGTTTTCTGGTGGCTTACTGTAGGACGAGTCTGTTTCTCTTCACAAGGCCTCTGGTTGGCACGCTCCCTGCTTAATGGGCTTGTCATAACAGTTTTACAACTCCCGCTTCCTGGAGGAACGTCTCATGAAAATGGTGTCAGCCATCATCAAGCCTTTCAAGCTCGACGAGGTGCGTGAAGCCCTCTCGCAGCTTGGCGTACAAGGCATCACGGTGACCGAAGTCAAGGGTTTCGGTCGCCAAAAAGGTCATACCGAGTTGTACCGCGGCGCGGAATATGTGGTGGACTTTCTGCCCAAAGTGAAGCTGGAAGCCGCCGTCGATGACGCTGTGCTGGAACAAGTCATCGAAGCCATTGAAGGTGCTGCGCGCACCGGAAAAATCGGCGATGGCAAGATTTTTGTCTACGACTTGGAGCAGGTCGTGCGCATCCGTACCGGCGAATCCGGTAAAGACGCCCTGTAACGCAACCCTTGAAGCAAGAGACTGACATGAAAAAATCGCTCCCTGCAATTTCACTGGGTCTGGGCCTGATGGCCGCGGCAACCAGTGCTTTCGCGCAAGAGGCTGCACCCGCAGCCGCTGCAGTCGTTGAAGCTGCGGCACAAGCCGCACCTGCACTTGACAGCGGCGATACCGCGTGGATGTTGACTTCCACCATGCTGGTGATCTTGATGACCATCCCTGGCCTGGCCCTGTTCTACGGTGGCCTGGTGCGCTCCAAGAACATGCTGTCCGTGCTGGCACAGGTGTTTGTGGTGTTTTCGCTGATCACCGTGCTGTGGGCCATCTACGGCTTCTCGCTGACGTTCGGTGGCGAAGGCAAGTTCTATGGCAACTTCAGCAAGCTGTTCTTGAGCGGCATCACGCCCGACACTTTGTCGGCTTCGCTGAGCACAATTCCTGAGTACGTGTTTGTGGCCTTCCAGTCCACCTTCGCGGCCATCACTACGGCACTGATCGTGGGCGCTTTTGCTGAGCGCATCAAGTTCTCTGCTGTGATGATTTTCTCGGTGCTGTGGTTCACCTTCAGCTACATCCCCATGGCACACATGGTGTGGGGCGGTGGTTTGCTGGCCGAAGACGGCGCGCTGGATTTTGCGGGCGGCACGGTGGTGCACATCAACGCTGCGGTGGCTGGCCTGGTGGGTGCCTACATGGTGGGCAAGCGCATTGGCTTTGGTAAAGAAGCCCTGCCTCCGCACAGCCTGACGCTGACCATGGTGGGCGCATCCCTGCTGTGGGTGGGCTGGTTTGGTTTCAACGCCGGTTCGGCCGGTGCGGCCAATGGTACGGCTGGTTTGGCTTTCATCAACACCATCTTGGCAACTGGCGCTGCGGCTGTGGCCTGGATCGTGGCAGAAGGCTTGCACAAGGGCAAGGCTTCCATGCTGGGCGCAGCCTCTGGTGCGGTGGCGGGTCTGGTGACCATCACGCCTGCAGCTGGTTTTGTCGGTCCTATGGGTTCTATCGTGATGGGTTTGATCGCGGGCCCTCTGTGCCTGTGGGGCGTGTCCGGTCTGAAGCGCATGCTGAAAGTGGACGATGTATGCGACGTGTTCGGCGTACACGGTATCGGCGGCATCTTGGGTGCGATCCTGACAGGCGTGTTCTGCGCAGCAGGCCTGGGTGGTGTGGAGCCTGAGGGCTACAACATGGCAGCCCAAGTCTGGGTGCAGTTCAAGAGCGTGATCGTCACCATCGTGTGGTGCGGTGTGGTTTCGTTCATCTGCTTCAAGGTCGCAGATATCCTGGTGGGTCTGCGAGTGTCTGAAGATGCGGAGCGCGAAGGTCTGGATATCACCTCGCACGGTGAGTCTGCCTATAACCGCTAAGCACGGATCAGGCACAAGCCTGTGCCTGTCCGCTTGACCAACCGCCCCTTCGAGGGCGGTTTTTTATGGCAGCCTGCCAGCGTGATTCACGCGGAGCATTCAAAAAATTCATGTGGCAAAGGCAGGCACAAAGCGGCAGTATCGTTACGATTTAGCGCTATGCATGCCGCCCTTCATCAGATTCATGCGCGCGTCAGCGACGCCGTTGCCCACCAGACCGCCTTGCGCATTTGCGGAGGCGGCAGCAAAGACTTCCATGCCTTGCAATTGCAAGGCGAAATTTTGGACACCCGCAGCTTGAGCGGCATCGTCAGCTACGAGCCCAGTGAGCTGGTGGTGACCGTGCGCGCTGGCACTCCCTTGGTGGAACTAGAAGCGGTCTTGGCAGAGCAAGGTCAGTGTCTGGCGTTTGAGCCCCCGCACTTTGCCACGCGTGACGGCGATGTCGCTACTGTCGGCGGCATGGTTGCTGCAGGCTGGAATGGCCCCAGCCGCGCCAGCGTGGGCGCAGTGCGTGACTTTGTGCTGGGTATTGAGATCATCAATGGCAAGGCAGAACTGCTGCGCTTCGGCGGCACGGTGATGAAAAACGTGGCGGGGTATGACGTCTCGCGCCTGATGGCTGGCAGCTGGGGCACGCTGGGCCTGATTACCGAGGTCAGCCTCAAGGTGCTGCCCGTGGTGCCCGGTGAAGCTACGTTGCGCTTTGAGGACATGTCCCAAGCCGACGCTTTGCAGCGTCTGAATCAGTGGGGGGGGCAGCCCCTGCCCTTGAATGCCAGTTGCTGGGTGCCAGGCGCTGGCGTTGGCACGCTGTACGTGCGCCTGCGCGGGGCTGTGGCTGCCGTCGAAGCTGCCTGCCAAAAAATGGGTGGAACCCTTGTAGAGCAAGGGCAGGCAGCTATGGATTGGGTAGCTTGCCGCGAACAGACATTGCCGTGGTTTACCGCCCGCGCTGCGGGAGATTGTTTGTGGCGCCTGTCGCTGCCGCAGACGGCACCGCAGCTGTCGCTGGCTGCGGATGCTCTGGTGGAATGGCATGGCGCGCAGCGCTGGGTCTATGCACCGCGCAGCAAGGGTGAGGCCTTGCAAGCCGCTGCCCAGGCAGTGGGTGGAAGCGCTTCACTATTCAGAGCTGAAAGCCCTGATGCAATAACGGCTCAAGCCCTATTTGACCAAAAACTTGCCGCCATGCAGCGCGTGCACCTTCAGCTCAAGCAGGCATTTGATCCGGCCGGCATCTTTAACCCCGGCCGCACCTGCGCCTTGTTTTAAGCGAGAAGCACCATGCAAACCAATTTGGCCCCCGAGTACCTCGGCACCCCTGACGGGCAAGAAGCCGAAGCTATTTTGCGCAAATGCGTGCACTGCGGCTTTTGCACGGCCACCTGCCCCACCTACCAATTGCTGGGCGATGAGCTCGACGGCCCGCGGGGCCGTATTTACCTCATCAAACAGGTGCTGGAAGGGCACACGCCCACGCGGGCCACGCAGCTGCACCTGGACCGTTGCCTGACCTGTCGCAACTGCGAAACCACCTGTCCCAGTGGCGTGCAATACGGCCACCTCGTAGACATCGGTCGCAAAGTGGTGGACGACCAAGTGCAGCGCCCCATGAGCGAGCGCCTGCAGCGTTGGGCATTGAAAGAAGGCGTTACGTCGCCGCTGTTTGCGCCGGCCATGAAGTTGGGCCAAAGCGTGCGCAGCCTGCTGCCCGCCAGCATCCAGGCCAAAGTGCCGCCTAAAACCCAGTACGGCGCATGGCCCAGCCGCGAGCATGCGCGCAAGGTGTTGCTGCACATGGGCTGCGTGCAGCCGTCCATGCTGCCCAATATCAACTACGCCACAGCGCGCGTGCTGGACGCTGTGGGCATCCAGAGCGTGGTGGTGCAGCAAAGCCAGTGCTGCGGTGCGGTCAAGTACCACCTCAACGACCACGACGGCGGCAAAGCGCAGATGCGCGCCAACATTGATGCATGGTGGCCTGCGGTGGAGGCCGGCGAGATTGAAGCTATTGTGAGCAATGCCTCGGGTTGCGGAGCCATGCTCAAAGACTGGGGCTATGTGCTGCGGCACGAGCCTGCCTACGCCGAGAAGGCTGCGCGCATCAGCGCATTGACCCGCGATCTGAGTGAACTGCTGCCATCGCTGTTGCCCGAGTTGGCAGACAAGCTGGCAGCGATTGCCAAAGTGCCCCAGCAGCCCATGGCCTACCACCCGCCGTGCACACTGCAGCATGCGCAAAAGCTCAAAGGGGTGGTGGAGGCCAATTTAGGCAAGCTGGGTTTTCAACTGATGACAGCGCGCACAGAGTCGCACCTGTGCTGCGGCTCGGCGGGCACCTACTCGGTGCTGCAGCCACGGTTGTCCAAGACGCTGCGTGATCGCAAATTGCAAGCGCTGGGCGAAGCACTGGAGCAGCCTGCCGCCATTTTGTCGGCCAATATTGGCTGTATCACGCATTTACAAAGTGGCACCACGGTGCCTGTCCGTCACTGGGTGGAGGTGCTCGATGAGGCCTTACAGAACTAAGGCGAAAGCGGCCAAAGTCAGATGGATTCGCATCTGCGCCGCATTGCTGGCATCATCGCGGGTTTGATTTTCCCTGCACTGGCCCCAAGCCCATGACCGAACCCGTGTCCACACCCGTTGAAAACTCTGCGCCCAGCGCACCAGTGGAGGCGCCTGCCCGCGCTGACCGCCGCACTCCCAGCCGTGGTCGCTCGGCAGCGCCCAATCCGACAGCGGCGCGCCCTGTGCGTGAAGTGCATCCCGTGCTGGAGCAGCTGGCGCAGCTGCACCCTGTGTTGTTTGGTGCCACTTTCCTGCCGCTCAAGCGCGGTATTTATCAAGACCTGCTGGCATTGCATGGCGAAGCCATCGACAAAGCAGGCTTGAAGGTGGCCATGGCGATTCATACCCGCTCCACCCGCTATCTGAATGCGGTGGCCTCCGGCGCAGAGCGCCATGACCTGGACGGCAACCCGGTCGAGGCGATGGCTCCTGAACACGTCTTCCATGCCCTGGTGGAAGTGTTCAAGCGCAAAAAACCCCGCGATGGTGAAGACCTGCAAGTCAAGCTGCGCCGTCGCATGGGCCTCGCTTTTGTGAACTCCGGCCTGAGCCGCGAAGCCTATTTGCAAGTGGTGCAGGTGCGCGATGAAGCTACGCAAGCCTTGCTGGATTCCGCCTTGGCCGAAGTGGCCGAGCAAGATGCCAAGGCCGAGGCCGTGCAACGCGCTTACACGGCCAGCGGTGCGGAGACCGTGGAGGCGTTTGCCGACATGTACGGCATGAATTCGCATGCCGTGCTGCGCCAGCTCCACCGCGCCAAACAATTACAGACCGCGCGCGAAGCTCCGCAAGATGGAGCGCTGCCAAGCAGCTAAGGCCTTTTTAAGGCTTTTTCAGAGAAAGGGGGCCTCTTGGCCCCTTTTTTACGCCCCGGTGTGTGGGGGTTGTGCGAGGGCCGCTTCAATGTCGGAGGCGATGCTGGCCGGTGCGGTATTGGGCGCATAGCGCTGGATGACCTGCCCGTCGCGCGCGATCAGGAACTTGGTGAAGTTCCACTTGACCATTTGGGTGCCCAGCAGCCCCGGCGCTTGCGCTTTGAGCCAGGCAAAAAGCGGGTGCGCTTGGCTGCCGTTGACCTCTACCTTGGCCATCATCGGAAAAGCTACGCCGTAATTGCGCTGGCAGAAGCTGCCAATTTCTGTGTTGCTGCCCTTGTCTTGCTGCCCAAACTGGTTGCAGGGAAAACCCAAAACCGCCAAACCCTGCGCTGCATAGCGCTCATGCAATTGCTGCAAGCCGGACAATTGCGGCGTAAAGCCGCAGGCGCTGGCGGTGTTGACCACCAGCACCACCTTGCCTGCGAATTGCGACATGGCCTGCGGAATGCCTGCAATATCAGGGGCAGAGAAATCGTAAAAACTCGGCATGGCTTGCTCGTTTCTAGTGGGGCGAAAGTGCCATCTTGCCACTGCTGCATGAATGCTTGGCGCCCAGCAGCCTTATGCCGTGTTGGCCCCCATAGCGTGGGCTTGTGCGGAGGGGGCAGGCGAGCCCAGCCTTAGGCGGGAGCGAGTTTGCTGCGCCGCCCCTGCAAGGCGGCCAGCAGCGCGCCCGAGACAATCAGCGCGCCGCCCAGCAGCATGCGGGGCGTCAGCTCTGTGGCACCCAGCAGCCACGCAGAGCCGCTGGCAAACAGCACCTCTGAGAGCATGATCAGCGAGGTAGTACTGGTGGGAATGCGCGCTGCGCCGTACTGCAGTGCCCAGGTGCCAACGGCCACCAGCACCGCCATGCCCAGTGCGCAAGCCACCCAGACTGTGTTGGGTGCAGGAATGCCCGGTAGATGGCCTGTGGCGTAACCCGTGCCTGCGGTGAACAAGCCCATGAACATGCAGCCCACAAACATGCTCAGCAAGCGCGGGGTCGCTGGCGTGTGAAAACTGCGGCGCAAGATCACATTGGTCATGGAAAAGCACAAGCCGCCAAAGAGTGCCAGATACTCCGGCAGTCCAACGCCGGACGTCAAACTGCTCCAGGTGGCACCCTGCGGCATGATGACCAGCGCCATGCCGCCAAAGGCCAGTACCAGGCGCAGCAGGCTCTGGGTGGTGGGGCGCTCGCCAAGAAACTTCCAGGCCAGCAGCACCGTCCATGCGGGCATGAGATAAAACAGCAAAATCACGCGCACCACATCGCCGGTCGAGGCTGCGGTGTTGAACGACACATTCGTCAGCCCGGACGACAGCGCCAGCAGCCACAGCACCGGGTGTGCCAGTAACTGGCGCAAGCTGTTGCGAAATACCAGCGCTGTGCCGATGGCCAGCACGCTATAAATCATGCCCGTGGCCCACGGCGCCACCAGTCCCTGCGCATGCATGGTCTGAAACGGCCACCAAGCCAGCCCCCACACCATGGCGTTAAAGAGCAGGCAAAAGTACGGCAAAGAGGGATGCATGGCAAAAAGTGGCTCTAGCCCTTGTGCAATAAGGGCTTGGCGCTATCAAAGTCGCGAATAGTGAGGGGCCACTCAGTGGTGGTCGTGGCGCGCAAGGTTGAGCAGGCGGCGCACTTCGCCCCCATGCTTGCGGCAGTTGTGCAGGTACCAGCGGCGAATCAGCCACATGGTGACCGCCACAATCAGGCCAAAACCTGTGATGGCCCCGTAGGCGGAGACATCCATCAAGGTGGCAAAACTGTACAGCGCGCCCAGCCCCAGAATGCAGGCTTGCTCATTGAAGTTCTGCACCGCAATCGAGCGGCCTGCGCCCATCAGGCTGTGGCCGCGGTGCTGCAGCAGCGCATTCATGGGCACGACCAAGTAGCCACCCAAGGCCCCCAGCACGATCAGAAAGGGAATGGCCACCCACAGATTGCTGATGAAGTTCATGCAAATCACCAGCAAGCCCATGGCAATGCCCATGGGAATCACCCGTGTGGCGTGCTGCAGGCGCATGCGCATGGAAGCCACAATGGCACCCACGGCCGTGCCAATCGCCACGACGCCGACCAGCGCTGAGGCCTGCGTGGTGCCGTAGCCCAGAGCCACCGCAGCCCAAGCCAAGACGATATAGCGCAAGTTGCCGGAAACACCCCAGAACAGCGTAGTGGTGGACAGCGAGATCTGCCCCAGCTTGTCGCGCCACAGGCGCTGGTTGCAGTTCCAGAAGTCGGGCAGCAGCGCCAGGGTGTTGCTGAGCACGCCCTTTTTAAGGTTCTGGCGCAGCGCCACCAGCGGTGCATCGGTGCGCGGAATACGCAGATTAAAAATAGCTGCCAGCGCGTAGACCAGTACCAGCACGCCAATTGCGGCCTCCGCTGCGTTGTCCACACCCGGCAGGCCCAGTCCCATCAAGAGCGGCGCAATCGCCGGGCCGACGAGCTGGCCGCCCAACAGCACGCCCAAGATGATGGAGGTGATGGTCAGCCCCTCAATCCAGCCATTGGCTTTCACCAGTTGGGAGGCTGGCAGCAATTCGGTGAGGATGCCGTATTTGGCCGGGGAATACGCCGCAGCACCCAGACCCACCACGGCATAAGCCAGCAGCGGGTGGTGGCCAAACAGCATGAGCAGGCAGCCCACCACTTTGATGGCGTTGCTGATGAACATGACCCGGCCTTTGGGCAGCGCATCGGCAAACGCGCCCACAAAAGGCGCCAGCACCACATAAAACAGGGCGAACATCGGGACGAGGGCAGCGCTTTGCCACTCAGGCGCGCCGCCAGTGCGCAACAGCTCTACGGCGGTGACGAACAGGGCGTTATCGGCCAGCGAGCTGAAAAACTGCGCTGACATGATGGTGTAGAAACCGCGCTTCATGAAATACTGAGCGCGCGCCTGCCGTGTAGGACAAGCGCACGGAAATGATTGTCCCGATGGCAGATGAGCAGCGGTTATATCACGCACACTTTGAACACTGGTGCCAGAATGGCCGCTGTTTGCCCTCGATTGTTATTTGTCATGCCGCGTCCCATTCTTTGCACCATCCACCCCCAAGCCATCCGCCACAATCTGGAGCGCGTGCGCAGCGCCGCAAAAGATGCCAACTTGTTGTGCGTGACCAAGGCCAACGCATATGGCCACGGCATTGAGCACGCCTTTGAAGGCATGCGCGCGGCCGATGGTTTTGCGGTGGTGGATTTGGAAGAAGCCCAGCGCCTGCGCCGCCTGGACTGGCGTGGCCCGATTTTGCTGATTGAAGGTGTCTTTGAGCTGCGCGATCTGGAGCTGTGCTCGCGCCTGGGCCTGTGGCACGTGGTGCATTGTGACGAGCAGATCGACTGGCTGGCGGCCCACAAAACCCAGGTACCGCACCGCGTGTTTCTGAAAATGAACAGTGGCATGAACCGCCTGGGCTTTACACCCGAGCGCTTCCGCAGCGCCTATGCGCGCCTGAATGCGCTGCCGCAGGTGGAGGAAATCTCCTTCATTACCCACTTTAGCGATGCCGACGGCCCACGCGGCATTGACCACCAGGTCAGCGTGTTCGAGCAGATGACGCAAGACCTGCCGGGCGAGCGCAGCGTGTGCAACAGCGCCGCCACCATGCGGTTTGCCGGCAATGGCAAGCTGCGCAATGACTGGGTGCGCCCCGGCATCGTGCTGTATGGCAGCTCGCCCGATTACCCGCAGCGCACCGCGCAAGACTGGGGTTTGCAGCCCGGCATGACGCTGTCTTCCAAAATCATTGGCACCCAAAACCTGCAGGCGGGCGATACGGTGGGCTATGGCTCCACGTTCACGGCAGACGGCCCCATGCAGGTGGGTGTGGTCGCCTGTGGTTACGCCGACGGCTATCCGCGCCACTGCGGCACGGGCACGCCGGTGCTGGTCAATGGTGTGCGTACCCGCTTGCTGGGCCGCGTGAGCATGGACATGGTGACCGTCGATCTGACCGCCATTCCCGATGCAGGCATGGGCAGCGAAGTGGTGCTGTGGGGGCGCAGCCCCGTCACTGGCGTTGAACTGAGCATTGATGAAGTGGCCGCCGCTGCTGGCACCTTGGGGTATGAGCTGATGTGCGCCATAGCGCCACGCGTGCCTGTAGTCAGCGATGAAGCACCGCTGCGTAAATAGCACAATACTTCATAAAAGTGAGCTGCATGCCATTGTTCTTAAAAGACTTCACAGCGTTTTGTAGCTGAGGTTCAATCAAACAAACGGCAAGCCGCTCTCTTTTTTGTAGGGCATAACACCTGGGTCACGGGTTGCCCAGAACGCGCCGATATAGTCACGCCATGGCCAAAGACAAAACCATCTACACCTGCAACGCCTGCGGTGGCACCACGCCGCGCTGGTTGGGCAAGTGCCCCAATTGCGGCGCGTGGAACAGCCTGATCGAGAGCGTGCCCGAAGCCGCATCCGGCGGTAAAAACCGCCTGAGCGCACCACAAGGCTACGCCGGCTTGGCCAACGCGCAGCCAGTCACGCCCTTGGCAGCCATCGAGGCCCAAGACATTGCCCGCACGCCCAGCGGTATTGAAGAGCTGGACCGCGTACTGGGCGGCGGTGTGGTGGAAGGCGGCGTCGTGCTGATTGGCGGCGACCCCGGCATCGGCAAATCCACCTTGCTGCTGCAAGCCCTGGATGCGCTGCACCGTGCGGGCCTGCCCACGCTGTACGTGACGGGCGAAGAAAGCGGCGCGCAAGTGGCGCTGCGCTCGCGCCGACTGGGCATTGACGGCAGTCAGGTGAACCTGCTGGCCGAAATTCAGCTCGAAAAAATACTGGCCACAATCGAGGCGACGCAGCCTGCGGTGGTGGTGATTGACTCGATCCAGACCACATATTCCGACCAACTGACCAGCGCTCCCGGCTCCGTCGCGCAGGTGCGTGAATGCGCGGCGCACCTCACGCGCATGGCCAAGAGCACGGGCGTGACGGTGATTTTGGTGGGCCACGTGACCAAAGAAGGTGCGCTGGCCGGCCCGCGTGTGCTGGAGCACATGGTCGATACGGTGTTGTACTTTGAGGGCGATACGCACAGCCCGCACCGGTTGATTCGCGCCATCAAGAACCGCTTTGGTGCCGTCAACGAGATTGGCGTGTTCGCCATGACAGAAAAAGGCCTCAAGGGCGTGAGCAACCCCAGCGCCATCTTTTTGAGCCAGCATTCCGAGCCCGTACCCGGCAGCTGCGTGATGGTGACGCTGGAGGGCACACGCCCTTTGCTGGTAGAGATTCAGGCGCTGGTAGACAGCGCAGGCCCGGCGGCCCGGCGCTTGTCGGTGGGCCTGGACAAAGACCGTCTGGCCATGCTGCTTGCGGTGCTGAACCGCCATGCCGGTGTCGCCTGTGCGGACCAGGATGTATTTGTGAACGCTGTGGGTGGCGTGCGTATCAACGAACCCGCTGCTGACTTGGCCGTCATGCTGTCGATTACCTCTAGCTTGCGCGGTAAACCTTTGCCCAAAGGCTTTTTCGCATTCGGCGAAGTGGGCTTGGCAGGCGAAGTGCGCCCTGCGCCGCGTGGGCAAGACCGCCTCAAAGAGGCTGCCAAGCTTGGCTTTACGATTGCGGTCGTGCCCAGGGCCAATGCGCCCAAAAAACCGATTGCAGGCCTGACAATCCATGCCGTAGAACGCGTCGACGAGGCCATGAACGTTGTGCGCGCCATGGACTAAAAAGCTGGCGTTGCCCTCGATTGGGGGCATACGCACTGTCCGCATAAAGATTGTGTTTCTCACATAAGACAATAACCGTCATGAATTTGCGCAATGTTGTAGTGCCCTTGGGGCTGGCGATCCTGTTGTATGTCGCCTTCGATTCTCTGGGCTGGAAAGGTGTGGCCGCAGTAGGCGGCGGCATCTTGATGTGGCTGCTGCTGCACTTCACCCGCTTGATGACCGTGATGCGCCGCGCTTCGCAGCGGCCCATCGGTTATGTGGGCAGCGCGGTCATGCTTAACGCCAAGCTCAAACCCAAAGTGAATTTGATGCACGTGGTGGCGATGACGCGCTCGCTCGGCAAACGCCTGTCCGAAGAAGGCCAGGAGCCCGAGATTTACCGCTGGACCGATGGCACGAATTCGCATGTCACCTGCGAATTCGTCCAAGGTCGTTTGGTTAAATGGACGATGGAACGGCCCACGAATCCTGAACCCATTGTTGCCAGCGGCGACGCAAGCAACGTTTGAGGCTTTAAAATCCCCGCCAACTGAAGTTGGCCGGGTACGGCTGACGTTGGAATTTAAATTTCAAGCAGCCTGCAGGTACGGGCTGCCCCACCTGTGAGAGAGACACCCCACATGCCCACTATCGCCGTCGTAGAACTGGCCGCCAAAGACTTGAACACCCAAGGTGGTGTGTACTGCCCCAGCCCCAAGGCAGATATGCAGTTGTGGAACACCCACCCCAAGGTGTACATCGACGTGGCGCACCACGGCGAAGGCAAGTGCCCTTATTGCGGAACGGTCTACAAACTCAAAGCAGGTGAGGTGTTTGCGGGTGGACATTAAGCTCTACCGATGACTGCGTTGATGCCCTACACAACAGATATTCAAGACAGCGCTCTTTTAGAGCGCTGTCCTGCTTTGGCGCAGATCACTGCCGTGATCGTGACTTTCAATAGTGCGCATTGCGTGGCAGATTTAGCCCAGCAATTACGGGGCTGGCCCCATGTTGTGATAGTGGATAACGGCAGTGCGGATGACACGCTTACGCAAGCGCGCCAGCATTTACCACAGGCGCAAGTGATTGCGTTGTCTGAAAATATGGGGTTTGGCACGGCCAACAATCGCGGCTTTCAAACGGCGCAAACCCCTTATTGCTTGATGATCAATCCGGACTGCGCCTTGCAGCCTGAGCATGCACAAGCCTTGTGGGAAACAGCCCAACAATGGCCAGAAGCGGCGATTGTGGTGCCACAGCTCACAGGCAGCGACGGCAAGGCGCAGATTAACTACGGCTGGATTCGAACTTGGTGGGCTGCCAAGGGCCCCGGGGCACAGGCGGTGACCTGCGTGGGTAACGCCTGCGGAGCAGCCATGCTGCTGAACATGTCCAATGCGCCGCACCATGGCTGGTTTGATGAGCGCTTCTTTTTGTATTACGAAGACGAAGACATGTGCTTGCGCTTATTGCAAGAGCGCAAGCCTGTCGTGGTGCAGCCTGCTGTGCTCGTGCCGCACTCCAACCGTGGCTCTGTGCGTGGTCCACGTCCCATCAAGGTAGAGTATGGCCGTGGCTACCACCATGCTCGCTCAAAAGTCTTATTTACGGCCAAGCACGCAGGCGCCGCTACTGCCGCCAAACATCGCCGAACTGCACTTGCAGGAGCTATTGCCTTGTTAGCACTGCGGGTGTTCGCACCATCCCCCAAACATGTCTCGCGTCTCTGGGGGCGTATTTGCGGCCTTTGGGATGCCCCGACACAGTACTAACGGAAATTGATATGGCCAAGTTGACCATTGGCATCCTCACCATGAATGAGGAGCGTCGCATTGGTGCATGCATTGATAGCGCAGGGTTTGCAGACCAGATCATCGTGGTGGACAGTGGTAGCAGCGATGACACCGTTGCCATAGCCCAATCAAAAGGCGCTGAAGTCTTTGTCTATGCAGATTGGCAAGGCTTTGCCGTGCAGCGCAACCGTATCCTGCAACACGTTTCGGGCGACTGGGTATTTTTCTTGGATGCGGATGAGTTGGTCACGCCCGCTTTGGCACAAGAAATTCGCAGCATCGTCGATGCCAATATGGAGGCGGTATGGGAAGTCGCTTGGGAACAAATCGCCTATGGACAGTCATTAGGAAGAATGCGCAGTTCAGGGGGAATTCCCAGGCTCTTCCCGCGCCATCAAATTATTCAGTTTGAAGGCGTCGTCCATGAAGGAGCCAAGCTGAAAAATGAAACGTTACCAGTGCGTTTGCTGAAAAATCGCCTACCTCATTATTCTCGCGAGACGATTTACGGCAGCTTGCAAAAACTTGCTCAATATGTGCAATTGGGTGCCTATAAACGCATGAAAGCCGGAAAGCGTGGCGGCGTTGTGAGAGGGATGGGTTCAGGGATCGCTAATTTTGTTCGCCTGTATTTTTTCCATCGCGGATTTTTGTGTGGCCGCGCAGGCTTTTTGCACAGTTTTTTTGTCGCTTTGGAGTGTTTCTTTCGTTATGTGGCTTTGGAAATTGACCAGGAATATTTAGAGCAGACAAAGAAACGATAGTTTTTTATTAATTGTAGATGAGCGAAATTTTGAAGAGCAACCGTATCTTTCTTGGGTTGAGCATTTCTGCATTCTTTTTCTGGGCTTTGGCATTAGCAGTACCAACAGGCTATTCTTACGGGGCTGTTGGTATTCTTTTATTTAGCTTGCTAGGCTTTAAAGGTGCGGTAATGCACGGCATAGATAAGGCCACTTGGAGGTTGGCGGGCCTTCTCGTCGTTACCGGTTTGCTTTGGGGTTCGACGTTTGACGGTTGGCTGTCTTGGTCAGACACAGATTATTGGGCCAAATACTGGTTGGCAGCTTTCTGCATGGTGGTCGTTGCATATCGGGGTATTGACCCGAGAACAATTCCCTGGGCGCTGGCCGGCGGTTCGTTGGGAGCGATGGCTGTAGCTCTGTACCAATATCACTATTTGGGGATCAGTAAAGCTAGCGGCTTTACCAACGCAATTCAGTATGGTGGGATTGCCATGTATTTAGGCATAGCGACATGGACATTCGCCCTGTTGGGGGGCTATCAACGCAGATACTCCTTTATCTTGTGGATACTAGGAAGTTTTGGGGTATTAGCCTCTGTACTTTCTGAAACGCGCGGCGCCTGGGTGGTCGCGCCACTGTTATTGCTCGCCATCTGGATGCTGTTATTGCAGCATGGCCATCGCCGGCTAGCAGTTTATGCCGTTATTACTTCTTTATTTCTAGGCGTAGTCACTTTGATTCCTTTGTGGGAAAGAGTGGAGGGGCGTGTGCAGCAAGCGTTGGTTGAAACGCACGCTTACCGTGAAAATCCTGAGCAGGCAGTCAACACATCGATTGGTCAGCGTCTGGAGCAATGGCAGCTAGCCTGGCGTCTAGGTATGGAGCAACCTTTCACTGGCTGGGGCGTTGAAGGTTTTGTTGCGAGAAAAAAAGAGTATGTAGATTTAGGTTGGGCGGACCCGTCAGTCAATGATTATGGACATGCTCATAATGAAATTTTGGATATGTTTGCCAAGCGTGGTTTGATTGGAGTCAGCGGACTTCTTCTGTTCTACGTAATTCCCTTAGCGATTTTCTGGCCTAGCCGAAGACGAATTTACGCACTGCCTGCGCAACAACAAAAAAATGGTTTAGCTTTACGCACAGTGGCTTCTTTGCTGCCAATTGCCTATTTTGGATTCGGCTGGACACAGGTTTTCTTTGCCCACAATAGCGGCCATATGTTCTATATATTTAGCTTGGTCGCTTTGTGGGGTGGAATTTGCTATCTCGAAGGCAAAACGCGTTCTTTGTACGTCGACGATAAAACGGCTTAAGCAAGCTTCATGTCATAGCCCACTGTAATCGGCGCATGGTCTGAAAACTTCTCACCTTTGTAGATGGATTCAGCACGCGCCATCTCAGCAATCGCGGGTGTTGCCAGGTGGTAGTCCAAACGCCAACCGACGTTGTTCGTATAGGCTTGGCCACGGTTGCTCCACCATGTGTAGCACTCATCGGTCGTATCGGGCTTGAGTGTGCGGTAGACATCGCGCATGCCTCCAGCGGGGGTGTCTGCTAACAGCATGTCCATCCATGCTCGCTCTTCTGGGGTAAATCCACTGTTTTTTTGATTGCTGCGCCAGTTTTTTAGATCTTCTTTGCGGTGAGCGATGTTGATGTCTCCACACAGCACAAATTCCCGCTCATCTTTCATGCGCATCAGGTGCGTATGCATTTTCGCCAGAAAGCGGAACTTGGCTGCCTGGCGCTCTTCCCCCGAGGATCCGCTGGGAAAGTAGCTGCTAATAATGGAGAATTTGCGCGTGGGCGTATCAAAGCGCGCTTCTACATATCGCCCTTCGGCATCAAACTCTTCGGGGTCGAAGCCAATGACCACATCGCTAGGTTCATGGCGGCTATAGATACCAACGCCCGAATAGCCTTTCTTTTGCGCAAAATGAAAAATGCCGCGCATGCCCGCGAGGGAGTCGAATTTGCCCTCAATATCTGCAGCTTGGGCTTTAACCTCTTGCACGCAAATACAATCCGGGCCGGTCGCTGCGATCCAATCCTCCACACCTTTGGACGCGGCAGAGCGGATGCCGTTGAGGTTGAGGCTGGTCAATTTAAAAAGGGAAGAATCCATGTCTATCAGTGGCGCGCAACAGGAACAGAACGATCAACTGGCGCAAGATTTTGTGCAGTTTGCCGTCAACGCAGGGGTACTGCGTTTTGGCGAATTCAAGACCAAAGCGGGGCGGATGAGCCCTTACTTTTTTAATGCAGGCTTGTTCGATGACGGTGCCAAGATGGCCCGTTTGGCAGAATTCTATGCAAAAGCCATTGTGGCCAGTGGCATGGAGTTTGATATGGTCTTCGGCCCGGCTTACAAAGGCATCCCGTTGGCAGCCACTGTGGCAGTAGAGTTGGCGCGTATGGGCAAGAACATACCGTTTGCCTATAACCGTAAAGAGGCCAAAGACCATGGTGAAGGCGGCACCTTGGTAGGTGCTCCGCTGAAGGGACGTGTCCTCATCATTGACGATGTAATGAGTGCTGGCACTGCGGCGCGCGAATCTATCGCTTTGATTCACGCTGCAGGGGCCACGCCACATGCTGTTGCGATTGCCCTGGACCGCCAAGAGAAAGCCACCGAGAATGGCAAGGATGTAGACCACAGCGCAGTGCAATATGTGCGTAATCAGTTAGGCCTGCAGGTTTGCGCAATTGCAACGCTGTCGGACTTGCTGGTCTTTTTAGGGTCTCAGGGAGGCATTGGCGAAATGGCACAGCACCACGAGCGTGTACAGGCCTATCGTCAACGCTATGGGGTGAACGACTAACTACACATGCAGCCATGCGACCGGTACACATAACGAAGACTGGGGTATTGGTATTTTCTATCTGCGCTTTGCTGGCACCAGTGCTTGCAAAGTCGCAGGTGACGCAAGGCAATATCTTTACCTGCGTAGATGCGGCGGGACGACGTTGGACGTCAGACCGCCCCATAGCCCAGTGCGTAGATCGTGAACAGCGGGTACTGGGCCCTTCAGGGGTGGAGCGCAAGCGCATTGCGCCCGCACTGACTGAAGTTGAAATGGCGCAGCGCTTGGAAGCGCGTCGTCTGCAGGAACTGGAGATGCAACGCATTGTCGAGCAGCGTCGGCGCGATGGGGCGTTGCTTGCGCGTTACCCGTCACGCAGTAGCCATGAAGCAGAGCGTCAACAAAACTTGGCGCAGCTTGGTGAGTTGCAGCGCAGCGCGGAAAAGCGACTAACAGAGCTGCAAGCCATGCATGCCGAGCAGGCCAAAGAACTGGCGTTCTACGCCAACGATCCCAGTCGCATCCCTGCTAGCTTGCGCTTGTCGATAGAGGCTGCGCAAAGTAGCGAGCAAGAACAGCAACGTTTGATTGACCGACAAATGGTGGAAAAGCAGCGGGTGAACCAACGGTTCGATGCCGAGCTAGAACGCCTGGAAATGTTATGGAATGCGCAAAAGCCTATCGCCCCTGTGAGTCTGAGTACGGCATCGAGCAAAGACTAATGTCGGGGGCTTTAGAGGTAAAAAAAGCATACTGGAAAGGCATGCTCGGAATGAAGATTACGCTTTCTTAGACAGCCATCCAGACGGTATCGCCTCCAGCGCTGGAAGGCTGGGGGCTGATGCCCAGGAGCGCGGCATGGCGGCGCAGCAATTCTTCAAAGCGCTGCATGCCAGCATCTCCCAAGTTACCTTCACCTTGTTGGTAGTCATCCGCCACCTGTGCGGTGGTGAACGTATTGGAGCCAAACTTTTGCACTGCATTGCGCAGTTTGTCCAAATTGATGGGGGTCGATGGGCTGGTCATGGCTTATCTCCTCAAATGCAAATTCATACCCGGCAGTAACTTGCAATGTGGCATGGCTTGCCAGTATTCACAAGAGGCACAAGCCATGCCATTACGCATCTCACAATGGATAGCGCGCTTTTCCTTGCTCTTGCACTGTCACCCAGTGAGTGCGGGTGAACTCTTCCAAGATCCAGCGACCGTTAAAGCGACCCAAGCCTGAGTTGCGTTCACCGCCAAAGGGGGCATTGGGTTGATCACCGACCGACATATTGTTCACATGGGTCATACCCGCGTGGATGCCGCGCGCAAAGCGCACGCCACGTTCCAAATTTTGGGTGTAGACGCTGCTTGATAAGCCGAATTCTGTGGCATTGGCCAATTCCAGTGCATGGGCTTCGTCGCGTGCCTTGATGATGGGTAAAACCGGGCCGAAGGTTTCCTCCTTGGCAATGGCCCATTCAGGGTTCACATCTGCGAGTACATGGGGTGGCAGCACATTGCCCTGGGCCGTGCCGCCCACCACCAAGCGTGCCCCATCCTGGAGTGCCTGATTGATCTTGGCTTCGACGCCAGCACGTTGCTTGGCATTGATGATCGGGCCAATCACGGTGTCGATCTGCATGGGGTCGCCATACTTCAAGGCCTTCACGCGTTGCTCTACAGCAGCGACAAAGGTCTCGTAGACCTTGGCGTCCACAATCGCACGATTGGTGCTCATGCAAATTTGCCCCTGGTGCAGAAAACGGCCTGCGACAGCGCCTGCAGCGGCATCTTCGATGTCAGCATCGTCCAGCACGACGATGGGCGCGTTACCACCCAGCTCCAACGCCACACGCTTGAGGTGCTTGCCGCCAGTCGCCAGTTTGCCGATACCTTGGCCTACAGGTGTTGAGCCCGTGAACGAGATCATCTGTGGCACCGCATGCTCAACCATGGCGTCGCCCATCTCGCTGCCTGAGCCTACAACGACGTTGATTACTCCAGCAGGCGCTCCCGCTTCTTCAAAAATGGCGGCTAACAAGGTGCCTCCAGAAATGGGCGTATCACTGGCAGGTTTGAGCACCACGGTATTGCCTGTCGCCAATGCGGGTGCAATCGAGCGCATGCTCAGGTGAAAGGGGAAATTCCAAGGGCTGATGATGCCGATTACACCGAGTGGTTCGCGGTACACGCGGCTGGATTGGCCGGGAAAGCTGGAGGCTAACAATTCGCCCTGCATGCGCGATGGAAAGCTGGCCGCTTCCAGAACGATGCCCTTGGCACTCATCAATTCAATGCTTGCTTTCAAGCGGGTGCTGCCTGACTCGCGAATGATCCAGTCAACAATTTCTTCGCTGCGGGTCTCCAATATCTGCGCCACCCGGCTCAAGAGACCCACTCGCTCTTGCGGTAAAGACTGGGACCAGATTTGCTGTGCCTTGGCTGCAGCCGCGTATGCCGCATCCAGTTGTGCCAAGTCTGCATGGGCAATCGTTGCCAATATCTGATCATTGAACGGATCGGTGTCGGTATTGCTGCTGTGCGACTGACCGGTCACCCATTGGCCGTTAATGAACAAGTGATCCAACTTTGCATAGCCGTCGATTGATGGGTTCATGAAGCATCCTTAAGCCAATAACTGAAGAGAACGTAGCTTTTCATCGTGCCGCGCTGACAAATCCGCGCAAGCAGTTCCATGGCAAGCCCCCAAACAAAACAAGTACAAATTCCTACACAAAGCGTTGGCATTTGTAAGGAGTATGGTGAATCGTTTCAGGCTAACGTCACCAAGTATTCAGAAATACAGCTTCCGTCAACGCCCTGCAAACGCAGACAGCTTTCACAGGCAATCAATGATTGCACCCAGTCACTGGCTTTCTCATGTCTTCCTTTGATCCTTCTTACTTTGTACTGCCCGGTCTCTTTGTTCTCGGATTGCTCACCGTCCCATGCAGCGTGGTCTGGGCCTTGTGCGGTAAACCAGAATTTCTGGCATGGGCAGGGGGTGCACTCGTAGCTGGTGGTGTGGCATTGGGCTTGCAGCTCATTGGCGGAGAGCAGGGCCGCGCTGCCTTTTTACTGAGCACTGGCGCTTTGTGCACTCTGGCCGCCTCAGCCATGGCCCAGGCCACAGCCAGCCGCTTGGGGCAGCCCACTCGCCTTGTGGGGTGGCTGGAAGGAGTAGCGCTGATAGCGCTTTGGGCCACGGCCAGCATGGGGGAGCAAAGTGCCATCGTTGTGGCATGGGCTTGTGCATGCATCTTGGGTCACAAGCTGCCCATGCTATGGAGTACGCCCTTGCGCCACCCGGGAGATCACTGGATGCTGCTGGCTTACACGGGCTGCGCGGCATTGCTGTTCCTGTATCCCGTTGTGGCCTGGAGCACAGCAGCCAATGGCGGCTTCCCAGTATGGTGGGTGTGGCTCATGACGCTGGCTTTGGGGGCGTACAGCGTCGTACTGCTAGGCTGTGCCTGGGTGGTCCAGCCTTACCGCGGCCGTGCCGCAGGGCATGTAGACCCACTCACCGGTTTACTGCCGCGCTTGGCCTTGGAGTCCGCCTGTGGCCCCTTGCCGTATGAGCGTGGATTACGGGTTTTGATCTTGTGCGATCTGGATCAATTTCAGCAACTCAATGCCCGCTACGGCCGCACCGTCAGCGACGATGCCCTGCGCTGTTTTGCCCGCATCTTGCAGGCGAACGTGCGCGAAGGCGATCACCTAGGCCGTTTGGGAAACGAAGAATTTGTGCTCGCATTGCGTCACATTGACTTGCCCCGCGCCCGGGCGTTGGCAACGCGCATCCATGAAGAACTGGCGCGCGCACACTGGGCACAAAAAATGCCTTGCGGGCCGGTAACAGCCAGCTTTGGCGTTGCGGCCATTCTGGATAAGGACAGCTTCGACACAGCACTGCACCGTGCCGACGTACTGCTCTATCAGGCAAAAGATGCAGGCGCTAACCGTATCTGGATGGATCACTCCGTAAGCCCTGCCATTTAATTTCACTCAAAAAGCACCTAGCCCTTATGGAATAAAGGCTAGGTGCTCTTTTTTTGCTTTGGTTGTGCCAATGAAGCAGCCCATTGCAGATGGAATGCAAGTAATTGTTTCAAATTGATGTGTGTCAAGCCGCCGCTCAGTGTCTATCACTAAGCTGCGGCCTGCGCTGTTATTCATGGCAAGTACTGCGCAGATTTTTTCTTTCACCCCACAAGTACAAGACGCACACAGTGCCATCTGCGCTGCGAATGAGAGGCAAGCATGCATATCGGACAACGCTACTGGCGCAGCCAAGGGCTCGGCACCAAACTCGCCATCACCAACTTTGTATGGGTCGCCTCTATCCTGGGGTTGCTGGTGATGGCAATTGCATGGGGTGTCACGCAATCGCTGCGCGGCAAGATGGAAAACGAAATGCAGCAAGGCATTGCGATGCTGCAACGCTTTATTGAATCCAGCGATAAAGATCTGCGTACCCGCACCCAGTTTCTGGCCGATAGCTTGGCGCAAAGCTTGCAAGGCCAACTGGAGTTGGACAGCAGCAGTACTGTGCCGGTGCTCAGCCTCAACGGTCAGGCACTGGATGCCCAAGACCCTCGCCTTGCTGCGTTTACCCAAAGAACCGGTGCTGTCACCACCATCTTTGCTGCGTAAAGCGGCGGCGACTACTTGCGGGTCGGCACTACTTTGAAAAACGAGCAAGGCCAAACTGCAGTGGGCACCTTGCTAGACCGTGCACACCCTGCTTACGTCGCCCTACAAAGCGGGCAAAGCTACATGGGGCTGGCCACTTTGTTTGGCCGTGAGTACATGACGCACTATCGCCCCCTCAAAGATGCGGCAGGCAACACCGTCGGTATCGCTTTTGTGGGGCAGGACTTCTCGGAGTTGCTCAACAACCTCAAAGCCTCTATCCGTGCTCTCAAGGTGGGAGAGACAGGTTACTACTTTGTTCTGCGGGCAGACAGCAGTGCACAGCGTGGCCAATTGCTGGTGCACCCTGCGCAAGAAGGCAGCAACATTGCGCAGTCGCAGGACAGCGATGGGCACTACTTCATCCGTGAAATGCTTGAGCGCAAGCAGGGCATGATTGGCTATCCTTGGGCCAACCCCGGCGAGCCATCAGCGCGTGAAAAACTCGCCGTCTTTGGCCACTATGCACCTTGGGACTGGGTGTTTGCCTCCAGCGCCTACACCGATGAATTCATTGCTGAAACGCGGGCAATCATCATCAAATTTGCCGCTATGGGTCTGGCTGCGGTAGTCATGCTGGCGTGTATCTGGTTCTGGCTGATCCGGCGCATGATCGTGCGCCCCTTGAACGAGGCCAGCCTGATGGCCGATGCGATTGCGCAAGGGGATTTGACCGTTCACATCCAGAGCAACCGCAAAGACGAAATCGGCCACTTGCTGGATGCCATGAACAACACCAGCGCCGGTCTGTCCCGGGTCGTGCGCACAGTGCACGAGCAAGCCAACAGTGTGGCCATGGCCAGTGCAGAGATTGCACAGGCCAATCAGGATTTGGCGTCCCGCACGGAAAGCGAAGCCAGCGCGCTGGAGCAAACCGCAGCCGCAATGGACGAGCTGGGCTCAACGGTGGCCCACAACGCAGAGCACGCCCAATCGGCCGATCACCGCGCCAGTGAAGCCCAGCGCGTGGTCACGGAGGGTGGGCACGCGGTACGCCGAGTGGTGCAGACCATGCAAGGCATTGATGCCAGCAGCAAAAAGATTGCTGACATCATCGGCGTGATTGATGGCATTGCTTTTCAGACCAACATCCTGGCACTTAACGCGGCCGTGGAAGCCGCACGCGCCGGTGAGCATGGCCGGGGTTTTGCTGTGGTGGCGGGCGAAGTGCGCGCCCTGGCGGGGCGCAGTGCCGAGGCCGCCAAAGAAATCAAACAGCTGATCAGCAACAGCGTGCGTGAAATCCACGAAGGCAATCTGCAGGCAGGCCACGCTGGTGAGACGATGGAGCAAGCCATTGCAGAAATCCAGAAGGTGACCCAGCTCATCACGGATATCAGCCATGCCAGCGGAGAACAAAGCAACGGTGTTTCACAGGTCGCGGAAGCAGTCACGCACATGGACCAGACCACGCAGAAAAATGCTGCGCTGGTGGAAGAAATGGCAGGGGCTACGGAAGGCCTGCGCAAACAGGCTGAGGAGTTGGTCAGTGCGGTGTCGATTTTCCGTTTGCAAGGTGGTTCCCACCAGCCGCAGCCTTCTTCCAATCGTCTTCAAGCTGCTGCCGATAGGCCTGTTGTGGTGGTCAAATCCAGCCCTGTGCCTGTCAAAAACCCGAACAGCTCGACGATGCCGCGCCCATCTCCGGCGCTGGCTCCGACAGGAGTCGGTGGGACATCACCCAAAAAACCAGCGGTGCACCCCTTGCCCATAGCAGCCCATGCAGAGGACGACAGGGAAACCTTTTGAGCGTGCGCTCACGTCGAAACTGTTGGCGCTGTTTCGGCAGTCGCCGCGCAGAGGCCGAAGAGCCATTGTCAAGGCACATACGTCTTGACAGCAGGCACCCGAGGAAGAATGATTCTGTTGCTTTTGAAAAACAATGAAACATATTCTGTGTGAACGCCTCGCTTCCAACGTCACCTCCAACTGGTCAGAACAGTCGTAATTTTCATGCCCTGCGCACATGGTGGCAGCAGCGCAGCACGCGCGTGATGGTGACAGCGCTGACATTTTTCTGCATGCTTTGCTTCTATGCGTTCGTACTGGAAGAGTTCTTCCCCAATGACTCCTACAGCGCTTCGCGCGGTACCGCTTTGGTCGCAAGTGCCGCCTATGGCAGCCGATCACAATCCCAAATTGCGGTTATGGAGCTCAACGACAAGTACCTGGAGCTGGTCGGCGAAACATGGCCTCCCAGTTACCTGTCGTACGCAGCCATGCTGGACGACGTGGCGCAGTATCGGCCTGCGTCTATCTTTCTGGACATCGCTTTGGTACATGCACGCTCTGAGGAGGGCTTGCAAAGGCTGATTGACAGTCTTTGTACGCTTTATGAGCAAGGTACCCGTGTTTATCTGGCCGCGCTGGAAAACCAAGCAGGCCAGTTGTACCTGCGCGCTGAGCTGCAGACCCCGCAAGCTCAGCGTTGCTATCGGCAGGTGGGCATCCGCTATGACCCAGATCCCAGCACCAAGCTGGCTATGACTTATCCGTTGCGCGGCAATAGCGAGGCGAGAACCATTGCACACAGCGAAAAGGTAAAGGCAGAGCGCATGCGCATCCGTAGCGCCGCTTTGGCAATTGCTGAAGATTTTGATACGGACCAGATCCTGCAGCGTTTGCAATCTGACACGCCCAGCACCATGGCATTGACCTGGAGCCTAGAGCAGCATGCGCCTGGTGAGTGGGAACGCTGGCTGGGCTGTAATGCGCAGCCAGCATGGTGGAAAGAGATGATTCCACGCAGCTTGCGCGGTTTTCTAGCGATGAATGTGGAGCCCGCCTGTCCGTCGCACCGCCATGTACCGCTGGTGCTGGTGGCTGATCCGCAAACAGACGCAACCCGCGCCTGGCTGCAACGCAACATTCAGCAAAAACATGTGCTGATTGGCGCCTCGGTAGCGGGAATCAACGATACCGTGCAATCGCCCATCCATGGCGACATACCCGGTGTCTACCTGCATGCGATGGCGCTCGATAACCTGCTGCACTTTGGCGCAGATTACAAATGGCCCAAGCCCCTGCACAAGCACCAGCCTCTGGCATTTTTTCTTCTGGCATTGGCGCTGGGCCTGATTAATTACCAGGTCTATGCCTCGTTGACGCGAGCACGGGAACGCGTGCAGAACTGCCTGCGCATCAACCCTCTGCCAGACACGCCAGTAACTGAGTTGCAGCTGGAGTTCAGGCCGCCAGAAGAACGCTGCCCGCGTGTTTGGCAAGAGGTGCAGCTGGTCGCTATAGCAGGGGGCTTCAAGCTGCTGGAAATCGCGTTTTCTCTGGTGCTGGCATGGTGTGTTTTCTACCTGATGCTGCGCACCACGCAGTACTCGATTCAAGACTTGGCACAGCTGCTGGGAATTGTGCTGGTGCTGCAGTGGACAGGTGCCACCGCCAGCGTTGTCAATGTCATCTTGCGCTGTGTCTGCCAACCTCACCGCAGTCATGCAGCTACTGACTTCAAGTCTGATTCAGTTCCCATCCAGAAGGAGGAAAGTCCATGAAAATCGCCCGCTTCTTTCCAGCGTTCGCAGCCTGTTTTTTGAGCACCAGCATCCTGACTCCGGCACTCGCGCAGAATGCCATTGCCAGCATCAGTAAAAGCGCTCTTGAGCTGTATGACGCGCCTGACTTGACCGCCAGCAAGCAGACGATTGCGGTGCCTTCTGCGCTGGGCCAAGACTGGCAGGTGCTGCAAACGGAAAAACGTTTCTACCAAATCCGAGCCGGCAACCACGGTACAGGCTGGGCGCTGCGCAGCCAGATTACTGTCGCTCGCGAGAGTAATTTTGTGGAGCCCTGCCGCATTGCCGGGGCAGAGCGGTCTGCCATCATTGGTGGTACGGCAGGTTTAGGCAAGGGGTGCTGACATGGCGCGCTCTTGCACTTTATGGGGCAGCACTGCGCTCATCTTCATGGCCGCGGCTTTGGCCGGTTGTGAAAGCATGCCGACGATACCGAGCAATGCCCTCACCCAAGCCCTGAACCTCAATTCCCAGCCGACAACACTCGACTTGAAGCCCGCACCGGATGCGCGTGCCTGGGCTGATTCCGAGGAAGAGGTCATCAACAACCGCGCCACCGGCTACGGTCTGGTGCACATGCCGCAGGTGCAAAACTATCTGAATGGTCTGCTGCAGAAAATCCGCACCGAAGCGGGTGTGCCTGCATGGCCCGGCAAGGTCTACATCAACGCCAGCAGCGACCTGAACGCATATACACAGAGCAGCGGCAATATCTATATCAGCCTCGGGTTGCTGGAGCAGGCGGAGAACGAGGACGAACTGGTGGGTGTGCTGGCGCATGAATTCGCGCACAGCTACCTACAGTATGACCAACTCCAAGAAGCGGTGATGAACACCGACAAAGCCTCTGAGGTAGCAGGCGCGGTGGCCATGGTGAGTCAAAATTTGCGTCATACAGAGCTGGCTCAAAACCTTAAACAAGAAAAAGCAATGCGCTCAGCGGCAGCCTTGTTGTCTGCCTACCAAGTGGGGCGCAACCTGATTGCTCCAGCATGGTCGCGCAGCCAGGAGCACGCTGCCGATGAAATGGCGGTGCAGCTCTCCATTCGCATGGGGTATTCCGTACCCGACGGGTGGGTCAAGCTGCTAGAACGCACATTGGCTTATGAAAAAAAGGTCGAAGCTAGCAAGCAAGTGCAACGTGAGGCGATGCGCAAATTATTCGAAGACGTGCGCGAAGCTGCATTTGCGCAAGTAGGCTCCAAGAGCGATACCGCCAACGTAGGCGGTGCAGTCACTGGCGAAATACTGGGGAATCTGTCTTTACTGGGTAAAGACCTGACCACCTTCCTCACCAGCACCCACCCGGACACCGACAAACGCATTGCACGTGTGAATGAGTTGCACGACAAATTGATGGGCGATGACCGTGCTTGGCCGGATCCGCGCAGCAGCGAATGGAGCAAGATCAAAAAGACGCGCAGCGTGCAGCGTCTGTTTGCCAGCTACCTCAAAGCGTCGCAGGCCCAGGCCTTGCTGGGCACCTCGCAAAACAGTGAAGTGTTCAAGATGGCGCGCCTGAGCATGGTGCAGGAAACCCAGGGTCATGCGTTGCCCGCGTTAGTTGGCTGGCAGTCCAACAGCAAAGACCCCACAGTCTTGCGCGCGCTGCAGGCGAACATGAAATCGCCCCAGCATCGGGCGTGGAAGGCCTATACGCTGTATGCCGAGCATCTGCTGGCACAAAACAAAAAACGGGAAGCGCAAAAGGTGCTGGACGATGGCTTCCAGCATTTCAACCGCTCAGCGTTGGCATGGCAGGATTACATACGTCTCCAGGTGCAGCTCAACAACACCAAGAAGGCACAGGAGATGGCCACCGAGTGTGCGCAAAAATTCAAGGCTTACGTTCACGGCTGCAAACGCGCCGCCGAAGTGCAGCAAGTGGCCAAGGGTGGTAGCAGTGCCATGCCGCTGGACTTTGGCTTGGGCATGTTGCTAGGCCGTTAGCGACGGGCTCCCCGTTGTCGTGCCCTGCAGCACGGTAACGGGTGCTGTCCTTGGGCGGTCAACGCGCAGGCTGCGATTGCGCATGCGCTTCAAAGTACAGCAGATCAAACCACTGGCGGTGTAACTCAATGCTGGATTGCGAATGACCAAACTGGTGAAAGCCGTTTTTCAGCAGTACACGGATAGAGGCCGGGTTTTCAGGGCGGGCGGTGGCCTCAAGGCGTTGCAGGTGGTGTTCCTGAAAAGCCTTTTGCATCACCGCAGCCACCGCGTCACTGGCCAATCCCTGGCCGCTATAGCCGGGCGCAATCCGGTAGCCCAGGCTGGCGCTCTGGAAATGCGCACGCCGCACTTGCGTCAGGTTGATGCGGCCCACCAACTTTTTTTCTTCCCAGATCAGGTAGTGAAAGGCTTTGTCTGCTGCCTGCTCCAGCAGCGCGGCCTGCAAGGTCTGGCCAAACCCTTCGGGTGTGTAGAACGTGCTGGGACGGGCGTTGATCCAGGTTTCAAAATACTGGCGATGGGCATTTTCAAACGCCCAAAGTTGCTGCGCATCGGAGGCGCGCAGTAAGCGAAGTTCCATGGTGATCTCCTCCCGCGGTCGTGCTGGGCGATGGTGGCAGCCGCCCTTGCGGGCTGCGCCGCTGACGGCAACTGGCCTTTCAGTGTTGCGCAGTTGTGTGCAAGCTGATGGCGCGCAGGTGCCTTTCCATACGGATCATCATCACAACGAATACCACCAGCACCAGGAAGCTCAAAATCACGCTCCACATCGTCAGCTCAATGGAGCTGAACACCGAGTCCCACAGGTTCTCGCTGCTCGAATCTTGTTCACTGACCGCACGCGAGAAGCTGATGCTGTAGTTGGTCATCACCATATCCAGCAGGCGCGACACGGTCAGCTCATGCAGCTTGGGTGCCAAAGTGGCATCGTTGAGCACCAGCTCCATCGCCGCAGGTGCGCCGCTCACAAATGCCGCGTAGGCCTTGTCACCATGCTCTAGCTGGGCTTGCATAGCGCGATCGTGCAGCACTTGGGCCGTGTCAACCGGGGCGGTTCTGGCCACGGCCACGGAGGCCACGGCCCGCTTTAAGCTGGCAGCCCATTCCCTCGTGCGGTAGGAAAGAACCCGTGCTCAACACCTCTCCCGCGTTGCAGGTGATCAGCGAATGTGCTGCGCCACAAAATGCACGCTGGGGTGTACATAGCTCTCTTGTGACTGCACCAGTTGCAGCTCACGCGCGCCACGGTCGTGGGTGCGCTGCAGCAGCTCAAACATGCTGGCGGTCGTGCGCTCCAGCGCCAGCGAGGCAGAGCCACTTTCGCCAAAATGCTGGCTGTAATGCGCCGTAAACAGCGCTGCCGTGACATCGCCAGAACCATTGGCCTTAAAGGGCAGATGTGGCGTTGCCACCATCCATGCACCGTGGGCGTCCGCCGCCAGCATCTCAATCGTGCCGGACGCGGCATCAGGCCGGTGTACGCTGGTCACCAGCACGGCGCGCGGGCCCATGGCCATGACGGCATCCACTGCGGCCAAGGTTTCTTGCAGCGTTGTGACCGGCATATCTGCCAGATAGCCCAGCTCAAACTGATTGGGCGTCACCAGATCCGCCGCAGGCACCACGCGCTCGCGCAGCAACACCGGAATGGCGGGGTTCACAAAGCAGCCCGACTTGGCGTTGCCCATCACGGGGTCACATGTGTACGTCGCCTTGGGGTTGAGCGCCTTGACGCGTGCCACCGTGCTCAAGATCGCATCGGCGATGTCAGCGCCGCCCTGGTAACCACTCAAAATCACATCCACTTGCGCCAGCGCACCGCGTTGCTCCATCGCATCCACAATCGCCGTCACTTCGTTGGCGGGAATGGGCGATCCGCCCCACTGCCCGTAGCCCGTGTGGTTGGAGTAATTGACGGTGTACACCGGCCACACCTCATGCCCCAGGCGCTGCAGCGGAAACACCGCTGCCGAGTTGCCGACATGGCCGTAAGAAACGTGGGACTGGATAGAAAGAATGTTCATGGGAAGTTGCTACTGCAAATGTGGCGGCAGCCAGGCTGCTGTCGCTGCGTTCAAACGCGAAGCCTGCGATGGTAGCGCTGTGCAGCTGCGCGCTAGTTGTCCACCGGCTTTTCCAGTTGCGGGAAAAACTGCAGATAGCCCGCCACAAACTTCTGCCGCTTCACGGCACGCAAGTCCAGCTCTTGCAGCAGCTCGTACTTTTCAATCAACTGCTTGAACACAAAGTAGGGGCTGTGTGGATTGTGCGTGGCCGCGTACAGCGCCACTGCTTCAAAAGCGTCCTGGTTGATGATGGCCTTGAGAATATTGGCGTAGAACATGCGGTCCGTCTCCACATCCTCCGGGTACTTCTGGTCAATGAACTTGAGCATCTCCAGCAAGATGGAGATGAAGTGGTCAATCTCGCTGTGGTCCGCCATCATCACCGCGCGCGCCGCCTCCAGAGAGTCCTGGCTGCGCACCTGCATCATCAGCCGCTGCAGCGGGCTTTCGGCGGGCCGCTCGGCTGTGGCAGGCTCGGGCTCGTTCATCTTTTCAAACGTGCTGTTGTGCAGCTTGAGCAGCGAGAAAAACGTATTCTCAAATGCATCCAGCCGCTGCGCGCGAATCTGCTCGGTAAACAGGCGCACATTGCTCTCGGCGGCCGAGGTTGATTTTTTCAGTTCATCCATGGTGGCCGTCAGCTCTTTGCGCTGCAGGCGCAGCGTAAACAGCAGCGCCAGAAACGAGAAAAAACTCAGGATGGGGTTGAGCACACCGCCCAGAAAGTCCCCCGACAGCCCCAGCGCCTCGGCCCGGCTCATGCCCTCGCCGCCATTGGCGCCTTCCAGCCATGTCATGTAGTTGCTCTCAAAGTCCATATAGGTTTTGATGTAAAACCACGCAGTGCAAGTCAGCAGAAACACCGCGATGAGTTCGAGCAAGTGGATTTCTTGCCATGATGTTTTCAACATGTCTGATGGACCTCCAAGACGTGTTTGTAAGTTTGCAGGGCGAGATTGGCTATAGGTCAGAAGCTTATTCTGAGCGGGAACTGGGGTGGGGCTGTTGCGATGCTTCTTTGAAAACTACTTTTCAAAGTTAGCGCTCAGTGGGGTGGTGTGCTGGAGGGTGAAAAGCTCTTTTCTGGTCTTCTGGTCTTCTGGTTTTCTGACTAGCGCTGCGCGGGCTTTGGGTTCAGAGGCCGGGTTTCGCCCCGGCAGGCGAATCACTTTTTGTCCGCGACAAAAAGTAACCAAAAAGCGCGTCTGCCGACGGCTGTCCGGCGGAACTCGCAGCGTTCCTTCGTCACTCTGCTCAGACAGCCGCCGGAGAAGTGAAGGACTTCCACAAGGGTGCGCGACGCTTGCGCGCGCACGGGGTGGGTTTGGTGCTGTGCTGGTTGAAAAGAGTTTTGCTGGATTTTTGTTTATGAGCCAAATGTGGGGCTGGCCCTTATGTAGCAAGGGGGTGACGCTACTGTTGTTGCAAAAGGCTTTGCTTGTTCGAGTGCTGCGCGGGCTTTGATTTCAGAACCGGTGTTTTAGTCAAATCTAACCAAAGCCACTATTTTCCTAAAACCAAGCAGCTACAGGGCAACTACAAAACCCTTTTCAGCCCCGACTCTCAACGCCCCCACCGTGCGCGCGAAAGCGTCGCGCACGTACCAAATAAAAAATCATTTTTCCGGCGGCTGTTTGAGCGAAGCGCCTTTGGCGCACAGCGAGTTTCGCCGGATAGCGTCGCAGACGCGTTCTTTGCTTCCTTTCTTGCGCGACAAGAAAGGAAGTCGCCGCCGCGCGATAAGCGGCTTCGGAAAGAAAAAACCCAGCGAAATCTAAAAAGAAAAGCTGCTTACAACCAAAACAAAAATAAGAACCAAATAAGCCTCTAGCCCATATACAGCAAAGGCTACCAGCTATAAAAACAGAAAAAATCTTTTCAATAGACAAGCCAGCCTACCAACTGGCAAGCCACTTCAAGCCCCCGGCAAAAAATACAAAGACTTGTGCTGATTGCGCGAACTGCTCACACACAACTTCAACCGCGCCTCCATGTACTGCCGCACTTCGGAGCGGTCACACATCAGTGCCAAATCTTCCCAATACAGCAGGCTGGTAAACGTCGGCTTGGCCGTGGCTGCCTCGGCCTCGGGCACTTGCACAGGCGCTGCCACGGGGGCGGGCGTGTGCACATACAGCGGCACATTGGCCGGGGTGTAGTGCTGCACAGGGCGCTCGGCCACTTCCTCTTTGCGGCGTGAGGTCAGCACAAAGTAATGGTGCTTGGCATGGGCAAGGTGCGACTTTTTCTCCACATCAAACACTTTGTCCAGGCGCTCCAGGCCCTTGGCCACATCGGCGGCATACGTCCAGTTGGTGAGGTATTTGGTTTCAATAAAGAGAAAGATTTCGCGGGCAGGGTCGGTCACCAGTACGTCCGAGAGCTTGCTGCGCAGGCGCTCGTGCATCAAATAGGCGTGGGTGTCGAACGAGACGTTGGGCGCTTCCACGCGCAAGTCGTCGCGGCCGGCCGCTTCCTGGATGTAGCGGTTGAACAGGGCGATGCGCTTGGAGTAGCCGGGCGTGAATTCGTTGAAGAAGTAACCGGCAAAAAACTTGGTGCAGAGGTTGCGCTCTTTTTCGGATTCGATGAGGGGGTCGTTCGCGAAGATCACAGGAAATGTGCCTGCGCATTGGCCGCAGGGTATGGGGACTGGGGTTGCCGGAAACCTACCCGTGTGACCGGCTAGACAAACAAGGCCGCAAGGCATGTGCTGCCTGCGGCCTTGCGCATTATCTGGTGCTACAGGCACGCCGCTGAGGACGTGCGTGTAACAAATTAGGCCAGCTTGGCCTTGAGCACTTCGTTGACCTGGCCGGGGTTGGCCTTGCCCTTGGAGGCCTTCATCACCTGGCCGACCAAGGCGTTGAAGGCCTTGTCTTTGCCCGCGCGGTATTGCTCGACGTTGCCGGGGTTGGCGGCGATCACCTCATCAATGATGGCTTCCAGCGCACCGGTGTCGTTCATTTGCTTGAGGCCCTTGGCTTCAATCACGGCGTCCACGTCCGAGCCTTCGCCGGTCCACAGCGCTTCAAACACCTGCTTGGCGGCGTTGTTGCTGATGGTGCCGTCAGAGATGCGGCCAATCAGGGCGGCCAACTGCTCGCTGGTGACCTTGACGGCGTCCATGCCGATTTCTTCGGTATTCAGGCGGCGCGAGATTTCGCCCATCACCCAGTTCGAGGCCAGCTTGGCTTGACCGCAAGCTTTGGCAGTGCGTTCAAAGTAGGCGGCCATGTCTTGCGACTGGGTCAGCGTGGTGGCGTCGTACTCGGGCAGGCCGTAGCTTTCGACAAAGCGGGCTGCCATGGCGCGCGGCAGCTCGGGCATGGTGGCCTTGACGTCTTGCACCCAGCTCTCGGCCACGACCAGCGGTGGCAGGTCGGGATCGGGGAAGTAGCGGTAGTCGGCGGCGTCTTCCTTGGTGCGCATGGCGCGTGTTTCGCCCGTGTCGGGGTTGAACAGTACGGTGGCTTGCTGGATGTCGTAGCCGTCTTCGATCTGGTCAATCTGCCAGCGAATTTCGTAGTCGATGGCGATCTGCATGTTCTTGAACGAGTTCAGGTTCTTGATCTCGCGGCGCGTGCCCAAAGGCGCGCCGGGCTTGCGCACCGACACGTTGGCGTCGCAACGGAAGCTGCCTTCCTGCATGTTGCCGTCGCAAATGCCAATCCAGGTGACGATCTTGTGCAGCTCTTTGGCGTAGGCCACGGCTTCTTCGGTGCTGCGGATATCGGGTTCGGTCACGATTTCCAGCAGGGGCGTGCCCGCGCGGTTCAGGTCAATGCCAGATTCGCTGGGGAACTGGTCGTGTACGGACTTGCCCGCGTCTTCTTCCAGGTGCGCGCGCACCAGGCGCACGGTGTGCTGCTTGTCACCCACGTAAAAGCTCACCTCACCGCCTTGCACCACGGGAATCTCGAACTGCGAGATCTGGTAGCCCTTGGGCAGGTCAGGGTAGAAGTAGTTCTTGCGCGCAAAAATGCTGCGCGGCGCAATGGTGGAGCCCAGCGACAGGCCGAGCTTGATCGCGCATTCCACGGCCTTTTTGTTCATGACCGGCAGCGTGCCGGGCAGGGCCAAATCCACAGGGCTGGCCTGCGTGTTGGGCTCCGCGCCAAAGGCGGTGCTGGAGCGGCTGAAGATCTTCGATTGGGTCGCCAGTTGGGCGTGGGTTTCAAAGCCGATGACGACTTCGTAGCCCTGAATCAGTTTGGCAGTCATGTTGCTTGCTGTCCTTGCTGCTTTAAAAGGTGAGCGGCATGCCCTAGTAGATGCTGGCTTTTCATATGTTTTGTTTCTGAAATCTAGGTTTCACTAGGGCAGGCTGCTATGGTTGCTTTAGATACCGGCAGGGCGCTGCAGATGGAAGTCGGTCGCTTGCTGGAAGCGGTGGGCCGCGTTGAGCAGCTTGGCTTCACTGAAGTAATCGCCGATCAATTGCAGGCCCACAGGCATGCCTGCGTCGCCAAAACCGGCAGGCAGGGACAGGCCCGGCAAACCAGCCAGTGAGGCGGGCAGGGTGAACACGTCGGCCAGATAGTTGCTGACGGGATCGGCCTTGCCGCCAATCGCCCAAGCGGTGGTCGGTGCTGCGGGGCCAGCGATGACGTCGCATTCCTTGAACGCAGCCTGGAAGTCGTCGGCAATCATGCGGCGGATGCGCTGGGCTTGCAGGTAGTACGCGTCGTAGTAGCCTTCGCTCAATACATAGGCGCCAATCATGATGCGGCGCTTGACCTCGTCGCCAAAGCCTTCGGCGCGGGTCTTTTTGTACATATCGTTGAGATCAGCAAAGTCCTTGGCGCGGTGGCCGAATTTCACGCCGTCAAAACGCGAGAGGTTGGACGAGGCTTCTGCGGGCGCAATGATGTAGTACACGGGCACGGACAGCTCGGTGCGCGGCAGGCTGATGGGCACCAGCTTGGCGCCCAGCTTTTCGTATTCCTTGAGCGAGGCATCGACGGCAGCGCGCACGTCGGCGCTCAAACCTTCACCAAAGAACTCGGCGGGCACGCCGATGCGCAGGCCTTCGATGGAGTCGTTGAGCTTCAGCGTGAAGTCTTCGACCGGGTGGTCGAGGCTGGTGGAGTCACGGTCGAGGTCGGGGCCGCACATCTCAGACAGCAGCAAAGCGCAATCTTCGGCGCTGCGGCCCATGGGGCCGGCCTGGTCGAGCGATGAGGCGAACGCGATCATGCCGTAGCGGCTGGCGCGGCCATAGGTGGGCTTGATGCCGGTAATGCCGCAAAAGCTGGCGGGCTGGCGAATCGAGCCGCCGGTATCTGTGCCGGTCACGGCGGGGGCCAGACGCGCGGCCACGGCGGCGGCCGAGCCACCCGACGAGCCGCCGGGCACGCGCTCAGTGTTCCATGGGTTGCGCACGGGTTGGGCCGCATCAAAGCCGACGGGGGCGATGGCGGAGTTTTCATTGGCGCCGCCCATGGCGAATTCGTCGCAGTTGAGCTTGCCCAAGTTCACCACACCGGCTTCGGCCAGCTTGCGCACCACGGTGGCATCAAACGGCGATTGGTAGCCTTGCAGCATCTTGCTGGCGGCGGTGGTGGGGAAGTCTTGGGTGACGAAAATGTCTTTGTGCGCAATCGGCACGCCCGCCAGACGGCCACCCTTGCCTTCAGCGATCAGCGCGTCCGCGGCTTTGGCCTGGGCCAGGGTGGCGTCTTCGTTGATTGCCACAAACGCGCCCAGGTTCTGGTGCTGCTTGGCGCGGGCCAGGAAATGCTGGGCCGCTTCGACGGCGGAGACTTGCTTGTTCTTGAGTTGGGCGGCCAGCTCGGCCACGCCCAGGTTGTGCAGATCGGTATTGCTCATGTGTCTTGCTTTGCCTTGCGCTTATTCGATGACCTTGGGCACGAGGAATAAACCCTCGCCTTGTGCCGGGGCGTTGTGCATATTGGCTTGGCGCTGGTTGGTCTCAGAAGCGACATCGTTGCGCAGACGCAAGGTGATGTCCTGAATGGCCGCAACCGGGTGTGTCAGCGGTTGAACGCCCGAGGTATCCACAGCTTGCATCTTCTCGACAATGCCGAAAAAGCCGTTCAGTTGAGAGAGCATGCGCTCACTTTCTTCTGAAGATAGTTCAAGCCGCGCCAAGTTGGCGATGCGGTCAATGTCTTTGGAGGTGAGTGCCATAGAAATTTTTCGAGAAGAAACCGGATGTAAAGCCATCAGGCAGTAGGGTTCGGCATGAGTTATTCACAGGGGATACGTTATTATCTTGCCTTTGCGCGAACACGATCTTTGCAGATGGTGATTGTGCAAGAGAAGCCAAATCCTGAACCCCCCTGTACCCGTAGACCTACACCCTGGCGATGGCAGGCCGAAGCGCGTGCTGTGCCCGAGAGGAAAATTGAATGTTCGGAGCTTTTCGTCGGTACTTCTCTACCGATCTTGCCATTGACCTTGGCACTGCCAACACCCTGATTTTTGCCCGTGATAAGGGCGTCGTGCTGGATGAACCCTCCGTAGTGGCCATCCGCCACGAAGGTGGCCCGCATGGCAAGAAGGTCATTCAGGCGGTTGGCGCAGAAGCCAAAGCCATGCTGGGCAAGGTGCCTGGCAACATCGAAGCCATCCGCCCCATGAAGGATGGCGTGATTGCCGACTTTGTCATCACCGAACAGATGATCAAGCAGTTCATCAAGATGGTGCATCCGCGCAATGTGATGGCGCCCAGCCCGCGCATCATCATCTGCGTGCCCTGCGGCTCTACCCAGGTGGAGCGTCGCGCCATCAAGGATGCGGCTGAAGCTGCAGGTGCCCGGGCCGTGTACCTGATTGAAGAACCCATGGCCGCCGGTATCGGCGCGGGCCTGCCCGTCTCGGAAGCCTCGGGCTCCATGGTGGTGGACATTGGTGGTGGCACCACCGAAGTGGGCGTGATCTCGCTGGGCGGCATGGTCTACAAGGGCTCGGTTCGCGTGGGCGGTGACAAGTTCGACGAAGCCATCATCAGCTACATCCGCCGCAACTACGGCATGTTGATCGGTGAGCCCACGGCCGAAATGATCAAGAAGAAAATTGGCTCTGCTTTCCCTGGCTCTGAAGTCAAGGAAATCGAAGTCAAGGGCCGCAATCTGTCCGAAGGCGTGCCGCGCAGCTTCACCATTTCGTCCAACGAAGTGCTGGAAGCGCTGACCGAGCCGCTTAACCAGATCGTCTCGGCCGTGAAGAACGCGCTGGAGCAGACCCCGCCTGAGCTGGGCGCTGACATTGCCGAGCGCGGCATGATGCTGACCGGCGGTGGCGCTTTGCTGCGTGACCTGGATCGTCTGCTGGCTGAAGAAACGGGCCTGCCCGTGCTGGTGGCCGAAGAGCCGCTGACCTGCGTGGTGCGCGGCTGCGGTATGGCGCTCGACAGCCTGGATCGCCAAGGCGGTATCTTTACCAGCGACTAATGCTCGCTCAGCTTGTCGACCTGCCATGCGCAAGGTGGCGGCAAGCGGACTCACAACGGCGATTGACTTGCTCATGTATTGGATGAAGGCTCAGGCCACACGCTGGACGGGCGGCTTGGCCGGCCCTGTCAGCCACTCCGCGTGGGAGAGGCTGGTATGAGCCTGCGCACGCTGGAACGTGGCGCGCCTTCGCTGTTTAAAAACGGCGCTTCTTCTTCGACCAAGATGCTGCTGCTCAGCGTGCTGGCAGTGGTGCTGATGGTGGCCGATGCCCGCCTGAAATTGGCAGAGCCGGTGCGCCAAGCGGTGTCTGCCGTCCTGTACCCGCTGCAGTGGGCCGTGATGCAGCCCGTAGGCTGGGCCGAAGAAGGTCAGTCGTATTTTGAATCGCTCAAGCAAGCCCAGGAAGAATCCATCGAAGCGCGCCGGCTGATGGCCAATATGGCACTGCGTGCCGCCGAGGCGGATCGGCTGCTCGATGAAAACCTGCAGTTACGTGGACTGCTGGATCTGCGCCCGCGTTTGGCCGTACCTACTCTGGCTGCTGAAGTGATGTACCAGACCCCGGACAGTTACACGCGGCGCGTGGTGCTCAACAAAGGGCAGATGGCAGGCGTGGAGCCGGGCAGCCCGGTGATGGATGACGCGGGGGTGATGGGCCAGGTGACGCGCGTGCAGCCTTTCTCCAGTGAAGTGACGCTGTTATCAGACCGTGATCAGGCTATTCCCGTCATGGTGGCACGCACCGGCGTACGCAGCGTGGCCTATGGCGACCCTTCCAACCTGCGCAGCGATGGCATGGAGCTGCGTTTCATGCCCCATGACGCAGACGTGGAAGCTGGGGACATGTTGACCACCAGCGGTGTGGATGGCGTGTACCCTGCAGGTTTGCCGGTGGCGCGGGTGGTGGAAGTGGAGCGGCGCTCGCAGTCGCCTTTCAAGCGCATCTATTGCCAGCCTTTGGCACGCCTGGATGAGGCACGTCATGTGATGATTTTGACGCCGCTGAACCTGATCAGGGCCGCAGATTTGTCCGACGCCAAGCCGGCCCCGCCTTCTGCGGAGCAAGTGCAGGCGGAGCGCGAAGACAAATCCGCTCAGCGGCGTGCGAGCAAAACACGCGGGCCTGTGCCCGCAACAACGCAGAAGGCCCAACCATGATCATGCCGCGTGGCCAGCAACTGCTGATGCCGGTGCGCCCTGGATTTATCGTCCTGAGCATCGCGGTAGTGTTCGTCATGAGCTTGCTGCCCTTGGGCGGTCTGGCCTGGATGCCCGATTTGCTGATGATGGTGCTGGCATTTTGGGCAATGCACCATCCACAGCGCCTGGGGATGGGCGTGGCTTTTATGTTGGGGCTGTGCATGGACGTGCAGCAGACCTCGATGCTGGGCCAGCACGCGCTGGCCTATGTGCTGGTGGTCTACGTGGCGCACCGCAGCAGCCGGCGCATGATGTGGTTTTCTCCGCTGACGCAGGCGCTGCAGATGCTGCCAGTATTTGTTGCTGTGCATGCCTTGCAGGTGCTGATTCGCATGGCTGCGGGCCATATGTTTCCGGGTCTTTCCGTGGCGCTGGCGCCTTTGCTGGAAGCTGCCTTGTGGCCGCTGCTCAGCGCAGCCTTGCTGGCCCCGCAGCGCCGCGCGCCTGACAACGACGATAACCGTCCGCTGTAGGGGCAAGGGTGCGCAGCATACAAGGCAGGCAGATTTTTTGGAGCGCAGGACGCTGGCATGAATAGCTTTGAAGTGCGCAATACCGAGGCGGAGCAGCAACGTTTTCGCCTGCGCGTCTGGGTGGTGGCGCTGATGGTGCTGCTCATGTTCGGGATTTTGGTGTTCCGTCTGACGGTGCTGCAGGTGGCGCGCCACGATGCGCTGGCCGAGCGGGCCGAGAGCAACCGCACCGCCGTGGTGCCCGTGGTGCCCAATCGCGGCCAGATTCTGGATCGCAATGGCGTGGTGCTGGCCACCAACTACTCGGCCTACACGCTGGAGATCACGCGCTCCAAAATCAAAAATCTGGACGCCACCATTGATGAGCTGTCGGAGGTGGTGGAGATCACCGCCCGCGACCGGCGCAAGTTCAAGCGCTTGATGGCGGACTCCAAGCGCTTTGAATCCATTCCCTTGCGCACCCGGCTCAGTGACGAAGAAATGGCCCGTTTTGCCGCACAGCGCTGGCGTTTTCCAGGGGTGGACATCAAGGCGCGCTGGTTTCGCAATTACCCGCTTGAAGAGGTGGCGGGCCACGTCGTGGGCTATATCGGGCGTATCAACACCAAAGAGCAAGAAGCGATTGAAGACAGCGAAGATGCGGCCAACTACCGCGGCTCTGAAGTCATCGGCAAGCTGGGCATTGAACAAAGCTACGAAAAGCAGTTGCACGGCCTGACGGGCTGGGAACAGCTGGAGACCACGGCCGGGGGCTTTGCCGTGCGCCGCCTGACCAGCCGGCCCGCCACGCACGGCGACACCGTGGTGCTGAGTCTGGATGTGGGCTTGCAAAAGCTGGTGGAAGACTTGTATGGCGAACGCCGCGGCGCTTTAGTGGCCATTGACCCGCGCAATGGCGAAGTGCTGGCGATGGTCAGCAAGCCCGGCTATGACCTCAACCTGTTTGTGGATGGCATTGACCAGGAGAACTGGGACAGGCTCAACACGTCCATTGACCGCCCCTTGCTGAACCGGGCGCTGCGCGGCACCTATCCGCCGGGCTCTACGTACAAGCCTTTCATGGGGCTGGCGGGGGTGGAGTCGGGCAAGCGCAAGATTGAATCCACCATCCAGGATAACGGGAGCTGGACATTTGGTGGCCACGTGTTCCGCTCAGGCCACCCCAATGGCACCACCAACCTGCGCCGCTCCATCATCAAGTCGTCCAACGTCTACTACTACATGCTGGCCAACGACATGGGCGTGGACTTGATGCACGACTACCTGTCGCCCATGGGTTTTGGCAGCCGCACTGGTATCGACTTGATGGGCGAATCGCCCGGCGTGCTGCCCAATCAGGCCTGGAAACGCGCCGCCTACAAGCGCCCCGAGCAGCAACGCTGGTACGCGGGCGAGACCATCTCGCTGGGGATCGGGCAGGGCTATAACAATTTTTCCATGCTGCAACTGGCGCATGCCACGGCCATGCTGGCCAACCGCGGCGTTAAACACCGTCCCCATCTGGGCATGGGTACGGTCGATGCCGTAACGCACACCTACACGCCCCTGTACCGGGAGAGCGGCACCGACCTGGGCTACAAGCCGGAGAACGTAGAAGCCGTGCGCAGCGCCATGCATGGCGTAACGGTGGAGGGCACGGCGCGCCACGTGTTTGCCCGCACCCCCTACACCTCCGCTGGCAAAACGGGCACCGCGCAGGCGGTGGGCGTGCGCCAGAACGAGAAATACAACGCGGCCAAGCTGGCCGAGCACAAGCGCGATCACTCGCTCTATATTTCCTACGCGCCCGCCGACAACCCGGAAATTGCGGTGGCCGTGATTGTGGAGAACGCCGGTTTTGGCGCCACGGGTGCAGCCCCCATTGCACGCCGCGTGATGGATTACTGGTTGCTGGGCCACTATCCCAGCGAAGAAGACATGCAAGCCACGCGCAAAGGCTTGTCCGGCGCGCCGCGTGGCCAGCCGCGCAGCGCAGCGCAAATGATGGGGCACTTTGAACGTGTCAAAGTGCCCGGCCTGCCGCTGCGCTCCATCCGGGAGCCAGCTTTGCCCGCGGGCACTGCGCCTGCCGTGCCAGAGCCTGAAGAGGTCATTGTGGAAGAGCCGCCCCTCCAAAGCGACGATGAAGAAGAGGAATCCATCCCGCTGTTGGAGCCTCAGCCTGCCGGTTGAGTGCGCACTGCACGCGGTGGCGTCCACTGGCTACCGATCAGCGCCGCCACAATCAGCGCAGCCCCGGCAAAGGCGGCAGGGCCCATGCGCTCGCCAATCAGGAACCACGCGGTGATGGCGGCAAACACGGGCTCCAGCCCAAACACAATCGCGCTGCGCATGGCGTCCACGCGCTGCTGGCCCCAGGCCTGCAAGACCAGTACCAAGGTGCTGGCCACCAATCCCAAGTAAGTGATCGCCAACAGTTGCGATGCTGTTAAAGCTTGCACATTGCTGAAAAAGCTGCTGAAACCATCGGCTTGCAGTGCCAGCATGAGCGTGGTGCAGCCCAGCATGGATGTGGCCAGTGCCACCGCCATGCGTGCGGCGCGCAAGGGCACCGCCCGGTTGCGCAGCGCGGCCGCTTCCATCGCCAGCACATAGACGGCATAGACCCCCGCGCTGCACAGCGTCAGCGTGTCGCCCCAGTTCCACGGCGCATCTTCAAAAAACATCAGCGCCATGCCGCAGACGGCCAGGGCGCAAGCCGCCCAGATCGGCCAGCCCAGCTGGCGGCGCAGCACCAGCCAGGCCATCAAGGGCACGAGCAGTACATTCAGTCCGGTAATGAACGCGTTGCGGTTGCTGCTGGTCTGGCCCAGCCCTTCAATTTGCAGCCAGAACGCGGCAAAGTTCAGCAGCCCCAGCAGCAAGCCCCAGCGCCACTCGGCAGACCGAATGCCGCGCCACAGCGGCAGCAGCACCACTGCCGCCAGCCCAAAGCGCAACCAGATGATATGCAGGGCGGACAGGTGCTCGGTCAACAGCTTCATGGCCGGAAAGGTGGAGCCCCAGACCAGGGTGACCAGCAGCAGGGCCAGCAGGCCCCAGCGTTCAGTGCGCATAAAAATCTCTAACGGCCCGAAAAATGCTATTAAAAATAGGAGCTGCCTGCCGTTGTATTTGCTGGACTTCAGGTGCTTATGACCTTGAAGTCCAGTGTTGACAACGGAAAGTAGCTCCTATTTGTGGAGGATGTGTAGGAGTACCTAGTGACCAACGCGCCCGATAAAGGCCGCAATGCGCTCGTTGGCCGGGTGGGCGAAGAACTCAGCGGGCGGCGCTTCGTGGGCAATGCAGCCCTGGTCAAAGAACATCACGCGGTCGGCCACTTCGCGGGCGAAACCCATTTCGTGCGTGACCACAATCATGGTCATGCCACTCTTGGCCAGCTCGCGCATCACCTCCAGCACTTCCTGCACCATCTCGGGGTCGAGCGCCGAGGTGGGCTCGTCAAACAGCATGACCTGTGGCTCCATCGCCAGCGCACGGGCAATCGCCACGCGCTGCTGCTGGCCGCCCGACAGCTGCCACGGGTATTTGTGCGCATGCGCCTCCATGCCCACGCGTTCCAGCAGTTGGAGGGCCTTGGCATTGGCCGCAGTGCGCGAGATGCTGCGAATGCGGCGCGGCGCCAGCGTGATGTTGTCCAGCACCGTCATATGGCCAAAGAGGTTGAACTGCTGGAACACCATGCCCACTTCGCAGCGCTGCTTTTGCAGCGTGGCTTCGTGGTCGGTCACGGGCACACCGTCGATGGTGATGCTGCCGCCGTCGTGTGGCTCCAGGCGGTTCAAGGCGCGCAATAGCGTGGATTTGCCCGAGCCTGAGGCGCCGATGATGACGGTGACCTCGCCCTTGCTGAACGCGGTGGAGACGCCCTTGAGCACCTGGTGGCTGCCAAAGGATTTGGTGACCTGGTCGCAGACGATATAAGGGGTACGTGCCTTCATTTCTGGCGGCCTTCCACGTCAAAGCGGTATTCGATGGCGGCAGTCACCTGCGTGACCAAGGTGGTCAGCACCAGGTAGGTGGCGCCCACGGTGAGCAAGGTTTCTACCGGCTGAAAGGTGGAGGACTGGATGCGGTTGCCCACATTCGTCAGTTCCACCACGCCAATGGCGTAGGCCAGCGAGGAGTCTTTGAGCAGCGCGACAAAGTTGCTCACCAAAGGCGGCAGCGAAATCTTGAAAGCCTGGGGGAACACCACGTCCGAGAACACGCGGCTTTTGGGCAGGCCCAGCGCGCGTGCGGCTTCGGCCTGGCCACGCGGCACGGCATTCAGGCCGGCGCGCACGGCTTCGGCGTTGTACGCGCCCACGTTCAGCGCCAGCGCAATCGCGGCAGCGGCAAAGTCCGGCAGGTTCAGGCCGGGAATGAGCACCGGCAGCGCAAAGTACATGAACAAAATCTGCACCAGCAGCGGCGTGCCGCGAATGATCCAGATATAAGCGCTGGCGGCAGTGCGCAGGAAGGCGTTGCCCGAGGTGCGGGCCAAGGCGGCACCCACGCCCAGCAACAGACCGGCAGCGCCGCTGATCAGGGTCAGGTACAGCGTGGTGCGCGCACCTTCTGCAAATTCGTCGGCATAGGTGCCAATCGGATCTGGCAGCAAACCGAGCAGCGTGCCCAGCAAAGACACCACCACCACCATCAGCAAGAGGGCGGAGATCAGGGTGGCATTGCTGCGCTGGATACGGCTCCAATGAGAGGGCCAAAGTGCGGTCAACATAGAAAAAAATTCCGGAAGCTGAGAAACGAAAAAACGCCCTGGCAAACAGTGACCAGGGCGTTGGGTGCGGGCGGCGAGGTAAAGCGGCCCATCAACCCCTTCGTGTTATTCCGGGCAGCGAATGTCTTCCTGGAACCACTTTTGCGAGATCTTGGCATAGCTGCCGTCCTTCAAGGACTCCGCAAAGGCATGGTTCCAAGCGTCGGCCAAGGGCTGGTTGCCCAGAGACACGGCGGCGGCAATTTTTTCCACAAACAGCAGCTCGCCCTGATTGAACTGGATCTTCTTGTTCTTTTCCAGCATTTCCTTGGCCAGGAATCGCTCGGTGACCCACGCATCGGCGCGCTGGGTCATCAGCGCATTCATCGCCGCTTCGTTGGTGGGGAAGTTCACCACACGCTTGACGCCGGGCACGTTCTTTTGCACGTACTCCAGGTACGTGGTGCCCGTTTGTGCGGAGATGGTTTTGCCTGCCAGATCCTTCCCTGCCTTGATGGCCGGGTCGGTAGCAATCACTTGCGCGCCCGAGCAGTAGTGGGGCGCAGTGAAGGTCACGGCCTTTTCACGCGCGGGCGTGATGCCGTGCGAGGAGATGACCAGGTCCCAGCGGTCTTGCTTCAAGCCGGTGAGCAGGGCGTCGAAGGAAATGGTCTTCCACTCGAACTTCAGGCCCATTTTCTGGGCCATCAACTCGGCCAGGTCCACTTCAAAGCCTGTGAGCTTCTTGCCTTCAAAGTAGGCAAAGGGAGCGTAGTAGCCTTCGGTAGCCAAACGAAGGGTGCCGTCCTTTTGGATGGCATCCAGACTGCGGGCGTGGGCACCAGCAGTAGCCAGCACTGCCACAACGGCAGCGGCGATAACGGAAATGCGTTTCATGAGAGGTTCCAGAGACAGTCGCTCAGTTCCAGCCCCCGGCTCCAAGCAATTTGGAGCCTCCGCACGCACCACGCGGCGCGGAAAAAGTAAGGGTTGCAGTGCGCCATGCAGGCTGCCACTGCGCCGCCGTTCATCGGGTTAAAAGCACCAAAAGAGGGCGGCCAGAGAGCGAAAACAGGCAGCGATTATAGAAGTGGGGCTGCTTCGTTGCAGAAGCGGGCCTAAGCAGCCCCGAGCCCAGCGTGACTGCTATTGCCAAGTAAGTGCTTGCTAGACAAAGGCATCCCATCCCGTTTTAAGGATCAGCAAGCTCACCACCACAATAAAAATGCTGCGTACAAAGCCTGCGCCGTGGCGCAGCGCCATCCAGGTGCCCAGCACGCTGCCCAGCACATTGGCAATGGCCAGCGGCACGGCAAAGTGCCACCAGACATGGCCTTTCATGGCGAACAAGGCGATAGCGGCCAGGTTGGTCATTACATTCATCAGCTTGGCGTTGATGGAGGCGTTCAGAAAGTCATAGCCCAGCAGCCGCACCAGCAAGAACACAAAGAAGCTGCCTGTGCCAGGGCCAAAAAAGCCGTCGTAAAAGCCAATCACCAGACCGATACCCGCAGTCACCAACTGCGTGGTGCGCACGCTGTGGCGGGGCGCATGTTCGCGGCCCAGTTCTTTTTTGGCCAGCGTATACAGCAGCACACCCAGCAAGATAAAGGGCAGCAGCTTGCGCAAAAAATCGGGGTTGACCAGGGTGACCGCCCAGGCGCCGACAAAAGCGCCGATGCCTGCCGCGATGATGCCGGGCGCAATCGTCGCCCAGGTAATGGAGATGCGCCGGCTGTACTGCCAGGTGGACATGGCCGTGCCCCAGACCGCAGCACTTTTGTTGGTGCCAAACAAGGTGGCAGGGGCCGCGTGCGGGAAAGCAGCAAACATGGCGGGCACCAGGATCAGCCCGCCGCCGCCCACGATGGCGTCCACAAAACCGGCCAGGGCCGAAGCCAGAGAAACAAAAATCCATTCCATATACGGCGCATTGTGCGTTGGCGTGGGGGGAGAAAGCTGTCAACAGCCCAAACAAAAAGCGCCGGGGGTGCCGGCGCTTTGGAAAGGCATCTCATTGGCGGATGCTTTTTAGATATTGGTCTGGTTGTGGATCGAGTTGTCTCCTCGGACCCTCCTGGCTGCCACACCTTGGTGCGCAGTAGAGTGGGTGCACTGTAAGCCCTGCGCTGTCATGGTGCATCGGGGATTTCCCGCAAGCACTTGTAGGAGGTGCCCACAAGCAAAATGATTTTCTGGACATCGCTGGTGCTTGTGTCGCTAAAAAGTGAGCTGCTCGCCGTGGTCATTCAAGCACTTCAGTCATTAATCTATCTGAACTCTTTGATTAACAACGGCAAGCCGCTATCTTTTTAGATGGTCAGAGGCGTGGCATCTGCGGGCGCCGGTACTGACTCTGTGCGCGATGCAGGCAGGGCCGCAGCCGTGTGGGCGGGCTCGCGCAGCTTGCGTTCGGCGCGAATCCATTGCGCGGCTTTCTCGGCCATCATCAAGGTGGGGCTGTTGGTGTTGCCACTGGTGATGGTGGGCATGGCGCCTGCATCGACCACGCGCAAACCTGCTATGCCACGCACGCGCAGTTGGCTGTCCAGCACGGCCATCGGGTCATTTTTGTGGCCCATCTTGGTGGTGCCAACCGGGTGAAAGATGGTAGTGGCAATGTCGCCTGCCAGGCGGGCCAGCTCTTCATCGGTCTGGTACTGCAGGCCGGGTTTGTATTCCTCGGGCTGATAAGCCGCCAAAGCAGGCTGGCTGACAATGCGCCGCGTGACGCGCAGGCTGTCGGTGGCCACTTGGCGGTCTTCGGCGGTACTGAGATAGTTGGGCGTAATCGCTGGAGGGTCCTGGAAATTGTGACTTTGTATCTGCACCGTGCCGCGGCTGGTTGGGTTGAGGTTGCACACGCTGGCGGTGAAGGCCGGAAATGGGTGCAGTGGCTCGCCAAACGCTTCCAGCGACAAGGGCTGCACGTGGTATTCCAGATTGGGGTGCTCCATGGCTGGATGGCTGCGGGTGAAGGCGCCCAGTTGTGAGGGTGCCATGCTCATCGGCCCGGTTCGATGCAGCAGGTACTCCAGCCCCATGCGTGCCTTGCCCATGGTGCTGGCAGACAGGGTATTGAGGGTCTTGGCACCGTGTACTTTGTAGATGGAGCGTATCTGCAGGTGGTCTTGCAAATTGGCGCCGACGCCGGGGGCGTCGAGCATGACGGGAATGCCGTTGTCGCGCAGCAGTTGCGCAGGGCCAATGCCAGACAGTTGCAGCAGCTGTGGGGAGTTAATGGCGCCGGCGCACACGAGCACTTCTTGGGTGGCGGTCAGCTGCACGATCTCTGTGCCATCCCACACCTTGACGCCCGTGCAGCGCAGGCTGCCGTCATCCTGGCGCGCCAGGATCAGGCGTTTGGCATGCGCCATGGTCCACATTTCAAAATTGGTGCGCGCGTAGCATTTCGGGCGCAAAAAGGCCTTGGCCGTGTTCCAGCGCCAGCCATTTTTCTGGTTGACTTCAAAGTAGCCGACACCTTCGTTGTCGCCCCGGTTGAAGTCGTCTGTGGCAGGGATGCCAGCTTGCTGCGCCGCTTGAGAGAAGGCATCGAGCAAATCCCAGCGCAGGCGCTGCTTTTCCACACGCCACTCGCCCTTGTTGCCGTGCAGGGCAGCAAAAGCTTCGTCATGGGGCTGGCCTTCATCGAGGCGCCAGTGGCTTTCGTGTTTTTTGAAGGCGGGCAGCACGTTGTCCCAGCGCCAGTTGTCATCGCCCGTCAACTGGGCCCATTGCTCGTAATCGCGTGCCTGGCCGCGCATGTAAATCATGCCGTTAATGCTGGAGCTGCCCCCCAGCGTCTTGCCACGCGGATAGCGCAAGCTGCGGCCGTTGAGTCCCGGATCGGGTTGGGTCTGGTAGAGCCAGTCCGTGCGAGGGTTGCCGATGCAGTGGAGATAGCCTACGGGGATGTGAATCCAGTGATAGTCATCTTTGCGGCCCGCTTCCAGCAGAAGTACGCGGTTGTTACGGTCTGCACTGAGGCGGTTACACAGCAGGGAACCCGCCGTACCGCCGCCGATGACGATGTAGTCGAAAGTGGTTTCGCTCATGAAGGCCACGCCGGTCAAACCGGCTAAATTGCTTATCCAAAATGGACATCGCGAGAGAGATCATTGTGGGCATGGAGAACCACGTGTCGATAGGGAAAGCGTGTAGTCCCACCCGCTGTTGCGACACTGCTGTGATACAAACCGTAGCCAATCTTCTGTACCCTGTTGGCTGACATGCAGCAGCGCCTTGCGCTGTCTGGGGCGGCGGGCACAGCTTGTAAGCTCGTGTGATCACCGCGCACACTTTCCAATTTCTCTACCGCATGAATAAAACCTCCCCCAGCTTGCACACGCACTCCGATGCCGAAGGCACATGGGTGCAACTGCACGGGCGATGGGGCGCTGCCGAGCTGGGCGACAGGCGGCAGTGGGAATCGGTACAAAAAGCACTGCGCGAGCACTCCGCCAATGGTCAAGCAGGCTGGGATTTGCGCGAGCTTGCGTGGCTGGACCATATTGGCGCGCAATTGCTCTGGAGCCATTGGCAGCGCCAACTCCCAGTCCGGCTCAAAACCACCGATGCCCAGCGCGCCATGCTGGCGCGCATGGAGCGTTTTGGCCAAATACCACCACCCAGGCCGCAGCGGCTGGGTCTGAATGATCGGATCAACGCGCTGGGCTTGCTGGTATTGCATGGCATTGATCACTTCAAGCATCTGGTGGAGCTGATTGGACAACTGGTGCTGGACTTGTTGCGTTTGGCGCGGCAACCGCACAAAGGGCCGTGGCGCGATATCACCGGTCATCTCTACAGCATGGGGGCGACGGCGCTGCCCATTACGGCACTGGTCGGTTTTTTGATCGGTGTGGTCTTGGCCTATCTGATGGCGCTGCAACTGCGCCAGTTTGGGGCAGAGGCCTTCATTGTCGATATTTTGGGCATTTCTCTTATCCGGGAGCTGGGGCCGCTGCTGGCTGCTATTTTGGTGGCCGGTCGCACGGGCTCGGCGATCACGGCACAAATCGGCGTCATGCGCGTGACGGAAGAGCTCGATGCCATGCAGGTGATGGGCATACGCCACGGCTTCAGGCTGGTCATGCCACGCGCCATCGCACTGGCTGTTGCCATGCCACTGGTGAGTTTGTGGACCACATTGGCTGCCTTGGCGGGCGGCATGCTGGCCGCTGACTTGACCATGGGCATTTCCGCCGGTTACTTCCTTCAGGCGCTGCCGGATGCAGTGCAGATCGGTAACTTGGGCCTGTCCATGGCGAAATCCGTGGTGTTCGGCATCTTTATTGCACTGATTGGCAGCCATTGGGGGTTGCGGGTGGAGCCCAATACCCAAAGCCTGGGGGCGGGAACCACCGCCTCGGTAGTGTCGTCCATCACCATGGTCATCATTGTGGATGCGATCTTTGCGATTGCTTTCAAGGACGTAGGTTTCTAAGTCATGGCGCATACGCAATCACCCGCTGAACCCGTCGTTGTCGTTGACAAGCTGTGGAGCATCTTTGGTCAAGGCGACCAAGCTTTTGCCGTGCATGAAAACTTGGATCTGACAGTGGAAAAGGGCGAGATGCTGTCCATCGTGGGCGGCTCCGGCACGGGCAAGACCGTGTTGCTGCGACAAATTTTAGGACTGCTGCAGCCCGGCAAAGGTACGGTGACGGCCTTGGGCCGGCCTGCAGCGAAGATGTGCGGCGAAGGCGCTGCCGCGCGCGTGGGCATGCTGTTTCAGCATGGCGCGCTGTACTCCGCTTTCAATGTGCTGGACAACATCGGCTTTGCATTGCGCGAGCAGGCCACACTGCCCGACGACATGGTGCGTGAAGCCGCCATGATCAAGCTGCAGATGGTGGGGTTGAAACCGGAACATGCCACCCGCATGCCCGCTGATTTGTCCGGCGGCATGGTCAAGCGTGCGGCGCTGGCGCGCGCCCTGATCATGGACCCACCATTGCTGTTATTGGATGAGCCCACAGCGGGACTTGATCCCACCAGTTCTGACGAATTCTGTGCGTTATTGCGCGAGTTGCATGGCGAACTGGGTCTGACCGTGATCATGGTGACGCACGATCTGGACACCTTGTTTGCACTGTCCAGCCGCGTAGCAGTGCTGGCTGAAAAGCGGGTGATCGTGACCGGAACGCCACGCGAAGTCGCGCAGTTTCAGCACCCTTTTATTGAGACTTTCTTCCAAGGCGAACGCGGCAGGCGCGCTATGGCTCCAGTACCGCAAGGAGGACACTGAGATGGAAAATAAATCCCATGCCATGGCAGCCGGCGTTTTTGTGCTGGCCTTGATCACCTTGCTTGCGGCTCTGGCGCTATGGTTATCCCGCGATCAGCATGCGTATACCGAGTACGAGCTGTCCACGGCCGATGCCATCAGTGGCTTGCAGCAGCAAGCTACCGTGCGCTACAAGGGTGTCGCAGTTGGCAAGGTCAAGAGCATCAGCTTTGACCAGCAGGCTGCAGGCAATGTGCTGATTCGAATTCAGGTCGATAGCAGCGCTCCGATTTCGACGACGGGAACCTTCGCCATGCTGGGCTACCAAGGTGTGACCGGGATTGCGCACATTCAGTTGGATGACATTACGAGCACGATCGCCACGACCGCCGTAACAGAGTTGCCGCGTGGTGAAAGTGGTTTGCCACGGTTGCCGCTGAAATCCTCCCCGCTCAGCGTCCTGGCCGACCAGGGCATGACCATCTTGGCCAAGGTGGATGAAGCCACCAAACGCATCAATGAATTGCTGGGTGATGACAACCAGGCGCGTTTTAGCGAGGTGCTGGAGAATATGACGCAGGCCACCAGCAATGTCAGTGAGGTTGCCAAGACCATGAATACGACGCTGCGTGAACAGGTCGCGCCAGCGGTCGAGCAATTTCCTGCGATGGCGCAAGACGCCCGCAGAGCCATGCAAGCCATGGAGCTGGCAGGGCGAGAGGCTGGGGCGTTGGCGCAAGATGTGCGCAACCTCACAGCCAATGTGCAAGGGCCGGGCGGTGCCTTGGAGCAAATTAATCGAGGCACGCAGTCCATGGCGCGCGCGGCGGAGCGCTTTGATCGCGCGGCCCTGCCCAGCATCAGCCAGGCCGCCAGCGATGTATCGTCCGCCGCACGCCAGTTGGGCAGTGCCGTCTCAGGGATTGGTGATAACCCCCAGTCATTGATTTACGGTGTTGGTGGCGGGCAGCCGGGCCCGGGTGAACCTGGTTTTGTGGCACCACAGCCGTCTCGTTAAGGAATCTGCACCATGCAAAACCACAATTTTCATTGGACTGCCAAGGCCTGTGGCATGGCACTGTGCGCCGCCTTGGTGGGCTGCTCTGCGTTGCCCTCTCCGCCGCAGCCGGTGGTGCGCTATGACTTGGGTGCTGTCCCCGCGCTGCGTCCTGCCGTGAGTGCGACTGGATTGATGCCTGTGGCGCTGGCAGACATACAGGCGCCGTTGCAGGCAGAAGGCAATATGGCGGTGCGCTACCGCTTGGCCTATGCGGATGCCCAAGTGCTCCACGCCTATACGCAAGCGCGCTGGAGTCTGCCACCCAGCCAAATGGTGCAACAGCGCTTGCGAGAGCATTTAAGCCAGGGAGGCCGGGTGGTGCTGTCGGCGGAGGCGGGCGTCATTGCGCCTTCCGTGCAAGGACGCCAAGTGCCTGTATTGCGGCTGGCGCTGGAAGAATTTAGTCACGTGTTCTCCGAGGCCCAGCAAAGCGCGGGCTGGGTGCGCGTGCGCGCCACGCTGGTCAATCCAGCTGCGCAAGGTGATGTGCTGATGGCACAGCGCTTGTTTGAAGCACGCCCTGTCGCTACAGCAAGCAATGCAGCCGCTGGCGTGCAAGCCTTGACACGGGGCGTGGACGACATTGGCATCCAGCTCAATGCATGGCTCCAGACTGTGGTTTCGCCGTAAAAACGGCGCTGAACTATAGATGTTTTGGTAGGTACATTCCGACCGTTTATCGCCTGTATTGACTACGCCACAAAAAATTGCATTCCTTTAAATTTGATGTGTGCCGAATGGAAAGTGAATAACAGCCTTTAACGGGCGAATTCGCTTTCATTCATCTCCCCAAATTTTCTTCAAGGAGTCGCTATGAATGAAGATCGTGTCGCAGGAAACTGGAAGCAATTCAAGGGAAAAATGCGCGAGCAGTGGGGCAAGCTGACCGATGATGATGTCGATGTAGTCGCCGGAAAGCGCGATCAATTCGTGGGCAAGCTGCAAGAGCGGCATGGTATTGCCAAAGATGAAGCTGAAAAGCAGTTGACCGATTGGCAAACGCGCAATCCCGACTTTCGCTGGGACGAATAACGCGCTCTATGCCGTCAGCATGGGCCGTCCTGGCCCATGCGTTTTTAACGCTTCAAGCCAAGGATTACCTATGCAATTTATGCCCCAACTTATGGCGGTGGCCGCCGCTGCTGTCATGGCGACATCAGCTTTCGCGCAGACTTCCAACGATTTCAAACTAGAAAAAGACCGCATCACCGCTGATTACAAAGCCGCCAAGGACCAATGTAAATCCATGTCGGGCAATGCCAAGGACGTGTGCGAAAAAGAAGCCAAAGGCCGTGAAAAAGTAGCCGAAGCTGAACTGAATTTCCGCCGTGACGGCTCGGACAAGAACCGGCACGATGTGGCCAAAGCCAAGGCCGATGCTGCCTATGATGTCGCCAAAGAAAAATGCGACGATTTGAAGGGCAATGACAAAGATGTCTGCGTCAAAGATGCCAAGGCCGAGCAGGTCAAAGCGTTGGAAGCTGCCAAAGTAAATCAAGCGCGCACTGACAACAAAATGGGCGATGCACGGGGCGCTAACGTGTCCGAAGTGCGCAAAGATGCGGCTGAAAATGTTCGCGAAGCAGAATACAAAGCCGCCCGCGAGCGCTGCGATGCCATGTCTGGCGACGCAAAAGACACTTGCGTCAATGACGCCAAGCGCCAATTTGGTCAATAAATTGAGTAGAGGCTCTAGTGCTCTGACGCTCTGATCAAGAGCCTCTGTTCACCGCTTTACCAGCCCCGCATTGCGGGGCTTTTTTTGCGCCATCGCTAAAAACTTGTAGGTCAAAATCTCGTCCTTTGCGCGTGTTGATTTTTGTCAAAATCTGCGCAAACGTCCTCCGTAAGCTCGCGCCTTTGAAACAAATATTCACAGGGAGTTGCGATATGGCTACGCTGCAATGGGGCAAGGAACTGGAGTTAGAAGTTCCGGAAATGGATCAGACCCACCGCGAGTTTGTGGATCTGCTGGCCGAGGTGGAGTCTGCCCAAGATGCGCAACTTCTCACGCTCTGGAACGGTTTGATCGAACATACCAACGAGCACTTTGCACAGGAAGACCGCTGGATGGCAGCCACAGGTTTCACCACCGGCAACTGCCACAGCACCCAGCACAAAGTGGTGCTGGACATCATGCGCGAAGGGCGAGTGCGTGCAGAAAATGGTGATCTCACGATGATTCGCGGCATGACGCCAGAGTTGGCCTCATGGTTCAGTTACCACGCCCAGACCATGGATGCTGCACTGGCCCAGCACATGACGGCGGTCGGCTTTGATATCGACAGTGGCCAAGTGCTGCATGCGGAGAGCCTGCCTGCTGAGGCTATCAATGGTTGCGGCGGCGCTTGCTCCAGTCCGGCAGAGCACCACACACCAACAGATAGCGTTGAGCCCTTATCCCAGGCGGCGGCCTAGCCTGCCAAAACCGGGAAAATTTTAATCAGGCCACCCGCCATCACCTCCACGGCCAGGGCGGCCAGAATTAAACCCATCAAGCGTGTCATCACATTGATGCCGGTTTTGCCCAGTACGCGGGCAATCGGCTTGGCCATCGAAAAGCTGCCCCATACGCAGACAGCCACGACCACGCCGTAGCCCACCAAGGCCAGGTGCTGCCAAAAACTGGCCGCTTGGTCGGCATAAATCACCACGGTCGACATGGCGGCGGGCCCGGTCAGCAAGGGAATCGTCAGCGGAACTACCGCAATGCTGTTGCCCATAGCGGCCTTAGCGGCGCCCGCTTCCAGCGCGGCCTCATGGGGGCGATCTTCTGCCGGGCGAGCGTTGAGCATGTTCATGGCGCTCAGCAGCAGCAGCAATCCGCCGCCGACCTGAAAGCTTTGCAGCGAGATGTTGAAGAAATCCAGCACCTGCAAGCCAATCAATGCACACGCAGCGATGACCACAAACGCACTGAAGGCAGCGGTGCGAATGGTCTGCGCACGCTGCTCTGCGTCAAATCCTTGCGTGTAGTGAATGAAAAATGGCACGATGGCCAGCGGGTTGACGATGGCAACCAGGGTAATCAGTGGCTTTAGGTCCATGGTGCAATGGGTAGACAGTGGCAAAAAAGGGCTTAAGTGGAACGCAGATTGCTTGCACAGGCCAGTGTGGCCGACATCGCAGCGATCCCGGTGTAGGTCATCCGCATTCATGCATGATGCACGACCCCGAAGAACAAGCAATCAAGGAGACGGCAGTATGGGCAGTGTGATTCATTTACAGGCACAAGACGGTATCGAACTGACTGCGTGGCTGGCGCGGCCGCAGGGGCCGGTGCGCGGCGCGGTGGTGGTGGCGCAGGAGATTTTTGGGGTCAACGCCCACATTCGTGCTGTCACAGAACGTTTTGCCGCACGGGGTTTTCTGGCGCTGGCACCCGATTTGTTTGCGCGGTTGCGCCCCGGCGTAGAGCTGGGGTACGACACCGAAAGCATGGCCCAAGGCAAAGATTTGAAAGCTGCCGCCGAAGCGTTGCCCGGTGAAGGCGTGCTGCAAGACCTTCGCGCTGCGGCACAGTGGCTGCAGCAAGACAGTGGGCAGCGCGTGGGGATGGTGGGGTTTTGCTGGGGCGGCTTGCTGACGTGGCGCGCTGCTGAGCGCGTGACCGAGCTGTCTGCCGCAGTGTGCTATTACGGCGGCGGCATGACCACGGCGCTGGAGGCAGGACGCCAGCCACGCTGCCCCGTGCTGGCGCATTTCGGGCGCGAGGATGCCTGGATTCCCGTGCCGGATGTACTGGCCTTCAGCCAGGCACAGCCAGGTGTGCAGATGCATTTGTACGAAGCTGACCACGGCTTTAACTGCGACCAGCGCGCCAGTTTTGACCAGGCCAGTGCGATTCAAGCCAAAGACCGCACGCTGGCGTTTTTTGACCAGCATTTGCAGGGTGCGTCCACGGATTGATTGAAAAAGTGAGCTGCTGGCCCTAGTGTTGACTGGATTTCAATATAAATAGGTGTTGAAAACCAGTCAAATCAAGGGCAAGACGCTCTCTTTTTTAGGAATCTTCTCCCAGCAGACTGGCTTTTTCGATATAGCGCCGGCGCCAGAAAAACACCAACAGCGCCATGCCAATCAGCGCCATGGCACCCATGGCCCACCAGAAGCCGTCTTCGGCGTGTACCAGCGGCAGCACATCGAAGTTCATACCAAACACGGCGGCAATCAGGTTCAGCGGCAAGAAAATGGCGGTCAGCGTGGTGAGCGTGCGCATGATGTCGTTGGCGCGATTGCTTTGCGCCGAAAAGTGCATCTGCACCGCAGCTTCGGCGCTTTGCTCCATGCGGTGTACATGGTGGATCACGCGCTCAATGTGCTCGAGCACGTCGCGCGAGCGCACGCGCAGCAGCTCCAGCGCGCGGTGCTCGGCTTTGCTGCTGTGCTCGTCCTGCCAGGTTTGCAGGGCATCAATCCAGTCTTGAATGGCCCCGCGCTGGTCTTCACAGATTTCATCGAGCTGGTGCAGTGCCAGCCGCGCCTGCAGTACCTTGCCCCAGTCGCTAAAAAGAGATCTGGGGTTGAGCAATTGCATCTGCCACAGGTCAATATGCTTGGCCATGTCGCGGCGCAGGTTCAGATAGCCGTCCACCATCTGGTTGATCTGGCGCAGCATCAAATCGGCGCTGCTCGGCGGCAAGCGGCTTGCCATGGCGCGCTTTTCCGGGGTGATGGTTGGTTGGAGCAGGCGCTGCAGGCTGCTGTCGCGCACCGGGCATTCAGCGGTGTGCACGCTGAGCAGCAAGTTGTCGAACACGGCATAGCCCACAGGCGCGGTGTCCACGGCCTTCAAGGTGGTGGTAGTTGAGGTGCCGGCGGGCAAATCCAGCCGGCGAAACACCACGATGTCATAGTCCGAGGTGTAGTCGAAGTTGGAGGGGATGTGCGCGTTGAGCAAGTCTGAAATGTGCAGATCCACCAGCGGTGTGCCGCACAGCGACAGCAGCAGGGCCTGCACAGCGGGCAACTGCACTTCCAGCTCGCTGCGTTCGCACGAGAGCCAGTAAAACCCACCAGCCGTGAGTGCGGCTAAGGGCGCAGCATCTGCTGCAGGCCAGAGGCCTAAATCCTGGATGTGTTTGGTGTTGGGCTCAATCAGCAGCAGGCGCATGGTTGCATGGTCAAAATGGCCGCTAGCCCTTGATGGGTAAGGGCTGGCAGCTCTCAAAATTTAAAAGCCGCCTTGCGGCGGCTTGGCATGCGCAGGCGTTACAGCCCGCGTAGTTTTTTGGCGGCGTCAATGGCAAAGTAGGTCAAGATGCCATCGGCGCCGGCGCGTTTGAAGGCCAGCAGGGCTTCCATCATCACCGCGTCATGGTCGAGCCAGCCATTGGCAGCAGCGGCCTTGATCATCGCGTATTCGCCGCTGACCTGGTAGGCAAAGGTGGGCACCTTGAACTCGTCTTTGACGCGGCGCACGATGTCCAGGTACGGCATGCCGGGCTTGACCATCACCATGTCCGCACCTTCGGCAATGTCCATGGCCACTTCGCGCAGGGCTTCGTCGCTGTTGGCGGGGTCCATCTGGTAGACGTTCTTGTCGGCCTTGCCCAGTGCGCCGCGTGTGCCCACGGCATCGCGGAAGGGACCGTAGAAGGCGCTGGCGTACTTGGCGCTGTACGCCATGATGCGCGTGTAGATGTGGCCTTGCAGCTCCAGCGCTTCGCGGATGGCGCCAATGCGGCCGTCCATCATGTCGCTGGGGGCCACCATGTCGACCCCGGCTTCGGCATGGGTCAGTGCCTGGCCGACCAGGACTTCCACTGTCTCTTCGTTCAGGATGTAGCCAGTCTCATCCAGGATGCCGTCCTGGCCGTGGCTGGTGTAGGGGTCCAGCGCAATATCGGTCATCACGCCGAGTTGCGGGAACTCTTGCTTGAGCGCACGCACGACGCGTGGAATCAAGCCGTCGGGGTTCAGTGCTTCTTTGCCATCGGGCGTCTTCAGGTTGGCGTCAATGGCTGGAAACAGTGCCAGCACCGGAATCTCCAGCTTCACGCACTCGGCAGCCACGGGCAGCAGCAAATCCAGACTCAGGCGCTCCACGCCGGGCATGGAGGCAATGGCTTCGCGCCGGTTGCTGCCTTCGTGCACAAACACCGGGTAGATGAAGTCATGGGCCGTCAGGTGGTTCTCACGCACCAGATTGCGGGTGAAGGCGTCGCGGCGCAGGCGGCGGGGACGACTTTGCGGAAAAGGGGTGGGGCTGGACAGATGCATACCCAATATTGTGCGCTTGTCAGTGCAGGCCTGCGCAGCGCTGCGCTTGATACGGGAAAAGCTTGCGCTTGGGGATAGCCCGAGTGCGTACCGACAAGGGTGGTGCTAGATTGGCCCCCGAAAGCGGCTTGCTGCTTTCCCTGCTTCACCTCCCTGAGCAGGCCTCGTTCCAGAGGGATTTACCAGCCCGGCAATTGCCGGGCTTTTTTTTGCCGCAGACACAGCGGCTTACACTGTGACCATGTTGTGGGTTAAAGCTTTTCATATCATCTTCGTGACCAGCTGGTTTGCGGGCCTTTTCTATTTGCCGCGGATCTTTGTGAACCTGGCCATGGTGGCGCCGGGCTCGGTGGCCGAGCGTGAGCGTCTGATCGGCATGTCGCGCCGCTTATTGCGCTTTGCCACCATCCTGGCCGTACCCGCTATCGCGCTGGGCCTGTGGTTGTGGATGGGCCAGGGCTTTGCCGGTGGCTGGCTGCATGCCAAGCTGGCCTTGGTGCTCGCGGTGGTGGGCTACCACTACAGCTGCAGCGTGCTGCTGCGCAATCTGGAAGACAACAGCTGCCAGCGCAGCCACCGTTGGTTCCGCTGGTACAACGAGGCACCCGTGTTCTTGCTGATGGGGATCGTCATCCTCGTCGTGGTGAAACCGTTCTAAATCGCTAAGCCCAGGCGAAAGGGGCGTTTGTGTTTAAAACCTCGGCATGGCCGCTCGCCCTGCTGTATTGCGTGCTGATTGTCTTTGCCAGCCTGTTCCCGTTTGAGGGCTGGCGGGTGCAGGGCATCTCGCCCTGGGTGTTTGTGACGGCGCCGTTGCCACCGCCTTATTGGACGTGGTTTGACGTCAATACCAACATCATTGGCTACGTGCCCCTGGGTTTTTTGCTGGCGCTGGGTGTTTTGCGCAGTGGCTTGCGCTGGGCCGCCCTGCCGCTGGCCGTGCTGGCAGGCGCGCTCTTGTCGCTGTGCATGGAGTTGCTACAGATTTACCTGCCCCGCCGTGTGCCGTCGAATATGGACTTTGTGCTCAACGCAGCAGGCGTGCTGATTGGCGCGATGGTGGCGGGGGCGTTGGAGTGGCTGGGCTGGCTGGAGCGCTGGAGTGTTTTTCGGGAGCGCTGGTTTGGTGCGCAGCCGCAAGGCGGCCTGGTGTTGCTGGCGGTCTGGCCTGTGGCGCTGCTGTTTCCTGCGGCTTTGCCTTTTGGTCTGGGCCAAGTGCTGGAGCGGCTCGATACCACGCTGGATGCCTGGCTGGAGGGAACGCCGTTCATGACATGGCTTCCCTTGCGCGAGCGCCCTTTGGAAGTGCTTTCGCCCAGTGCAGAAGTGCTGTGTGTGCTCCTCGGCCTGCTGGCGCCGGTGTTGCTGGGCTATCTGCTGATTGGCCACGTGCGGCGGCGCATCATCTTTTTGGTTTTGGCGCTGTTGGCGGGCGTTGCGGCAACCTGTCTGTCTTCGGCCATGGCCTATGGGCCTGAGCATGCGTGGGCCTGGCTCACACTGCCCACCCAAGTTGGCGTGATGGGCGCGGTGCTCAGTGCGCTGTGCTTGCTGGCGGCGCCGCGGCGCTGGTGTTCTGTACTGCTGCTGCTGGTGCTGATGTGGCAACTCAACTGGCTCAATCAAGCGCCGACCAGCGCATATTTTGCGCAAACGCTGCAAACCTGGGAACAGGGCCGCTTTATGCGGTTTTACGGTCTGGGCCAATGGCTGGGCTGGCTCTGGCCTTATGGGGTGCTAGCGTATGTGGCGTTGCGGCTTTCTCAGCGACAGCGCGAATCCTAGAATGGAAAACCATGACTCAAGAGCAAAACAACCGCAGTGACGGCTATTACAACCGCCATATTTTTTTCTGCCTCAATGAACGCCCCAATGGCGAAGATTGCTGCGCCCTGCATGGCGCCAAAGTCGGCTTTGACCACTGCAAGCGCATCGTCAAAGAAGCAGGTCTCGCAGGAAAGGGGCAAGTGCGCGTGAACAAGGCGGGCTGTCTGGATCGGTGTGCGGCAGGCCCGGTGGCCGTGGTGTACCCGGAAGGCACCTGGTACACCTTTGTGGACAACAGTGATATTGATGAAATTGTCGAGTCCCACTTGAAAAACGGGCAGATTGTGGAGCGCTTGCTGGTTCCGCCGGAACTTGGCCGTTAAATCCGACTCTGACGCTGCATTGCAAGTGTTTTTGGCCTCTAGCCCTTATGTATCAAGGGCGTGTAGCTATGAATTAGGTGGTTTCCATTGAACGCTCACACTGAACGATTCACCCTCACGGGTCTTGCAGGGGTTGTCGAAGCCTTGCGTGACCGTCCCGCAGGCACGCCCAAAGGGGTGGCGGTGATCGCCCATCCCCACCCGCTGTTTGGTGGCACCATGGACAACAAAGTCGTACAAACCTTGGCGCGCGCATTTGTGCAATCGGGCTGGGAGGCTGTGCGGTTTAACTTTCGGGGCGTTGGTGCCAGCGAAGGTGTGCATGATGCCGGCCAGGGCGAGGCGCAGGACTTGCTGGAAGTCGTTCGCCAGGTGGCACCGCAGGGCGCGTTGGCACTGGCAGGATTTTCCTTTGGTGCCTTTGTGACCACCCACGCGCTTGCAGCCCTGTGGGAGCAAGGCCGCATTGAAAAAGCCGTGCTGGTGGGCACGGCCGCCAGTCGCTTCGAACCGGCAAGTATTCCTGCCGCCGCGCACGAACGCACTTTGGTGCTGCACGGGGAGAAAGACGACACCGTGCCTTTGCAGTCTGTGATGGACTGGGCGCGCCCACAGATACTGCCCGTAACAGTTGTTCCCGATGGAGGTCATTTCTTCCACGGACAATTGCCCTTGCTTAAAGGGCTGGTGACACGCCATCTGTCGGTCATCCACGGCTAAAGCAGCCACCTCGCTCCTTTCTCTAGATAAACCAGAAGTTGTTCATGAAGCCTTTCCTTTCGTCCTTGCGCACTTTGGCATTGACCGCTGCGCTGGCGCCCTTGTGGGCGTCGGCGCAAATTGCTCCGCTGCAGCCGCCAGAAATTGCGGCGCACACTTATATGCTGGTCGATGTGACCGCCAACCAGGTGCTGGCCTCCAAGGACATCGACGCGCCTGTGGAGCCTGCATCGCTGACTAAGCTGATGACGGGGTACCTGGTATTTGATGCCTTGCGCACCAAGAAAATCACCCTGGATCAGCGCCTGCCGGTCAGCGAGCAGGCGTGGAAGATGCCGGGTTCGCGCATGTTCATCGACCCCAAGATGCAAGTGCCCGTCGAAGACCTCATCAAGGGCATGATCGTGCAGTCTGGCAACGATGCCACGATGGCGCTGGCAGAGGGTGTGGGCGGTACAGCTGAGAACTTCGTGCGCCTCATGAATGAGCAGGCCAAAGCGCTGGGCATGACCGGCACGGTCTACAAGAACCCTGAAGGTCTGACCGTTCCCGGCCACTTGACCACGGCGCGTGACCTGTCGATTTTGTCGATGCGCTTGATGCACGATTTCCCGCAGCACATGCATTACTACTCCACCAAGGAGTACCGTTACCCTGGAACGCCTGCAGCCAATGGCCGCAACCGCAACACCTTGCTGTTCCGCGATCCTTCGGTGGATGGCCTGAAAACCGGCCACACCAATGCCGCTGGTTATTGCCTGGTATCGACTGCCAACCGCGAAATGCCCAATGTCGGCGGTCGCCGCCTGCTGTCCATTTTGCTGGGCGCCTCCAGCGATAATGCGCGCGCCAACGAAAGTCAAAAGTTGCTCAACTGGGGCTATACCGCTTATGACGCGGTCAAGTTGTTTGATGCCGCCCAGCCCATGGAAGAAGCGCAAATCTGGAAGGGCTCGCAAAGCACCATCAAGGTCGGTCGCGAAGCCTCCACGGTGGTTACGGTGCCTTCTGGCAGCGCAGGCAAGGTCACCACGCAACTGGTGCGTACCGATCCGTTGATGGCGCCCATCGCCAAAGGCCAGCAAGTAGGGACTTTGAAAGTTTTGGTCGGCGACCAAGTGGCTGCTGAACTGCCAGTCGTCGCCTTGGAGGCTGTGCCAGAAGGCGGCTTCTTCCGCCGCCTGTGGGACTCCATTCGTCTTTGGATTCGCTAACGCATCCAGGCCGCTGCAAACCCAAGTCCTTGAGTTCGCAGCCATTTAATCGCATACCACTTGCTCTTGAAGGCGCAAGCTGGTACAGTCGAGGGCTTTTCGGAATCTCCGAAGGGTTTCACGTTTTCGTTTTTTACGTTTAGGGACGTATATATGCCAACCATTAACCAACTCGTGCGTCAGGGCCGCACGGTAGAAGTTGTTAAATCCAAGAGCCCTGCTATGGAAAACTGCCCCCAGCGCCGTGGCGTGTGTACCCGTGTGTACACCACGACACCTAAGAAGCCTAACTCGGCTTTGCGTAAGGTGGCTAAGGTTCGTCTGACCAACGGTTTCGAAGTTATTTCGTACATCGGCGGTGAAGGCCACAACCTGCAAGAGCACAGCGTTGTGCTGGTGCGCGGCGGTCGTGTAAAGGACTTGCCAGGTGTGCGTTACCACATCGTGCGCGGTTCGCTTGACCTGCAAGGCGTCAAGGACCGTAAGCAGTCCCGTTCGAAGTACGGTGCTAAGAAGCCTAAGGCTAAGTAAGCCCTGGTTTTGAAAAACAATCGGTGTTTGATTCGCCTGACTGGCGCGGTCAAACGTAGTGACCCGAAGCGCAAATGTTTTGCGTGGGTCGAGTAAGTGAGGCTCTTTGATGAGTTCTCGCGGTGCCTGAAAAGTCACCAACTGAAGCAAAGATAGAGGTAAAAAATGCCACGTCGTCGCGAAGTCCCCAAACGTGAAATTCTGCCGGATCCTAAGTTCGGCAACGTAGAGCTGTCCAAATTCATGAACGTGATCATGGAAGGCGGCAAGAAGGCTGTTGCAGAGCGCATTATTTACGGTGCTCTGGAACTGATCGCCAAGAAGCAACCTGAAAAAGATGCTTTGGAAGTGTTCGTTACAGCTATCAACAACATCAAGCCCATGGTGGAAGTAAAGTCCCGCCGTGTGGGTGGTGCTAACTACCAAGTGCCTGTTGAAGTGCGTCCTGTCCGTCGTTTGGCTCTGTCCATGCGCTGGTTGAAGGAAGCCGCTCGCAAGCGTGGTGAAAAGTCAATGGCCCAACGTCTGGCCAACGAAATGATGGAAGCCACAGAAGGCCGTGGTGGCGCTATGAAGAAGCGTGACGAAGTTCACCGCATGGCCGAAGCCAACAAGGCATTCAGCCACTTCCGCTTCTAATCTGCTTGTAGCAGACTGAAACAGAAAGGCCGCTCGCAAATCTTGCCTGCGGCCTTGTCTCGATTTCAGGCGCCCCCATATAGAACTGCTGGCCCCGGCGCACAAGGCAGGGTGATCGCAGACTCTCTCCCCGATCAATCAAGGATCAATCATGGCTCGCAAGACCCCCATTAGCCGTTACCGCAATATCGGTATTTCGGCACACATCGATGCAGGTAAGACCACCACTTCTGAACGTATCCTGTTCTATACAGGCGTGACCCATAAGTTGGGCGAAGTTCACGACGGCGCTGCGACCACTGACTGGATGGAGCAAGAGCAAGAGCGCGGTATCACGATTACTTCGTCTGCTGTGACCTGCTTCTGGAAGGGTATGGATCTGTCCCGCCCTGAGCACCGTATTAACATTATTGACACCCCCGGTCACGTGGACTTCACGATTGAAGTTGAGCGCTCGATGCGCGTGCTGGATGGCGCTGTGATGGTGTACTGCGCGGTGGGTGGCGTTCAGCCCCAGTCCGAAACTGTATGGCGTCAAGCCAACAAGCACAAAGTTCCTCGTTTGGCCTTTGTGAACAAGATGGACCGTACTGGCGCTAACTTCTTCAAGGTTGTTGAAGGCATGAAGACTCGCTTGAATGCGAATCCTGTGCCTATCGTTGTGCCAATCGGCGCTGAAGACAACTTCGAAGGCGTGGTTGATCTGATCAAGATGAAGGCCATCTACTGGGATGACGCATCTCAGGGTATGAAGTTCGAATACCGTGACATTCCTGCTAACTTGGTGGATGTCGCGAACGAATGGCGCGAAAAGATGGTGGAAGCTGCTGCTGAAGCCACTGAAGAGCTGATGAATAAGTACCTGGAAGAAGGTGACTTGACTGAAGAAGAAATCATCGCCGCTTTGCGTCAGCGCACTATCGCTACCGAAATTCAGCCAATGCTGTGCGGTACTGCGTTCAAGAACAAGGGTGTGCAGCGCATGTTGGATGCTGTGTTGGACCTGTTGCCAGCACCTACCGATATTGCTGACGTTACAGGTACTGATCCTGATGACGAAGAAAAGAAGCTGACACGTAAGGCTGACGACGAAGAGAAGTTCTCTGCATTGGCGTTCAAGCTGATGACTGATCCGTTTGTGGGTCAGCTGACTTTCGTGCGCGTTTACTCCGGCGTTCTGAACAAGGGTGACACCGTTCTGAACTCTGTTAAGGGTAAGAAAGAGCGTATTGGTCGTATCGTTCAGATGCACGCTAACGAGCGCGAAGAAGTTGACGAAATCCGCGCTGGTGACATCGCTGCTTGCGTAGGTTTGAAGGACGTCACCACCGGTGAAACCCTGTGTGCAATGGATGCTCCTATCGTGCTGGAGCGAATGGTGTTCCCTGAGCCTGTGATTGCACAGGCTGTGGAACCTAAGTCTAAGGCTGACCAAGAAAAGATGGGCATCGCTCTGTCGCGCTTGGCTGCAGAAGATCCTTCTTTCCGTGTGCGCACTGATGAAGAATCGGGCCAGACCATCATTGCTGGTATGGGCGAGTTGCACTTGGAAATTATCGTTGACCGCATGAAGCGCGAGTTCAACGTGGAAGCCAACGTTGGTAAGCCACAGGTTGCTTATCGCGAAACAGTGCGCTCGACTGTCAAGGATGTGGATGGCAAGTTCGTCCGCCAGTCTGGTGGTAAGGGTCAATACGGTCACGTGGTCTTTACACTGGAACCTCAAGAGCCAGGCAAGGGCTTTGAGTTCATCGACGAAATCAAGGGTGGTGTGGTTCCTCGCGAATACATCCCTGCGGTTGAGAAGGGTGTGATCGAAGCTTTGACGCAAGGTGTGTTGGCAGGCTATCCAGTGGTTGACGTGAAGGTGCGCTTGACTTTCGGTTCGTACCACGATGTGGACTCGAACGAAATGGCGTTCAAGATGGCTGCTATCTTCGGTTTCAAGGAAGCCGCTCGTAAGGCTAATCCTGTGATTCTGGAGCCAATGATGGCTGTGGAAGTGGAAACGCCTGAAGACTACGCCGGCACAGTGATGGGTGACTTGTCTTCCCGTCGCGGTATGGTGCAGGGCATGGACGACATGGTCGGCGGTGGTAAGACTATTAAGGCAGAAGTGCCATTGTCGGAAATGTTTGGCTATGCCACTTCGCTGCGTTCGCAGACCCAAGGCCGTGCTAGCTACACCATGGAGTTCAAGCACTATGCTGAAGCTCCTCGCAACGTGGCGGAAGCCATCGTCGCTGCGCGCTCTAAGTAATCCAAATCAGTCATAATCGACTGTTTGGCTATGGTTGCCTAGCCTTGGCTAGGCAACCATAGAAAGATTGCCGGTCTGCGATTGCATGCCACTTTGTTACCTGTGCGAAGTGAATCAGCAATGTGATGCAGACCTTAAAAACACACACAGGTTTGCTCTTTTATCCGGAGAATTTGCAATGGCAAAAGAAAAGTTCGAGCGCACCAAGCCCCACGTGAACGTGGGTACGATTGGTCACGTTGATCACGGTAAGACCACTTTGACGGCTGCTATCGCTACCGTTCTGTCCAAGAAGTTCGGCGGCGAAGCCAAGGACTACTCGCAGATCGATAACGCGCCCGAAGAAAAGGCTCGCGGTATCACGATCAATACTTCGCACGTTGAATACGAAACTGAAACTCGTCACTACGCTCACGTTGACTGCCCTGGTCACGCTGACTATGTGAAGAACATGATTACTGGCGCGGCTCAGATGGACGGCGCTATCTTGGTTTGCTCCGCTGCTGACGGCCCAATGCCCCAGACACGTGAGCACATCTTGTTGGCTCGCCAAGTTGGCGTTCCTTACATCATCGTGTTCCTGAACAAGTGCGACATGGTGGACGACGAAGAGCTGCTGGAGCTGGTGGAGATGGAAGTCCGCGAGTTGCTGGACAAGTACGATTTCCCTGGTGATGACACTCCTATCATCCGCGGCTCGGCCAAGCTGGCTCTGGAAGGTGACCAATCCGACAAGGGTGAAGCTGCCATTATGCGTTTGGCCGAAGCTCTGGATAGCTACATCCCTACGCCTGAGCGTGCAGTGGATGGCGCTTTCCTGATGCCTGTGGAAGACGTGTTCTCGATCTCCGGTCGTGGCACTGTGGTGACTGGCCGTATCGAGCGTGGCATCATCAAGGTCGGCGAAGAAATCGAAATCGTCGGTATCAAGGACACCGTCAAGACTACCTGCACTGGCGTGGAAATGTTCCGCAAGTTGCTGGATCAAGGTCAAGCTGGTGACAACGTAGGCTTGTTGCTGCGCGGTACTAAGCGCGAAGACGTAGAACGTGGCCAAGTGCTGTGCAAGCCCGCTTCGATCAAGCCACACACTCATTTCACAGCCGAAGTGTATGTTTTGTCGAAGGATGAAGGCGGCCGTCACACTCCTTTCTTCAACAACTACCGCCCTCAGTTCTACTTCCGTACAACGGACGTGACTGGCGCGATCGAGTTGCCTGAAGGTAAGGAAATGGTTATGCCTGGCGATAACGTTTCGATCACTGTCAAGCTGATTGCTCCTATCGCTATGGAAGAAGGTCTGCGCTTCGCTATTCGCGAAGGTGGCCGTACTGTTGGCGCTGGCGTGGTTGCCACCGTCATTGCTTAATTCTTAGCAAATCTAGGAATTAACAATGTCCAAGCAAAAAATTCGCATCCGTCTGAAGGCTTTCGATTACAGGTTGATCGACCAGTCTGCAGCTGAAATCGTTGATACCGCCAAGCGTACTGGCGCGATTGTTAAGGGTCCCGTGCCTTTGCCTACACGCATGAAGCGCTTCGATATCTTGCGTTCGCCCCACGTGAACAAGACTTCGCGTGACCAGTTGGAAATCCGTACTCACCAACGTCTGATGGATATTGTCGATCCTACCGACAAGACTGTTGACGCTTTGATGAAACTGGACTTGCCTGCTGGCGTGGACGTAGAAATCAAACTGCAATAAGAACTAAAAGGCACTGCTTGCAGTGCCTTTTAAGGTCTTCTTTTAACGCGAACTTGCTTGAAAAAGCAGTTCGCGTTAAAATTTGGGGCTTCGCCAAAATGGCGGGGTTTTATTAACCTTCTTTCGTGCACTACGGTTATCTGATTGGGTGCAACGCTGGGCCAATTGCAGTTACAGCGGCGAGAGTTTTGGAGCAAACAAATGAGTCTGAGCAACTCCCTCGGGTTGCTGGGTCGCAAGGTGGGCATGATGCGTCTGTTCACTGATGATGGGGACGCAGTGCCTGTCACAGTGGTGGATGTTTCTAACAACCGCGTGACCCAGGTTAAAACCGAAGAGAACGATGGCTATGTGGCTTTGCAAGTCACATTCGGTACACGCAAGGCATCGCGCGTGACCAAGCCACAAGCTGGCCACCTCGCTAAGGCGGGCGTTGAAGCCGGTGAAGTCACCAAAGAATTTCACGTGACCGAAGAGATCGCAGCCAAGTACGCAGCAGGCGCAGCCCTGCCCGTGGCAGATCTGTTTAGTGTTGGCCAAAAGGTGGATGTGCAAGGCACTTCTATCGGTAAGGGCTTCGCTGGCACGATCAAGCGTCACAACTTTGGTGCACAGCGCAATTCGCACGGTAACAGCCGTTCGCACCGCGTACCTGGTTCTATCGGTATGGCACAAGACCCAGGTCGCGTGTTCCCCGGTAAGCGCATGACAGGTCACATGGGCGTTGACACCGTGACTACCCAAAACCTGGATGTGGTTCGCATTGACGAAACACGCCAACTGCTCTTGATCAAGGGCGCTATCCCCGGAGCCAAAGGCGGTTTCGTGTCGGTGCGTCCAGCTATCAAGGCTAAAGCTTCCAAAGGAGCGAACTAATGCAGCTCGAACTCCTGAATGAACAAGGTCAAGCTGCGTCGACATTTGACGCACCTGAGACCGTGTTTGGTCGTGCTTACAATGAAGACTTGATCCACCAGATCGTGACTGCCTACCGTGCAAATGGCCGCCAAGGTACACGCGCTCAGAAGGACCGCGAGCAAGTTCGTCACAGCACTGCCAAGCCTTTCAAACAAAAGGGTACTGGCCGCGCACGTGCCGGTATGACTTCCTCGCCTCTGTGGCGTGGAGGCGGACGCACCTTCCCTAATCTGCCTGAAGAAAACTTTACGCAAAAGATTAACAAGAAGATGTACCGCGCTGGTATGGCTTCCATCTTGTCTCAGTTGGCTCGCGAAGGTCGTCTGGCTGTGGTGGATTCGCTGACCGTTGACACTCCTAAGACGAAGGTTCTGGCTGACAAGTTCAAGTCCATGAATTTGCAGTCTTCGGTGATGGTGATCGCCGAAGAGATCGACGAGAATCTGTACCTGGCTTCGCGCAACCTGAAGAACGTGTTCGTGGTGGAACCCCGCTACGCTGATCCCGTTTCTCTGGTGCATTACAAGAAAGTGCTCATCACCAAGGGTGCGATCGACAAACTCAAGGAGATGTTCGCATGAGCACACTCAAGTTTGACGAAGGTCGTCTGATGCAAGTGCTGGTGGCTCCCATCGTGTCCGAAAAGGCCACCATGGCTGCTGAGCAGTCCAATGCAGTGACGTTCAAAGTGCTGCAAAACGCTACCAAGTTTGAAATCAAAGCCGCTGTGGAATTGATGTTCAAGGTTGAAGTATTGGGCGTTTCTGTAGTGAACACCAAGGGCAAGACCAAACGCTTTGGCAAAACCATGGGTCGCCGCGACAACGTTCGCAAGGCTTATGTGCGTCTGAAGCCCGGTCAAGAGCTGAACCTGTCCGGGGAGGCTGCTTAATCATGGCTGTTATTAAACTTAAACCAACTTCGCCTGGCCGTCGTGGCGCGGTGAAGGTGACTCGTGATCACCTGCACAAGGGTGAAGGTTTCGCACCTCTGCTGGAAGCACAATTCCAGAAGGCCGGTCGTAACAACAATGGTCACATCACAACTCGCCACAAGGGCGGTGGTCATAAGCACCACTACCGTGTAGTGGACTTCAAGCGCAACAAGGACGGTATCCCGGCCAAGGTTGAGCGCATTGAATACGATCCAAACCGTTCGGCTCACATCGCTTTGGTGTGCTATGCAGACGGCGAGCGTCGTTACATCATTGCTCCTCGCAACTTGGCTGTTGGCGCAACGATTGTGAGTGGCTCTGAAGCTCCTATCCGCGTTGGCAATACCCTGCCTATCCGCAACATCCCAGTGGGTTCGACCATTCACTGTATCGAGTTGCAACCTGCAGGTGGCGCGCAAATCGCCCGCTCTGCTGGTACATCCGCTACGCTGTTGGCTCGTGAAAGTGTTTACGCCCAAGTGCGTATGCGCTCCGGTGAAGTGCGCAAGATTCATATCGAATGCCGTGCAACCATCGGTGAAGTCGCCAACGAAGAGCACAGCCTGCGCCGTTACGGTAAGGCCGGTGTGAAGCGCTGGATGGGTATTCGTCCTACCGTCCGCGGTACTGCAATGAACCCAATCGATCACCCACATGGTGGTGGTGAAGGTAAGACTGGCGAAGGCCGTCATGCAGTTGACCCATGGGGTAACCTGACGAAGGGCTACCGCACCCGTAACAACAAACGCACACAAAGCATGATTGTGTCGCGTCGTAAAAAGTAAGGGGTAGCAAATGACTCGTTCTCTTAAAAAGGGTCCGTTTGTTGACCATCACTTGTTTGCTAAGGTTGAAAAAGCCGTAGCTACCAAGGACAAGAAGCCAGTTAAGACATGGTCGCGTCGCTCCATGGTTCTGCCTGATTTCATCGGTCTGACCATTGCTGTGCACAACGGCAAGCAACACGTGCCTGTCTACATCACCGACCAAATGGTAGGTCACAAGTTGGGCGAATTCGCTCTGACTCGTACCTTCAAGGGTCACCCCGCCGACAAGAAGGCCAAGAAGTAAGGAACGACCATGTCTGAAACACGTGCAGTCCTCCGTGGCGTACGCTTGTCGGTTGACAAGGGTCGCCTCGTCGCGGATCTGATCCGCGGCAAGAAGGTGGATCAAGCTCTGAACATTTTGACTTTCACGCAGAAAAAAGCTGCTGTGATCGTGAAGAAGGTTCTGGAATCCGCTATCGCTAACGCCGAGCACAATGACGGCGCCGACATTGACGAGTTGAAGGTTAAAACCATCTTCGTTGAACAAGGTACGACGCTCAAGCGCTTCACAGCGCGCGCTAAGGGCCGCGGCAATCGCATCAGCAAGCCTACATGTCACATTTATGTGACGGTTGGTAACTGAGGCCTAAAGGAAGAATATGGGACAGAAAATCCATCCTACCGGCTTCCGCCTTGCTGTAAGCCGTAACTGGGCTAGCCGTTGGTACGCCAGCAACCGTGACTTCGCTGGCATGCTGGCTGAAGACATCAAGGTTCGCGAGTACCTGAAAGCTAAGTTGAAGAACGCTGCTGTGGCACGCGTTGTGATTGAGCGTCCTGCAAAGAGCGCCCGCATCACTATCTACTCGGCCCGTCCTGGTGTTGTGATTGGCAAAAAGGGTGAAGATATTGAGGCCTTGAAGAAGGAACTCACATCTCGCCTGGGTGTGCCAGTTGCAGTGAACATCGAAGAAGTGCGCAAGCCTGAAATCGATGCCAAGCTGATCGCTGACTCCATCTGCCAGCAGCTGGAAAAGCGCATCATGTTCCGCCGCGCTATGAAGCGTGCGATGCAGAACGCCATGCGTCTGGGTGCTCAAGGCATCAAGATCATGTCGTCCGGTCGTCTGAACGGTATCGAAATCGCCCGTACTGAGTGGTACCGCGAAGGCCGCGTGCCATTGCACACTCTGCGCGCTGATATCGATTACGGCTTCTCTGAAGCTAAGACAACCTACGGCATCATTGGCGTGAAGGTCTGGGTCTACAAGGGTGATACCTTGGGCCGTAACGATCTGCCCGCCGTTGAAACTCCCCGTCCTGAAGACGACCGTCGTCCACGTGGCCCCCGCCGCGATGGTCGCCGTGACGGCGCAGGTCGTGGTGCCCGCCGCCCCACAGGCGGTAACGCAGCTCCTACTGACGGCAGCGACAAGCCCGCCGGCGCTGGTGCTGACTCCGTTAAGCGCGTTCGCAAGGCTGACGCGCCCGCTACAGCAGCGGACGGTAAAGGAGAATAAACATGCTGCAACCCGCACGCCGTAAGTTCCGTAAGGAACACAAAGGCCGCAATACCGGTATCGCTACCCGTGGTAACTCCGTTGCCTTTGGCGATTTCGGTTTGAAGTCTACCGATCGTGGTCGTCTGACAGCTCGCCAGCTGGAAGCCGCTCGTCGCGCGATTTCTCGTCACGTGAAGCGTGGCGGCCGTATCTGGATTCGTGTGTTCCCCGATAAGCCAATTTCCACTAAGCCTGCTGAAGTGCGTATGGGTAATGGTAAGGGTAACCCCGAGTACTACGTTGCCGAAATCCAGCCCGGCAAGATCATCTACGAAATCGTGGGTGTATCTGAAGAGCTGGCTCGTGAAGCGTTCCGCTTGGCTGCTGCAAAGCTGCCTCTGCGTACGACCTTCGTTGCCCGTCACATTGGTGAATAAGGAGAGATCACATGACTAAAGCTGCTGAACTCCGCCAAAAAGACGTGGCCGCTGTGGAAGCTGAAGTGAAGTCCTTGCAAAAGGCTCATTTCGGTCTGCGTATGCAAAAGGCCACGCAACAACTTGGTAACACATCGACATTGAAGGCTACCCGCCGCGATATCGCCCGTGCCAAGACCATCCTTGCTGAAAAGCAAGCCGCTAAGTAAGGAGCCGACATGACGGAAGCTAAAACATCCCTCAAGCGCACCTTGATTGGCAAGGTGGTGAGCGACAAGCGTGCTAAGACCGTGACCGTTCTGGTAGAACGCCGCGTCAAGCACCCTATCTACGACAAGATCATGATCAAGTCGAGCAAGTACCACGCTCACGACGAGCAAGGTGAATACAAGATGGGTGATACCGTCGAAATCACCGAGAGCCGTCCTCTCTCGAAGACCAAGAACTGGGTTGTGACCCAGCTGGTTCAAAAGGCTGGCCTGCTCTAAGCATTCAACTGCTTTGACTGCATAATCTTAAAAAGCGACCCACAATGTGGGTCGCTTTTTTGTTTTCAAGCCTTGCCCGCTGCTTGGTCAGTGGGCCCTAGCGAAGGCACCTATAAACCGTTGGAGGAACACCATGATTAAAGTTGGAGATGCACTGCCCGCAGTGAAATTGATGGAGTACGTGGAGGTTGAGGGCAATGGTTGCAGCATAGGTCCCAATCCCGTGGAAGTGCCTCAAGCGCTGGCCGGCAAAACTATTGCTTTGTTTGCCGTTCCAGGCGCATTCACGCCCACTTGCTCTGAACAGCATCTGCCAGGATACATTGCTCAGGTAGACGCCTTTAAGGCCGCTGGCGTTGATGAGATCTGGTGTGTGGCGGTGAATGACGCCTTTGTGATGGGCGCTTGGGGCCGCGAGCAAAAGGCTGCTGGCAAGGTTCGCATGATTGCGGACGGTGATGCCGCATTGGCCAAGGCTTTGGGCCTGACGCTGGATTTGAATGGCAAGGGTCTCGGTCTGCGTAGCAATCGTTACTCGATGCTGATCAAGGACGGCAAGGTCGTCTCCCTGAATGTGGAAGGCCCTGGCAAATTCGAAGTGAGCAATGCTGCGACATTGCTGGCGCAAGCTCAAGCCTAAAAAACGACTGCAAAAAACGCTGCCTTGAGCAGCGTTTTTTTTGTTTGCCTGATGCGTTTGTCTGCTCTGATTTCGCTTTTCGAGACAACTGAAGAGCGTGGAGTGACGAGCTTCGTCATCATGGTTTTGGCGGTAGTGCTCCAGCGCAAAGCCGTACGTAAAGAGGTACTTCTAGCTTCATCAGGTGATCAAAAACAGGAATTGCGGTTCGCTATTTTGAACATTAGCGCAGTCAGTTTTTTGTATCAAAAAAGCGTAGCTTTGAGGTAGTGCGCCCCGGCAATCGGGTTGTGGTAGTAGGGCTCGGTGCTCTCAAACCCCAAGTCCGTGTACAAAGCGCGCGCGGCTTCCATGTCGTCGAGGGTGTCGAGCAGCACGCAGTCATAGCCGTACTGGCGCGCGGCATCCAGCGTGGATTCCACCAGCTGGCGACCCAGCCCAAAGCCGCGAAAGGCTTTGCGCACATACAGGCGCTTCATTTCGGCCGCGTTGGGAATGTCCGCGGCGTCGATCGGTCTTAACGCGCAGCAGCCCGCGAGTGCGCCATCGACAAACGCCAGCAGCAGGGCGCCGCGTGGGGCCGCGTAGTCACCGGGCAGGTGTGCCACCTCGTGGTCAAAGTTCTGAAAGGAAAGATCGAGCGCCAAACTATTCGCATATTCGCGGAACAGTTGGGCTGCTTCGGCCATGTCTTGTTGCGTGGTGGCGATGGTGACGGCCACACAGGGGTGATCCACTGTCAAAGCAAGATAATTTTCAGGTGGCAAATAGAAGCGGGCAGTGTAGCGGCACTGCAGGTAGTTGTGTATCGGGGTTAGAACGCAGCCCGCGTCCACACCCAGTAGGCAATGACTGCACACGCCATGGCAAAGATCAAGGCAGAAAGCCACTGGCCTGCGCCGTCAAGGCTGACAGGCAGATCTTCGGGAGGGCGGGGTTGGTTGCCATGCAGCATGGCAGCGACCAGCTTTTTGCGTTGCAAGAAGCTGTAAAAAATAATAGCAGCCATGTGCAGCCCCAGCATGGCCCAGAGCAGCCATTGGCCCCAGCCCTTGTGCCAGCTGGTGGCCCAGTAGACAGTGTCACCCGAGACAAAGCGCACCAGCGAGCCGGCAAACGCAATCTCATCGTCACTGACCAAGCCTGTGCCCACTTGCATGCCCAAAATCAGCAGCATGGCGATGACAGACAGCGCACCCAAGGGGTTGTGGCCCACATGATCAGCTGCGGAGCCCCGGCCTTGGAGATAACGCACCAGCCTTGCCGGGCTGGGGATGAAGGTGAAAAAGCGCGACCAGTGCCCACCCAGTACCCCCCACATCACGCGAAACAGCAGCAGGGCCAGCACCACGTGGCCCAGCCGCAAATGCCATTCCATGGCATTGCCGCCGATTTTGGCCGTCACTATCAAGGCAATGGTGCTGGCCGCCAGCAACCAGTGAAACAGGCGGGTGGGCAAATCCCAGACGCGCAATGAGGAAGGGGCAGGTGAATGCATGGTGGTGAAATGTACGGTGGTAACGCAGCTAGGGGAACTGAAAGTGCAAAGCGATACTCCCCTAACGGCAAGATTGTTATTGTTATTGTTATTGCTGTGGAGTCTGTTGATGACCAAGAAAGGAAGTTCCTGATGAATTTCAAAAACCTGTCTGTGGCTGCCGTGGCCTTGACTGCCGCGCTGGCGAGTGTGCCGGTTGCGGCGGATACCTTGAAGTTTGGCAAGGCTGAAGACGCCATCAAGTACCGCCAAAATTCGCTGTTTGTGATGAGCCAGCACTTTGGCAGCCTGGGCGCCATGGCCAATGGCCGCGCGGATTTCAATGCTGACATCGCCAAGCAAAACGGCGCGGTGCTGGAAACTTTGGCCGCCCTGCCTTGGCAAGGTTTTGCTGAAGGCACGCAGGGCGGCAAGAGCAAGCCCGAAGTGTGGAAGGAAAAAACCAAATTTGATGGCCACGCCAGCGATTTTGTAGCGCAAGCGGGCACGCTGGCGGCTGCCGCCAAGACCGGCGATTTGGCAAATTTGAAGGCGGCTTTTGGTCCGGCTGCGCAAACCTGCAAGGCTTGCCATGACGCTTTTCGCAACCGCTAAGTCAGCGATATTGGCCTGCTGGATCCCGCTGGCAATTTAAAAAAGAGAGCTGCTTGCCGTTGTCATGCAAGGACTTCAGATAGTTTTGTTACTGAAATCGTTCATTCATCAGGGCAAGTAGCTCTCTTTTTGTTGGGCTTACGCTTCAGCCAGCAGCTTTTCAATCAGGGTGTGCAGCTCTTCAAAGTTAGGCTGGCCCACATAGGTTTTGACGATGTCGCCGCGCTTGTTCACGATGTAGGTGGTGGGCGTGAGCTTGACATCGCCCCAGGCCTTGGCCACCGCGCCGGTGTTGTCCAGCGCCACGCTAAAAGGCAGTTGGCGCGACTGGGCAAAGTTCACCACATAGCTGGGTGGGTCGTAGCTCATGGCCACTGCCAGGGTGTCGTAACCCTGGGCCTGGTACTTGTTGTGCGTGGCAATGATCTCAGGCATCTCGGCCACGCAGGTCACGCAGCTGGTCGCCCAGAAGTTGACCAAGGTCACCTTGCCCTGCAGATCCTGCGTGGTTTTGCTGGAGCCATCGAGCAAAACGAATTGAGACTGGGGTGCAGCCCGTGCTGCTTGCCCAAAGTAAACATAGGCGCCAAGGCCCGCGAATGCTGCAAGCGCCACGCCTGCCACCAAGTGTTTGATTGCCATAGCTTGCATTGTGCCCAAGTTGGGAATGGTCGTAAAAAGAGAACCGGGCGACGGATCGAGAGCCCTCGCGGCCATGGAGGATGGAGTGCGCGCATGCAGGAAAGTTCGCTGTCCAGTTTGTACCAGTGCTGCCGATAATGCGTTTATGACAAAGCCCTCTACTTTTTTGCGTTGCGCCAGCGCGGCGGCCATGGTTTGGTGCATGACGGCCTGTGATAACGAACCGCAACTGAAATGGCAGCCAGCGTTCCTGGCAGATGCAGGGCTGAAAGTGCAATTTCCTTGTGATGCCCAGGTAGCGCAAACCCCGGTGGACTTTGGCATGGACATGGGCAGTGTGCCCGTCAACATGATGGGCTGCGACGCAGTAGATTCGACCTATGCGGTGTCTCACTGGCTGCTGGACGATGCACAGCAGGCCGATGATGCTCTGGCTTTTTGGGAGGCGGCCGTGCTCTCGCGCCTGACGGCCGTGGATGGGACTGAATCCCGCAGCGGCGCGCCGTTTATTCCCGCCGGCGCGATGGATTTGTCACGCTCCATCCGTGCAACGGTGGAGGGCGTAGGGCCCGCAGGCTGGGTAATTACCACCCATGGTGTATGGTTTGCACGGCAAGAGGGCGACAAGGCGCGGATCTTTCACGCCGTGGTATATGCGCCCAAAGCCCAGCACCAGCATGCAAGCACTTTCTTCCAAAGCCTGGCGTTAACCGCGAAGTAAAACTCCCCCGCCTATTTCTTCTGACTGAGTAGCGTGCAAGCCTGTGCACGCACGTAGCACCAGGCCGCAAGCCATAATGTCAGTCACAACTTCTGCCCCATGACCCCTACGAGCAATCACATCCTCTTGATCGCCCATGCGCCTTTGGCGCAAGCGCTGTATGAATGCGCGTTGCATGTGTTTGCGGACAGCCATGAACATGTCAGCGTGCTGGATGTGCCGCCCCATGAAAGCCCCGAAGTGACCTTGAACCACGCCCGCGGTTTGCTCGCCCAAAGTGGCGCCGCACGCACGCTGGTGCTGGTCGATGTGTTTGGTGCCACGCCCAGCAATGTGGCGCAGCGCCTGGTGGAAGGTAGTGGTGCACGCCTGGTGGTGGGCGTGAATTTGCCCATGCTGCTGCGTGCGATCTGCTATCGCAACGAGACGCTGGACGGGCAGATGGCCCGGGCGCTGGCGGGCGGCCAGCAAGGGATGATGCAAGTGGGCGCTGGCAGTGCTCCCCAAAACCAGAATGCGCGGAAAGAACATGCTCAAGACCGAGATCACCATCAGCAATAAGTTAGGCCTGCACGCGCGCGCTTCTGCCAAGCTGACGAAGCTGGCCGGCAGCTTCCCCTGCGAAGTGTGGATGAGCAAGGGCGAGCGGCGCATCAACGCCAAAAGCATCATGGGCGTGATGATGCTGGCCGCTGGCGTCGGCTCACAGGTTGTGCTGGAAACCGAGGGCCTCCAGGAGCAAGAAGCCATGGATGCCCTGATCGAATTGATCAACGACAAATTCGGCGAAGGCCAATAACTCAACGCTTTTTGCGTTGAGCGCTTGCGTTCAAGCAACGGGGCTGGCTTGCCAGAGTCCCGGCTCAGCTTTGCGGTGGATGTACCGCTGCAACACATACTTTGGAAGGGATGCAAACTTATGACATTTGCTATCCACGGGCTCGCTGTTTCGCGCGGCATTGCAATCGGGCGCGCCGTCGTCGTTGCGGCCAGCCGCATTGAGGTGCGCCACTATTTCATCGAGGCTTCACAGGTCACCGCCGAAGTTGCGCGCGCCCGAGCGGCGCGCGATGCCGTCATCGACGAGCTGCAGCGGCTGATGAGTGATCTGCCCGAAGATGCTCCCGGCGAGCTGGCCGCCCTGCTGGAAGTGCATTTGCTGCTGCTGCAAGACGAAGTGCTGGTGGGCGGCGTTCGACAGTGGATCACGGAGCGCCTGTACAACGCCGAGTGGGCGCTGGTGACGCAGCTCGAACAAATCTCGCGCCTGTTTGACGAGATGGAAGACCCTTATCTGCGTGAGCGCAAAGCAGACTTGGAGCAAGTGGCCGACCGCATCTTGCGCCGTATGCGTGGTCTGGCGAGCAGCGCCGTGCCTGCCGCTCCTCCGCAGGTTGAAGATGGCACGCAGCCGCCGCTTTTAGATGCATCGTCAGAAGCACCTTTGGTGCTGGTGGCGCAAGATCTGTCGCCTGCGGACATGCTGCAGTTCAAGCGCAGTGTGTTCAAGGGGTTCGTGACGGCGGTGGGTGGCAAGACCAGCCATACGGCCATTGTGGCGCGCAGCATGGATATTCCGGCCGTAGTCGGCGCGCGCGCGGCCAGCCAGCTCATTCGGCAAGATGACTGGATCATCATTGATGGCAATGCCGGCATTGTGCTGGTGGATCCCTCGCCCATCATTTTGGAGGAGTACCGCTTTCGCCAGCGCCACGACGCACTGGAGCGCGACCGCCTGGCGCGGTTGCGCCATACGCCGTCAGTGACGATTGATGGCCAAAAAGTTGAGCTGCTGGCCAATATTGAGCAGCCATCCGACGCGGCGGCAGCGGTGCATGCGGGCGCGGTGGGCGTGGGCTTGTTTCGCAGTGAATTCCTGTTCATGGGGCGCGAAGGCAAGCTGCCCGGTGAAGAAGAACAATTTGAGGCCTACAAAGTCGCGCTCCAAGGCATGCAAGGCTTGCCCGTCACGATTCGCACCATCGATGTGGGGGCCGACAAGCCGCTGGACCGAGGCAGCAAGGAGCTGTCCCTGAACCCGGCGCTAGGCTTGCGCGCCATTCGCTGGAGTCTGGCGGAGCCGGCCATGTTTCGCACCCAATTGCGGGCCATCTTGCGCGCTGCGGCGTTTGGCAAAGTGAACCTGCTGTTCCCCATGGTCTCGCACATGCATGAAGTGCACAGCATCTTGGCGCAAGTGCGGCTGGCGCAGGCGGAGCTGGACGCGCGCGGGGCCACTTATGGCGTCGTGCAGCTGGGGGCGATGATTGAAATTCCTGCTGCCGCGCTGATTGTGCGCAGCCTGCTCAAACACTTTGACTTTGTGTCCATCGGCACCAATGACTTGATCCAGTACACGCTGGCGATTGATCGCACCGATGAAGCGGTCGCGCACCTGTACGAGCCTTTGCACCCCGCCGTGCTGGGTCTGATTGCGCAGGTCATTGAAACGGCCAACGACATGCACAAGCAAGTGTGTGTGTGCGGTGAAATGGCCGGCGATATCGCGTTGACACGCTTGCTGTTGGGGTTGGGCCTGCGCAGTTTTTCCATGCACCCGGCGCAAATCTTGAGCGTTAAACAAGAGGTACTGCGCGCTGATATCCGCAAGCTGCAGCCGTGGGCGCAAATTGTGTTGATCGCTGACGATCCAGCCAGCTTGATGGAAGCAGGCAAGTAACCGCCGGTCAGAAATCTCCACTTGGTTTTACGGTCTATTTGCGATTAATTCTCATTACATGTATAGTTCATTCCAGCGAGTCCTTGGTGGTGGTTACTGGTGGGGCCAGTACCAAGGGTTTGAAGTTTTAGTTTCATCGTGGGGCGACAAGTGGGCCTGTAAAGCCTGCAAGTCGTTTTTTGCCAGCCAGCGGTTTTGCCGGTTAGCCAAGCATTTTTTCCTCGATGGAGCGCAAGGTATTCAAAAATAAGAGCGGCTTGCCGTGGTAGATAAAGGCTTTCAAGGTCAAATGGCTTTGAAAGCCTTTTTTATCAAGGGCTTGCAGCTATAAAAAAAGCAGCCTTGCGGCTGCTTCTCCAGAGAGGGGCAGAAGCTTAAACGCCCGCTGCGTGCGCCTGCTGGTCGGCGTGATAGCTGGAGCGCACCATGGCACCGACGGCGGCATGCGTAAAGCCCATTTTGTAGGCCTCTGCTTCAAACATCTTGAAGGTGTCTGGATGCACATAGCGGCGCACCGGCAAGTGGCTGTTGGTGGGCGACAGGTACTGGCCAATGGTCAGCATCTCAATGTCATGCGCACGCATGTCGCGCATGATTTGCAGGATTTCTTCGTCGGTCTCGCCCAGGCCCACCATGATGCCGCTCTTGGTCGGCACGTTGGGGTGCAGCGCCTTGAACTTTTTCAGCAGATTTAGCGAGAACTGGTAGTCCGAACCGGGGCGCGCTTCCTTGTACAGGCGAGGTGCGGTTTCCAGGTTGTGGTTCATCACATCGGGCGGCGCGAGCTTCAAAATCTCCAGTGCGCGGTCATCGCGGCCACGGAAGTCAGGCACCAGCACCTCAATTTGCGTGGATGGAGACAACGCACGAATTTGCTGAATGCATTCCACAAAATGACCGGCACCACCGTCGCGCAGATCGTCGCGGTCCACGCTGGTAATGACTACGTATTTCAGGCGCAGGCGGGCAATGGTTTCCGCCAGCTTGCGGGGTTCGTCCACATCCAGCGGGTCAGGGCGGCCGTGGCCGACATCACAAAACGGGCAGCGGCGTGTGCACTTGTCGCCCATGATCATGAAGGTGGCCGTGCCCTTGCCAAAGCATTCACCAATGTTGGGGCACGAGGCTTCTTCGCAGACGGTGTGCAGTTTTTGCTCGCGCAAGATCTCTTTGATCTCATAAAAGCGCGTGGTGGGGCTGCCCGCTTTGACACGGATCCAGTCCGGCTTTTTCAGCACTTCGCCCTGCTCGACCTTGATCGGAATGCGCGAGAGTTTGGCGGCGGCCTTTTGTTTGGCCAGCGGGTTGTAGTTCTCGGCGGACTGCGCTTCGCGCACGACTTCGTTGCTGCTCATGTTCTGTAATCTCAGGGCGCGAGGCGGGTGATCAGCTGGTTGCCAAACACTTGAGCCACCTCACTCCAGGTTGTCTGGATGCCGATTGTAGAAAGATCGACAGTTGCCATACCGGCATAACCACAAGGGTTGATGCGTTGGTAAGGCTGCAAATCCATATCCACGTTCAAGGCCACACCATGGTAGGTGAAGTGGCGACTCACTTTGATGCCCAAGGCCGCAATTTTGCCCAGCCCGGTGAAGTCGGGTTGCGGCGCCGGGCTGCCGGGCTGCCGTTGTTGAGGACGTTGGTTGAGCACCGCATGGCTGTGCGGATCGTCCAGCCGCACATAGATTCCCGGCGCGCCTGCCACGCGGTGGCCGGTCACGCCGTAGTGCGCCAGCGTGCGGATGACGGCTTCCTCCAGCCGGTAGACATACTCTTTGACAAAGTAGCCCAAGCGCTGTAAATCCATCAGTGGATAGGCCACCACCTGGCCGGGCCCGTGGTAGGTAACCTGGCCGCCGCGATTGGTGGTCACGACGGGAATGTCTCCGGCCATCAATACATGTTCGGCCTTGCCCGCAATACCTTGGGTAAATGTTGCATTGTGTTCACAAAGCCACAGTGCATCGGCAGTGCTTGCATCGCGGCTGGCGGTGAAGGCCTGCATGGCGATATTGCAATTTGCATAGTCCACACGCCCTAGCAATCGCGCATCCAGCGGTGACAACCCTGCAAGCGTCAAAGCACCACCTTCACCATGGGGTTACCAGTCAGGGCGAGGTACAGGTTGTCCAGCTGTTCCCGGCTGGTCGCCGTCACCGTAATCGTGACACCCAGATATTTGCCGGTGCTGCTGGGGCGCAGCTCGACAGTCGATGCATCAAAAAACGGGTCAAACTCTTTCGCAATCTTGGTAATGCTGTGCACCAGATCCTCTGTGTGCACGCCCATCACTTTGATCGGGAAGAGGCTGGGGTACTCGATCAGTGAGTCTTTGCGTGGATCAGTGCTAGCAGAGGTATCTGGCGTAGTCATGGTGAAGGTGCTTATGAGGGTTTTGCTTGGTAAGCCAAGCATTGTGAGATATGGTTGCGCCGCTGTGCGTAAGCGGTTTGCTTGCGCAGTTGCCAATTTGGGAAAAGCGTTGCAACTGGGGCGAACCCCAGCCTGTAGGGGCTAAGCGACGGGTAAATTCCAATTGTCCGTGAAAACCCTTGGAAGATGTCAGTCGATATCTTTACAAAACGGGTTTCTACGTATAATCAAAGGCTTTGTAAAATTCCGGTTTGAGTTTTGGCTCGCGAAAACATGAAGCATCAAGCCCCTGAATCGGAATTTGAGGACGAAGAGCCGCAAATCAAGCCCATGACGCCTGAAGAGGCGCAGGCTTGGCGTCAACGCCATCCGGCAACTTCGGTGTGGCGTGTGGTCATAAGCCAAGTGCTGGTCGGTCTGCTGGTATCGGTGGTGGCGTGGTTGGTAGCTGGAGAAGCTGCGGCTTGGTCTGCCGCTTACGGCGCACTGACCGTCGTGCTTCCTGCCACAGTGTTTGCGCGAGGACTTGCGCGTAACAGTGCGGCAGCAGGCGCCGGGATGGCGATGGCAAGGCTCTTCGGCTGGGAATTTGTCAAGTTGGTGTTGTGTATTGCCATGTTGGCCGCAGCACCTCGCTTGGTGCCTGACCTAAATTGGCTGGCTTTGCTGGCTGGGTTAGTGGTAACGATGAAAACGTACTGGTTTGCTTTTTTAATGAAGCGATCCAGTGTCCGAAAAACTGACTGATATTGAGAGAAGAGTTCACCGATGGCAGCCGACGCGCACGCTCCAACCGCAAGTGAATACATCGTTCACCACTTGCAACATCTGCAAAACATCAAGCAGACATCCGTCATCGATTTTTCGGTGGTGAATTTGGACTCCGTCGCAGTGAGCTTTATTTGCGGCGCGATCAGTCTGTTCCTGCTGTGGCTGGGTGCGCGTAAAGCGACATCTGGCGTACCTGGTCGCTTCCAGGCGGCGGTGGAAATGCTGGTTGAAATGGTGGACAACCAAGCCAAAGCCAATATCAAGAATGCTGCTTCGCGCAAAGTGATTGCGCCTTTGGCACTGACCGTGTTCGTCTGGATTTTCATGATGAACGCGATGGACTTGCTGCCTGTCGATTTGCTGCCCGTGTTGTGGCAAGGCGTTCAAGGCGACTCGCACGCTTATCTGCGTGTAGTGCCTACGGCTGATTTGTCGACCACCTTGGGTCTGTCGACTGCCGTGCTGATTTTGTGCCTGTTCTACAGCGTCAAGATCAAGGGCCTGGGCGGCTGGTCTCACGAGCTGGTAACTGCACCTTTCGGTACTTCTAAAAATCCTGTTTTCGCTCTGATTTTGGGCGTGATCAATCTGCTGATGCAGATCATTGAATACGTTGCCAAGACGGTTTCGCACGGTATGCGACTGTTTGGCAATATGTACGCTGGTGAGTTGGTGTTCTGCCTGATTGCCCTGATGGGTGGCGCGGCTGCCATGTCGCTCTCTGGTGTGTTGCTCCCTCTGGGGCACATCATTGCAGGCTCTATCTGGGCGATCTTCCATATTTTGATCATCACCCTGCAGGCCTTCATTTTCATGATGCTGACGCTGATTTATCTCGGCCAAGCACATGAAGCCCACTGACCTATCCCTTTCACTTCAACTTTCTTTTAATCTCTAGGAGTCATCATGGAAAACATTCTCGGTCTCGTCGCTCTGGCTTGTGGTTTGATCGTTGGTCTGGGTGCTATCGGCGCTTCGATCGGTATTGCCCTGATGGGCGGCAAGTTCCTGGAAGCTTCGGCTCGCCAGCCTGAACTGATCAACGAACTGCAAACCAAGATGTTCATCTTGGCCGGTCTGATCGACGCTGCGTTCCTGATCGGTGTTGCTATCGCTCTGCTGTTCGCTTTCGCCAATCCCTTCGTCCTGGCCTAAGCTCCGATCAACGCCCTAGAAAGAAAGGTGTTGCCGTGAGTATTAACGCGACCCTGTTCGTTCAGTGCATCGTCTTCCTGATCTTGGTGCTGTTCACGATGAAATTCGTGTGGCCCCCGATTGCGAAGGCCTTGGACGAGCGAGCCCAGAAAATCGCCGATGGCCTCGCTGCTGCCGACAAGGCCAAAACCGAGCTGAGCGCTGCTAACAAGCGCGTTGAGCAGGAATTGAGCCAGACGCGCAACGAGACAGCATCGCGGCTTGCGGACGCCGATCGCCGCGCCCAGGCCATCGTTGAAGAAGCCAAGGCCCGCGCGACAGAAGAAGGCAACAAGATTGTTGCTGCTGCCCGTGCCGAAGCTGAGCAGCAAGCTGTTGCCGCCCGTGAAGCATTGCGTGAGCAAGTTGCTGCGCTGGCAGTCAAGGGCGCTGAGCAGATCCTCCGCAAGGAAGTGAATGCTGGCGTTCATGCTGACCTGCTAAACCGCCTGAAGACAGAGCTGTAAGGAAAGCAACATGGCAGAACTCGCCACCATTGCCCGCCCTTACGCTGATGCCTTGTTCAAAGCCAGCTCCCATGGAGCTGATTTGACAAGCACTGTCGCCTGGGTGGAGGAATTGGCGGCGATTGCCGCTAATCCGCAATTGCGCCAATTGGCTGATAGCCCCAAGGTGTCGTCAGAACAAGTGTTCGACCTCATCGTGGGCGTAGCCCGTTCGGCTTTGCCCGATGCCGCTCGCAACTTCCTGCGCGTCATCATCGAAAACGGCCGTCTGGACGCACTGCCTGAAGTGGCTGTGCAGTTCCGCGGGCTCGTCAATCGCCTCAACGGCTCGTCCGATGCCATCGTCTATAGCGCGTTTCCCATGGAGGAAGCTGCTCTGGCAGATATCGGTAGCGCGCTGGAAAAGCGCTTTGGCCGCAAGCTCAACGTGACCGTACAGATCGATGAAACATTGATCGGTGGCGTTCGCGTCGTGGTGGGTGACGAGGTGCTGGACACCTCCGTCAAAGCCCGTCTGGAACAAATGAAAGCGGCCCTCACTGCGTAAGCGGCTTGAGGTCTCGGCTAACCAAAAGAAAGAAGGAAAGAGTCATGCAACTCAATCCCGCAGAAATTTCTGAACTGATTAAGAGCCGCATCGAAGGGCTGGAAGCCAGTAGCGATATCCGTAATCAAGGCACTGTAGTTTCAGTGACTGACGGTATCGTTCGCGTGCACGGCCTGTCGGACGTGATGGCTGGTGAAATGTTGGAATTCCCCGCTTCGGCAGATGGTCAGCCTTCGTACGGCTTGGCTTTGAATCTGGAGCGTGACTCCGTAGGTGCAGTGATTTTGGGTGAATACACCCATATCTCTGAAGGTGACACTGTCAAGTGCACCGGCCGTATCTTGGAAGTACCCGTGGGCCCCGAATTGATCGGCCGCGTGGTGAATGCACTGGGCCAGCCTATCGACGGCAAGGGTCCCATCAATGCCAAGATGACCGACGTGATCGAAAAGGTTGCACCGGGTGTGATCGCACGCCAATCCGTGGATCAGCCTCTGCAAACTGGTATCAAGTCCATCGACTCGATGGTTCCAGTGGGTCGTGGTCAGCGTGAGTTGATCATTGGTGACCGCCAAACTGGTAAGACCGCGGTTGCGATCGATGCGATCATCAACCAAAAGGGTCAAGGCGTTACTTGCGTCTACGTGGCGATTGGTCAGAAGGCTTCTTCGGTCAAGAACGTCGTGCGTGCGCTGGAGCAAGCTGGCGCGATGGAATACACCATCGTTGTGGCTGCTACTGCCTCTGAATCTGCTGCTATGCAGTACGTGTCGGCCTACTCGGGCTGCACCATGGGCGAATATTTCCGCGATCGCGGCGAAGACGCTCTGATCGTTTATGACGATCTGTCCAAGCAAGCTGTGGCTTACCGTCAGGTATCGCTGCTGCTGCGTCGCCCACCAGGACGTGAAGCCTTCCCTGGCGACGTGTTCTATCTCCACTCGCGTCTGCTCGAGCGTGCTGCTCGTGTGAACGCTGACTATGTGGAAGCCTTTACCAAGGGTGAAGTCAAGGGCAAGACCGGTTCGCTGACTGCGCTGCCTATCATCGAAACACAAGCTGGCGACGTGTCCGCTTTCGTTCCTACGAACGTGATTTCGATTACTGACGGCCAGATCTTCCTGGAAACCAACCTGTTTAACGCTGGTATCCGTCCTGCGATTAACGCTGGTATCTCGGTGTCCCGCGTGGGTGGTGCCGCTCAAACCAAGCTGGTCAAGGGCCTGTCCGGCGGTATCCGTACCGACTTGGCGCAGTACCGTGAATTGGCTGCGTTTGCGCAGTTTGCTTCCGATCTGGACGATGCAACCCGCAAGCAACTGGACCGTGGCGCCCGTGTGACTGAATTGCTCAAGCAAGCTCAGTACTCGCCCCTGTCGACCGCTTTGATGGGTGCTTCGCTGTTCGCAGTGAACAAGGGCTTCATGGACGACATCGAAGTCAAGCAAGTGTTGGCTTTCGAAGCTGGTTTGCACCAGTTCCTGAAGACTAGCCACGGTGCTTTGCTGGACCGTCTGAATGAAAAACGTGCTTTCGACAAGGAAGGCAAGGACGAAGCTGAATTGAACGCTGCAGTTGCTGCGTTCAAGAAGTCGTTCGCTTAATCCGGACGAGGAGCCATCATGGCAGCAGGCAAGGAAATACGCGGCAAGATCAAATCGGTGGAAAACACCAAGAAGATCACTAAAGCCATGGAAATGGTGGCTGCATCCAAAATGCGCAAGGCGCAGGAACGGATGCAAGCTGCCCGCCCATACAGCGAAAAAGTCCGCAACATTGCAGCCCATCTTGGCGAAGCCAACCCTGAGTACGTGCATCCGTTCATGCAATTGAACGATGCAAAGAAGGCCGGCGTCATTGTTGTGACGACCGACAAGGGGTTGTGCGGCGGCATGAACACCAACGTGTTGCGTGTAGTCACCAACAAGTTGCGTGAACTGCAAGATGCGGGCATTTCGGTAGAGTCAGTAGCCCTTGGCAGCAAGGGTCTGGCTTTCCTGAACCGTATTGGTGCCAAGGTGGTCTCTCAAGCCACAGCACTGGGCGATCAGCCCGTTCTTGACAAGCTGGTTGGGCCTGTCAAGGTGTTGCTGGACCAATACGCCGAAGGCAAGATCAACGCGGTGTACCTGTGCTACACCAAGTTCATCAACACCATGAAGCAAGAGTCGGTAGTGGAGCAATTGCTTCCGCTGTCGAACGAGCAAATGCAAGCCGAGAAGACGGGTGCATCTTGGGAATATATCTACGAGCCAGACGCGCAGTCCGTCATTGACGATCTGCTGGTGCGTTACGTGGAATCTCTCGTGTACCAGGCGGTTGCGGAAAACATGGCGTCCGAGCAATCGTCGCGCATGGTAGCCATGAAGGCTGCAACCGACAACGCCGGTAACGTCATCAGCGAGTTGAAGCTGGTCTACAACAAGACGCGCCAAGCAGCGATTACGACCGAACTGTCGGAAATCGTGGCGGGTGCCGCCGCTGTGTAATCAGCTTTAACAGACATACAGATTGGAGCAAAGAATGGCTCAAGTACAAGGCAAGATTGTTCAATGTATCGGCGCGGTGGTGGACGTTGAGTTCCCTCGTGACCAGATGCCCAAGGTGTACGACGCGCTGAAGCTGGAAGGCACAGCCCTGACTCTGGAAGTGCAGCAGCAGCTGGGTGACGGCATCGTCCGTACCATTGCGCTGGGTTCTTCCGACGGCTTGAAGCGCGGCCTGATGGTCACCAACACTGGTACCGCCATCACTGTGCCCGTGGGCAAGGCGACATTGGGTCGCATCATGGACGTGTTGGGTAACCCCATCGACGAGCGCGGTCCTGTTGACCAAGCTCTGACAGCGCCTATCCATCGCAAGGCTCCTGCTTACGACGAACTGGCACCTTCGCAAGAACTGCTGGAAACCGGTATCAAGGTGATCGACTTGATCTCGCCTTTCGCCAAGGGCGGTAAGGTCGGTTTGTTCGGTGGTGCGGGTGTGGGCAAGACCGTGAACATGATGGAACTCATCAACAACATCGCCAAGGGCCACGGCGGTCTGTCGGTGTTTGCTGGTGTGGGTGAGCGTACCCGTGAAGGTAACGACTTCTATCACGAAATGTCGGATGCCGGCGTTGTGAACCAAGAGAACCTGGGCGAGTCCAAGGTCGCCATGGTTTATGGACAGATGAATGAGCCACCAGGAAACCGTTTGCGCGTTGCGTTGACTGGCCTGACCATGGCTGAGTCTTTCCGTGACGAAGGCAAGGATGTTTTGTTCTTCGTGGACAACATCTACCGCTACACATTGGCCGGTACCGAAGTGTCCGCGCTGCTGGGTCGTATGCCTTCCGCCGTGGGCTACCAGCCTACGCTGGCTGAAGAAATGGGCCGTCTGCAAGAGCGTATTACTTCGACCAAGGTTGGCTCGATCACTTCCATCCAGGCCGTGTACGTGCCTGCCGATGACTTGACCGATCCCTCGCCAGCAACCACGTTTGCTCACTTGGATTCGACCGTTGTGTTGTCGCGTGATATCGCTGCGCTGGGTATCTACCCTGCTGTGGATCCTTTGGACTCCACCAGCCGTCAGCTGGACCCCCAAGTTGTGGGTGAAGAGCACTACACCGTAGCTCGCCAAGTGCAAAACACTTTGCAGCGCTACAAGGAATTGCGTGACATCATCGCGATTTTGGGTATGGATGAGCTGGCCCCTGAAGACAAGCTGACTGTGGCGCGTGCTCGCAAGATCCAGCGTTTCCTGTCACAGCCTTTCCACGTGGCTGAAGTGTTTACCGGTGCGCCTGGTAAGTACGTTGCACTGGCTGAAACTATCCGTGGTTTCAAGATGATCGTTGCCGGTGAGTGCGATCATTTGCCCGAGCAGGCTTTCTACATGGTTGGCACCATCGACGAAGCCTTCGAAAAGGCCAAGAAGCTGGCTGCTTAATTTGCCAGTTTCAAGCCAGGGAGCGATCCCTGGCTTGCCTAGCAAAACAAGCCCAGTCCCACCTTTTCTGAGGAGCAAAGATGAACACCATCCACGTTGATGTGGTCAGCGCCGAAGAGTCGATCTTCTCGGGTGCAGCGCGCTTTGTCGCGTTGCCCGGTGAAGCCGGCGAGCTGGGTATTTTGCCCAAGCACACGCCGCTGATCTCGCGCATCAAGCCCGGTTCCGTGCGCATCGAATTGCCCGATGGCACCGAAGAATTTATCTTCGTTGCTGGTGGCATTTTGGAAGTGCAGCCCAATGCAGTGACCGTGCTGTCGGACACTGCCATTCGCGGCAAGGACCTGGACGAGAAAAAAGCCAATGAAGCCAAGGCGCTGGCCGAAGCTGCATTGAAGAATGCCAGCACTGAAATGGATTTGGCCAAGGCCCAATCCGAACTGGCTGTTCTGGCTGCCCAAGTGGCTGCGCTGCGCAAGTACGCAGGCAAACGCTAATACGCGTTATGCTAAAAAGAAGCCACCTTCGGGTGGCTTCTTTTGGCCCATAGTTTCAAAAAAAGAAGCTAATTCCCGTTGTCCATGCACGATTTCAGGGTGTTTAGTAACTGAAAGCGTGGATTCGTCAGGGCAAGCTGCTCTGTTATTTGAATATCTTGCGGGTTGTCACCGCGACAAATGAAAAGATATTTGCAGGTTTTGCGCAATCCCCGCTTAACAAAACACGTGCATAGACAGGCATACAGAAAGTCTGAAAAGAATTTACCGATCTTTCCAGAAGCGAGGCTGCACCACGGGTGCGTCCGGTAACCCTGCCTCTTGCGGCGCAGTCCGCACCACACTTTCAGCCGTGCGCGGGAAATGGGTCGCCAGCAATTGCGAGACCCTTTCCAGGGCGGTCTCCATGCCTTGCGCATAGGCCTGGCGCTGAAAAGCGGCCTCCATGTCGTGCACCACGGCTTGCCACGTGGCCGGTGGCTCAGCACGCGATATGGCTCGGTCGGCGATGATTTCAATCGCGTGATCGGCCAGCAGCAAGTAAATCAGCACGCCGTTGTTGTGTTCCGTATCCCAGGTGCGCAGTTTGCCAAACAGGCCTACCGCCCGTTCACGGGCGCTGGCGCCCCGCCAGATATAGCTGTAGGGCAGCCCGCCTTCGATGCACAGGCGTATCTGGCCTGTGTGACTTTTTTCACTGTGGGTGACCAAGTGCTCAAGTTTGGCCAGTGCGTCGGGTGGGAACGCACGTGCCACATCGCTTTCCGCCCAGCGGTGCCGCCACAGTCGTGCCATGCGTTGCGTAATTGCTGCCATCTTTTACCAACTCCCTGAGGCACCACCGCCTCCAAAGCTGCCGCCACCGCCGGAGCTAAAGCCTCCGCCGCCCATGCCGCCACCGAAGCCACCGCCAAAACCGCCGCCTCCGCCACCGCCGATAAAGGGGCCTCCACCGCCTTTGCCGTTAGAGAGCAAGGTAAAAATTAATGCAACCACACCGGCACCGCCCGCCAAAAAAAGGCTGGTGGTAAGCAAATAGGCCAGCAACCCTGTGCCGCCACCCATGATGGCTGCGCCGAATTTGTTGCCAAATATGCGGCGTACCAAGGGCCCAATCACCATCACACCGAAAAACAGGAAGATGGCGAGGCCTTCGAAATCCAGTCCGTCATCTTGGAATGTGCTGCTGGGGGCCGGCGCTGGTAGTGCTTCTCCGGCAATACGCGCAGCGACTTGATCGAGTGCAGCCAAAATGCCGCCTGCATAGTCGCTTTGGCGAAATTGCGGCACCATGTGCTGCTCAATGATGCGCGAGGCGGCCAAGTCTGGAATGGCACCCTCCAGCGCGCGCGCGACTTCAAAGCGCATGCGGCGATCATCTTTGGCAATGACAAGCAACAGACCGTCACCCACATCTTTGCGGCCAATTTTCCAGGTGCTGGCAATGCGGTAAGCGTAGGCGGCAATATCTTCGGGCGAGGTGGTGGCCACCATCAGGACGACAACTTGAGAGCCGGATTTGCTTTCAATGTCTTGCAGACGCGTCTCAATGGCGGCCGCTTGCTCGGCGGACAGCGTTTGTGTCTGGTCGATCAACCGGGCCGACAAGGCGGGAACCGGCAGCAATGGCTGCGCCCAGCCATGCGTAGTCACAATGATTAAAAAAACCAGAGCTATAAGCCCTCGCCAGATATGGGCTAGAGCCATATTTCACTCCTAGTTCGCAGGGACGAAGGGCTGGCAGACAACGGCGGAGTCAAGCTTACTTTGCGCCAAAATCGACGGTCGGCGGGCGAGAGATTTCAGCCTCGTTTTGCACCGTAAAGTTGGGTTTGGCCTTGTAGCCAAAGACCATGCCTGTCAGGTTCGTGGGAAAGCTTCGGGCCAGCACGTTGTATTGCTGCACAGATTGGATGTAGGCATTGCGGGCCACGGTGATGCGGTTTTCTGTGCCTTCCAGCGTGACGCGCAGATCGCGAAAAGCTTGGTTGGCTTGCAACTGCGGATATTGCTCGGCCACCACCATCAGACGCGACAGCGCGCCGCTCAGCTCGCCCTGGGCTTGCTGGAATTTTTCAAAGGCGGCCGGATCGTTGATCAGCTCAGGCGTGGCCTGGATGGATGTGGCTTTAGAGCGCGCCTCAATCACGCGGGTGAGCGTTTCTTGCTCAAAGTTGGCTTCGCCTTTGACGGAAGCCACGATATTGGGCACCAGATCAGCGCGGCGCTGGTACTGGTTGAGTACTTCACTCCATTTGGATGTGGTGTCTTCATCCAGGCGCTGGAAATCGTTGTATCCGCAGCCAGTCAGCGCAACAGCGAACAGCACCATCGCAAGCAAGCGTTTCATAGGGTCTCCAAAGGTTTTCAAATGAGTTTGCGCTGTATTGTGGATGGGTTCGACGGCCCCGGCGTGTAGGGCAAGAACTTTCAAGCACTGGGCAGTTGCAGTTATCGTGAGCGTATGCGGTTAGCCAGCGACAGGGAGAAAAATCATGGATGACATCGTTAAACAAGCTTTGGCCAAATGGCCCAACGTGCCCGATTGCCGGGGGTGGCTGGGACTGGATGCACGCGGCAATTGGTGGCTGCGAGATGCGGAAACACAGGCCCAAGGGGGGTTTCCACAGAGCAAGGGCTCTCTGGTGGAACACAGCAAGTTGCTTGCATTTATTGGGCGCAACTATGAGGCAGATGCACAAGGGCAGTGGTATTTTCAAAATGGCCCACAGCGTGTGTATGTGGAGTTGGAGAACACGCCGATTGTGTGGCGCGTGCATGCGGATGGCCGGGTGGTCTCGCACATTGGCGCGCCCGCGCAGCAGGTCGAAGGTTGCTGGATGGATGAGTTTGGATGGGTGTACTTGAAAGCTGATGGCGTGCTGGGCCTGGTGCATTCGCAGGATATGGTGCATGTGGCCGAGATGGTGGAATCGGGCCACTGGGCTGCGCAGGATGCGATCTGGGCAAATTTGCCGCAGCAATTTGCCTTTGTCCGTAGCCCGCAGCAGTACGCTACCTAAAACCGCTGCACGTTAAAGATAGGACATTGATAGCTTTCCAAGAAAAAAGGACCCGAAGGTCCTTTTTTATGAAGTGGCTACCGGCTTACTGTGCAGCTTCGCCTTCTTTGGCTGCTGGCTGTGGTTCGGGAAATTTGCCGCCCGCTGAGTTAGCGAGGAAAGCAACGCCACGTGCAATTTCCAGATCGTTGAAATCACCACCACCTTGCGGAGCCATGGCACCTTTGCCCTTCAGGGCCGAGTGCACCAAGGTGTCAAAGCCTTGTGCCAAGCGAGGGCCCCAGTCACCCGCATCGCCGAATTTGGGCGCATTCGAGACACCGGTTGCATGGCAAGCAACGCACTGGCCTTTGTAAACGTCTTCACCAGCACGCAAAGGGCGATTGGCATCGCGAATTTCAATGGTGCCAATCTTTTGAATGCGCTGGGCCTGCGCCAGCTCTTGCAGACCCACGCCGGCGCCAGTTTTGGGGGCAGACCCCACAAAATTTACCAGGCCAATGATCAAAATCACGGGCAGGATGAAGGCCATGGCAACAGTGATGAGCAGTTGCTTGGAGTTCTTGATGGGGCCGGTATGGCCTTCTTCGTGGTGCTTGTCGCTCATGGCGTCCTCTGGTTATCGGGGGCGGGAAAAACCAACGGCGGATTATATCGAGCGGCGTTTTTTTGCCCGCTGCCACAGTGACCGTTTAGCAGTCACTGTGGTGCAGAGTTGACGCAACTCAACGAATGACGGACTCCTGCTTGCCAACGCTTGCTTCATTCCAGCCACCACCCAGCGCTTTGTACAAGCTGATCTGGTTAAGAAGCTGTGCCAGCCGCACTTGCACGTCAGCTTGCTCTAACGCGAAGAGTGTGCGTTGTGCGTCCAAAAGATCAAGGTAACTGGCGACACCATTGCGGTAACGCAGATCAGACAGGTAAAAACGCTTGCGTTCTGCCTCTGCCTGGGCCATTTGCGCGCGCGCTTGCTCGGTCAACGTGGTGCGGCTCGCGAGGGCATCAGAGACTTCCTTGAAGCTGGTCTGGATGGACTTTTCGTACTGCGCGACCGCGATCTCGCGACCAGCGCGCGCCGACTGCAAACCAGCTGTCAGCCGCCCAGCTGTGAAAATGGGCAGATTCAGGCTCGGCCCCACGTTAAAACCCCAAGTCCCGCTGTTGAATAAATTCGACAGCTCATTGCTGACACTGCCAAATTGGGCCGTGAGCGAGATGCTGGGGAAAAACGCCGCGCGGGCAGCGCCGATATTGGCATTGGCTGCAATCAATTGCTGCTCTGCCGCACGGATATCCGGACGACGCACCAGCAAATCAGAAGGCAATCCCGCAGGAATATCTGCCATAGGAGCCGCGTCGGCCAGTTTGCCGCCCTTGATGCTGGCCAGCACCTCTGACGGAACTGGCTGGCCCAGTAGCAGCGCCAAGGCGTTTTCGTTCAACGCGCGCTGGCGTTGCTGCTGTGCCAGGGTAGCGCGTGCCGCTTCCAGGAGCGATTCAGCTTGGCGGTAGTCCAGTTCGGAAGAAAAGCCGGCATCAAAACGCAGCTTGGCCAGTTTGATGGATTCTTCACGCGTTACCAAGGTGCGGCGGGAGATGTCCAGCAATTCTTCGTCGGCAAGCAATGCCAGCCAGCCTTGGGCCACGCTAGTCACTAGCGTCAACTCATAGGCTTTGCGGCCTTCGTCGGTGGCCAAATACTGGGCAAGCGCGGCTTCTTTGAGGCTGCTGATGCGGCCAAAGAAGTCCAGCTCCCAAGCCGATACAGCCAAACCCACGGTGAAGGTGTTGCCCAAATCGCCGGTGACTTGGTTGTTGCCACGGTTGGCTGAGGCAACACCGCCGATATTGGGGTACAGGGCTGAACGCTGAATCTGGAACTGGGCACGCGCCTGCTCCAAATTCAACGCAGCAATACGCATGTCACGGTTGTCGACCAAGGCCAAGTCAATCAACTGCTGCAGGCGAGGATCGGTGAAGTAGTCGCGCCATGCAATGGCAGCGCTCTCACCCTGGGCAGATGCCAGTGAAAAAGTCTCCGGCACAGGGGCTGCGGGACGTTCATACGTGGGAATCAACGAGCAGCCTGATAAGGCCGCCGCAGCGGCCAAGGCAAGTAGAGAAAGGTGCTTAGGCATGGTGATCCACTCCTGCTGTGCCAGCGGGGGCGGTAGTAGTAGGTGGGGGCGTGGGCTTGCCTTTGAACAGGGTCCGAACGACGACAAAGAAGACGGGGACAAAGAACACCGCCAGCATCGTGCCGGTGACCATGCCACCCAACACGCCGGTACCAATCGCACGCTGGCTGGCAGAGCTGGCACCCGATGCCGTCACCAGCGGCACCACACCCAAGCCAAAGGCCAAGGAGGTCATGACGATGGGGCGGAAGCGCAGGTGCGCGGCTTCGAGCGCCGACTCGATAATGCCCTTGCCTTGGGCTTGTAAGTCCTTGGCAAATTCAATAATCAAGATGGCATTTTTCGCCGACAAGCCAATCACCGTAATCAGGCCTACCTGGAAGTACACATCGTTGGCGTAACCGCGCAGCAAGGTGGCCAGCAACACACCGATCACACCCAATGGCACGACCAAGATGACCGACAGCGGAATGGTCCAACTTTCATACAACGCAGCCAAGCACAAGAACACAGCCAAGATTGCAAAGCTGTACAAAATCAGCGATTGCGAACCTGCCAGCTTTTCTTCGTAGGACTGGCCCGTCCATTCAAAGCCAAAGCCTTGGGGCAGCTTCGAGACGATGCGTTCCACCTCGGTCAGCGCATCACCCGTGCTGTAGCCTGGTGCAGGTGCTCCGGAAATCTTCATGGCGGGATAGCCGTTGTAGCGCACAGTTTGCTGTGCACCCATGACCCAATTGACCGTTGCAAATGCCGACATTGGCACAGGCTGGCCTTGGGCATTGGAAGCATTGATCTTGAGCAGATCATCAGGCTGCATGCGTGAAGGTGCGTCAGCCTGCACCACAACGCGCTGCAAGCGACCTCGGTTCGGGAAGTCGTTCACATAAGCCGAGCCCATGGCGGTAGACAAAGCGCTATTGATGCTGTCAAAGCCGACGCCCAGGGCATTGGCTTTGTCGCGGTCAATGTCGATGCGCAACTGCGGAGCATCTTCCAATCCATCTGGACGAACCTGCGCCAAGATGGGGCTTTGAGCGGCCATACCAAGGAACATATTGCGTGCATTCAGCAGCGCATCGTGGCCTAAACCAGCGCGGTCTTGCAGACGCACGCTAAAGCCCGAGGACACCCCTAATTCAGGGATCGGAGGGGGGCTGAGCGCAAAGATGAACGCATCGCGCACATTCGACATGGCGCCCATGATGCGGCCGGCAATTGCATCGGCATGCTCGCCAGGCTGGGTGCGTTCATCCCAATTTTTCAAGGTGATGAAAGCAATGCCGGCATTCTGGCCTTGGCCTGAGAAGCTAAAACCCACCACGCCGACCATGTCACTGACTTCTGGCTGCTTGAGCACAAAGTCTTCGACTTGTTTCATCACTTCCACCGTGCGTTCTGCGGTGGCGCCGGCTGGCAACTGCACGTTCACCAAAACGTTGCCCTGGTCTTCACCGGGCAAGAACGATGTGGGCAAACGGCTGTAAAGCACGGCCACTGCAGCGACGATGGCCACGTAGATGATGAGGTAGCGCGAAGCTTTACTCAGCATGCGCGCCACCCCGCTTTCATAGCGCTTGGCACCCTTGGAGAAAGTGCGGTTGAACCAGCCAAAGAAGCCCTTGCCTTCTAGGTGATGACCAGCTTGCACAGGCTTGAGCAAGGTGCCGCACAAGGCAGGTGTGAGGGACAGTGCCATAAAGGCGGAGAAACCAATGGACGCCACCATAACGGTCGCAAACTGGCGGTAAATATTGCCGGTTGAACCCGCAAAAAATGCCAAGGGGACAAATACCGAAATCAGGACCACGGTCACACCAATGATGGCCCCAGAGATCTGGGTCATGGCTTTGCGTGTCGCTTCTTTGGGCGGAAGCCCTTCCTCGCTCATGATGCGTTCAACGTTTTCTACCACGACGATCGCGTCGTCCACGACGATACCGATCACCAGCACCATACCGAACATGGTCAGCACGTTGATCGAAAAACCCAATGCAAGCAGCGTAGCAAAAGTGCCCAGCAGCGCGATAGGTACCACGATGGTCGGGATGATGGTGTATCGCCAGTTCTGCAAGAACAAGAACATCACCAAGAACACCAGACCCACGGCTTCCAGCAGGGTCCAGGCCACTTTGGTGATGGAAATGCTGACAAAGTTAGAACTATCGTAAGGAATGGCGTAGCTCATTCCTTCAGGGAAGAATTTGGACAACTCGTCCATCTTGGCGCGTACCGCCTTGGCTGCTGCCAAGGCATTGCCTGAAGGCGAGAGCTGAACGCCGATGCCAGCGGCAGGCTGGCCGTTCAGGCGCGCGGTGGTGGCGTAGTTTTGTCCACCAATTTCAATGCGCGCCACATCCTTCAAACGCACTGCAGCACCAGAAGTGCTCGCACGCAAGATGATGTTGCCAAACTCTTCGGGGGAGGACAATTGGCCGCGCACAGTCACTGTCGCTGTAATGCCTTGGCCTGCAATACCGGGCAAATCGCCAATGGCACCGGAAGCGACTTGGGCATTTTGTGCGCGGATCGCTGCAATGACTTCCGCACTGGAGAGCTTGAAACCTTCCAGCTTGGCAGGATCAATCCAAATGCGCATGGCCTGTTCAGAGCCAAACAGCTGGACTTGACCAATACCTTCAATGCGCTGAATTTCAGGCACCACATTGCGCGATGCATAGTCGCCAATGCGCACTACATCCCAATCAGGATTGGAAGATGACAGCATGGAAAACAGCAAGAAGTTGGAGGCGGATTTGTCCACCTTCACGCCCTGCTGCGTTACGGCTGCTGGCAAGCGTGGCGAGGCACGCGACAAGCGGTTTTGTACGTCTACCTGCGCCAACTCGGGATCGGTGCCTTGCTCAAAGCTGATCGTGACCGAACCTGTGCCATTGGACTGGGCCACGGACTCCATATACAACAGGCCTGTGGCGCCATTCATCTCGCGTTCGATGACAGACAGCACACTGTCTTCCAGCGTCTGTGCGGAAGCGCCTGGATACACCGCGCTCACCACAATGGCGGGCGGGGCTACGGGCGGATATTGCGCAATGGGCAATTGGGTGATGGCAACTGCGCCCACCACCATGATGAAAAGCGCGACCACCCAAGCGAAGATGGGGCGCTCAATAAAAAATTTAGCCATGTGACAAAGTCCTCATTTAATTGGCTTCAACGCCTTGGGCTGCAGCTGCTGGTGCGGCTGCTTCGCCTGCCGGCGTCCATGGCACGGCTTTTACCGGCGTGCCTGGAGGCAGCATTTGAAGCTTTTGGAAGCCATCAACCATGACTTGTTCACCAGGTTCTAGACCTTCTTGAATTACCCAGCGATTTCCGCTGGCCATGCTGACTTTGACAGGACGCACACTAACTTTGCCGTCAGCACCCACCACGCTGACTGTGTCGCCTTGCTGCGAGCGTGTCACGGCTTGCTGAGGCACAGCAATAGCATTGGTAGCTTGGGCTTGCTCCATGCGAATGCGCACATACAAACCAGGCAACAAAAGGCCCTTGGGATTAGGAATTTCTGCGCGCAATGTCACTTGGCCAGTTCCTGCATCCACTGCCAAGTCAGTAAATAGCAGTTTGCCTGGGTTTTCGTATTCGGAGCCGTCGTCCAATATGACGCGAACTTCTGCCGCTTGCTGATCTGCAGCTTTTAACTTGCCTTCATCCATCGCTTTACGCAACTTAAAGGCTTCAGTGGCAGACTGCGTAAAGTTCACATAGACAGGATTGATCTGTTGAATGACCGCCAAAGGCGTGGCTTCCCCTTGGCCGACCAAAGCTCCTTCGGTCACTAAAGACTGACCGATTCGACCAGAGATAGGCGCTGTCACACTGGCGTAGCCCAGCGTAATCTCTGCACTGCGTACGGATGCTTTAGCGGCAGCGACTTCAGCTTGGGCTTGTTTTTGGGCCGATTCTGCGTTCACAAAATCTTGCTTGCTGATCGCATTAGCTTCTACGAGAGGGCGGAAACGCTCCAGCTGCGCAGTCGTCTGTACCAAATTAGCTTCTGCCCGCGCAAGGCTCGCGCGTGCACTTTGTGCGGAAGCTTCATAAGCGGCAGCATCAATGCGAAACAGTGTTTGCCCTGCTTTGACCTCAGAGCCTTCAGTGAACAGACGTTTTTGCACGATGCCAGCACTGCGCGCGCGCACCTGGGCGACCCGGGATGCTTCAACGCGGCCTGGCAACTCAGTCACAACACCTACTTCGTTTGGGGTCGCAGTCACAACGCCCACCGGAATTTGCGGCGCGGCAGCTTGCGCTGTCTGGGGTGCGGAGTCAGCATTGTCCTTGCCGCAAGCGGTCAAGGCCAGCGCACAAGCCAGTGCAATAGGGGCGGGGCGAAAAAGTCGTGCCCATGCATTGGCATGACCGGAGCGGAAAAGATTCATGGGTAATCCTTCAAAGGAATGGGTCTCAAGCTATACGCGCAGCAAAGCGCAAGCGATTCATCACTTGCACTCAGTCAGAAATCAGATATACATACAATGATGAATGTATATGGGCGAATAATTGTAATCGTGCTCTCGTTATTGGTGTGCAGCCACCAATGACGGACAAGATGAAGGGGTAAAAATGGCGCGACGCACCAAAGAAGATGCTGAAGTTACACGCAATCGGTTGCTGGATGCTGCTCTGGAGGTTTTTCACGCCAAGGGCGTGGGTGGCGCCTCGTTGGCAGACGTGGCGCAGGCAGCCTCGCTGACGCGGGGGGCTATTTACTGGCATTTCAAAGACAAAGCCGACTTGTTCGACGCCATGATGATGCGGGCCACCTTGCCATTTGAGCAGGCATGGTCTACCGAGCAGATGCGGGCAGAAAAATCGGGCTGTGCATTGCAGGCGATCTTGGGGGTGCTGCACATGGTGCTGCGCTCCGTCGGCACCGACGAGGCGACGCGGCGCGCATTTGACATTGCCATTTTTAAGGTGGAGTACGTGGGTGAGATGCTGGCGGTGCGAGAGCGCAGGCTCTTGGGCATCGAACGGTTCACTTCGCTGATGGAGGGAGAGTTGCTGCTGGCTGCCCACCAAGCGAATGTCGAGATGCCGCTCTCCGTGACCAGTGCCGCCAGGGGAATGCACGCGGTGTTTGATGGAGTCTTGCAGACATGGTTGCTGCACGGCACCATACCTTTTGACTTGGAAACGGAAGGCATGGCTGCGGTGAGGGTGTATCTCAAAGGACTGGGTTTTGGGTGTTGAGAAAGAAATTGCATAAATCTTCCAAAAGTAGGCAAATGAGCGGGTTAGAATCGCTGTAGCAGATTTTTTGCAAGTTCGCGTGCAGCGGGTGTCCAAAGCGGCTGTAGCTCAGTGGATAGAGTATTGGCCTCCGAAGCCAAGGGTCGTGGGTTCGATCCCCGCCAGCCGCACCAAAAACTAGAAGCTAAAAAGTATTGAAAAATATTTTTGAAGTTAAAAAAACTGCTATAATTCAAATCTCTGTGGAGGGATGCCCGAGTGGCTAAAGGGGGCAGACTGTAAATCTGTTGGCTTACGCCTACACTGGTTCGAATCCAGTTCCCTCCACCACCTTACGGTGTTGTGATGAGAAATCACCGCAATGCGGTGTGCGCAAGCGCAAAGTTTGCGGGAGTAGTTCAATGGTAGAACCCTAGCCTTCCAAGCTAATGACGCGGGTTCGATTCCCGTCTCCCGCTCCAATTTTATGATTTTGCAAGAGCAGAATCATGCCCATGTGGCTCAGTGGTAGAGCACTCCCTTGGTAAGGGAGAGGTCGGCAGTTCAATCCTGCCCATGGGCACCAATTTCCTGGGTGCTTCTGTGTCAGATGGTTGCGCCGATAACTCGTTAGCATTTGGTTTTTTTCGGAGTCGAAAAAATGGCAAAAGAAAAGTTCGAGCGCACCAAGCCCCACGTGAACGTGGGTACGATTGGTCACGTTGATCACGGTAAGACCACTTTGACGGCTGCTATCGCTACCGTTCTGTCCAAGAAGTTCGGCGGCGAAGCCAAGGACTACTCGCAGATCGATAACGCGCCCGAAGAAAAGGCTCGCGGTATCACGATCAATACTTCGCACGTTGAATACGAAACTGAAACTCGTCACTACGCTCACGTTGACTGCCCTGGTCACGCTGACTATGTGAAGAACATGATTACTGGCGCGGCTCAGATGGACGGCGCTATCTTGGTTTGCTCCGCTGCTGACGGCCCAATGCCCCAGACACGTGAGCACATCTTGTTGGCTCGCCAAGTTGGCGTTCCTTACATCATCGTGTTCCTGAACAAGTGCGACATGGTGGACGACGAAGAGCTGCTGGAGCTGGTGGAGATGGAAGTCCGCGAGTTGCTGGACAAGTACGATTTCCCTGGTGATGACACTCCTATCATCCGCGGCTCGGCCAAGCTGGCTCTGGAAGGTGACCAATCCGACAAGGGTGAAGCTGCCATTATGCGTTTGGCCGAAGCTCTGGATAGCTACATCCCTACGCCTGAGCGTGCAGTGGATGGCGCTTTCCTGATGCCTGTGGAAGACGTGTTCTCGATCTCCGGTCGTGGCACTGTGGTGACTGGCCGTATCGAGCGTGGCATCATCAAGGTCGGCGAAGAAATCGAAATCGTCGGTATCAAGGACACCGTCAAGACTACCTGCACTGGCGTGGAAATGTTCCGCAAGTTGCTGGATCAAGGTCAAGCTGGTGACAACGTAGGCTTGTTGCTGCGCGGTACTAAGCGCGAAGACGTAGAACGTGGCCAAGTGCTGTGCAAGCCCGCTTCGATCAAGCCACACACTCATTTCACAGCCGAAGTGTATGTTTTGTCGAAGGATGAAGGCGGCCGTCACACTCCTTTCTTCAACAACTACCGCCCTCAGTTCTACTTCCGTACAACGGACGTGACTGGCGCGATCGAGTTGCCTGAAGGTAAGGAAATGGTTATGCCTGGCGATAACGTTTCGATCACTGTCAAGCTGATTGCTCCTATCGCTATGGAAGAAGGTCTGCGCTTCGCTATTCGCGAAGGTGGCCGTACTGTTGGCGCTGGCGTGGTTGCCACCGTCATTGCTTAAATAATTAGACAGGTTTAGAGGGGTATAGCTCAATTGGCAGAGCGTCGGTCTCCAAAACCGAAGGTTGTAGGTTCGATTCCTACTGCCCCTGCCACAATTTAGTGGTAAATGATAAGCCCGCCAGGAACTGGCGGGCTTAAGTGTCTTGTGCTGTCAAATTTGCAAGTCAACAAAGATTAAATATGGCGACATCAGAAGTAGAAACAGTTAGCACTGGTGCAGATAAAGCCAAGTTATTTGGTGCTTTATTTTTGGTATTTGCCGCTGTCGCGGGCTTTTACCTTCTTTCGGGGAATGGCGCTTTTGCTCAATGGGGTGCTTTACTTGTTGGTTTGTTGCTTGCTGCAACTTTATTTTTAGTTTCTGAGCAAGGTAAGCAGCTGTTTGCCTTTGGTAAAGATTCTTTGAAAGAAGTTAAAAAAGTAGTGTGGCCAACTCGCAAGGAAAGCTTGCAGATGACCGCCTACGTTTTTGCGTTTGTGGTGGTCATGGCTTTGTTTCTGTGGCTGACGGATAAAACGCTAGGATGGGTGCTTTATGACCTTGTCTTAGGTTGGAGAAGCTAATGACTGATACGATCGAAACTGACCAATCGGGCGAAGAAGGGATGGTGCCTCTTTCTACTAATCCTGATTTGCGTTGGTACATTGTGCATGCTTACTCTGGCATGGAGAAGGCGGTAGAGCGCAATATTACAGAGCGCATCAATCGCGCAGGTATGCAGGAAAAGTTTGGCCGAATTCTCGTGCCCACTGAAGAAGTGGTCGAGATTAAAAATGGTCAACGCAAGACGACAGAGCGTCGATTGTTTCCAGGCTACGTCTTTGTTGAGATGGTCATGGAAGATGATACATGGCACTTAGTGAAGCACACCAGTAAAGTTACTGGTTTTGTAGGTGGGGCAAAGAATCGGCCGGCTCCAATCTCCGAAGCTGAAGTGCAAAAGATCGTAAGTCAGATGCAAGAAGGTTCGGAAAAGCCTCGTCATAAAATTGAATTTATGGTTGGCGAATTTATTCGGGTAAAGGAAGGTCCTTTTACCGACTTCAACGGTAGCGTTGAAGAAGTGAACTACGAGAAAAGCCGGTTACGTGTTTCGGTGGCCATTTTTGGTCGCTCGACACCTGTCGAATTAGAATTTTCTCAAGTTGAAAAAACTTGAAGTACGTATCTAGTCCCGCGTATTAAAAAAAAGGGACTTGTATTTCGGGGAGCTATCTCAAAGGTAGCGTTATACCCGTCAGGAGCTAAAAATGGCGAAAAAAATCGTCGGCTTCATCAAGCTGCAAGTGCCAGCTGGTAAGGCCAACCCATCCCCTCCAATCGGTCCAGCGCTGGGTCAGCGCGGTTTGAACATCATGGAGTTCTGTAAGGCATTCAATGCACAGACTCAAGGTGTTGAACCAGGCTTGCCTTTGCCAGTGGTGATCACTGCCTTTGCAGACAAGAGCTTTACCTTCATTATCAAGTCGCCTCCAGCAGCAACCCTCATCAAGAAGGCTGCCAAGCTGGATAAAGGTTCCTCGAATCCTTTGAAGATCAAGGTTGGCAAGGTAACTCGCGCTCAATTGGAAGAAATTGCCAACACCAAGTTGAAGGACATGAATGCCGCCGATATGGACGCAGCCGTGCGCACATTGGCTGGCTCTGCTCGTTCGATGGGCGTGATTGTGGAGGGTTTGTAAAATGGCCAAGTTGACCAAAAAGCAAAAAGCCCTTCAGGGCAAGGTAGTCTCTACCAAGCTGTACCCGTTTGCTGAAGCTGTGGTTTTGGTAAAAGAAGCTGCGACTGCCAAGTTCGATGAATCCATCGACGTAGCTGTTCAGCTGGGCGTCGACGCTAAGAAGTCTGACCAAGTTGTGCGTGGCGCTGTTGTGCTGCCTCACGGCACTGGCAAGACTACCCGCGTTGCTGTGTTTGCTCAAGGTGCTAAGGCTGAAGAAGCCAAAGCTGCTGGCGCAGACATCGTGGGTATGGATGATTTGGCTGCGATGGTTAAGGCTGGCGACATGCCTTTCGATATCGTGATCGCTGCACCTGATGCCATGCGCATCGTTGGTCAGTTGGGTCAAATCTTGGGCCCACGTGGTCTGATGCCTAATCCTAAGGTTGGCACTGTGACTCCTGATGTTGCTACAGCTGTGAAGAACGCTAAGGCAGGTCAAGTGCAGTATCGTGTTGATAAGGCAGGCATCATTCACTCGACCATTGGCCGCCGCTCGTTCGACAACGATAAGCTGCAAGCCAACTTGGCTGCTTTGATCGATGCGCTGAACAAGTCCAAGCCAGCTACCAGCAAGGGCTTGTACCTGCGCAAGGTGGCGGTATCCTCCACCATGGGTGTGGGTGTTCGCGTTGAGACACAATCCATCGCAGCTTAATTGCTAGAATCTTTGGCTGCCTAGAAATAGGTAGCCAATGTGGTGGGCTAAGGGGATTTGCATGCAAAGCCCCTTAGGTCATCCAAGACCGCTGGTGTGGCTTGCCACTTAATAACTCCAGCGCAGATGGCGATCCCGCTGCAGATGGATGAATTTCCTTCTAACAGTTGGTCGCTGCAATAAGAGCGCGTATGCAAGGCTCGCTTTGTATATGCATTTTAAGGAGTAGACCTTGAGTCTGAATCGCAGTGAGAAAGAAGCGGTCATCAACGAAGTGACCAGCCTCGCCGCTAAAGCTCAAACGCTTGTGATCGCGGAATACCGTGGCATTACGGTCGCCGACATGACCAAACTGCGTGCTGATGCTCGCAGCAAGGGTGTGAGCCTCAGCGTGTTGAAGAACACACTGGCCCGCCGTGCTGTCGCCGGTAGCGCGTTTGAAGTTGTGGCTGACCAGATGACTGGTCCTTTGATCTATGGCTTCTCTGAAGACGCAATCGCCGCAGCTAAGGTTGTAGCGGACTTCGCGAAGACCAACGACAAGTTGGTAATTCGCGCTGGTGCGTTTGCAGGCAAAGTCCTGGACGTAGACGCCGTGAAGCAACTGGCAAACATTCCTTCCAAGGAAGTTTTGCTGGCACAAGTGTGTGGCTTGCTGATGTCCCCCATGTCGCGTACAGCCGTTGTGCTGGGCGCTCTGGCGGCTCAGAAGAGCGAAGGCTCTGCCGAAGTGGCAGCCGAAACAGCCGAAGCCTAAGCGCTCGGCAAACCAACAAATTAGTTAGGAAATCAAAATGGCATTCGATAAAGACGCATTCTTGACCGCCCTGGACAGCATGACTGTTCTGGAATTGAACGAACTGGTTAAGGCAATTGAAGAGAAGTTTGGCGTGAGCGCTGCCGCTATGGCTGCTCCTGCCGCTGGTGGCGCTGCTGCTGCTGTTGCAGAAGAAAAGACCGAGTTCAACGTTGTGCTGCTCGAAGCTGGCGCAAACAAGGTTTCCGTGATTAAGGCTGTGCGTGAAATCACTGGCCTGGGTCTGAAGGAAGCCAAGGATATGGTTGACGGCGCTCCCAAGAACGTGAAGGAAGCTGTTGCCAAGGCTGACGCTGAAGCTGCAGTGAAGAAGCTGGTTGAAGCTGGTGCTAAGGCTGAACTGAAGTAATTCAGTTCAATCCTGAGGCTGGAGTGTCTGAAAAGACACTCCAGCCTTTGGTGCTTGTGGCTTTGTTTTTTACAGAGCACACCAGAAAGCTGTATTTAGACGGTTTTCTAGTGTCTTCTGACAACCCGACAGCAGAAGATGCCTTGGTTCGGGCGATGTGCAATGCCTCGCCGTCAGCCATGGTTGGTAGTGGCCAACCGCCAAGCCAATAAGGAAGCGCGCGCCTTCTTTATTGGGCAGTGTCGTCGCAGACCCAGGACTCATGTCTTTGCCCGGAGATCTCATGGCCTATTCTTACACCGAACGCAAGCGAATTCGCAAGAGTTTCGGCAGCCGCGATAGCGTGCTCGAAGTGCCTTACCTGCTGCAGATGCAAAAAGATGCATATACCGCATTCTTGCAAGCAGATTTAGCCCCTAAAAAACGAACGATTGAAGGCCTGCAAGCAGCTTTCGAATCTGCATTTCCTATCGTCTCTCACAATGGTTTTGTGGAGATGAAGTTTGTTGAATACAACTTGGCCAAGCCTGCGTTTGACGTACGCGAATGCCAGACACGTGGTCTGACGTTTGCGTCGGCGGTACGTGCCAAGGTTCAACTGATCATTTATGACCGTGAGTCCTCGACCAGCCAATCCAAAGTAGTCAAGGAAGTCAAGGAGCAAGAAGTCTACATGGGCGAAGTGCCTTTGATGACCGAGAAGGGCTCCTTCATCATCAACGGGACTGAGCGCGTGATCGTGTCTCAGCTGCACCGTTCGCCTGGCGTGTTCTTTGAACACGACAAGGGCAAGACCCACAGTTCGGGCAAGCTGCTGTTCTCGGCACGCATTATCCCTTACCGTGGCTCTTGGCTGGACTTCGAATTCGATCCGAAGGATCTGCTGTACTTCCGCGTTGACCGTCGTCGCAAGATGCCCGTGTCGATCCTGCTGAAGGCAATCGGCATGAATCCTGAGCAAATTCTTGCTCACTTTTTCGTGAACGATAACTTCCGCCTGATGGACAGCGGCGCACAAATGGAATTTGTGGCTGACCGTCTCAAGGGTGAAGTGGCACGCTTTGACATTACCGACAAGTCGGGCAAGGTCGTGGTGGCCAAGGACAAGCGCATCACTGCGCGCCACACGCGTGAACTGGAACAATCGGGCACCAAGTACGTCAGCGTGCCTGAAGATTTCCTGATCGCGCGCGTCTTGGCCAAGAACATCATTGACCCTGATACCGGCGAAATTATTGCCAAGGCCAATGAAGAGCTGACTGAAGCGCTGCTCAAGAAGCTGCGCAGTGCAGGTGTGCAAGACGTTCAGTGCATCTATACGAACGAATTGGATCAAGGCGCGTATATCTCGCAAACCTTGCGTACCGATGAAACCGTGGATGAATTCGCTGCGCGCGTAGCTATCTACCGCATGATGCGTCCTGGTGAGCCTCCTACCGAAGACGCCGTTCAAGCCTTGTTCCACCGCCTGTTCTACAACGCAGATACGTACGACCTGTCGCGCGTAGGCCGCATGAAGTTCAACGCTCGTGTGGGACGTGAGGGCTCGACGGGCGCAATGGTGCTGTCCAATGAAGACATCCTGGCCGTGGTCAAGTTGCTGGTGGACCTGCGCAACGGCAAGGGTGAAGTCGACGATATTGATCACTTGGGCAACCGCCGCGTACGTTGCGTCGGCGAGTTAGCTGAGAACCAGTACCGCACCGGTCTGGCTCGTATTGAAAAGGCTGTGAAGGAACGTCTGGGTCAAGCAGAGCAAGAGCCTCTGATGCCCCACGACCTGATCAACTCCAAGCCTATCTCTGCAGCCCTGAAGGAATTCTTCGGTGCATCGCAGTTGTCGCAGTTCATGGACCAGACCAACCCTCTGGCCGAAATCACCCACAAGCGCCGTGTATCGGCCCTTGGCCCAGGTGGTTTGACCCGCGAACGTGCAGGCTTTGAAGTGCGTGACGTGCACGTGACCCACTACGGTCGCGTCTGCCCGATTGAAACGCCTGAAGGTCCAAACATTGGTCTGATCAACTCCTTGGCGCTGTACGCTCGTTTGAACGAGTACGGCTTCATTGAGACCCCTTACCGTCGCGTGGTCGATGGCAAGGTGACTATGGACATCGACTACCTGTCTGCCATCGAAGAAGGCAAGTACGTGATTGCGCAGGCGAATGCCGAGCTCGACGCGGAAGGCAGTTTGGTGGGCGAGTTGGTGTCGGCCCGTGAAGCCGGTGAATCGACCTTGCTGTCGCCTGAGCGCGTGCAGTACATGGACGTCTCGCCTGCGCAGATCGTGTCGGTCGCGGCATCGCTGATTCCTTTCCTGGAACACGATGATGCGAACCGTGCGTTGATGGGCGCCAACATGTCGCGCCAGGCTGTGCCTGTGCTGCGTCCTGAAAAGCCCATGGTCGGTACCGGTATCGAGCGCGTTGCTGCGGTGGACTCGGGCACGGTCGTGACTTCGCATCGCGGCGGTATTGTGGACTACGTGGATGCCACCCGCATCGTGATTCGTGTGAACGATGAAGAAGCGGTGGCCGGTGAAGTCGGTGTAGACATCTACAACCTGATCAAGTACCAGCGTTCCAACCAGAACACCAACATCCACCAGCGTCCCGTGGTCAAGCGCGGTGACAAGCTGGCCAAGGGTGACGTGATTGCCGACGGCGCATCGACCGACCTGGGCGAAATCGCCATTGGTCAGAACATGCTGATCGCCTTCATGCCTTGGAACGGCTACAACTTCGAAGATTCGATCCTGATTTCGGAACGTGTGGTCGCTGAAGACCGCTACACCTCGATCCACATCGAAGAACTCGTGGTGATGGCGCGTGACACCAAGTTGGGTGCGGAAGAGATTACCCGCGACATTCCCAACCTGTCCGAGCAGCAACTGAATCGTCTGGACGAGTCCGGGATTATTTATGTTGGCGCTGAAGTGCAGCCTGGCGACACGCTGGTCGGTAAGGTGACACCAAAGGGTGAAACCACCCTGACTCCTGAAGAAAAGCTGCTGCGCGCGATCTTCGGCGAGAAGGCCTCCGACGTGAAGGACACTTCGCTGCGCGTGGACCAGGGTTCGTCCGGCACCGTGATCGACGTGCAAGTCTTCACACGTGAAGGCATCCAGCGTGACAAGCGTGCGCAACAAATTATTGATGATGAGTTGAAGCGCTTCCGTCTGGACCTGAACGACCAGCTGCGTATTGTGGAAGCCGACGCGTTTGACCGTATCGAGAAGCTCTTGATCGGCCGTGCTGCCAACGGTGGCCCGAACAAGCTGGCCAAGGGAACCAAGCTGGACAAGGCATACCTGGACAGCGTGGAGAAGTTCCACTGGTTCGACATCCGCCCTGCGGAAGACGATCTGGCTGCGCAACTGGAATCCATCAAGAACTCGCTGGAGCAAACGCGCCACGAATTCGATCTGGCTTTCGAAGAAAAGCGCAAGAAGTTGACCCAGGGCGACGAGTTGCCCGCAGGCGTTTTGAAGATGGTCAAGGTGTACCTGGCTGTCAAGCGTCGTCTGCAGCCTGGTGACAAGATGGCTGGCCGCCACGGTAACAAGGGTGTGGTTTCCCGCATCGTGCCCGTGGAAGACATGCCTTTCATGGCCGACGGCACCACTGCCGACATCGTGCTGAACCCATTGGGCGTGCCTTCGCGTATGAACATTGGTCAGGTGCTGGAAGTGCACTTGGGCTGGGCAGGTAAGGGCCTGGGCCACCGCATTGGCGACATGCTGCGCGACGAAGCGGCGGTGGCTGAAGTGCGTGCCTTCCTGGAAGAGGTGTACAACTCGCGCGGTCGCAAGGAAGACTTGTCGCTGCTGAGCGATGCCGAAGTCCTGAACATGGCCGAGAACCTGAAGACCGGTGTGCCGTTTGCGACGCCCGTGTTTGACGGCGCGAGCGAGCAGGAAATCAAGGACATGCTCAAGCTGGCCTACCCTGAAGACCTGAAGGTGCGCAAGGGCCTGACCGAAGCACGTACGCAGGCTTACCTGTTTGACGGCCGTACCGGTGAGCAGTTCGAGCGTCCGACCACCATCGGCTACATGCACTACCTGAAGCTGCACCACTTGGTTGACGACAAGATGCACGCGCGTTCCACTGGTCCTTACTCGCTGGTCACACAGCAGCCTCTGGGCGGTAAGGCACAGTTCGGTGGCCAGCGTTTCGGTGAAATGGAAGTGTGGGCGCTGGAAGCTTATGGCGCCGCTTACGTTCTGCAGGAAATGCTGACTGTGAAGTCCGATGACGTGGTGGGCCGTACCAAGGTGTACGAATCCATTGTCAAGGGCGAGCACGCCATCGAAGCCGGTATGCCTGAATCGTTCAATGTGCTGGTCAAGGAAATTCGTTCCTTGGGCCTGGATATCGAACTCGAGCGTTCCTAAGTCCTTATAAAAAAGAGAGCGGCAGGCCGTTGTGTTTAAAGGGTTTGCAAGTCAAAAGGCTTGCAAACCGTTATTTGGCCAAGGCTTGTTGCCATAATTTTTGATGAAAAGGGAAAGAGTTACATGAAATCGCTACTCGACCTGTTCAAGCAATTCACGCCGGATGAGCATTTCGATGCCATCAAGATCGGCATGGCTTCGCCCGAAAAAATTCGTTCGTGGTCCTTCGGTGAAGTTAAAAAGCCGGAAACCATCAACTACCGCACGTTCAAGCCCGAGCGCGATGGTCTGTTTTGCGCCAAGATCTTTGGCCCTATCAAAGACTACGAATGCCTGTGCGGCAAGTACAAGCGCCTCAAGCACCGCGGTGTGATCTGCGAGAAGTGCGGCGTTGAAGTGACCCAGACCAAGGTGCGCCGTGACCGTATGGGTCACATCGACCTGGCTGCGCCTTGCGCCCACATCTGGTTCCTGAAGTCGCTGCCTTCGCGTCTGGGCCTGGTGCTGGACATGACACTGCGCGACATCGAACGCGTGCTGTACTTTGAAGCCTACGTGGTGACCGACCCCGGCATGACGCCGCTGAAGAAATTCAGCATCATGACGGAAGACGACTACGACGCCAAGCAAGTGGAATTCGGCTACGACGAATTCACGGCCAAGATGGGCGCCGAAGGCATCAAGGACCTGCTCGATGGCATCGACATCGACAGCGAAATCGAGCGCCTGCGTGGTGACTTGACCGGCTCTGAAGTCAAGGTCAAGAAGAACTCCAAGCGTCTGAAGCTGCTGGAAGCATTCAAGAAGTCGGGCATCAAGCCCGGCTGGATGGTGCTGGAAGTGCTGCCAGTGCTGCCGCCAGATCTGCGCCCCCTGGTGCCGCTGGACGGTGGCCGTTTCGCCACTTCTGACTTGAACGACCTGTATCGCCGCGTTATTAACCGTAACTCGCGTCTGCGCCGTCTGCTGGAGCTCAAGGCCCCAGAAATCATTGCGCGCAATGAAAAGCGCATGCTGCAAGAAGCGGTCGATTCGCTGCTGGACAACGGTCGCCGTGGTAAGGCCATGACGGGCGCTAACAAGCGTGCCCTGAAGTCCCTGGCTGACATGATCAAGGGTAAGAGCGGTCGTTTCCGCCAGAACTTGCTGGGTAAGCGTGTCGACTACTCGGGTCGTTCGGTGATTACCGTGGGTCCTTACCTCAAGCTGCACCAGTGCGGTTTGCCTAAGTTGATGGCGCTGGAGCTGTTCAAGCCCTTCATCTTTGCCCAGCTCGAGCAGCGCGGCATTGCCACCACCATCAAGGCGGCCAAGAAAGAAGTTGAATCCGGTACACCCGTGGTTTGGGACATCTTGGAAGAGGTCATCAAAGAACACCCGATCATGCTCAACCGTGCGCCTACGCTGCACCGTTTGGGTATCCAGGCGTTCGAGCCCATCCTGATTGAAGGTAAGGCCATCCAACTGCACCCACTCGTCTGCGCGGCGTTCAACGCTGACTTTGACGGTGACCAGATGGCGGTCCACGTACCTTTGTCGGTGGAAGCGCAGATGGAAGCACGCACGTTGATGCTGGCTTCCAACAACGTGTTGTTCCCTGCTTCGGGCGAGCCTTCCATTGTTCCTTCTCAGGACGTGGTGCTGGGTCTGTACCACGCCACGCGTGACAAGATCAACGGCAAGGGCGAAGGCATGGTGTTCATGGACACCAACGAAGTGCAACGTGCTTTGGACGCTGGCCAAGTGGAACTGCACGCCAAGATCAGCGTGCGCCTGCCGGAGTGGACCAAGGACAAGGATTCTGGGGAATTCGTCAAGACCGTCAGCCTGGTGGAAACCACTGTGGGCCGTGCGTTGCTGTCGGAAATCCTGCCCAAGGGCCTGCCTTTCAGCCACATGAACAAGGCGCTGAAGAAGAAAGAGATCTCTAAACTGATCAACTCTTCTTTCCGCAAGTGTGGTCTGAAGGCGACTGTGGTGTTTGCTGACAAGTTGCTGCAAAACGGCTTCCGTCTGTCGACCCACGCTGGTTTCTCGGTGTCGATCGACGACATGCTGGTGCCTCCGCAAAAGACCGCCATCCTGGCACACGCCGAAAGCGAAGTGAAGGAAATCCAGCAGCAGTACGTCTCCGGTCTGGTGACTGCGGGCGAGCGCTACAACAAGGTGGTGGACATCTGGGGTAAGGCTGGCGACGACGTGTCCAAGGTGATGATGGATCAGTTGAAGGTCGAAAAGACCACCGACCGCCACGGCAACCAAGTGGACCAAGAGTCGTTCAATGCGATCTACATGATGGCCGACTCCGGCGCGCGTGGTTCTGCTGCCCAGATTCGCCAGTTGGCAGGTATGCGTGGTCTGATGGCCAAGCCAGACGGCTCGATCATCGAGACGCCAATTACCGCGAACTTCCGCGAAGGCCTGAACGTTCTGCAGTACTTTATTTCGACCCACGGTGCCCGTAAGGGTCTGGCCGACACGGCGTTGAAGACTGCGAACTCCGGTTACCTGACACGTCGTCTGGTGGATGTGACGCAAGACTTGGTGGTCACCGAGCAAGACTGCGGCACATTGAACGGCGCGTTGATGCGTGCCATCGTTGAAGGTGGTGAAGTAATCGAGTCCTTGCGCGATCGCGTATTGGGCCGCACGACCGTCGAAGACGTGCTGCACCCTGAAAATCGTTCGGTATTGCTGCCTGCTGGCGTATTGCTCAACGAAGACATCATCGAAGAGCTGGAAGCTCAGGGCGTGGACGAAATCAAGGTTCGCACGGCGCTGAACTGCGAGACCCGTTACGGTCTGTGCGCCAACTGCTACGGTCGTGACCTGGGTCGCGGCGGTATGGTGAACCTGGGTGAGGCTGTGGGCGTGATTGCTGCCCAGTCCATCGGTGAACCTGGTACCCAGCTGACCATGCGTACGTTCCACATTGGTGGTGCGGCTTCGCGTGCAGCGGTGGCATCGAGCGTGGAAGCCAAGTCGAATGGTTCGATCGGTTTTAACGCCACCATGCGTTACGTGAGCAACACCAAGGGCGAGTTGGTGGTGATTTCCCGTTCCGGCGAAATCATCATCAGCGAAAACGGCCGCGAGCGTGAGCGTCACAAAGTGCCTTACGGCGCCATCCTGACCATCAAGCCCGATGAAGCCATCAAGGCCGGCAAGATCTTGGCGAACTGGGATCCGCTGACCCGTCCCATCATTACCGAGTACGCCGGTCAGGTGAGCTTCGAGAACGTGGAAGAAGGTCTGACCGTTGCCAAGCAGGTGGACGATGTAACCGGTCTGTCGACTCTGGTGGTGATCGATCCGAAGCGCCGCGGCTCTGCCAAGGTGGTGCGTCCTCAGGTCAAGCTGATTGATGCCAACAACCAGGAAGTCAAGATCCCCGGTACCGATCACTCGGTAACGATTGGCTTCCAGGTGGGCGCGCTGATTCAGGTGCGCGACGGCCAAGAAGTGGGCCCTGGCGAGGTGCTGGCACGTATCCCGGTTGAAGGTCAGAAGACCCGAGACATTACGGGTGGTCTGCCACGTGTTGCCGAGCTGTTCGAAGCACGTACACCGAAGGACAAGGGCACCTTGGCCGAAATGACCGGTACCGTGTCGTTCGGTAAGGAAACCAAGGGCAAGATTCGTCTGCAGATCACCGATCTGGAAGGCCAAGTCTCGGAAGAACTGGTGCCCAAGGAGCGCAACATTCTGGTCCACGAAGGCCAGGTGGTGAACAAGGGCGAATCGATTGTGGACGGCCCAGCCGATCCGCAAGACATCCTGCGTTTGCTGGGTATCGAAGAGCTGGCCCGCTACATCGTCGACGAAGTGCAGGACGTGTACCGCTTGCAAGGCGTGAAGATCAACGACAAGCACATTGAAGTGATTGTTCGTCAGATGCTGCGTCGCGTGGTGGTTGAGAACACGGGCGAGTCCACTTACATCGCTGGCGAGCAAGTGGAGCGTTCGGAAATCCTGAACACCAACGAAGCACTGCAAGCCCAAGGCAAGATCCCTGCCACGTACACCAACGTGCTGCTGGGTATTACCAAGGCTTCGCTGTCGACCGATTCGTTCATCTCTGCGGCTTCCTTCCAGGAAACGACCCGCGTGCTGACCGAAGCTGCGATCATGGGCAAGCGCGACGAGTTGCGCGGCCTGAAGGAAAACGTGATCGTGGGTCGTCTGATCCCTGCCGGTACTGGCTTGGCTTACCACCAGGCACGCAAGGCCAAGGACGCCATGGACGACGCTGAGCGCCGTGCCATTGCCGATGCTGAAGCCGCTGAAATGGCTGGCATGGATGCTTCGGACGACAGCGCTGCTTAATCGCTGCGTTGCCTGACCAGGCAAAAAGCCCATCGCTCCCTACTTGCCTTCTGGTGGGTAGGGAGCGTTTTTATTGGTGGACAAGACAACACTCCGGCAACTGCTGGACGTAGATGCAAAGCTATGTGGATTTTGTCGTTGGAATGGTTGTTGCTGGCGGTGCTGGTGTTTTGGTCAATCGGTGCTTTGAAACGCCTCAAGCGCTTGCGGGCACAAAGCAAAAAAGCGTTTGAGCCCGTCGATGCACACTTCAAGCTCATACTGGCGCTGCTGCGTGAGTGCGGGCCTCAGGTGACCGATGAACCTTCATCCTTGCGGCATGCCCGCAGCGCTTTGCTACCGAGCGCAGATTTGCTGGACGCTGCATTGCAGCAAGCCCGCCAGCATCCGTTGCGCCCAGAGGTGATTGCCAGCCTGGACAGCACTTGGCAGAGCCTTCAAGTTGCCTGGCGCGCCTATGCCCAATTGAGTGAATCGACACAAGCTTGTGCACCTGCGGATGCGCAGGCATGGACACTACGCTGGCAAGAGCTGGACATTCTGTGCTGTCACAGCATGGCGCAGTTCAATACGGCCGTATTGCATTACAACCAAGCGATTGCGCAGGTTCCTGTCTGCGTGGTGGCTCGTATCTTTGGCTTTAGGCCAGGACGTACTTTTCAGAAAGATGCTGCACTGTTGATGCAGCCTTAACGCATGACGCGCAAGATTTTTCAGAATGCAACTGCTGCACCGCAGAATGCAACCCCTATCCCTTTGTGGCAGCAGCTGGCTGCTGTGGCACAGGCCTTGCAGATGATCATGGCAGGCCAATCGGGCACCGCCGCATTGGCGGAAGTGCCTGCCCGTTTGCGCCCGGGTGTGCAGGCCCTGTTGTTCCAAGTTTTGCGCCAGCTGGGGCGGGCGCAGGCATTGCGCAAGCAACTGGCCCCAAAAGCGCCGCCGGCCAAGGTCGATGCCTTGCTGTGCACCGCGCTGGCTTTGGCGTGGAATGCAGAGCAGGCACCTTATGAGCCTTTTACGCTGGTCAATCAAACCGTGGAAGCGGCCAAGCGCGGCACGCTGCAGCGCCAAGCCGGTTTTCTGAACGCGTGCCTGCGCCGTTTTTTGCGAGAACGTGATGCCTTGGTGGCTGCCACGGACAGCGACCCGCAAGCGCGCTGGAATCATCCGCAATGGTGGATTGAGCGTTTGAAGCAAGACCATCCGCAAGATTGGCAGCGTATTTTGCTCGCGAACAATGCGCATGCGCCCATGAGTTTGCGGGTTAACAAGCAAAAAACGACTCCAGCCCTTTATCTACAAGGGCTTGAAGCTATCAATATTGATGCTTCCTTATTTGGTGAAGATGGAGTGCAGCTCGCGCAGGCGCAGCCTGTCCACGCGTTGCCAGGTTTTGCGCAAGGCCATGTGTCTGTACAGGATGGTGCTGCGCAACTGGCCGCACCCTTGCTGTTACAGGGCCTGGACGTTTCCCAGACGCTGCAGGTGCTGGATGCCTGTGCTGCACCTGGCGGCAAGACGGCACATTTGCTGGAATATGCGGGTGCAGATGCGCACATCCGCGTGACTGCTTTGGAGGTGGATGCGCTGCGCAGCGAGCGCATTCACGACACCCTGCAGCGCACCGGCTTACAAGAGCGTGCAACGGTATTGGTTGCGGATGCGAGCAAGCCGGAGCAATGGTGGCAGCAAGCCAACCAAGGCCAGCAATTTGATGCCATCTTGCTGGATGCGCCATGCACGGCATCCGGCATTGTGCGCCGCCATCCGGATGTGCGCTGGCTGCGCCGTGAGAGCGATGTGGCCCAGCTGGCCGCCATTCAAGCGCATATCCTCGATGCGCTGTGGCCCCTGCTTAAAACGGGTGGACGCATGCTGTATTGCACCTGCTCCGTCTTTAAGGCAGAAGGTGATGAGCAAATCCAAGCGTTCCTTGCGCGCAACAGCCAAGCCCTGTTATTGGCATCTCCCGGACATTTAGTCCCGGGTATTAGGGCCAAGGGCGATGCCCTCCCGGACAATGGGGCGGGTGACCATGACGGATTCTTCTACGCCTTGCTGCAAAAAACCGAAACCGCTGCCCCTTAACAGCGGCATGCAGCGCCGTGCTTTCAGTTTGGCGCTGCTGGGCTGTTGCTTACCTTGGGCAATCGCCCCTTTGCCGGCGCAGGCACAAGTAGCTGCTCCTGCCCAGACAAATGAGGCTTCAGCCCCCGCGATGCAATTGCTGCGTGAAGGGGATGAACTGCTTTTGACCGCCGATTTGCAATGGCAATTGCCCGACATGGTGCGCGATGCCTTGGACAAAGGCATCGCTGTGCACTTTGTGGCCGATGTCGAAATACGCCGCCAACGCTGGTACTGGAGCGACGACATCTTGCTCAACGCCCAGCGTTATCTGCGGCTGAGCTACCAGCCACTCACGCGGCGCTGGCGCCTGTACATGGGCAGCCAGCCTTTTGAAGGGCAAGGTTTGGGCTTGGCATTGGCCCAAACGTATGAAAATTTGAACGATGCGTTGCAAGCCATGCAACGTCTGGCGCGCTGGCGTATCGGTCAGGTTTCCGATTTGCCCAGCGAGGGGCCTGCCTTGCTCACGCTGCGCTTTCGCATTGATACCTCGCAGTTCCCGCGCCCTTTGCAAATTGGCGCTTTGGGCCGCGCGGATTGGAATTTGTTGGTCACGCGCCAAGAGCGCATTTTGTTGAATTCCCTGTGATGAACCCTTCAGGCCCTCAAAGCGCGGCTTCTTCTTCTCGGTGGGCATGGGGCGTCGGCGGTGCCGTGATGTGCGCCATTGGCTTGGTGCTCATGTTCTTGCTGATGCAAGCTACCAACAACCGCGAGCTTTACGAGCGCCACTATGCGTGGCTGTTCAGCCTGAACGTGTTGGTGGCCAGTGTGCTGATGCTGGTGCTGCTATGGATGGCGGTACGTTTGGCCGTGCGCTGGAGGCAGCGCAAATTTGGCAGCCGTCTGCTGTTCAAACTGGCAGCCATTTTTGCGGTGGTCGGGTTGATTCCTGGGTTGCTGATTTATGTGGTGTCGTACCAGTTTGTCTCACGCTCGATTGAAAGCTGGTTTGATATCAAGGTCGAAGGCGCACTGAGCGCAGGTGTCAGCCTCGCCAGCGTGACCTTGGACACCATGGCCAACGATATGGCGAGCAATACGCGCACTGCCAGCCAACAACTGGTGCAAGTGCCTGACGCCGCAGCAGGTCTGGCGCTGGAGCGCATTCGTGAGCAATTGGGGGCAACCGATGTGGTGCTCTGGAACAGCGCCGGTGTTGCCGTGGCCAGTGCTGGTACTTCCTTGCTGGCACTGGCTCCTGAGCGGCCGAGCAGCCAGCAATTGCGCAGTTTGCGTGCAGGTTTAAAACCATTGGCCAGCATTGAAGGGCTGGACGAAGTGGCGCTGCCTCAGGCGCGCGAGAACTTGGACAACGTCTACGTCAAGACCTTGGCGATGGTGAGCAACCCTCTGGTAGAACTGGTGTCTGATGCGCGCTATTTGCAAGCCAGTATTCCGTTGCCGGGGATACTGATTCGCAACGCGTTGGCGGTGCAAGATGCCAATCGCGAATACCAAGAACGCGCTTTGGCGCGCCAAGGTTTGCAGCGCATGTACATCGGCACTTTGACATTGAGCTTGTTTTTGGCTGTCTTCGGTGCGGTATTGCTTGCCGTACTGCTGGGCAACCAGTTGGCGCGCCCATTGCTGGTGTTGGCCCAAGGGGTGCGGGATGTCGCCATGGGGGATTTGAGACCCAAAATTGCCTTGCAATCGCGCGATGAGTTAGGTGGTTTAACGCGCTCTTTCGCCCTCATGACCCAGCAGTTGCTGGATGCCCGTACGGCAGTGGATAAGAGCATGGACGAGGTCAAAGCCGCGCGCACCAATTTGCAAACCATTTTGGACAATCTGACTTCGGGCGTGCTGGTGCTTGACGACCACTGGCATGTGCTGTCCACCAATCCTGGTGCCACGCGTATTTTGCGCATTCCCATGGCGGCGTATCTGGGTCGTGCGCTAGACAGCGTGCCGGGCTTGCAAGGCATGGCGACCATGGTGCGTGAGCAGTTTGACTTGTTCCTGGGGGAGCATGGCGCCCCGCTAGGGCGTGATCGCTGGCAGCAAGTGCTGGAGTTGCCGCTGCAGCCCTCTGCCCTCCCGCAAGAGGGTGAGGTGTTGCAAGACAAAACCACCTTGGTGGTGCGCGGCGCTGAATTGCCGAACGCCAAGCGACTACTGGTGTTTGATGACATCTCAGAAATCGTATCGGCCCAGCGTTCCAAGGCTTGGGGCGAAGTAGCGCGCAGGGTGGCGCATGAGATCAAGAACCCGCTGACCCCGATTCAATTGTCTGCGGAGCGTCTGCGTATCAAGCTCGAATCCAAGCTGGAACCACCAGAGCAACAATTGTTAATCAAGTCGGTCAAAACCATCGTGGATCAGGTCAGCGCCATGCTGCGATTGGTCAATGAATTTCGCGACTATGCGCGGTTGCCTGCCGCGCAATTGCAGCCTCTGGATCTCAATAACCTCGTGCAAGATTTACTCCATCTGTATGGCGAAGAAAATGCCAAAGTGCCAGTGCATGCCCAGCTGGATCGCAGGTGTCCTTTGGTTGCAGGAGATGCGCAGCAATTGCGCCAAGTCATTCATAACCTTATACAAAACGCGCAAGATGCAACGCAGCAGCAGGCTGAGGCAATGGGTGTGGCTCCATTGCCTGTCGAGCTGTCAACACAGTGGATAGAGGGAAATAAACGCGTGCGTTTATGCATTCAAGATCATGGCACGGGCTTTGCCGCGCACATCTTGCAGCGAGCGTTTGAGCCTTATGTGACGACCAAAGCCCGAGGCACTGGTTTAGGCTTGGCCGTCGTGAAAAAAATTGCTGATGAGCATGGGGCACGTATTGATTTGAGCAATCGTATGGATGACGGCATAGTGCAAGGTGCGCAAGTGTCGCTATCATTCGCCCCTATAAGCACCGAGGCACCATGGGGTGTGGTGACCTGAGACCCGTAAGTACATAGGCTTTTCGAACTCATGGCAAACATACTGGTAGTGGATGACGAACTGGGCATCCGGGATCTTTTATCCGAAATCCTGAATGACGAAGGTCACAGCGTTGATGTGGCCGAGAACGCCACCAAAGCGCGTGCGGCACGCAATGCCAGCGATTACGATTTGGTGCTACTCGATATCTGGATGCCAGACACGGACGGCGTTTCGTTGCTCAAGGAGTGGGCTGCATCCGGCCACCTGACCATGCCTGTCATCATGATGAGCGGCCACGCCACCATTGAGACTGCTGTGGAAGCCACACGTATTGGTGCGCTGTCATTCCTTGAAAAGCCCATCACCATGCAGAAGTTGCTGAAAGCTGTTGAGCAAGGCTTGAGCAAAAATAACGCTGTGCCTGCGGCCAAGCCCGCAGTGCTGGTGCCACCGGGCATGCTATTAGGTACCGTGGCACAGGCTGAAACAGTGGCCAGTGATGAAATGCAGCCGCGTCCTATCAGCCGAAGCCATGGTGAAAGCCTGCCCAATGCGCACCAGGACTTTGATCTGGATCGCCCGCTGCGTGAGGCGCGGGATGGCTTTGAGAAAGCCTACTTCGAATTTCATTTGGCCCGTGAAGGCGGCTCCATGACCCGCGTGGCGGAAAAGACCGGCTTGGAGCGTACCCACCTGTATCGCAAGTTGCGCCAGCTGGGTGTGGATTTGGGCCGCAGCCGCCGCGGATAAGAAATTTTTAAAAAATTTCGTTTTTTGTTTTTGAGGCTAAAAACTCTGCCTATAATCATGGCTTCGGCACAACGCAGCATCGCTAAGTTGTAAAGAAAGGCCCGGTAGCTCAGTCGGTAGAGCAGAGGATTGAAAATCCTTGTGTCGGCGGTTCGATTCCGTCCCGGGCCACCAAATTCAAGCCCTAGATCAGCAATGATCTAGGGCTTTTCTGTTGGTGTGCCGCTTTCCTGTTTTTGCTGGAAGTAGCGCCTTGAGGCCCGTGAAGCCCGCTTGCGCAAGCTCAGAGGCAAGTCAGCTCAGAACTTGGCCAGGCTTTCAACGTCCCGTGAGACCGCGGGCTGGCCTTTTGCCAGCATCAGGCGGTGCTTATCCAGGCGTTTGAGGTCATACAGGTAATTCACCATCAAGCCATAAGACTGTTTCATTCCCTTGGGCGAAGGGTCGGCAGCCCAGTTCAATTGCTCCACGCGTGCGCCGTTGCCTAGATGAAAGCGTGCCACGGGGTCGGCAGGCTGGCCTTTGGGCATCTCGCTGCCCAGGTAATGTGCGGCGCAGCGCATCAAAAGCTGCCGTACGGGGGAGTTGGCTGGCAAGCTGAGGGCTTGCTCGGCGGCACTGAGAAAGCCTGGGGCGTCCAACTGCTCGGTGCCCAGCGCGCGCAGCAGTTCTTGGCGGGGTTTGTCTTCCAGACGTTGCAGCATGTGCGCGGCATTTTTGGTCAGCCATGCGCGAAAGCCTGGTATGGGTGAGAGCGTGGCAAAGGTGCGCAAGCGTGGAAATTCCGCGCTCAGTGTTTCGACCACGTGTTTGATGAGCGAATCACCAAAACTCACGCCGCGCAACCCGGTCTGGGTGTTGTTGATGGAGTAAAAAATGGCGGTGTGTGCCCGCGAGATATCTTGGTGGGCGGCAGATTCGTCCAGCAAGGGCGTGATCGATGTAGAGATGCCTTCGACCAGTGCCACCTCCACAAAAATCAAAGGCTCATTGGGCAGGCGTGGGTGGAAGAAACCGTAGCAGCGGCGGTCGCTGTCAAGGCGGTTTTTCAGATCGGCCCAGCTGCGAATGTCGTGCACGGCTTCGTATTTGATGAGTTTTTCAATCAGCGATGCGGGCGAGTCCCAGGACAGGCGCTGGAGTTCCAGAAATGCCACATCGAACCATGAGGCAAAGAGCTGCTCCAACTCTGCATCCAGTGCTTGCAGGCGCTTGTCTTTTTTGAGATGGGGCAGCAGTTCAGCGCGCAGATCGACCAGAAACCGCACGCCCTGCGGGAACACGGCGCAGCGCTGCAACAAGCGCGTGCGTGGTGAGGTGAGGGCGCGGCGCAAATCTATTTCCGCCTGCAATTTGTCGGCGGTGTCTTTCGCAGATTCGAAACGGGCGTAGGCCGCTTGAAAATGGCTGATGTCGGGCGCAAATTGCTCACACAGCAGCACCCACATGTCATAGCGCGCTGCGCTGGAGGCCTGCGCATACCAGAGCGCGATCTCTTGCGCGCATTTGCCCGCTTCGATATCGCTCACCAATGGGTCGGCCACAGCCTGCAACTCCGTGAGCAAACGGCGCAAAGCACGTGGCGACAGCGCTTCGGTGCCTCGGCGCAAGGTGGCTTGCAGGCGGTCTTGTGTGGCGCGCGCCGCTGTCGTCGGTGTGGCATCGATGGGTGTCTGCTGCGCGGCAACGGCGGAGCTTTCTGCGTCAGACGACGGTGCGCGCAGGCGGGCTACGCTGCGCGAGATCCATTCAGTGGGTGAGGGCATAAACTGGGTGCTCTTTGGGTGAATTTTTTGTGCTGAAAATTACGCTGAATCTTAGGCTGCAGCCAGCCCGCTGCCTATCAGCCACATGCTTGACTTTGTGCGCAGGCTCACCATGAATATATTGAAAATGAGAGCATTTAGCCGTTGCTAATGAACGATTTGATTGCTAATGCATGTTGAAGTCGTTGAAATCAAAAGGCAGGCTGCTCCTCTTTTTAAATTAGCAAGACTTCATTACGTTTGCTCGGCTATCGCAGGCGTGGCAGTCTTGCAGCATTCGCGCATCTAACAAAACAAGAGGGAGAGGGTTCTTTGGCAACCTCCATCGCACCGGGCTTGGTGGCCCTGCACGGCAACTGCACCGAAACACTGGCAGACACACTGATGGCGTGGTTCGAGGGCCATCCCTTGGAGCCGCTGGAGCAAGAGCACATCCTCGTGCAAAGCAACGGCACGGCCGAATGGTTCAAGATGCGCATGGCCGAGCAATTGGGCGTGTGCGCCGCCGCCAAGGTGGAGCTGCCGGCACGTTTTGTCTGGCGCACTTACCGCCAGGTGCTGGGCAAAAATGAGGTGCCTCCGTCTTCGCCGCTGGAGAAAATTCCGCTCACGTGGCGCTTGATGCGCCTGTTGCCGGAGTGCCTGCACGACGAAGCCTTTGCACCGATTGCCAACTTTTTGCGCCCCGGTGAATCTGAGCGGCTGCTGCAACTGGCCGAGCGTCTGGCCGACCTGTTTGACCAGTACCAAATCTACCGTGGCGACTGGCTCAACGCTTGGGAAAGCGGGCGCGATGTGCTCACGCAGCCCGGCCAGCCGGACCAACTGGTGCCCACCGGCCAAATCTGGCAGCCCAACCTTTGGCGTGCCGTGTTGCTGGATTTAACGCCCGAAGAAAAGGCCGCCACGCGCACGGCGTTGCGCCAAAAAGTGATGCAGCGCTTGCGCGATGCAGAGCCCGGCACGGTGGCAGTGCCGCGCCGTGTGGTGCTGTTTGGCCTGAGCCATGTGCCGTTGGCCATGCTGGGGTTCATGGATGCGTTGTCGCGCCACTGTCAGGTGGTGCTGGCGGTGCCCAACCCTTGCCGCTACCACTGGGCCGATGCCATTGATGGGCGAGACTTGCTGCGCATGCAGCGCCGCCGCCAGCCGCTGCGCAATGGCCAGGATTTGACGCTGGTGCCGCTGGAATCCATGCATGCCCACGCCCACCCTTTGCTGGCTGCATGGGGCCGCCAGAGCCGCGACTATGTGCGCTTGCTCGATGAATTTGACAACACGCATGCCACCGCCAATCCGGTGGTCTGGCCGCGCGTGGATTTGTTTGATGACGCGCCTGCGGATGAGGGCACGCTGCTGCAACAGGTGCAGCGCAGCATTCGCGATTTACTGCCGTTGAACGAGCACCCGCGCACGCTGCAGGCCGCGCACCGCATTGCGGCCAGCGACCACTCCATCGTCTTTCACAGTGCCCACAGTCTGGTGCGTGAGCTGGAGGTGCTGCACGACCAGTTGCTGCATATGCTGGCCCAGCCGGTGGCAGAGGGCCAAGCGCCCTTGCACCCGCGTGATGTGATCGTGATGCTGCCTGATATCCAGAAAGCCGCGCCGTCGATCCGCGCTGTGTTTGGCCAGTACGGCCGCACGGATTCCCGCTACATTCCGTTCGATATTGCCGACCTGAATGCGCGTGCCTCCAGCCCCATGGTGGTGGCGCTGCAGTGGTTGCTGTGCCTGCCGCAGCAGCGCTGCCGCTTGAGTGAGCTGGTTGATCTGCTGGACGTGCCCGCCGTGGCGGCGCGTTTTGGCCTGGCGCCTGAAGATGTGCCGCAACTGACGCAATGGATGGCCGGTGCTGGCATTCGCTGGGGCCTGAACGCACAGCAGCGCGGCAGTCTGGGCCTGCATGCTTGTGGTGAGCGCAACAGCGCATGGTTTGGCCTGCGCCGCATGCTGCTGGGCTACGCCACCGGCAGCCGCAGCATGGCCGGTGCGCAAGGCGTGCAGCACTCTGCCGCCTGGGGCGAGATTGAGCCGTATGACGAAGTCGGCGGCCTCGATGCTGAGCTGGCGGGTGTGCTGGCGGCCGTGCTGGAGCGCCTGATGCGCTGGTGGGATGAAGCCTTGCAAGATGCCGCACCCACGGTCTGGGCACAGCGCCTGCGCCAACTGGCGCATGACATGTTCGCCCCGCAAGATGAGGTCGAGCGTGCATTGCTCGATGGCCTGGACAAATCCTTGGAACGCTGGCTGGAGGCCTGTGAGCAAGCCAGTTACGCCCAAACCATTCCTTTGGCCGTGGCGCAAGAGGCGTGGTTGCAGGCGCTGGAGCAACCCACGCTGGAACAGCGTTTTCGCGCAGGTGGCGTGACGTTTGCCACGCCCATGCCCATGCGTGCCATTCCATTTGAAGTGGTGTGCCTGCTGGGCATGAACGATGGCGACTACCCGCGCCGTGCCACGCGCAACGACTTTGATTTGATGCAGCAAAGCGGCCAGTACCGCCCCGGTGACCGTGCGCGGCGCGACCATGACCGCCAGCTCATGCTCGAAGCGCTGTTGTCCGCACGGCGTGCGCTGTACATCAGCTGGGCCGGTCACCATGTGCGCGACAACAGTGAGCAACCGGCCTCGGTGCTGGTGTCGCAGCTGCGTGAGTATTTGTCGGCAGGCTGGTGTGGCGAGAACGATCTTCTGCGCGAACGCACCTGGCACCACCCGCTACAACCGTTCAGCCGTCGCTACTTTGAGGCGGACAGTGCGCTGCGCACCTATGCCAGCGAATGGCGCGCTGCGCACACCGCGCAGGCGCTGGCATCGGCTGGGCATGCCATGCCCGCCTTTGTGCCCGATTCACAAGTGCCGCTGACCGTGGCGCAGCTGACGCAGTTTGTGCGGCACCCGGCCAAGGCGTTTTTTCGCCAGCGCCTGAGCGTGCACTTTGAGGTGGAAGACAGCGTGGTGGAAGACGCAGAAATGTTCCAGCTCGACGGTTTGCGCGCGTATGGCCTGGTGCAGGAGCTGCAGCAAAGCTTTGTCACCGACTGGGAGCAGCAATCTGCCCCTTGGGGCGCGGGCGACGTGGCCGCGCAGTTGCTGCAAAGCCGCATTCACAGCCTGCAGCGCGCAGGGCGTTTGCCGTTGGCCGGCCTGGGCCAGCGCGAGGCGCAGCAACTGCAGGCGACGCTGCTGCCGGGGCTCAAAGCATGGCAGCAGGTGCGCCAGGATTACCCCCTGCCTGCAGAGCGCGAGCGTTTGCACTGGTCGCATGCGGGCGTGGTGCTGGAAGACTGGCTCGATCAGCTGTGGCTGCCCCCCGGTAATGCCCCGGGCGTGCTGCCCACCTGGGTGCTGCTGGATCCCCGCGATGTGCTTACGCCCAAAAGCCAAGTGCGGCGCGACCGCTTGCTGCCCGTCTATGTGCGCAGTCTGGTGGCCGCTGCCTGTGGCCTGGAAGTGCAGGGCATGGTGGTAGGGCGCGACGCCTGTCTGCACATTCAGCCGATGGAGCCCGATGCCGCACGCACGGCACTGAACGACTTGCTGCAAGTGTGGTTGCACGGCCAGCAGCAGCCGCTGCCCTTGCCGCACAAAACTGCACTGGCTGCGGCGCAGGACGATTTGGTGGGTGCCACGGCGGCCTACCAAGGCGGCTTTAACCGCCGTGGCGAGTGTGAAGACATCACGTGGCAGCGCGTGTTTCCCGACTATGAGTCGCTGGTGGCAGATGGGCAGTTGATGGAGCTGGCGCAGGTGGTGTATGCACCCCTGCATGCGTGGTGCGACAGCAGCGTGGTGGTGGTCGAATGGGGCCGCGATGCTGCGACAGGAGATGAGCAATGACACAGCGCCACGTTTTGCGGGCAGAACAATTTCCGCTGCATGGCAGCCGCTTGATTGAGGCCAGCGCAGGCACCGGAAAAACCTGGACAATTGCCGCGCTGTATCTGCGGCTGGTGCTCGGCCATGGCGGCGCGCACGCGTTTGAAAAACCGCTGATGCCGCCCGATATTCTGGTGATGACGTTCACGCGTGCTGCCACGCGTGAGTTGTCAGACCGTATCCGTCAGCGCTTGGTACAAGCAGTGGCATGTTTTCGAGGCCTGCCCCCTGCCAATGACAAAGAAAAGCCGGACGCGTTTCTGTTGGATTTGGTAGCGCAGTACGCGCAAGGTGTGGAGCGCGAACAAGCTGCATGGCGCCTGGCCATGGCGGCGGAGTGCATGGACGATGCGGCCATCTTCACCATCGACGCCTGGTGCCAGCGCATGCTGCGTGAGCATGCGTTTGACAGCGGCAATCTGTTTGATGAGGAACTGGAGAGCGATGAAGGCCAGCGCCTGCTGGATGCCGCGCAGGACTACTGGCGCCAGCAGTGCTATCCGCTGCAAGGCGAAGTCTTGGACGCGGTGCTGAAGGTCTGGAAAAACCTCAACGCCTTGGTGGCCGATGTGCAGCGGCTGAGCCGTGACAGCATCGACGCGGCTCATGGCGAAGGCACGCTGGCGCAGTGCGTGGAAAGCGCCCTGCAAGCGCATGAAAGCTCGGTGCTGGCCTTGGCGCAAGGCTGGGCAAATAAAGCCGCGCGATTGCAGCATTGGCTGGATGCGCAGCTTGATGGCCAAGCCCATCTGTGGGACAAGCGCAAGCTGCAGCCCGCGCGTTACACCGGCTGGCTCAATGCGCTCAAAGCTTGGGCGCAAGACCCCCTGCACACCCCCTTGGCGCTGACCGAGGCCGCACGCCATCGCCTGAGCCCAGAAGGCATTGCCGAGGCCTGCAAGGGCTCGACCATGGATGTGCTGCTGCCGCAAGAGCTGGCGCAGTTGCAGCAATTGCTGGTGGCGCTGGAGCAACTGCCCCAGCCGTCTGTGGCCATGCGTTTGCACGCGGCTGCGCAAGTGCAGCAGCGCATGCAGTGGCTCAAGCGCCAGGCGGGCACCTTTGGCTTTGCCGACATGTTGCAGCGTCTGGATGTGGCGCTGGCCGGTGACAACGGTGCCAACTTGCGCGCCAGCATTCTGGCGCAGTACCCCGTGGCGCTGATTGATGAGTTTCAGGACACCTCGCCGCTGCAATACCGCTTGTTTGACCGCATTTACCGCACGGCAGACAACGACCCGCACAGCGCTTTGCTGCTGATTGGCGACCCCAAACAATCGATTTACGGCTTTCGCGGTGCCGACATTTACAGCTACCTGCGCGCGCGGCAGGCCACAGAAGGCCGCCACTATGTGCTGGAGACCAATTACCGCTCCACCGAAGGCGTGGTACAGGCCGTCAACCAGTGGTTTGTGCAGGCCGAGCAACGTGCCGGTGTGGGTGCCTTCATGTTTCGCCAAGGTTCTGATGGGCAGGCCGACAACCCTCTGCCCTTTGATGCGGTGCGCGCCCAGGGGCGCGCAGAACTCCTGAGCCGCCAAGGCCAGGCCGTGCCTGCCATGCAAGTGTGGTGGCACGACGAACAAGGCGAAGCCGTGAATGCCGAGACCCTGCGCCAGCACATGGCCCAAGCCTGTGCCGAGCAGATCGTGCAATGGCTCAACGATGGGCAAGTGGGCTTTGCGCAATCCGGCCAAGCCCTGCAGCGCGTGCGCCCCTGCGATATGGCGGTGCTGGTGCGCAATGGCCGCGAGGCGGCCACCGTGCGCCGCCAGTTGCAGCGCCGGGGCGTGGCATCGGTGTATCTGTCTGACCAGGAATCGGTGTTTGCCAGCGCTGAAGCGCAGGACTTGGTCTACTGGCTGCGCGCCGTGGTCGCGCCGCTGGATGTGCGCGCCGTACGTGCTGGCTTGGCCACCAGCATGATGGGTTTGAGCCTGGAGGAGCTGGCCTGGCTGGCCAGCGATGACGAGGCCTTCGATGCCCACAGCGCCCTGCTGGCCAAGCTGCATGGCGTATGGCAGCGCCAAGGCGTTTTGGCCATGTTGCGCCAGACCTTGCACCGCATGGATCTGCCTGCCCGCTGGCTCAGCGAGGTGGGCGGGGAGCGCCGCCTGACCAACTTTCTGCACCTGGCCGAGTTGCTGCAAAACGCCAGCGCCACGCTGGAGGGAGAGCAGGCGGTCATTCGCTGGCTGGGGATGCAGGTGCAAGAGCCCGGAGCAGGCTCGGAAGAGCAGGTAGTGCGGCTGGAAAGCGATGCGGATCTGGTCAAGATCGTCACCGTGCACAAGAGCAAAGGCCTGGAGTACCCCATCGTGTTTTTGCCTTTCGCGGCGGACTTTCGCACCTACAGCGACGACTGGGTGCGGGTACCGCAGGCCGATGGCAGCAAACAGCTGCAACTCTCGCCCAGTGCCGAGGCATTGGCGCAGGCCGACACCGACCGCCTGCGCGAAGACCTGCGTCTGCTGTACGTAGCGCTCACACGCCCGCGCCATGCGCTGTGGGTGGGTATGGGGGCGCTGAGCAAGGGCAACTCCAGACAATGCGTGAACCACCAAGGCGCCAGCGGCTATCTGCTCAATGGTGGCGAGGCGGCCAATGCAGTGCAGTGGTGGAAGGCTTTGCAGGGGTTAATGTCCGCATGCCCGCATGTGCAGGTACAGCGCTTGCTATTGCCCGTGGCCTGCAGCAGCTTGCAGGCGCGGGATGCGCCCGTGGCATTGCAGACCCCGGCCGCCTACCCCGGCGACTTTGACCGCACCTGGGGCATTGGCAGCTTTACGGCACTGGTGCGTGGCGCGGCCAGCAAAGTCGGGGCGGTGCTGCCGGTTTCGGCGATGCGCCCGGCCGATGACGAGCACATGGCCGCCGATGTACTGCCCGCCAGAGCCAGCCTGCTCAAAGCCGATGCCAGCGCGCCGGTGTGGCACCGCTTCAAGCGGGGGGAGCTGGTGGGTAACTTTATCCATGACCAGCTTGAATGGCTGGAGGGCGAAGACTTCGCTTTGCAGCCCGATGGGCAGGGCCTGCTGGCGGAGCGCTTGCTGCGACGATGTGACCACGCCGGGCGCGCTGAAGAAGGGGCTGACGTGGTGGCATGGCTGGCGCAAGCCGTGCATCTGGAGTTGCCCTTGCTCAATTGCAGCCTGGCCCAGATTGCCACGCGCCTGCCAGAGATGGAATTTTGGCTGCCCCTGGCGCAGTTGCCCGCCGACAAGGTGGATGCCATTTGCCGCGCCCACATTCTGCCGGGACAAGTACGGCCTGTGCTGCCGCAGCGCAGCCTGCACGGCATGTTGATGGGTTTTGCCGACCTGGTGCTGGTGCACGAAGGCCGCTACTGGGTGATGGACTACAAAACCAACCACTTGGGGGTGGACGGCAGCGCCTACACCGATGCCGCCTTGGAGCACGCCATGCTGCAGCACCGCTATGACGTGCAGGCTGCGCTGTACATGCTGGCGCTGCACCGTCTGCTGCAAAGCCGTTTGGGTGATGCGTATGCGCCCCAGGCGCAACTGGGCGGTGCGCTGTACTTTTTCTTGCGTGGGCTGGACAGCCCTGCGCGTGGGGTGCACCACGTGCCGCCCTGTCTGCCAGTGCTGGATGCGCTGGAGCAACTGCTGGACGAGGTAACCGCATGATTCGCAAACGCTCTGTGGATAACGCCACGCTGGACATGTTTGAGGCGGCCTGGGCGCAACCTGCGCCGCTGAATGTCAGCACCACGCTGCAACTGCTGCGAAACTGGGCCGATGTGGGCGTGCTGCGCCGTCTGGATGTGGCATTGGCCGTGTGGGTGCATGAGCAGGATGCGGGCGTGGCCCCGTGTGTATTGATGGCGGCAGCCTTGCTGGCACACATGGAGGGGCGCGGCCACAGCTGCCTGCCCTTGGCCGATGTGGTGCATGCCCCGCATGTGGTGCTGGGCTGGGAGGCACAGGAGTTGCCCGTGCTGCAAGCGGTGTGGGCACAGCTGCCCACGCAATTGAGCGATTGGCTGCAGGCCCTGCTGCGCAGCCCCCTGGTGCGTGTGGCGCCGCAGCAGGCCGACCAAGCGCAGCCGCTGGTGCTTGCCGCTGCAGACTCCGCGCAGCCTTTGCTGTATTTGCGCCGCTACTGGGACTATGAACGGGTGGTGGCGCAGCACATTCTGGAGCGCAGCCAGGCCTCGCAGCAGACCTTGAATGAAGCCGATGCACGCCAGTGGCTGGACACCTTGTTTGCGCCATCAGCCGAAGCCTGTAACTGGCAAAAAGTGGCCTGCGCCATGGCGCTGCGCGGCCGGTTTTCCGTTATCACGGGTGGGCCCGGTACGGGCAAAACCTATACGGCGGCACGTTTGCTGGCGCTGCTGTTTGCCACTGCGCCGGATGCTGATCAGCTGCGTGTGGCACTGGCTGCACCCACCGGTAAGGCCGCAGCGCGGCTCAAACAATCGATTGAAACCGCGCTGGCCGACTTGCAAAAAAGCGTCGGCGAGCGTTTAGACCTGAATGCGCTGGTCAAGCGCGTGGGCGCAGCGCGCACGCTGCATGCGCTGCTGGGTGCGCGCCCCGGCACGCGGCACTGGGGCTTTCATGCAGGCCGTCCGCTGGATGTGGACGTGATGATCGTGGACGAGGCCTCCATGGTGCATCTGGAGATGATGTCGGCCCTGCTCGAAGCCTTGCCAGCGCATGCGCGCCTGGTGTTGTTAGGCGATAAAGACCAGCTGGCCTCGGTCGAAGCCGGGGCCGTGCTGGGCGACTTGTGTCGCGATGCACAAGCCGGTCGCTATGGCGCCCAGACGGTGGACTTTGTGCAGCGCGTAGCCGGGGAAACTATTCCTGCGCAGTACCGGCAGGCGCCGCCTGCACCCGCATTGGCGCAGCACACGGTGATGCTGCGCGCCAGCCGCCGTTTTGAGGGGCCGATTGCAGCGCTGGCCAGCGCGGTGAATGCTGGCGATGCGGAGGCCAGTGTGCAAGTGCTGCAAGACTGTATGGCACAGGCCGGCGGGCATGCCGCCGTGGCGCTGCGCCAGGATGGCCGCTTGCCGTATGTGCATGCACTGGCCTTGCAGGGGCGCGGTGATGCGCCCGGTTACGGTGCCTATGTACAGGCCTTGCAGCGCTGGCCCGAAGTGCAGCACAGCGCCGATCTGGCCACTGCGCACGGTGCGTGGCTGCGTGAAGTGATTCATGCGTTTGACCGCTTTCGCTTGCTGTGCGCGGTGCGTGAGGGTGCGTGGGGTGTGGCAGGGCTCAATCAGGCCGTGGTGCAGGCATTGCGGGCGCAAGGCGTGATTGCGCAAGAGGGCGAGTGGTATGCCGGCCGCCCGGTCATCGTCACGCGCAACGATGCGGCGCTGGGCGTGTTCAATGGCGATATCGGCATGACCTTGCCCAGCGCGGCACCGGGCCACGCGCTGAGGGTGTATTTCCTGAACGGTCAGGAATTGCGCTCGGTCAGCGTGACACGTCTGGCGCACGTGGAAACCGCGTTTGCCATGACGGTGCACAAAAGCCAGGGCTCGGAGTTCGAACACACCGCGCTGGTACTGGCCGCGCAGGCCGGCGGGGTGCTGGGGCGCGAACTGGTCTACACCGGCATTACCCGTGCGCGCAGCCATTTCACGCTGATGGCAGAGAGCCCATCGCTGCTCACCGCTGCCATTGCCCGGCCTACACGTCGCGCCAGTGGCTTGCTGCGCTTTCTGGAAGGGGAATTGCATTCCTGAAACAGGAGCTGCTAGCCCTTATGGATAAAGGGCTAAAGCCTGATTTGGCTAATATTTCTCATTGGTTCCGGCGCTACCGATAGCTTGCCTGCCTAGAATCACCGTCCATGCCCACACACCGCCCCTTGCTCCCTGTGCGCAGCACCGCTTTGGCGGTGTTGTGGGCGTGGCTGTGCGTGGTGTGCGTCAGCATTGCCGCGCCGGTGGTGCTGGCCCAGCAGACCAGCCACCGTATTGAGCGCCTGTGCTCCGGCGAGCCCGTGCCGCAATGGGCTCCCAGCCCGATCACACATGCGCACGACGGCGATGCGGCAGCGCTGCACCATCTGATTGACTGCCCGCTGTGCTTGCCCATACTGGCGCCACCTGCAGCCATGGCGCAGACGGTGGGCTGCCATGCGCTGCAGGCAGTGCCGCAGGCACCGCTGCACACAGGGCAGGGCGGGCCCTCCATTCAATGGCCGCCTGCGCGGGGCCCCCCGGTCTAGGCCGCTCACTTTCCACACATTCCCGCGCAGCCGCAGCTTGGCGCGCTGTGCGCATTGCATTTTTTAGAAAGTTTGTATGTCAAAGACCTCGTATTGGATGTGCGCCTCCCTGTTGCTGTCAGCGTTGCTGGGCGGTACGGCCATGGCCCACCCAGATGCGGCCCATGTGAAAGCCGAAGGCGCCTGGGCCCGTGCCAGCGTGGCAGGCCAGCAGGCCACGGGCGCGTTTGTGCGCCTGACCGCGCAAGAGCCGCTACAACTGGTTGGCGTGGAAACGCCCGCTGCAGGGGCCGGTGAAATCCATGAAATGAAAATGGATGGCGATGTCATGCGCATGCGCGCCATTGAGAGTCTGGCGCTGCCTGAAGGCCAAACGGTAGAACTCAAGCCCGGTGGCTACCACCTGATGTTCCAGCAACTCAAAGCCCCTCTGAACGACGGCGTGGACGTGCCGGTGACGCTGGTGTTCAAAGATGGCAAGGGTGAGATGTCGCGCCTGCACCTGCAAGTACCGGTGCAACGCCGCGCACCTGCTGCCACGCACGGGCACGGGCACGGGCACGAGCACGGGGAGGGTCACGCCATGCCGCACCAGCACGGCCATTGATAGACGCTGTCACGCAAGCCGCACAACGCGGTGAGCGGCTGGAGTAAGCTTGTCGCCAGCAGCCCGGGCACCGTGGTGTGTCCGGGCTTTTTTTACTCGCATGGAGCGCTTGTGATGAATGACACATCTGCATTTGGTTTTGGCAAGTTCATCCCCGGTTTTGATTTTTTGCAAAATCTGGGCAAAGCCGGGCAAGGGGCTGCCGCCATGCCCTCCATGTCGCACTGGATTGCTCCGACCATGAGCGTCGAAGAAATCGACAAACGCATCGAAGAGCTCAAAGCCGTGCAGTTCTGGCTGGAGCAAAACGGCCGCGCGCTCAGCGCCACGGTGCAAGCGCTGCAGGTGCAGAAGATGACGCTGTCCACCTTGCAGGGCATGAACGTCAACATGACGGATCTGGCTAAAGCTTTTCCTTTTGCGGGCGCAGCAGCAGCGGCAGCGGCTCAGTCCAGCGCGAGCAATGCAGCCAGCAGTGGCTTGGCAGACTGGCCGCTGGGAGGTGACAAACCCAGTGCTGCGTCACCAGCGCCAGCGGCTGCGCAACCCCAGCCAAAACCAGCACCCGCACCTGCCCCGGCTCCGGCACCAGACGCGGCCGCAGAGCCAGCACAAGCTGCTGGAGAGGCACCGAGTGCCGCCCAGGCGGCAGCCATGCATACGGCCCTGCAATGGTGGTCTTCGCTGACCCAGCAGTTTCAGCAAATTGCCCAGCAAACCCTGCAAGACCCGGCGCAGCAGCAAGCCATTGCCAAAGCCACGCAGATGACGTCTGACTTTGCCAAGGTGGCCGTCAAAACCGCAGGAGACATGGTGCGCCAGGCGGTCGCCAAGGGTGTGCCGGAGGGCGCGACAGCCACTCCTGCATCCTCGGCAAAAAAAGCCTCCCGGCCTGCAGCCAAGGCCGCAGCGAAAGCGCCGGTGAAGAAAGCGGCGGCGGCTGACACGAAAGCACAGCGCGCGGCAGCCAAACCCAAGGCCGCGCCTGCTAAAAAGGCTGTGGCCCGTAAGCCATCCGCGCGCTAAGCGCCAGAGTCGGCCTGACGGACGTTCTGCCTGCCCCCGTGCGCTGCAGGGGTACATGAAGGAGATTTTGCTTGATGCCGTTTTTCCCGTGTGCCCATGCCGGCCATGCGCAATGGCAGTTCGCCACCAAACAAGTGGTGGTGCAACTGCGGGCGCAGATCTGCATGCAGCAGCTCGATCCTTCGCCCCCCCTGGGTTTGGTCTATCTGTCGCAATCGTATACAGGCAATGCTGCGGCCATTTTTGCCATGCTGGCGGATGCGTTGCCCGATGTGCAGCACTGGGTGGGCTGTGCTGCTGCTTCGGTGCTGGGTGGCGACATGGATTACGGCGAAACCGGGGCGCTGGCCGTGCTGCTGCCCTGTGTAGCAGGCGCTGACTACCAGGTTTTCTCGGGCGTTGCACCGTTACAAAGTGGGTTTGCGCCTTCGGTGGCGTCCATGGCTTTGGTGCATGGCGAGGCCACCCAGACGAGTCTTGAAACGCAGTTGTCAGCCTTACAAGCTGCCATGCCCGGCGGCAAGCTTGTAGGTGGTGTCTCTGCTTTGGCCCATGCGCAGGCACAGGTAGTACGGGGTGATGAGTTGCGCAGCCTGATGCCGCCCAGCATTGGCGGCGGGGGCGTGCAGCGCGGCGGTGTTTCGGGCGTGCTGTTTGGCCCATCGGTGCAGATGCTCGCCGTCAGCATGCAAGGCTGTAAACCTTTGGGCAATAGCCTCACTGCAACGCACGTCGAAGGCGATGTCTTGCTACAGCTGGATGGACGGGCTGCCTTGGACGTGTTGCTGGAGCGGCTCTCGCTGGGCCCGGCTATGGCTTCACCCCAGGCCGATGCTGCGTCCATCTGGGGCCGCGTGCAGCAAACCATGCTGGCGATTTCGCCGCAGGCCATGCCCACCGCCGGCAAATGCATTGAGCCGCAATCCAGGGCGCAGCCCATCGCAGGGCTGGATCCGCTGCGCCGAGCCCTGGTGTTGCGCGCGCCGTTGCAGCAAGGCCATGCGATTACGCTGTGCCAGCGCGATGAGCAAGCAGTGCGCGCAGACATTCGGCGCGCATGTGCAGAAATTGGTGAAGCACTCACGCCCGAAGTGGCGTGGGGTGGCGATGCTGGACCAGAAACGCAGCCGCACGGTTTTTGTATTGCCGGTGCCATCTATGTGCGTAGCCAGCACCGGCAGGCGCTGCCCCGCAAGCCGCAAGTGGATGCGGAGCTGCAATTGATTCGCCATGCCCTCGGTCCCGTGCCGTTGCTGGGTTTCACCTCCGCCTGTGAGGTGGAGGGCGAGGTGCTGCAACACCTGAGTGCACAATTAATTGTCTTTCTACAACCCCTTCAACCCCTTTCATCCCTTTAACACTGTGATGTTTCCATGAGCGAGCACACGCCACAGTTTGGCTTGTTGCGGCAGCGCCGCTTTGGCCCATTTTTTCTGACGCAGCTTTTAGGGGCGGCCAACGACAACTTGTTCAAGTTCGCGCTGACCGTATTGGTGACGTACCAGTTGCAGGTGGCCTGGCTGCCACCACAGTTGGCGGGGCTGGTGATCGGGGCGCTGTTTATCTTGCCGTTTTTGCTGCTGTCTGCCACCGCAGGGCAACTGGCGGATCGCATGGACAAAAGCCTGCTGATGCGGCGCGTCAAGGACTGTGAAATCGCCATCATGGGGTGTGCCTTGCTGGGCTTTGTCATGCAGTGGCCGGTCTTGCTGCTGCTGTGTCTGGTGGGCATGGGCGTGCATTCCACCTTCTTTGGCCCGGCCAAGTTTGCCTACCTGCCGCAGGTGCTCAAACCGTCTGAACTGACCGGTGGAAATGGCATGGTGGAAATGGGCACTTTCATGGCCATTTTGCTGGGCAATATGGTGGGCGGCGTGCTGATTGCCACGCCCAGCGTGGGCCGTATTCATGTCGCCATTGCGTGCCTGGCGCTGGCCTTGCTGGGGCGCTGCGCTGCGCACGGCATTCCGCGCTTTGCCAAGCCGGTGGTGACGCAGCCCATGAACTGGAACCCCGTGAGCGAAACGCTGGCCAATGTGCGACTGGCCCGGCAAGACGGCGTGGTGTTTCGTGCCCTGCTGGGCATTAGCTGGATGTGGTTTTTTGGCGCAGTGTTTCTGGCGGAATTTCCCGTGCTGGCCAAAGAAGTGCTGCGAGGCAATGAGCAGGTGGCTGCCTTGCTGCTGGTGGTTTTCTCGCTGGGCGTGGGCATCGGCGCCTTGCTGTGCGAATCGCTCTCGCGCGGACGCATAGAGCCCGGCTTGGTGCCCCTGGGCGCAATGGGCATGACGGTATTTGCCGTCGATTTGTGGTGGAGCCTGGAGCAGCTGCCGCCGGTGGCCGGCCCTTTGGGGGTGTGGGAGTTTGTGCAAACTTTCGCACGCTGGCGGGTGCTGCTGGATTTGCTGGGCTTGTCGATGGCGGCCGGGATTTACAGCGTGCCGCTGTATGCACTGATTCAGCAACGCAGCCCGGTCACGCACCGGGCTCGTATTATTGCGGCCAATAATATTTTGAACGCGCTGTTCATGGTGATCTCGGCGCTCCTGGCCGGTGCGTTGCTGGCAGCGGGCTTGAGCGTGCCGCAGCTGTTTTTGTGCATGGGACTGGCCAATGCCGCCTTTGTGCTGCTGATGTGCTGGCGGGACCCTTTGTACCTGCGGCGCAGCAAAAACTGGCTGTTGCGCCTTGGGCAGCGCGATAAAGAGACTCCCCAATAATGCGGTTGTTAGGGCAGAAAGGCCTGTATGTCTAAGTCTTTGCGGTTGTCGGAGAAGTGGTTTCGCCGGGGGCTATGGTTGGTCGCCCTGGTGTTCGCCAGCTTTTTAATCGGCCTGGGTTCTGCCGTGGTGGGCGATCTGCCGCAGGTGGAAGATCAGTTGGAGCTGGACACTTTCTTGGCCGATCCCCAGCAGGCTGTCGCGTTGCGCACGCAGCTGGAGCAGGCCCGCACGCAGCAGGAACAGGCCAGCGATGAGCGCGAGCAGGCGCAGCTGCAATGGCAGGAGGCGCGCAGCAATACGCAGGCCGCACAGGACAGTTTTCGCAACTGGATTGCCACACGTTCTGCCACACAGCGCAGCGAGCAAGACCCCGAAGTGATTGCGCGCACGCAGGCGCTCGATGGCTTGCGCCAGACAGAACGCAATGCCCAGCAAAGCCTGCAAACGCAAGACCAGGCGCTGCTGAATGCGCGCCAGTCCGCCAGTCGGGTGCGCCAGCAGCTACAAGGCATGGAACGTGATGCGGGTGAGCGCATGCAGCAAGCGGAGCGCGCGCAGGAGCTGCGGGTGTTCTTTTACCGCCTGGCGCTGACGTTGCCACTGCTGGCGCTGGCGGGCTGGTTGTTCGTCAAAAAACGCAAAAGCACGTGGTGGCCTTTTGTCTGGGGCTTTATCTTTTTTGCGCTGTTCGCCTTCTTTGTCGAACTGGTGCCTTACCTGCCCAGCTACGGCGGCTATGTGCGCTATGCCGTGGGCATTGTTCTGACGGTGCTGGTCGGGCGCTGGGCGATTGTGGCGCTCCAGCGCTATCTGGAGCGCCAAAAGCAGGCCGAAGCCTTGCCTGCCAGCGAACGACGCAGCCACATGGCCTACGACGCGGCGCTGGCCCATCTGGCCAAAGGCGTGTGCCCTGGTTGTGAGCGGCCGGTGGATTTGAAGGATGGTAAAACCGATTTCTGCCCGCATTGCGGTATCGGCCTGTTTGAACCCTGCACAGCGTGCTCCACCCGCAAAAGCACCTTTGCCAAGTTTTGCTTTAGCTGCGGCAGCGTCGATGAGAAAGTGGCGCGTGCTGAGTAAATAGATAGCAGCTGACCTTTGCAAAACAAGCACTTCAGATGGTTTTCTATCTGAAGTCTTTGCAATACAACGGCAGGCAGCTATCTTTTATGCTTTACAAGGAAGAGGGTGCCAGCAACGGTCCGTACTGACGCACCTGGTTGCGGCCGCTGTTCTTGGCCTGGTACAGCGCCTCATCGGCTTTGGACAGCATTTGTTCCAGCGTTTCCTGGCGACCAATGGTACTCACCGTATGCAGCCCGATGCTGATCGTGGCGCGCATTGAATCCTGGTTGGCCAGCGGAAACTGGTGTTCCCGAAACTTGTCGCACAAACGTTGCCCAATGGCCAGCGCCTGCTCGCGCTGGGTGCGCGGCAAGATGATGGCAAACTCTTCGCCGCCCATGCGGCCCAGTAAATCTTCAGGGCGCAAGGCATCGCGGGCCAGCACGGCAAAATCTTGCAGCACCACATCACCCTGGGCGTGGCCGTAGCGGTCATTGACCAGCTTGAAGTGATCGATATCCAGCATCAACACCGAGACGGACTGCCCCTCTTCCTCCAGGCGCGAGAACAACTTTTGCCCGCGCTCAATCAGGGCTCGGCGCGCCAGTACGCCGGTTAAAAAGTCGTGATTCACCGCGTGGCTGAGCTTTTGCAGCGCATGCATGCGCAGCGCGTAAGCACAGGCGACGGCCAGCGGAGCCAGCGAGAGCAGCGCCAGCCCCGTGCGGTAAGACGTGGCCTCCATCACAAGGTCGGGCGTAAAGCTCAAGGCGCCCATGGCAATGGTGGCCGTTTTCCCAAAACACACCAAGATGTTCAAGATGGCCATCGGAAAGACGCCAAAGGTCATAGCGCACCAGACCATGGCGGGCATGATGAATGCGATTGAACCGGGCCCACCGATGAAGAGGCTGAGCGCCTCGCTCACAGCCAGCGCCAGCAAGGGCAAGAGCATGCCCAGATTCCAGTCTTTGAAAGTGCCTTGCCATGTCCAAAACCAGCCCTTGGGCGCCGCCATGAACAATGGAACGATGAGGATGAAGTTGTAAAACTCGCCCGATACCCACAGCGCCATAGAGCGCCACAGGGGCACGCCAAAAGCAATGCTGCCAGGCCAGGCACCTGCCGCAGTGCAACCAACGGCACCCAGAAGGCAGCCTGTAAACATCACCAGCACGGAGCGCTGGCGCTGAAAGGTCAGCACTTCCTTGTCTTTGCGGCGCAGGTACAGCCAGGCGGTCAGCACCCCCAGCACATTGGCCGTGTTGAGGGTCAAGGTAACAAACAGCGTGGAGCCGGTGATGGCGTCGGCCACCATGAAGGTGGCCAGGCCATAGACCCATGTCAACGGGGCGTTGGCCATGGCAGGGTTGCGCAGCAACATGCCCAGCATGATGGCGTTGGCTGGCCAGAACGCGGCCAGATAGCCAATCGGACGACTAAAAATACCGGACCAGGCAGGCCAAAAAGATACAGACCACCAAACCCAGCTGAGCGTTCCGGAGTGAAGTGTTTAACGGAAGAGAGAAGGTGTCCTGCTGCACGGCGGTGGGGGCGTTGCTGGTAGTCACGCCTGTGTTGAAGTGGGTCTTGGCGCATTGTGTAGAACGGCGCAACCAAATGATTGGCAGACAACTTCGCTTGATTGACAAGAATCGTAAACCGGACGGGCGTAAAAAAGCCTCCCGAAGGAGGCTTGCGATGTGTCACAGTGTGCCAGCGACCACTTAGACGCCGCGTGCGCGGTCCGCTTTGAACTGGGCGCGAAAGGCGGTAAAGGTGCCCGCTTCCAGTGCATTGCGCACGTCTTGCATCAGGTTCAGGTAGTAGTGCAGATTGTGGATGGTGGTCAGCATGGGGCCCAGCATCTCGCCGCAACGATCCAGATGGTGCAGATAGGCGCGGCTGAAGCCGTCGCGGCCACCATCGTCCCAGCTCACGCCGCTCTGGCCCGCGCAGGCGTGGCAGGTGCAGCTGGTGTCCAGCGGCTGGTGGTCGGTCTTGTGGCGGGCGTTGCGCAGCTTCAAGTCGCCATAGCGGGTGAACACCGTGCCGTTACGCGCATTGCGGGTGGGCATCACGCAGTCGAACATGTCCACACCATCGGCCACGCCTTGCACCAGGTCTTCGGGCGTACCCACGCCCATCAGATAGCGGGGCTTGTGGGCTGGCAGCAGATGCGGCGTGTGCGCCATGATCTCCAGCATTTCGTCCTTGGGCTCGCCCACGGAGACGCCGCCCACGGCATAGCCGGGGAAATCCATCTCCACCAGCGCTTCCAGCGATTCCTGGCGCAGGTCCAGGAACATACCGCCTTGGACGATGCCAAACAGGGCATTAGGATTCTCCAGACGCTCGAATTCGTCCTTGGAGCGTTGGGCCCAGCGGCGGCTCATCTCCATGGATTTGCGCGCTTCGGCTTCGGTGGTTTTCTTGCCGTTGGTTTCGTACGGTGTGCATTCGTCGAGCTGCATGACGATGTCAGAGTTCAGGGTGGTCTGAATCTGCATGCTGACTTCGGGCGACATGAACAGCTTGTCGCCGTTCACGGGGCTCTGAAAGGTCACGCCTTCTTCGGTGATCTTGCGCATATTGCCCAGCGACCAGACCTGAAAACCGCCCGAGTCCGTCAGGATCGGTTTGTCCCACTTCTCAAAGCCGTGCAGGCCGCCAAAGCCTTGCATGATGTCCAGACCGGGGCGCATCCACAGATGGAACGTGTTGCCCAGAATGATCTGTGCGCCCATCTCTTCCAGGCTGCGTGGCATGACGCCTTTCACAGTGCCATAGGTGCCTACGGGCATGAAGATGGGGGTTTGCACCTTGCCGTGGTTAAGGGTCAGCGTGCCACGGCGGGCGTGGCTGTCGGGGTCGGTTTTGAGAAGTTCGAACTGCAGCATGATGGCGCGCATTGTCCCAGAAGGTGGCCTGTAGTGCCGCAGATGACTGCGTGCCGGGGTGGTCTATAGTGGAATCCAGTCCGTATGCATCACAAGGAGAACCGCATGTACACCAACATCATGATTGCCGTAGATGGCTCCCCAGAGTCGCTGCAAGCCGTGCGCCAGGCCCTGGCGTTGGTTGAGCGTGGTTTGCGTGCCGAGATCGCTTTGGTGAATGTGCAGGAAGCTGCCTCGCTGCTGGAGCTGGCCACGCAAGACTCCGACGATATTGCTGTGGCCGCCGTGCAAGCCGGTGAGCACCTCATGTCACCCTGCGCGGCTTTGTTGGATGCCGCCGGTGTTGGCTACTCCATGGAGGTTGTGCTGGGCGAGCCGGGCACGGTGCTGGTGGATATGGCCGAGCAAATTGATGCCGACCTGGTCATGCTCGGGGCTCGCGGCATGGGGGCGATTGAGAGCGCGCTGGTAGGCTCCGTGTCCAAGGCCGTAATCAGCCGCTGCAGCCGCCCCGTGATGGTGATCAAGCTGCCCGAAATAGCCGACGAAGCCGACGAAGCGTAACCACCCGCACCTCGCAGCTTTTATGCCGCCGTGCGTTGCCAGCCTTTGCTGGTGCGCTGCGCAGGGCGTGTGGGGAATTTGCCATGGGGCAAGGTAGCCACCCGCTGCAGCAAGCGGCGGCAGTAGCCTTTGATCCACAAACACTTGTTGATTTCATCGACCGGAAACGGGCCGCTGATGACCACGATGTCTTCAGCCTCTTGCCACAAACCTGCTGCGCGCAGGCGGCGGCGGGTGTTGCTTGCCCATGACTGGATGCGTGTGGGCGTACCGTGCTGGTGCACCTCACCGGTATAGGCATCAAAGGCAATGGCCAGCAGGTCTGTCTTGAGCTTAAAGCGCCGCTCACCTGTGACTACGCTGGGTTTGTCGCGCATGTCGTACAGGTAGTAGTTGCCGGCTTTGAGCTGATATTGCAGATCCATGGTCATCCTTGGCACGCATCGTATGCGACATCCTCGGTGGTGGTGAGCAAGAATTGGCAGGCGCTTGGCCTGCTAATTCTTGGCAAGCAAGTCGTAAAGGCTGCTCGGCAGGGATTCTGCGTGAAAGCAGTGGCATACCACAAGGCCTTTCATGCCCGGCTTGCAGCCTGCGGGCCACGCTTGCGCTGCAAGCCATGTTTATGCCCTGTCAGGCATCCCCTCAAAAGTCCAGAAGGCTCAAGCCCACGGACAGCGAATTGCGTTTGCGGTTGTAGTCAATCAAGCTCTCGCCGTAACCCGAGAACAACTGTACGTGCAGGCGCAAATTGCTGGCACCGCCATTCCAGCCTTTGCCAATGGTGCGCATCCACTCCAGGCGACCGGAACCGTAGCCCTTGCCCATGCTGCCGCGGGCGGTCAGACCAATGGTGTTTTTCTCATTGGGCTGCCACAGCACTTTCAGTTCACCACGGCCCCAGTAGTTTTCAATGCCGGGGTTGTCGTCGTCAGCGTTGCTTTCGCTCATGCGCTGCCAGACTTTGGCATGCACTTGCCAGCGATTGTCCAGCTCTGCGCCGGTCATGAGGTACCAGCGGTTCCAGCTGCGCGACAGCGGCTCACTCTGACCATTGGAGTGGTGCACCATGCCAATGCCGCTATAGCGCCACTGCCAGCCAAACGGCAATTGCGCTTGAGTGGGGTAGACGTAGAACAGCTCCGGCTCATGGTCGGTGGTGCGGAAAGGGCGGGACAGCTCGGGGTTGAATATCTGCCAGTAAGACTGCTGGGTGTAGCCCACCCACAGCGAATCCTGCAGGCCCGATGTGGGACTGGTCAGCAGACCCGAGGCCAATTTGGTCCGTGCCGACAGCTGAATGCGCAACTCTTCTTTGCGGTAGTTCTGCGGCGTTGCTGCCGGTTTGCCGGGGCTGCTGGGCTGGGTGTTGACGCTGTCGGCGGCCACGACCGAGACGGACAGCGGCTTGTAGCCCCGGAACGTGAAGGTGCCGCAATCGCTGCCGTTTTCCAGCTCAAAGAAGCGCGAAATTTCGCTGTAGCGCGGATCGCGACATCCGCCGTTCGTGGGCACCAGGCCTTGGCCGACGGCCACATCCGCCTGCACCATGGGTGCGTTGGCGGCCTGCTGTAGCTCAAGACTGCCGTTGGCCGAAGCCGCCGGCGCCTGCCAGCCCGCGCCAGGAGGGGGCGTGAGCGGCTGTTGATGCTGGGCCCAGCTGTCAAAGCATGCCAGGCGCGTGGCGTTGTCGGTGGTGGCTGCGCATTGTTGCCATGCGTCGCCCGCCAGTGTGGCGGCGGATGTGGAGGTCTGTGCAAAGGCCGTGCTGGCAGTGGCGCTGGCCGCCAGGGCCAGCAAGGTGTATGACGCGCGGTGCAGCGGGTTGGGGGGCATGCAGTCTTCCCTGAAGGTAGTAAAGGCGAAAAGTTATTTTGAAAGGCTTGCGCAGCTTACAAAATTTATGGCGTGCCGCCCGTCAGCAAAAATCGAATGCGCGATAAACGTCATATTGGCACCTGGCCCTTATGCAGCAAGGGCTAGATGCTATGTAATTGAAGTTATAGGGCGCTGTCAGACGATTTTCGGTGCGGCCTCAGCCTTGCGCGCCAGCTGCTCGCGCAGCATGCGCAGCTTGGCGCGCGGATCTTCGCGGGCGGTGCTGGCATCCAGATTCATCTCTTTGATAAAGCGGCTGGGCTGGCATTGCACCATCTCGCGGCCCTTTTTGCGGCGCTTGGTCCAGCTCACGGCCAGCGTGCGCTGGGCGCGGGTGATACCCACGTACATCAGGCGGCGCTCTTCTTGCAGGCGGGTGGCGGTTTCGTCGCTCACCTTGAGCTGCTTGCCGTTGTCGTCATCGAGCTTGAAGGGCAGCATGCCCTCGGTCACGCCGACCATCATCACGTGCGGCCACTCCAAGCCCTTGGAGGCATGCAGCGTCGACAGGATCACCATGTCCTGCTCTTTCTCGCGCTCACTGATGGTGGACAGCAGGGCAATGTTCTTGGCAATCTCCAGCAGGCTTTTGACTTCGGTGTGCGTGGTGGTGGCTGCGCCGTCTTCGATCTGGCCACCGGCGCGCTGGCTCATCCAGTCGCAAAACTCCAGCACATTCGTCCAGCGTGCGGCGGCCACGGTTTCGCTGTCTTCACTGTCGTACAGGTACTGCTCGTAGCCAATCTCTTTGAGCCAGTCGAGCATGAAGGTGCGTGACGCCTCGGCGCCCAGCGTATGGCGGGCGCGGTATTCCAGATCGTTGATGTAGCGGCCAAACTCCAGCAACCCTTCGTGCGCTTTTTTGGGCAGCACGGCAGCCAGCATGTGGCTGAACAGCGCGCCAAACATGCTGAGTTTGTGCTGACCCGAGAACTCACCCAGTTTGCCCAGTGTGGTGTGGCCAATACCGCGCTTGGGGGTGCCGATGGCGCGCAGGAAGGCTGGATCATCGTCGTTGTTGATCCACAGGCGGAACCACGCACACAGGTCTTTGATTTCAGCGCGGTCAAAAAAGCTCTGACCTCCCGAGACCTTGTACGGAATATTGAGCTTGCGCAGCGCTTTCTCGAACGGTTTGGCCTGGTGGTTGGCGCGGTAGAGGATGGCAAAGTCTTTCCACGCGGGCTGCGGATTGGTTTGCGCACGCAGGCTCATGATGCGCATGGCAGCGCGCTCGGCTTCGTGCTCTTCGGTGTCGCAGTCGACAATGCGCACCGGCTCGCCTTCGCCCAGTTCCGAGAACAGCGTTTTCGGGAACAGCTTGGGGTTGGGGCCAATCACATTATTGGCGGCACGCAAGATGGCGGAGGTGGAGCGGTAGTTTTGCTCCAGCTTGATGATTTTGAGTTCGGGGTAATCGACCGGCAGCTTTTTCAAGTTGTCCAGCGTCGCACCGCGCCAGCCGTAGATTGACTGGTCATCGTCACCCACGGCGGTGAAGTGGCCCTTTTCACCGACCAGCAGCTTGAGCAGTTCGTACTGGGTGGCGTTGGTGTCCTGGTATTCGTCCACCAGTACATGGCCCAGCAGGCGCTGCCATTTTTCGCGCACGTCCGTGTGGTTTTTCAGCAGGCGCATGGGCATGCCGATCAGGTCGTCAAAGTCCACGCTCTGGTAGGCCGTCAGGCGCTCTTCATAGCGCTGCATGATCAGCGCAATCGAGCGTGCACTGTCGTCCTCGGCCATGGCCAGCGCCTTGCGACTGTCCCAGCCCGCGTTCTTCCAGCCGCTGATCGTCCACTGCCACTGGCGGGCGGTGGCAGCATCGGTGCCGCCCCCGGCGCAGTCCTTGAGAATGCCGGTGACATCGTCCGTATCCAGAATGCTGAAGCTGGGTTTGAGGCCCAGCACATGCCCGTCCTCCCGCACCATGCGCACGCCCAGCGAGTGGAAAGTGCAGATCAGCACGTCCTTGGCAGGTTTGCCAATCAGGCCCTTGGCGCGTTCGCGCATTTCCGCGGCGGCTTTGTTGGTAAAGGTGATGGCGGCAATGCGCTTGGGCGGCATGCCGTTTTCAATCAACCGGCCAATCTTGTGCGTGATCACGCGGGTTTTGCCCGAGCCCGCACCCGCCAGCACCAAGCAGGTGCCTTCGGTGTAGTGGACAGCTTGGAGTTGGGCGAGGTTCAGGCCAGCAGACATGGGTAGGCGGAGGGGGGAAGTCAACGAACAATGCCAGCATGACCGGCGCGGGCCATCATACGCAAGCGCTGGGGGCGAGGTTGCTGCCGCCCGCCATGACCCGCCCCGGGATGCAGTTTGCGCCGATACACACTGTCACCAAAGCGAAAGCACCACCGCAATGCGCCGGGCGTGCGCTGACAGAATGCGCCCGTGCTGTCCATTCTTGCCATTACCTTCCCCTTCTTTGCCTTGGTGCTGTTTGGCTTTGTTGCCACGCGCCGCGGTGTGTTGCCGCTGGCGGCCATCAGTGGGTTGAACACCTTTGTGCTGTACTTTGCGCTGCCCTGCATGCTCTACCGTTTTGGCGCGCAGACGCCGATTGCACAGCTGCTCGATCCAGTCGCGGCCAGCGTGTATCTGTGCGTGGGCCTGTTGATGGTGGCGGGCACGGTGGTGCTGACCTTCCAGCGCTGGGGCTGGAACGACGCGGCCTTTGGCGCCCTGGTGGCGGCGTTCCCCAACTCGGGTTTTATGGGCGTGCCGCTGCTGGTGGCATTGCTGGGGGCGTGGAGCGCGGGGCCCGTGATTTTGACCATGGCCATCGACATGATGGTCATCACCTCGCTGTGCATTGCCTTGTCGCGGCTGGGTCAGGGTGAAGGCGGTGCGGCGCAAGCCTTGCGCAATGCACTCAAGGGCATGCTGACCAACCCCATGCCCTGGTCCATTGCGCTGGGCGCGGTGGCCTCAGCCTATGCCTTTGAGCTGCCTGGCCCCATCGACAAAACGGTCGCCATGCTCGCCGGTGCGGCCTCGCCGGTGGCGCTGTTCACCATTGGTGCGGTGCTGGCGCGCTCGCAAATGAACCAGCAAGAGCAGGTAGCTGCACGCCACTATGTGCCCATAGCTTTGGCCAAGCTGGTGCTGCACCCGTTGCTGATGTGGCTGGCCTGCTGGGCAGCGGTGGCAGGCGGTTGGAAGATGTCGCCCTCCACTATGGCGGCTCTGGTACTGGTGGCTGCGCTGCCCAGCGCCAGCAATGTGTCGCTGCTGACCGAGCGCTTTGGCGCCCACGGCGGACGCGTGGCGCGCATTATTTTGGTCAGCACCGCCCTGGCATTTGTGACATTTGCGGCCGCTGTGGCGTTGCTCGTTTAGCTGCAAAGCACAAGGTCTGCGCCTGCAGTCCCTGTATAAAAAAATAGCTGCTAGCCCTTGTCTATCAAGGGCTAGAGGCACTTTTTATCAATATTCCCAGAAGATGCGTTGCAGCTCTTTGGTGTCCCGGGTTTTGGTCAGGGCCACGGCGGTGAGCAAGCGTGCTTTTTGTGGGTTCAGGTCGTGGGCGACGACCCAGTCGTATTTGTCATCGGGCTGCTCGGCATTGCGCAGCACAAAGCCGGCGGGAATGCGCGAACTGCGCACGATGATGGTGCCCTTGCCGCGCACCTCCTGCAGCTTGGGTACGATGCGGTCGGCCACCGAGCCATTGCCCGTGCCGGCGTGGATGATGGCTTGCACGCCCGCCTTGTCCAGCGCCTCAATGGCGGTGGTGGGCACATTGCCGTAGCCATAGACGATGTCCACGGCAGGCAGCTCGTTGATCTGGTCGATGTTGAATTCGCTGGCCTTGGTGTGGCGCTTGACCGGGGCGCGGAACCAGTAGGTCTTGCCTTCCACCACCATGCCCAGCGGGCCCCACTGGCTGGCAAAGGCGTTGGTTTTGATGTTGGTGAGCTTGGCCACATCGCGCGCGGTGTGGATCTCGTCATTCATGCTGACCAGCACGCCTTTGCCGGTGGCATCTTTGCTGGCCGCCGTGGCCACCGCACCCAGCAGGTTCAGCGCGCCATCGGCTGAAATGGCGGTGCCGGGGCGCATCGAGCCGACTACCACAATCGGTTTGTCGGTAGGCACCACCAGGTTCAGGAAGAAGCCGGTTTCTTCCAGCGTATCGGTGCCGTGGGTGATGACAATGCCGTCCACATCCGGGCGCTTGACCAGCTCACTGACGCGCTTGGCCAGCGTCACTAGCTCCTTGTTGGTAAAGCTCTCCGACGCAATCTGGAACACCTGTTCGCCCGAGACAGTGGCCAGCTGGCTGAGTTCTGGCAAACCGGCCAGCAGCTTGTCCACCGGCACCTTGGCGGCGCTGTAGGTGGCGCTGTTCATGGCGCTGGCGCCCGCACCGGCAATGGTGCCACCCGTGGCCAGCACCACCACATGGGGCTTGGCGGCAGCAGCCGGTGCGGCGGTAGTGGCAGGGGCTGCGGAGGCCACAGGTGCCGCGGCTTGGCTGGCACAACCGGCCAAGGCCAGGGCCACAGAAATCAGAGACAGACGAAAGGCAGTAGGCAAACGCATGGGGGCTCCAGCAAAGGTGCACTGCCCGGCGGGCAGTCGCTGGCAGCCACCATGCAACATCTGCGCCTGCCAGACATTCGGGCAAACACCGAATGCCTCTGGCAGATCCAGAAAAAGGAGCGCCCAGCCGTTGCTGGATAAGGGCTAGAGGCTTAAAACCTTTCAAACGGTTGAAAAATATTTTTCACAGCGACAGTGGATCGACATCCATCAACCAGCGCACCACCCCTTTGTGTTCGGGCTGGCTGCGCACCCAGTGCAGCCACGGCTGCCAGGCGTGCAAAAACCTTTGCAGGGCGCGCCGGTCGCTGGATTCAATCAGCATTTGTGCGCGCTCGACATTGGCCACGCGCTGCACTGCCATGGGAATGGGTGGGTACAGGTACATATCCTGCAGGTGCGGCAGCTGGCCTTGGCGAGCGGCATCGCTGGCGGCGCGCAAAAAGGCCTGGGCGGTTTCCTGCGTTTTGGCGTCGGCCCGCACCAGCGCCTGAAAGGCGAACGGCGGCATGCCGGCCTCCTGGCGCTCGCGCAGCTGCTGTGCGGCAAAGCTGGGATAGTCGTGCTGGCGTAGCGCGGCAAACACGCTGTGCTGCGGCTCCATGCTTTGCACCCACATCTCCGGGCGGCTGTCTTGGGCGCGCACGTAAGCGGCATCGCGCCCGGCACGGCCTGCGGCCTGCATCAGCAGGCAAAACAGGCGCTCGGGCGCGCGAAAGTCGCTGGAAAACAAAGCGCCATCGGGCTGTACCGCCGCCACTAGCGTCATACGGCGAAAGTCGTGGCCCTTGGCGATCATCTGTGTGCCAATCAGCACGTCCACCTCGCCGCTGTGCACCAGCGCCAGCTGCGCCTGCAGCGCGCCCTTGAGTTTGGTGGTGTCAGCATCAATGCGTGCCACGCGGGCCGGGTTGCCGTCGGGGCGCTGCACATTGCGCAGCAGGCGCTCCAGTTCTTCTTCCAGTTGCTCGGTGCCCTTGCCCAGTGGAAGGATGTCGGGGTTGCCGCAGTTGGGGCAAGCGTGCGGCACGCGCTGGGTGAAGCCGCAATGGTGGCAGCGCAGCGTGCGGTCGCCTTTGTGAAAGACTTGGTGCGCACTGCAGTGCGGGCAGTCGCTTTTCCAGCTGCAGTCGGCACAAAACAGCACGGGCGCAAAGCCGCGGCGGTTGAGCAAGATCAGGCTTTGCTCGCCGCGCTGCACGCGCTCGGTGATGGCGGCCAGCAGCGGCGGGGAGAACACGGTTTTCTTGGGCTGCTGGGTCATGTCCACCATGCGCACGCGCGGCAGCTCGCCCGCGCCGATGCGGCTGGGCATGTGCAGCCGCAGGTATCGGCCCTGTCCACCATGAATGGCAGGTTCGCTGGCGTGCCAGCTCTCCAGCGAAGGCGTGGCACTGCCCAGAATGACTTTGGCGCCCACGGCGTGGCCACGCCACAGCGCCAGATCACGTGCCGAGTAGCGTGCGCCTTCTTGCTGCTTATAGCTGGCGTCATGCTCTTCATCGACGACGATGACTTTCAGCCTAGGCAGGCTGGCAAACACGGACATGCGCGTGCCCAGCACAATGCGCGCCTGGCCCGTGTGCGCGGCCAGCCAGCTTTTCAGGCGCTGCACATCCGTCATGCCGCTGTGCATGCTGACCACGGCCTGAGCGCCAAACAGGGGCACAAAGCGCGCTTCAAAGCGCTCTTGCAATTGGGGTGTGAGATTGATCTCCGGCACCATCACCAGCGCTTGGGCCTGGGGGTCTGCCTGCAGCGCCTGCTGCACCACGCGCATGTAGACCTCGGTCTTGCCGCTGCCGGTACTGCCGTAGAGCAGGAAGGGGCCGGGATATTGCTCAATTTGGCTGCAAACCGTTTGCTGCTCTGGGCTCAGTGCTACTAATTCTTGTGCGGGCTGTGGCACCGAGGCAGCGAAGGCGGTCACCTTGTTAGACAACTTTTTGGGCTTGGGCGGCGTCAGGCGCTTGGCCAGTTGCTCGGCTGTCATATCGCGCAGCAATGGGGGCAGGCCCGCCATGGCAATCTCGCCCACGCTGCGCTGGTAGTAGCGTGCCGCAAAGCTGACCAAGTGCTGCCAGTGGGCATCCAAAGCAGGCAGGCCTTGCATTACCGCATCAATAGCTCGTAGCTTGGCATGGGCAGGCAGCGGGGGCGCATCGGCCGATGGGTTCCACACCACCCCTAAAAGACGGCGGGGCCCCAAAGAAACGCGCACCAAAGTGCCTGCGGGCAAGGCTGTGCAATGGGTGTAGCTCAGCAGGCCACCGACGCTGCTGTGGATGGGCGTATACACCGCCACTTGGATCACAACAGGTATGGGCGAAGCTTCAAGCATGAAAACGAATAGGAAGGAGCAAGTTACGAGGATTTCTGTGGATAACTTTGTGGGGATTGTCTACCACAGCTTTGGACTCACTCAGCCAATGCACGTGCATTTTTTTGAATATGACAAAAATATTAAAAAAATAGTTAATAAAATCAATGGTTTGCTACGTAGATTGGCGTTGTGGCGCTATCTCCTTGATGGCAAGGAAGTGTCTCTGCCGCACGCTGTGATCTGTGCATAAGTCGAGATGGATTTGCTGTCAAGCCGCAGGAAATGCGGGCTAATGTCGGAAATTCGACAGTTTTTATCACGCCGTAAGTGGTTTTTGACGGCATTTGCGGCAAGCCACACGGCCCCATAAAAGACAAAACCCTCAGCCACACAAAGACTGAGGGTATCCAGCAGCGCGGACCTGGTGCTGCTGCGCTGAACGGCTTAGCGCGCCTGTCGCATCTGGCGGGAGTGGCCGTGCACGGTCTCTACCAAGGCCGCAACGTGCTCAGGTGGCGTGAACTGGCTGATGCCATGGCCCAAGTTGAAAATGTGCGTGGGGCCGGTGGTCGTGGTGTCGGTATGGGGTTTGCCAAAACTGTCGAGCACGGCGCGGGCTTGCTCAGCGACTTGCTCGGGTGCGGCAAACAGCACGTTCGGGTCAATATTGCCTTGCAGGGCCTTGCCGGGGCCTCCAACTTCGCCGCCGACCAGGGCGCGGGCTTGGCCCAGATTGGCCGTCCAGTCCAGGCCCAGCACTTCGCAGTCCATGTCCTTCATGTCTTGCAGCCAGATGCCGCCACCCTTGGTGAACACCAGGCGCGGCACGTCCGTACCATCCACGCCGGTGCGCTTGAGCTGGGCCAGCACGCGCTTGGTGTAGGTCAGGCTAAATTGCTGGAATGCACCATCGGCCAGCACACCGCCCCAGCTGTCAAAAATCATCACCGCTTGCGCGCCTGCGTCGATCTGGGCGTTCAGGTAGGCGGCCACACTGTCGGCGTTGATCTGCAAAATCTTGTGCATCAGGTCTGGGCGGCTGTACATCAGGCTCTTGACCATGCGGTAGTCGCTGCTGCCCTTGCCTTCCACCATGTAGCAGGCCAGTGTCCAGGGGCTGCCCGAGAAACCGATCAACGGCACGCGGCCATTGAGCGCCTTGCGGATGCTGGTGACGGCATCGAACACATAGCGCAGCTTGTTCATGTCCGGCACGGCCAGCTCGGCCACGGCGGCTTCATCTCGCACCACCTTGGCAAAGCGCGGGCCTTCACCTTCGGCAAACGACAGGCCCAGGCCCATGGCGTCCGGCACGGTCAGGATGTCGCTGAACAAGATGGAGGCATCTAATGGGAAGCGCTCCAGCGGCTGCAGCGTCACTTCGGTGGCGTAGTCCACGTTGGTGGCCAGACCCATGAAGCTGCCCGCTTGCGCGCGCGTGGCCTTGTACTCTGGCAGGTAGCGACCGGCTTGGCGCATCAACCACAGCGGCGTGTAGTCGGTGGCTTGACGGCGGCAGGCGCGCAAAAAGGTGTCGTTCAAAAGAGGGGCAAAAGACATGGGGCGCTCACACTGAGAAAAGGCCAAGAGCGCACAGCAAACTGCGCGCCACAGGGGAGTTCTTGGGAAGCGGGCAGTTTACCGGAAGGGGTTCACTCCCCCTCTTGAAAGGGCCTACGGCCACAAGAAGGCTGCACGTGTCCTGATGCAGCGCAAGCAAACACCCAGTGGGTGGTCGATTGCTACCAAAGGAAAACGTCATGGACATGTCATGGCGGTTGTGGATACTTGCTGCGTGGACTAGCGAAGAAAAGCGGACAGAGGCCGGATCAACCCCTTTGAAGCAACCGCCCCTGGGTCCACACCAATTTGTCAAACCGCTGCAAGTTCAGAGCTTGCAGCGGTTTTTTCTTGGGGCGCCCATTGCCATGCCGCATTGCAGTGAAGCGGCGTACTCATGCACAATCGCCGACTTTTGCCGTACACCTTGTTACCTCGATTAAGCCTGTGACCCTGCCTGACACCCTGCACATTCCCGCTTTCCAGAGTTTTACTCTGGCCATCTTGTTGTTTTTCGCCGGGCAGAAAATTGCTGGGTATTGGAGCATCGTGCGCCGCTACAGCATTCCGGAGCCCGTGGTCGGTGGCTTTCTGTGTGCGCTGGTGGTGGGGCTGGTCTATGCCGCTTTAGGCACCAAGATCGAGTTTGATCTGAATGTGCGCGATACCTTGCTGCTGTACTTTTTTGCAGCGATTGGCCTGCGCTCGGACTTGCTCACGCTCAAGGAAGGCGGCAAACCGCTGCTGGTCTTGCTGGTGCTGGCCAGCGTGTTCATTGCGCTGCAAAACATGCTGGGCATGGGGGTGGCGCAGCTGTTCGGGCTGGATGCGCGTGCGGGGCTGATGACGGGCTCCATCTCGCTGACGGGTGGCGTAGGCACCACACTGGCTTGGGGCCCGACCTTCGTCGAAAAACTGGGCATTACCAACGCGGTGGAAATCGGCATGGCCAGCAACATGGTCGGCATGATTGCCGCCTGCACCATTGGCGGGCCGATTGCCAGTTACCTCATGCGCCGCCACGCCCTTCGCGGCAGCGGCGCGCGGCCGCTCGATGTGGGCGTACCTGTGCAGCAAACCACCGTGACGCTGGATTACTACGGCGTGCTGCGTGCCTGGCTGTGGCTGAACATGGCACTGCTGCTGGGTGGCGTCATCACCCCGCTGTTCCACGAGGCGGGCTTGCAGTTGCCGATGTTTGTGGGCTGCCTGATGGGCGGCATTGTGCTGCGCAACACGCTGGGCCAGTGGATGCTCTCGCGCAAGCGCCGCAAGCTGGGGCAGTTTCACTGGACCAGCATGCGCCAGGGTCTGTCCATGATCTCGGACATCTGCCTGGGCATGTTTCTGACCATGGCGCTGATGGGCCTGCAACTGTGGGCGCTGCAGGGCGCGATGGGTTTTGTGATGACGGTGCTGGTGTTGCAGGTGCTGCTGACGATCAGCTTTGCCTTGTTCGTCGTCTTTCGCTGCATGGGCAGAGACTATGAGGCTGCCGTCATCACTGCCGGCTTTGGCGGCATTGCACTGGGCTCCACCGCCACGGCGGTGGCCAATATGACCGCCGTGGCCCGCAGCCATGGCGCGGCGCACCGGGCGTTCATTGTGGTGCCGCTGGTGTGCGGCTTCTTTGTGGACATCGTCAACGCGCTGATCATTCAGGTGCTGATTTGAACGTCACGCCAGCGTCACAAGCTGCGGCCACAATGGCCTGTGTGGGCTGATGCAAATGTTCGGGTGAAGGTGGTCAAGCCCCTTCACAAGTTGCGAACCTTGGTCCACGCCAATTTTTTGACCGCTGTAGCGCAGGGCGTTACAGCGGTTTATTTTTTGGACTTTGATATGAAAAAGAAGCTGTATGCCGTTGGTATTGCTGGGTTTCAGATACTTTTTTATCTGAAATCAAGAGTAATCAACGGCAAGCAGCTCTCTTTTTTGCGGTGCAAGTCAATTACAGCGTGGCCAGCGCGTTGCGTACATCGCTGCTGGACAGCAGTTCGCTGAACACCACCGGCGCTTTGCCCGGAGCCAGCAGCACATACACCGGCACGCCGCTGCGGCCCAGCTGGCCAAGCGCGGCAGTGATTGCCGGGTCGCGCCGCGTCCAGTCCGCGCGCAGCAAGGCCACGTTGCGCTGGGCAAAGTCGGCCAGCACCCCGCTGTCAGCCAGCGCGTTGCGCTTGTTGTACTGACAGGTTACGCACCAGGCGGCGGTGTAGTCCACAAACACCGGCTGGCCTTGGGCCAGCAGCTGCGCTTGCTGCTCAGGCGTCCACGGTTGCCAGGTGCTGTGTGCGTTGGCCGCCGTGACCGGTGCAGGCTCCAGCACACTGCGGCCCACGCTGTGTGCCAGCCAGGCGCTCAGCGCTACCACCAGCACGGCCATCACCAAGCGTGTGCTGCCGCGCAGCGTCAGCGCCCAGACCAGGGCGGCCAGGCACAGCAGCAATGCCAGCAGCGCCGCAGCGCCGTCGATGCTGGTTTGCTGGCCCAGCACCCATACCAGCCACACCACGGTGGCAAACATGGGAAAAGCCATCGCACGGCGGAACGTGTCCATCCACGCTCCGGGGCGCGGCAGCCAGCGAATCAGCGCGGGCACCCAGCTCACCAGCACATAAGGCAGTGCCATGCCTACGCCAAGTGCCGCAAACACTGCCAGCGCCTGTACCGCCGGCATGCCGACGGCAAAGCCCAGCGAGGCCCCCATGAACGGCGCGGTGCAAGGTGAGGCAATGGCCACGGCCACGATGCCGGAGATAAACGCATCGCCCATGGGGTGGCGCGCGTGCAGATTGGCCAGGCGGTCTGGCACCACATGGGCAAACTCAAACACACCGGCCAAATTCAGCCCGATCAAGGTGAACAGGGCCGCCAGAGCCGCCACCATCAGCGGCGACTGCAGCTGAAAGCCCCAGCCCAGTTGCTCACCGGCGGCGCGCAGCGCCAGCAGCAAGGCACCTAAAACCACAAAGCTCAGGATCACGCCGGCGGCGTAAGCCATGCCATTGGCGCGTTGCACCCGCACATCGGCACCATGGCGCGCAAAGCCCAGCAGCTTGATGGCCAGCACGGGAAAGACGCAGGGCATCAGGTTCAGCAACAAGCCCCCCAGCAATCCGCCAATGATGGCCGCCATCCAGCCGCTGCTGGAGGTGTCGGTGGGCACGGGCGCGGTGGTGGCGTTTTGGCGATTGGCTTCCAGCGCAGCTTGCAATGCGGGCGACACTTCGGCCAGCTCCACCGCACTCCATGTGCCTTGCACGGCGGCTTGCAGGCGCCAAGCCTGCGCTGGGGGGGCGGCAGTCACACCCAGCACAAAAGCCAGTTGTGCCGGCGTTTCGCCGCGCATGTTGGACAGGGGAAGTTCTGCCGTCCACACGTTGCCGTCCCACGCTTGCGTCCAGTCTTGGCCCAGCACCGCGGCGTGCTGGAAGGTGTCGCTGGCTTCGGGGTAGAAAGCCAGTGTTTTGCCGTGGGCAGCTGCCGGCAAGCCTGCCACGCGCACGCTGACGCGGTCGCCCACTGGCAGCGCGGTGATGGTGGCCTGGGCCTGCTCCAGCGTCTCCGGCACTTGCGCATGCGCAGCGGCAAATTCGCTGGCCCACAGGGCCTGGCTGTCTTGCGCGGCCACACGCAGGTGAAACTGACCGTCTTCAGGAATGCATTCCACGCGGCACACCAGCCATGAGGCGTTCAGGCGGATATCGACCATGCCCTGGGCATCGGACGTGAAACTGTCATCAACATGCAGCGGCACGGGCAGCAGTACCGTGCCTTCATAGCCATAGTTGAGCAAATCGCCCACGCGAATTTGCTGCGGAACGGGCCATGCAATGTCCCCAGCGCGCAAGCTCTCAGGCAATTGCCAATCCAGCTGTGTGGGCAGGCCGGAGTCACCCGCGTTTTTCCAGTACGTGTGCCAGTCTGGCTGGTGGGTAATGCGCAGCCCCAGCTCCACGGGCTGGCCAGCGGTCACGCCTTGGGGCGCCAGGAGCACCAGCTGCGCTTGAACGCGCGGTGTGGTGACGGTGTCGGAGACTGCGGCCTTGCCGATCTTGAGCGACAACTGGGCGTGTGCGGGGTGAACAATGAAGCACAGCGCGATAAAACACAGCGTCAGCCATACCTGCAAGCAGCGCAGACGCTGGAGAGAAAAAGACGAAGTCATGGTGCAAGCATAGAGACATGCGCGCCACTTTGGTTCCCGGTGCACCAAAGTAGGTGTGAAACGCAAAAAAGGAAGGGCTGGCTGCGATGCCGACCCTTCCTTGTAAGCCATGCCGCATGCTATCTGCGGCAGAGAGGGAGGCTTACTCCTTGGTAATGGTGTAGCTGATGGCTGCTGCTACCCCGCCGACCTTATCGCCCTCTTTCACTTTGCGGAAATCGTTTTCCGCTTGGGTCCCCGCGCTCACTGCAGCCTGAACGGCTTCTTCCACCGCAGCTACGCTGGCGCTGCCTTTGATGGCCACTTTGAACTCGGCATCGCTGGCAAGGCTGTTGACGGAGTTGCCTCCTTTAAAGCCATAGACAGCATAGTCCTGAGGCAAGACCGCAGTCTGCTGCGACAGATTGGCAATGGCGCGCGATGCCGCATGCACTGCACTGGTACGACCATAGTTGCTATTGCTGTGGCCGCCCGGACCCTGGAAGCTCACGGAAATGACCGGTACGCTGTCTGCTTGCGCGTGGGCCAGCATGGGTGCACCCAGCGCACTGACCACGAGCAAGGCGGTGGCGGTCAAAGAGGTAAAAGTAGTACGCATCTTGATGTGACTCCTGGGCAATTATTTGTACATGTCCGTGGTGGTGCGGGCGCCGATGGGGTCCGCAGCAGGGGCGACAGTCTTGCCATCGCTGGTGGTGTAGCCCGATGCAATCAGGCCTGCCATCATGATGCGGTACATGCGCAGAGCTTCCGTGTCGCTGCTGCCTGGAATGCCCCACTCATAGAACGCATGGGTGCCACCACTGGCAGCCGTAGAAAAGGCATTCAGATTGATGGTGGGCACGCCAATGGCGGCTGGCACGTTGTCGTTCAAGCTGGATGCGCCTGTGGACAGTTCGGCACGTTTGTCCACGCCCACTATTTCGGCGGCTTGCCATGCAGCCTGGATGGAGACATCGCTCAGGTTGGTGCGCTCATGCGGGGGGCGGTCACCAAACCAGACCAATTCCATGGACACCGCATCCGGGCTGCCTGCAACAACACTTGCGCGCTCGTTTTCTGCCTCTAAACCAGCGGCAAACAGGGGCTCGATCTGGGCGCGGATGTCGTTGAGCGGCTCAAGGCGCGGCGAACGCATGTCCACCTGCAGTGTGCAGCTGGGAGTGATGCCCGCAGCATCGGGTGCTTCGCACGAGGCTGTGCCGATGGTGTAGGTGGTCTTGAGGGCTTTGTTGTCCTTATCCCAAGGCGTCAGGATGTCGGAGATCTTGGCTCCTGCCAGGGCTGCGGCAGTCACTGCGCTGGCACCCGATGTGGGGTTGGCAGGTGCCTTGAACTTCATCTCAAAGCGGTAACTGCCAATGAAGTTGATGGTGCCCGAGCCACCATCGATACTGAAGTTGGTGACAAAGTTCAGTGCGTTATTGCCTTTGCCCGTGTCTTGGCTGTAGCCATACAGCTGCTTCATGCCTGCAAGGTTGCCTTTGCCTTCTTCCCCGGCAGTGCCACAGAACCACATGTCATAGACAGGCTTAATGTTGTGTGTTTTCAGCATCTTGGCAATCTGAAACACCATGGTGGCGTTCCCCATCGCGTCGATATAGCCGGGCACATACAGGCGATCTGCTCCACCCTTGGTGGCGGCCTCAGCATTGGCAAAACGGCGGTAAGCCCGCTCATAGTTTGCATCGCGAATGATGCGGCCTTGGCTGTCGAAATTGACCTCGTCTTTAAGGGCTGCCAATTCAGCGGGGCTGGAGATGATGGGCTCAGCAATGGGCTGCAGTTTGACAGGCATGTAAGGGGCACTGTCTGGCGGCATTTCTTCAGGGTTGACCGTGTCAATGTGGCCTTCGATCAAGACCTTGGGGTATTGGCCATTGAAGGACTGTGCTCCCGATGTGGTGGAGTAGGTGCCCTTGATGACCGAGCACACGTTGTAGACCGGCAGTCCATCGACAGTTTGCAGTCCGGCACCTGGCAGATAGCCATCGGCCCGGGTTGCCACTTCTGCATTGCTAAAACCCCACTCGTTGACCAAGCGTTTGCTGATTTCTTCGACGCGGCGGTACTCAAAGCGGGAAGGTGATGCGATGCGTGTCAGCTCTAGGTGCGTGTCAAAACGCGCACGCGCATCATCTTCGGATTTCCAGTGCGCCACTATTTTTTGAATCTCCGGATCCTTCGCAATGAGCGTGGAGGCTTCTTGTACCGAGGAGCTGATCACCGGGACATTTGGATTGGGTTCCGGGGTTGGCGTGGGGCTAGGGGCGGGTGAATCGTCACTGCCGCCACACGCACTCAAGAAAATCGCGACCGCAATGGATGTCGCTTTGACCGAAAATCTCATCGTTTTTCCTAGCATCATGGTTACTAAGTGGGAAACAAATCCCAGGTATGCAAGTGGTGTGCGACCCGGGACACTGACCACTTGCAATTTCCATGCTAGATAAACGGATTTTTTTTACTGTCTTTATTGAGACTCCTGGGTGTTATTTATTTTGTCTGTGTGGTAGGTCTGTGCTTTCGACACCTCCAACGTACGCTGGAAACCCTTGTCGCTGCCTTATGACCTGGCTGCAACGGGCATGCTTCTCGATGTCGAAAGATTGCACACAGGCGCTGGTGGCTGGCCACCCACTTCAGCAGGGGTAGCCACGATGTCCTCGTCGTCCAGCATGCGTGCTTCGCGCCAGCGGCCCCAGCGGTAGTAAGTCATGCTCATGAGCATGGCGCAGACTGCGCTGATGGGAAAGCTCCACCAGATGGCATCCACACCCAGCCAAGGTTGCAGCAGTTTGGCCACGGGCACCCGCACGCCCCACAGAGCCAGTCCCAAAATAATCAGCGGCGGGATGACGGCGCCGGTTGAACGCACCACGCCAGACAGCACAAAAGTGACGCCAAAGAACAAAAAGGAGCCCACCGCGATGTGGTTCAAATGGCGGGCAGGCTCCAGTGCAGCACTGCCTTCTGGCAGAAACAGCGCCAGCACAAAGCGATCGAGCAAGATGATGGGCGCCATCAGTGCACCCGTCATCAAAATATTGCACCACACCCCCGCTTTGGCCGTGCCATCCACGCGCTGCCACTGGCCCGCCCCCACGTTTTGCGCTGCCATCGTGGAGCAGGCTGCACCAATCGCCATGGCGGGCATTTGCACATAGGTCCACAGCTGCAGGGCTGCGCCATAGGCCGAACTGGTTTGCACGCCGTAGTGGTTGACCATGGTCATCATGGTGAGCATGGCCAGCGAGATCATCACCATCTGCGCGCCCATGGGCAGGCCCTTGACGATCAATGCCTTCAAAATGCTCCATTGGGGTTTGAACAGGTGAAGTGCATGGCTGCCAATCCACAGTGGGTGCTTGCGCCGGTACAGCCACATCAGCATGGTCACAAAGCTGATGAGGTTGGAGACCAGTGTGGCCGTAGCAGCCCCGGCAATGCCCATTTGCGGAAACGGCCCCCAGCCAAAAATCAGTATTGGGTTCAAGATGACATCCAGCACCACCACCAGCAGCAAAAAAATAAAGGGCGTGCGCGTATCACCCGCGCCACGCAATGTGGCCGACACAAAGGCAAACAGATACAGCAGCGGAATGGCCAGAAAGATGACGCGCAGATAACTTTCGGCCAGCGCTAGCGCCTCGCCAGGTGTGCCCATCCACTGCAAGATATAGCGTGACAGCGGATAGCCCAGCGCCGCAATGAGTACCGAGATGCCTCCAAAAAATGTAGCGCTAGACCCCATCACGGCACGGGCTTGCTGCAGATTTTTAGCTCCCATGCTTTGCGCAATCAAGATGGTGGCGGCCATGCCCACGCCAAACACCAGACCAATCAGTAAAAACATGACGTTGTTGGCATTGGCGGTGGCGGTCAGCGCTGCCTCGCCCAAGTATTTACCCACCCACATGGCGTTGACCGAACCATTGAGTGACTGCAATACGTTGCCCGCCAGAATCGGCAAAGAAAAAACCAGCAAAGTGCTGGCAATGGGGCCTTGGGTCAGATCACGGGTGGGGTGCTTGGGCATACAGGGATTGTGCGGCGCAGCAGCGCCACGTCTGCCAGACAGCGCCTAAGATTGAGTCCATGTGCAGTCGTACCCCTCACCCCCATTCTTCCCCTGCGCTTGATGCTGCAAGGCCCCTGACAGTCTGGCCATCACGCCGCTGGGCGCAGGTATCTGCGCGGGATTTTGCGCTGGCGCAGCGCAGTGGCCTGGCTGCCGCGACGGTGGCAATACTGCCGGTGGGTGCGATCGAGCAGCACGGCCCGCATCTGCCCTTGAGCGTGGACACCACACTGACGGATGGCATTCTGGACGCTGCCTTGCCCCAGGTTGCCCGTGATGTGCCCGTGCTGGCGCTGCCCACACAAGCCATTGGCCTGAGTCTGGAGCACCAGGACTATGCGGGCACGCTGGGCTTGTCTCCAACGACGTTACTGGCCTTGTGGACGGAGCTGGGTGCCTGTGTTGCAAGAGCGGGCGTCCGCAAACTGTTGATCTTTAACGCCCACGGCGGCAATGTCAGCAGCATGGACATCGTGGCACGCCAGCTGCGCATGCAGTGCGGCCTGCTGGTCTACCACTGCAGCTGGTTTAACTTGCCGCAGCCGCAGGGCGTCAATGAGGCGTTCAGCGCCCACGAGCACCGTTTTGGCGTGCATGCAGGCGAGGTCGAGACTTCGATGATGTTGCATCTGGCCGCCGAGCATGTGCGCATGGAGCATGCTGAAAACTTTGCCAGTACCTCGGCATTGCGTGCCCAGCGATTTCCGATCTTGGGCAATGGCAAAAGTGCCAAGCTGGGGTGGGCCATGCAGGATTACAACCCCCAAGGGGCAGCTGGTAATGCGGCAGCCGCTGATGCGGCACGGGGGCAGGCGCTGGTAGAGGGTGCAGCAGGCAGCTTGGCACAGCTGCTGCACGAAATTCACGCCTTGCCGGCAGACACGGTGGGTGGCGAACCTCAGCCGCTTGGGGCCTGAAGGTTGGGATGAAAACTTGGCAGCAAGCGTACAGCGCCCAGTTGCCAATGGTGCAGGATTTCTCTCAGCATCAGCAATGCTGCTGCCCAGCGTGGTGACTGGGGCACATCCCCCATGGGCAAATGGGGCCGTACAGCCTGCCGTGCGAGCAGATCAAATTGCGCCTCAATGGCTTCACGGCCCAAAACGGGCAGGCGACCGGCGTTGTCCCACGCGGTCTGCATATCGGGCAGACCCAGTGCGTGCCGCGCCACTTCCAGCAGGCAGGGGTCGCGCGTGACAAACATGTTGCTCGGAGGTATCAAGCGGGCAAGTGGCATGACCGCATCTTCGACCAGCATGATGCCTTGCTCCAGCTGTGCTTCGGAAGGCATCCGGTTTTTAAACGTGCGCTTGACCAGTAAATCCATGCCTATCAATACGTGGTGAAAGACCGGCTGTGGGTGGCCGTGGAGGCCCTCGCTGATCATTAGCCGACAGCGCTGGTTGCCCACGTCCAGCATGGCAATGGACTGGTGTGCCTGAATGGCATCGCCCAAAAAACTGCGCAAGGCTTGCATATCTTGCACAGACAGTTGCGGCTCCAGGGCTTGGTCAGGACACGGGGAGAACATGGATGCGGCGCTCCAACAAAAATAGGTTCCCATTTTTGTAAACGCTATTGCGCTCGCGGGCCTGGAATGCCACAGCGCAGCCTGATGTCGGCCAAGCGCTTGTCCTTTGCGTGGCTTAGCGCAGTGGCTTTGCTTCAGGCAAAGGTCACCCAATCTTTGGTTTCGGGGGTGTCCAGGTGGTTGAGCGTATTGAAGGTCTGCAGCATCAGTCGTTTGGAACTCATGCTGAGTTCGGTTACCGCCGTGTTGCGGATACGCATATTCAGTGCAATCGACACTTCAGGCCCGGCACCCAGAACCAAACTGGTGGCCGTGGAGATAGGGCCGCCACTGCTGACGACCAGCACATTGCCCGCGTGGTGCTGGCGACGCATTTGATCGAGCGCTTGTCGAATATCGCCTGAGAAGACCTCCCATGTGGGCATGCCTTGGGGGCTGATCACCCCTGACATCCATTGCGCCATCGCATCACACAGCAGCCGAAAGTGCGCGCGATAAGTCTCTGGCGTATCCACAGGCCCTAAGGGCTCGGGATGAATGCAGCGAATCAAGGCGTGGCTGTCATATTCGTTGAGTGCAGGCAGCGTTTGCGCTGGCGGCAGGCCTTGCAATGTTTGCGCAATGCCTTCCAGGGTTTGAACGTGGCGCTTGAGCGTGCCGGTGTAGACCGCGTCAAAGCGCATTCCACGTGCTTGCCAATAGTGGCCCAGTTGCTGCGCCTGCTGTGTGCCCAAAGGGCTGAGCTGGTCATAGTCATCAGCGCCAAACGATGCCTGGCCGTGGCGTACGAGGTAAAGGGTTCCCATGCGCACAGATTGTGGAGAGGCGCTACGCCTTGCTCTGTCTTGCAGGTGACCTGCGAGAAAATTCGCTCTCAGTGTCTACCTAGTTAACCAGAATATGGATGAACCATGGTGGGGCGGCAAAAGCGGGCTCATCACAAAAAGACCTCGCCTTGCACACACAGAACAACATGCCCACCCACCCACAGTTGCTGGGCGGCATCTTGGCGCAGGCTGATCCAGCCATCGCGGCCCACGCAGGCGCCCTGGTTGGCTATGTACGGAGCGTTCAGGTGGCCTTGCTCGATCAGCCATTGGGCCAGGCAGCCGTTCAAGCTGCCGGTGACGGGGTCTTCCATACCGGTGGTGCTGAAGGCACGCACTTCCAGTTGTGCCTGCGCAGACGCCGAGCGGGCTCGCAAACCGGTAGAAAAAGCCTCGGCCTCGCGGCAGGCGCGGCCAATCAAGGGCGTGGCATCGGCGTCGTCATACAAGGCCGCAACGCCCACTTTGTGGCCCAAGGCTTTGATGCGTGCCAAATCTGGCTCCAGCGACAGCACGGTGTCGGTGCTGTCGAGCAGCAAGCACAGCCAGTGTGGGCCGTTGTCCAAATAGGCGGCATCGACCACCTGCTCGGTATGGATGCCGATGGCTTCGTAGATTTTGTGCAGCTGCGCAGGCAAGGGCAGGGCGCGCGTGGTGGGGTTGGCAAAGGCCAGACCATTGGACGAGCGCTCAATGGTGATCAGCCCTTTGGCGCACTCTTGCACCACGCGGTCAGCGGCTTGCGGCTGGCCGCCATGGGCCAGCCATGCGTGGCAAGTGCCCAGTGTGGGGTGGCCAGCAAAAGGCATCTCCCCCACTGGCGTAAAGATGCGCACCTGGTAATCCGCGCCTTGGGCGCGTGCCGCCTCGCTGGGCGGCAGAACAAAGGTGGTCTCTGACAAATTGGTCCAGCGCGCAAAGGCTTGCATCTGAGCGGTATCCAGCCCGGTGGCATCCAGCACGACGGACACTGGATTGCCTTGGTAGGGCACGGCAGTGAACACATCCACGGTCATGAAAGGGCGGGCAAAGGCGGCAGTGCTGGGCATGGGTGCAGAGAATGAAAAGGCCAAAGAAAAAAGCGCATCGCTGGAGTGCAGCAATGCGCTTGAAACGATACGCCACTTGCCGCGGCGCTGCCGGTTTACGGTCAGATTACTGGGCTTGCAAGGCGCGAATGGCCGCGCCCAAAGCGGCAATGCCTTGGTGGATTTGCTCGGGCGATACCGTCACGTACGACAGGCGCAGCGTGTTGGTTTCGGCCTCATCGGCGTAGAACGGTGCGCCGGGCACAAAGGCCATGCCGCGCTCGACCGCGTGGCCCAGCAGCACTTGCGCATCCATGCCCTTGGGCAGGGTCACCCACAGGAACATGCCGCCCACAGGACGCGTCCAGGTCACGCCCAGGCCTTCCATCTCGCGCTCCAGCGCCACCAGCATCACGTCGCGCTGCACCTTGTACATGGCGCGGATGGTGGGGATGTGGCTTTCCAAGAAGCCGTCTTTCATCACCTCAGCGACCACGCGCTGGTTAAAGCTGGGGCTGTGCAAATCAGCGGCCTGCTTGGCTTGCGTCAGTTTGCCGTAGACGGACTTGGGCGCCACGATGAAGCCCACACGCAGGCCGGGGGCCAGCACCTTGGAGAACGAGCCCATGTAGATCACGCCCTCGGGGTTGCGCGCTGCCAATGGCAAGGGGGGCTCGCCTTCGTACCAGAGGTCACCGTAGGGGTTGTCTTCCACCAGTGGAATGTCCAGTTCCTTGGCCTTTTCCACCAAGGCTTGGCGGCGGGCCTCGCTCATGGTGCGGCCGGTGGGGTTCTGGAAGTTGGGCAGCACATAGGCCACGCGGGCCTTGTCGTCGCCTGAGCCCACTTTGGCGGCAAAGTCATCAATCAGCATGCCTTCGCTGTCGCTGTTCACGCCCACGGCCACAGGTTCCATAGGGGTGAAGGCCTGCAGCGCGCCCAGGTAGGTGGGCTTTTCCACCAGGATGCGGCTGCCCTTGTCCAGGAAGATCTTGCCGATCAAGTCCAGCGCTTGCTGGCTGCCGGTCGTGATCAGGATTTGGTCAGGGTTCACATCCCAAGGCAGAAAATCTGCAATCGCTTGGCGCAGTGCAGGAAAGCCTTCGGTGGTGCTGTATTGCAATGCGGCGGCGCCGTCGCGTTCCATGACCGTGTTGCAGGCTTGCGTGAAAGCGGAGATCGGGAAGCTGGCTGGCGCGGGCAGGCCACCGGCCATGCTGATGATGCCGGGGCGGTCGGTCAGCTTCAGGATCTCGCGGATCGCGGATGAGTTCATTTTGGCTGTGCGGGCAGCCAGGGTCCAATTCGTCATAACTACTCAATCTCAATAAGCAGCGCGCGCACTGTGCGCGTGCTGGCAAAAGCTTGTTGCAAAGAGCATACCGTTGTGCAGCATGGCCATAAAGCCCCGTAAACACGGAGATCGCCGGGGCCAGTTTGGCAATCGGCGTGCGGCTGCAGGTAGGCGGCCACATGCCAGTGTTGTCTATTGTGGAGCCATGCAGCCATGCTTTCAGATCAGGGTTTTAAAAAAACTGTGCCATCAGGCAGACAGCATCCAAGCCGCTGTCGCCAAGAGCAAAGCGGCCATGCCACGGTTAAACCACAAAAGCCGCTGCCCTTGGGCCAGCCACTGGCGCAAAGCCGCTCCCACAAAGGCATAGAGTAAATTGCTGGTGAACGCGTAGAACATCATGACCGGCAGCACGACAGCCATGCGCAGCAGCCAGTCCGGTTGACCTGCCACCCAGCCTGCGACGATGGTCAACGCCAAAAGCCATGCCTTGATGTTGACGAATTGCAGCAAAACGCCTTGCCAGAACCCCACCTGCAACTGCTCGGGTCGGGCTTGTGCCAGTTTGCCGCTGGCGCCAAGTTTGAAGGCCAGCCACACCAAATAGGCAATGCCCACGCCTTTCACACCCCAGCGTAGGGCTGGGATGCTGGTGATCAAAGCCCCCAAGCCCGCTGCGCACAACAGCAGCAGCACGCACCAGCCCACGGGAACGGCCAGCACAAACCCCATGCTGCGCCGCAAGCCGTGGTTGGCGGCCAGTGCGGTGGACAAGGTGGTGTTGGGGCCGGGGGAAAAGCTCATGGCGGTCATCAGCACGAGCAGGGCGGTGAATTCTTGGACAGGCATAGACGCTACAGCTGCGGCAAAGCGCTTGACTGTAGAGACAGATTCCGCCTTCGAACAGCCATGTTTGTACCGGTCGGGACAGCAAAAGTAAAAAACCGAAGCAGTGCGCCCTGGCATTGCTTCGGTTTCAAGGTGTTTTGTTGTTGAAATCGTTTAAATGTCAGGGCACATAGCTCCTGTTTTTGATAGCGCTGCTGGCGCTGCTTACCAGCTAGGCCGCTGACTAGGCCAATCACAGGCCAGGCGCAGCAAAGAGCGGTTGACGTGTTCCAGCGAGATATCGTATTCGGCACACAGCGTGCGGATGGTGCTGCCGCCGTCTTCACGCTCCATGGCCTGCGCCAGCTGCAGGCTGGGCGCATAAGGGCCTTCGCCGCGCACGGCGGCATCGGCAATGCGCTCGGACAGGGGCAGGCGAGTCAGCGTGGTTTCCAGCGGCTCGTCAAGCACCTCGTCCAGGTGCGAGAACAGGCCGCACAGGTACACCTCGCTGCGCAGTTCCTGGCTCACACCGGCATCAAGCAAGTACGAAGTCAGTTGCGCCCGCATGACGGCCGCCAGGCGAATTGGGTGCAGGTCTTTTTCATGGCTGGCATGCCCCAGTTGCGTGGCCAGCCACGACTGCATGGTGCCGTAGCCCAGCATGACCAGCGCGCGGCGCAGGGAGTTGATCGGGTTGCGTGCGCCCAGTGCGGCGGAGTTGGCGTACAGCATGAAGCGGTAGGCCAGCAGCGAATCTTCGCTCAGAATTTCTTCAAACGTGTCCAGCGACTGGTCAGCATCCACGGCCTTCATCAAGCGCAATACATGCGCGTGCGAGGGATGCAGCACGCGCGAGCCGCGCATGCGGTGCAGCACATCTTCCACCGGCCAGCCTGCCACCGCGCTGGCGTGGTATTGCTCCAGGCAACGGCGCACCAGAGGCTGGCTGTGAATCTGTTCGTACATCTGGTGCTCCAGCAGCATCAAGCGCTGGGGCACGGGCTGGTCTGAAGGAATTTGCATCAATGCAAAAGCATCTTGCGGTTCCAGATGCAGCAGGCTGCAGACAAAATTGTTCGCCTGTTGTGCATTGGGCAGCAGGGCCATGCTGCCACGCCAGACCATGCGCACACCGCGCTGTGCGGCAACAGCAACGTGCGATTGCAGCACCACATCCTGCGCCAGCCAGTCGGCACGGATTTCCAGCGCCCAGGCGGGGCTGGGTGTGATGTGTTCCAGCAAGCTTTGCAGCAAGCGCTGCGAGTGCGGCGAGAGCAATAGCAACGGCGAGGTCGGGGCCCACATCTCCTGCAAGATGCGCAGCAAATGGGCGCTATCGACCAGCGTGTCAGCTTCATCGTGCAAAAACAGCTGCACGCCTGCCAAGTTACGTTCGGCATTCCACAGCGGGCGATAGCCCAACGCCAGAGCGTTCAGAACAAATTGCACCTTATGCGCCTATGCAGTCAAAGACTGCGGTTTTAGTTGATGTAGTTGAACAGGGACAGCTTCTGGATGGAAGCATACGACTGCAACGCGGCTGAGATGGCGGTTTCCTGCGTCTTCAGCTGCGACAGCGCGGCCACCATGTCGATGTCTTCAGCAGCAGAGCGCTGGCTTTCCATCTGCTCGTTGCGTTCCAGCAGCGTGGAGCCCATGCGCTCGGCCTGATTGAGCAAGTCACCCGCAAAGCCACGCACGGTGGAGACGCGGTTGAGTTGCGTATCAATTTCCGCCAGAGACTTGGCCAGCCCGTGCGCCAGTCCACCGTAGACAGTGGAACCATCGGGCTTGACATTGTCTTTGACGGTCTTGATCGCGCTGTCCAGCACTTCAAAGATCGACTGGCGTTCACTGCTTTTAACGGTGAAGGTATCGCCAGCTTTGGGCGCACCCGTAATTACCAAATCCATGCCAGCCACCGCAATGGTGTCGCCTGACTTGTACGCAGCCCAGTTGGTGCCGTCCACGCTGTATTCCATGCCACCCGAAGCGCCATCACGGAAGGTAATATCGATGGGGGTGGTCAGGGCAATGGCAGTCGCGGGGTCGCGGATGGTGCCGACATCGGCCCATGCCAGACCTTGGTTGGTAGCGCCCACATCGACCGCCAAAACGCCATTGCCGGTTTTGCCGCTAAAGAATGCCAAAGCACCATCGAGCGAATTGGTGATGGTGTATTCGCCTGGGTTCGTCTGGCCAGACTGCATGCTCTGCGTTCCATTGGGAAACACATGGCTGGAGTTGGCATCCAGACCCCGGAACAGCGGCAGGCCGTTGCTGTCCTGGCGATTGCTGTACGTCAGTATCTGACTGCGCAGGTTTTGCAGCTGCTCTACCAAGGTGTCGCGTTGCGTCTGGTTGTATGCACCATTACCCGCGTTGACGATGAGCGAGCGGAATTCTTGCATCGCGCCGTTGATTTCACCCAGCGTGGACTCGCCGTACTTGATGGTGGCCGTTTGCGCGTCCAGCGTGCGCTGGTCGGTCTCAATGCGGCTTTGGCGGGTGCGGGCGCGCTCGGCCTGCGCGGCAGCAACGGGGTCATCGCTGGCACGCAGCACGCGCTTGCCTGCGGATGCATGCTCCATCTGGCTGGTCAGCTGAGACTGTTGTTTGCCGATGTTGTTAATGGTGCGGTCATACATGTGCGCCGTACCGATGCGTGTCAAGCTCATAGCGATCTCCTAAAGCCTTAGCGGCCTACGGCGCTTAGCACCGTCTCAAAAAGGGTCTGGGCGGTTTGAATAATCTTGGCCGAGGCTTGGTACGCTTGCTGAAATTGCAGCAAGCGCGCAGCTTCTTCGTCCAGGTTCACGCCCGATATGGAGGTGCGATCCGCGTCCAGATTGGCCGCCACCGAGGCGGACAATTCCGCCGCATATCGCGCACTTTGGGCGCGCGAACCTACGGTGGCCATGACGGAAGAAAAGCCATCACTCAAGGTGGTGCCGTTGTCAAAGACCGCCTTGTCGCGCAGGTCCAGAAATGCTGCTGCATTGCCTGCATTGAGCTTGTAGCCGTCGCCCAGGTCCTTGGCGTTGTTCACGGTCACGGTATCGTTTTCAGACGGCGTGCCAGTAAGGGTGATGCTCCAGCCGTTGACCGTCATTGCTTGACCGGACTGGTATTGAACGATGGCATTCGTGAGAGGGTTGCGTACCGGCTCAGCAGTGGCCCAGTCGTAGTCATTGCTGGCTGCATCGAAAGTTGCGTAGGAGACCGTACCGTCAGCATTAAAACGCAGCGCAATGGGTTCGCCTGCAGCCGGAATGTTCGGGCTCGTCTGTGGTGCCACAGGGGCTTGCACAGCCAATTGACTCAGTTGCAGCGTGCCTTTGTTGCCGCTGTTGATGTTGGCTGAAACCATGCTGGCAACGGCCAGATCATCCGGGTTGTGAATGACGGCTTGCAGTTCATGGGAGGCCTTGTTGTAAGGCTGAAACAAGATGCTTTGCGACTTTCGACCTACCGCGCTGCTGTCCAGCGTGAAGACTAAGCCATCAGCTTTGTAGCCGCCTGTAGCGGGGTCAATGGCAAGGTCTGCCAGGTTGCGCGTGACGCCATCTGACAGGCGCACCAGCTTGCTCGAGCCCAATGTGTCATCAAACACGATGCGGTAGTCCGAAGCCACCAGCAATTTCGCATCTTTGGCGCTGTCCAGCGACACCGTGGCCGATGGCGGCTCCAATTGGAAGCCAGGGATATTGCTGTAGCCAGGCGTAGATTGGCTGAACGCGAACAGCGCCGTGCCGGGGTTGCCTTGCAATGTCAGGCCCAAGCTGTTTTGTTCGTTCAGCGCGGCACCCATCGCCATGGCCAAGCGACCCAGCGAATTTTTGCCCAGCGACAAATCTTCGTTGTTGAACTTGAGTAAACCGGCAATTTCACCGCCACCCACCATGCTGGCGCTCAGCTCGACCAAGTCACCATGGGGCTGGCTAAAGTACAGCGACAGTTTTTGACTGCCCGGATATTCCGTCGTCTCTTTGACCTGAAGCTGACCCACATCCGTGCCCATCACCAAGGCCTGGCTGCCGCCGACAAACAGATTCAGTTTGCCGTCGGAGGTCTTGACGTGGGTCGTCTGCACATACTGGTTGATCTCGCGCACCGCGTTGTCGCGTGCGTCCAGCAGGTCATTGGGTGTGTGGCCTACCGCCAGCGCCTGGCTGATCTGCAAATTCAGGTTGGCGACTTGCTGGGCCAAACTGTTGACCACGGCCGTGCCGTTGGTGATCTGTTGCTTGGCGGAGTAGTCCAGCTCCTCCAGCGTTGCGGATGCTGCGCGGAAACGGGCTGCCATCTCGCTCATGCGGGTCAGCACCACGTTGCGGGCTGTGGCATCCATGGGGGCAGCTTGCACGTCGGCGAATGCGTTCATCATGCTGTTAATGCCCGCACCCAGCCCACTGTCACCGCCTGTAAAGACATTCTGCATTTGGCTGAGCAACTGGTAGCGTGCACCATCGGCCTTGCTGGCCGCGGTGGCTGCGTTGGACTGCTTGCCCAGCAGTTCGTCGTACTGGCGCAGGACGGTGCTGATTTGCACACCGCGGCCCACATAGCCACTGCCTGCTTGCTGCCCCTCTTGGGCACTCATGCCTACGGTTTGGCGCGAGTAGCCAACGGTATTGACGTTGGCAATATTGTGACCCGTGACGGTCAGCGCTTGTTGGTTGGCCGTCAGTGCGGAGACGCCGACATTCATTAAGCTCATGGATGTGTCTTTCTAAAGCTTTAACCTTGATTGCCTTGCTGCACCGATTGCGCGCTTTGGATAGCGCGGGACAATTTGTTGGCGTAGAGAGGGTCAGTTGCATAGCCTGCTTTTTGCAGGGCTGTTGCATAGGCGGATGCGCTGCCAGTGCTTTGCATAGCTTTGGCGTAGCGCGGGTTTTCGGTAATCAGGCGCGCGTAATCGCGAAACGAGTCTTCGTAGGAGTCGTAAGCGCGGAACTTGGCCTTGACCTTGCGGGGAATACCGTCGATGTATTCAGTGGTGGTGATTTCAGCGACCTTGCCAGTCCAGCCGCCTGTGGCCTTGATACCAAACAGGTTGAAGGAGTTGCTGCCGTTGTCACCTCGAATTTCGCTTTTGCCCCACCCTGTTTCATGACCGGCCTGACCGAGCATGTAGCTGGCAGGAATGCCGCTTTCGCGGGCCACGCGCTGGGCAGCGGCGTCATGGGACTGGACAAAGTTGTCACGGCCCTTGGGCGAGGGCGCATAAGCGTCCAGAAAGGCGGTGTTGCCGCCCAATGGGGAAGTACCTGACAAGCCAGGATAGCGTGCGCTGCGGCCTGCAAAACTGACGGTGGAGGGGATGCTGAAGCTGCGCTCCATGCCGCCCACGGCGGCGGATGCATTGATACCTGCTTCTGCGGGATCAATGCCCATCGACCGGGCAATCTGTGCCGTGATGGCGTCCGCCAGTCCACCGGGCAGGCCGGACATGGACACCGACAATTGCTGGTCCATCATGGAGTCGGCCAGTTTGGAGCTCTCGTTCTCCATCAGACCACTTTTCATGGTGGCCTGGCGCATGCTCTTGATCATCTCATGCATGAACAAGGACTCCAACTGCTTGGCCGCCTCACGGGCGGCCTGCGGATTGTTGGCGTTGGCCTGATTTTTCAGCCCATTGAGCGAGTTGATGTCGGTGGCCAGCGCATTGCTGGCATTCATTGAGATGCTCATATGACCTCCAGCTCTGCATTGAGCGCACCTGCCGCCTTGATGGCCTGCAGGATGGCCAGCAGATCTTGCGGTGTGGCACCCAGCGCGTTGAGCGAGCGCACCACGTCGGTGAGCTGTGGCGATGCAGGCACGCGAATGATCTGGCCCGGTTCCTGAGTGACGTTGATATTGGTCTTCTCGGCCACCACGGTCTGCCCTTGCGAGAACGCGCCGGGCTGGCTGATGACGGGGGTGGAGTCAATGGTGATGGCCAGATTGCCGTGGGCAATGGCGCAAGGGCCCAGGGTGACGGCTTGGTTCATCACGATGGAGCCCGTGCGGGCGTTGATGACCACCTTGGCCGAGGGCCTGTTGGTGGGCAGGTTCAGCTCTTGAATGTCGGCAATAAAGCCCACGCGGGCACCGGAGTGCATGGGCGCGCGCACTTCCACTGTGCGGCCATCGAGCGCCATGGCGGTGCCCATGCCGTGGCGACTGTTGATGGCATTCACCACCTGGCTGGCGGTCTGGAAATCGGTGGTGTTCAAGCCCAGCTTGATGGTGTCACCCTCATTGATGGGTGTCGGCACTGCACGCTCGACTTGCGCGCCTTGCGGGATGCGGCCCGCGCTCAAATGGTTGATTTGCACCTTGGAGCCACCTTGCGAGGCTCCAGCGCCGCCGATGACTAAATTGCCTTGTGCCAGTGCATAAATTTCACCGTCAGCCCCGCGCAGTGGCGTGGTAATCAGCGTGCCGCCGCGCAGCGATTTGGCGTTGCCCATGGACGAGACATTGATGTCAATGTGCTGGCCCGGCGTGGCAAACGCTGGCAGCTCTGCGGTCACGATCACGGCGGCCACGTTTTTGAGCTGCAGGTTGTTGGTGTTGGCCGTGGCGGGCAATGTGATGCCCATTTGCTGCAGATAGTTGGACAGCGTCTGCGTGGTGTAGGGCATCTGGGTGGTCTGGTCGCCCGTGCCGTCGAGGCCGACTACCAGGCCATACCCGGTTAACTGGTTAGACCGTACGCCCTGCACCGAGGCCACTTCCTTGATGCGCAAGGCGTGGGCGGGAGAGGCCAGCATGCCGCCGCTGATGGCCAGCAACGTCAGGGCCAGGCGTGCGCTGCGGAATGTGGGGAGCGTGGACAGTACTTTCATACTGCCCAATTCTGGAGAGCTTTAGAAAGGGATAAAGCTCAAAAAGAAGCGCGTCAACCAGCCAATTGCCTGCGCTGAATCTTGTTGCCCACGGCCACGCGATTCCACACGCACATTGGCCACTTGGGTCGAGCTGATAACGCTGTTGGGCTGCAGCTGGTAGGGGTCTACGGTGCCGGTAAAGCGCAGCACATCGACGTTCTGGTTGACGCCGATCTGCTTTTCACCCGTCACCACCAGATGGCCGTTGGGCAGCACTTCCACCACCGTAGCGGTGATGGACCCGGTAAAGGTATTGGCGCTGGTCGTACCACCGCCACCTGCAAAGTCGGCATTGCTGCCAGCGTCAATGCCCAGCTTTTGGGCGGTGCCCAAAGCACCCCCCGTCAGGAATGGCAGCGCGGTAATGCGCGTGCCAATGGAGCTGTCGCGATTGACCGTGGAAGACGACTGTTGACTGGCGGTGACTTTCTCGGCAATCACAATCGTCACCATATCGCCGACCAGGCGCGCACGGCGGCTTTCAAACGGCGGGCGATAGCGGTTGGCCTGAAACAGCCCGCCCGTGTTCTGCGCCTGCTGCTGGGGAACGGCAATGGCGGTGGTGGGCAGGGGCTGCGTCTGGCTGTGCAGATCGACAGGCGGTGGATCGTTGAAGGCGCAGCCACTCACGACCAAGCTGGCGGCGCCCCACGCAGCAAGGCGAGCCGCGCGCTGCGCACAGACGATGACTTGGGCAGGTGAGATTGAGGCGGACATAAACGCTCCGAGGAAATGCAAAGACAGAAGCTGCTAGCCGTTATGAATAAAGGCTTTCAAATAGTTTTCTATCTGAAAGCCTTGTTCTAAGACGGCCAGGCGCTCTTAATATTGATGGTCGCTTACAGCTGCGACAACTTGGCCAGCATCTGGTCGCTGGTGGAAATCGCCTTGGAGTTCATTTCGTAGGCGCGCTGGGTCTGGATCATGTTGACCAGCTCTTCCACCACGTTCACGTTGGAAGACTCCAGAAAACCCTGCATGACCGAGCCCAGATTGTTGGTGCCCGGTGTGCCGGTCTGCGGCGCGCCGGAGGCAGCGCTTTCGCGGTACAGATTTTCACCCACAGGCTCCAGGCCGGCGGGGTTGATGAACGATGCCGTATTGAACTGGCCGATTTGTTGCGGTGCGGGGTTGCCCGCCACTGTCACGGACACTGCACCACTTTTGCTGATGCTGAGCTTGGTGGCATCGGCAGGCACGGTGATGCCGTCCAGCAAGGGGTAGCCGCCTGGAGTCACCAGCTGGCCGTTGGCATCTTTGGAGAAGGTGCCGTCACGGGTATAGGCCGTCGTGCCATCGGGCATCTGCACCTGGAAAAAGCCATCGCCATTGATCGCGACGTCCATGTCTTTGCCGGACTCGGTGGGCGTGCCTTGCTGGAAGTTGCGCGTAGTGGCCACCGTGCGCACACCCAGACCCACATGCATGCCGGTGGGCAGAATGTTCTGCTCGTCGGCCTGTGAGCCAACCTGGCGCAGGTTCTGGTACATCAAGTCTTCAAACACCGCATTCTGGCGCTTGTAGCCCGTCGTGGAGACGTTGGACAAGTTGTGCGAGACGACGTCCATTTTTGTCTGCTGGGCAGACATGCCGGTCTTGGCAATCCACAGTGAATTCATCATGGCGAGGTTTCCTTGCGTATTCTTGGAGGGACGGCCTTAGCCGTTCATGCTCAGCAGCTGGCTGGCAGTTTTGTCATTGGTTTCGGCCGTGGTGAGCAGCTTCATCTGCTGCTCAAACTGGCGCGAGGCGGCGATCATGCCGACCATGGCTTCCACCGCGTTCACGTTCGAGCCCTCCAGCGCACCGGCCACCATGGTGGCGTTGGCGTCAGCAGGCAAATCACCCTGGGCAGAGCGGAACAGGCCATCATCACCGCGCTGCAGGGTTTGCTCCATATTGGGCGTCACCATCTTGAGGCGGCCAATATTGAGGGGGTCCTGCCCATCCAATGTGGCCACCACGGTGCCATCGCTGCCAAAGCTGACTCTGGCGTTCTGCGGCACATCCACGGGCGCACCACCATCGGTGAGCACGGGCAAGCCATTGGCGGTGACCAGCTGGCCTTCCGCGTTGACTTCCAGCGCACCATTGCGGGTATAAGCCTCCAAGCCATCGAGCCCTTGCACGGAAAACCAGCCATTGCCACGGGCCATCAAATCCGTGCTTTTGCCGGTGGTGATGGCGGGGCCGGGCTGGTCGAGGTGCCCCGATGTGGCATCCAGCCCAAACACCCGCGTGCTGGAGCCCTGGCCCTCCAGAGGCACCGAACGGAAGGTGCTCAGCTCGGCACGGAAACCCGTGGTTGAGACGTTGGCCAAGTTGTTCGACAGCACCGCCTGCCGTTGAGCAGCGGCATTGGCGCCGGTCATGGTGGTGTAGATGATGCGGTCCATAAACTAACTCCTCAATGCGCGGGTTCGGTTGCGCTTAGCGCAGGTTAACCAAGGTGGAGAACACCTGATCTTGTGTTTTGATGGCCTGTGCACTGGCTTGGTAGGCACGCTGCGCGGTCATCATGTCCACCAGTTCTGCCGTCAAGTCCACGTTGGACTCTTCCAGCGTATTGGCATGCAAAGAGCCAAAAATACTGGTTTTGGCAAAGTCTTTGTTTGCGAGGCCTGACTCTTTGGTTTCCGCCCACTTGTCACCACCGATGGAGGCCAGGCCCTGGACGTTGCGGAAAGTGGCCAGCATGAGACGCGCTTCAGCTTGCTTTACGCCGTTGTCGTACTGGGCAATGATGGAGCCGTCTTCGCTAATGTTGATGCTGTTCAAGTGACCCGCTTGGTAGCCGTCTTGAAACAGCTTGCTGACGGAGAAGCTCACGCCATATTGCGTGACCTCGTTGAGGTCAATTGCCACGTCGAACGGCTCGGGCGCATTGGGGTTGGCCTTGGAACTGTCAATCTTCATGGACAGCTTGAAATCCACAATGGACGCATCGGTGGAAGCTGTAGCGCTCGCTTCAAATGCTGCGAAGTTGGCCGATGTCAAAGGAGTGCCCCCAAAGCTGTCTACATAGCTCGCGCCCGTCATCACAGTAGGATCTGCTGGATCAGTGGTGAAAGTCCAAGTGCGATCAATGTCTGCGGTTTTAACGCTGCCATCATCGGCATTGAATGTGTAGGTGAGTTTGGTTGGGAATTTTCCTGTCGCATCAAATTCCGTGGCTTTCGCAATACCACGAGGCTTTCCGATGGCATCCATCTGAATAAAACCCGAAGAAGGATTGATGATAGGAGGCTTGGCGTTCATGTCATCCAATCCGCCAAAAACATTCCACTGGTTTGCTGCACCCTTTTCAAAGTACAGGTGAACGGGAGTGGATGCGCCTTGCTGGTCATGCACATTCAACGAGGTGCCATAGGTGGCGCGAGGTGTGGCGTCGATCGGCGGTGTGGCCGTAGGGTCCCCCGCTGCATTGGGAGCGCGCGCGTCCAGATTCAAGCGGACATCGACTTCCGTCGTCTGTTTGGCAGGAAGCAATTTGCCCGTCACAAATTGCATGGCCACTAAATCGTTGTCTTGATTGGCGATAGCAAGGGGCTTACCAGTTTCCGGATCCAACGTCTTGCCCATGATCTGGTCACCATGTACGGTGCGCAAATAGCCGTCCTGGTCTACGCGGAAGCTGCCGGCACGGGTATAGGCGTCCGTGCCATCCAATTGCTTCACAACAAAAAAACCATTGCCGTTGATTGCAACATCGAGGTTGTTACCCGTAGGTTTTAAGTTGCCTTGCTTGAACTGCTGGGTAATGGCCGCTGTGGTGACACCGATGCCGTAAGACTGTCCGCTGCTGGAACCCAGGGCGCTGGCTACCGCTTCCGAGAATTCTGCGCGCGAGGATTTGAAGGCAGTGGTGCCCGAGTTGGCAATATTGTGGCCAATGACGTCCAAGTTTTTGCTGGCGGCATTGAGGCCGGATAACGCGTGATGGAATCCCATGGTGTGTTCCTCTTTGGTCGATGTAGCGTGGCTTAGTAGATGGCTTTGACGCTGGAATAAGGCAGGGTTCTGCCATCACTGAGTTCAAGCATGAGTCCACCGTTTTGGGTGCTTGCCGCCACCACAGATTGCGGTGTCAACGACGTGGCGGTCACTGTGCTGTCGCCATTGGAAGCGCGGACGTTAAAGCGCAGTTGTGAAGCGTCTCCGCTATAGCCCGAGCTATCCCACGAGAAGTAATTGCGACCCGCATCGGCGCTGCCCAGATCGAGTTTGTCGACCAACTCGCCGGCAGCGGTGGTGATTTCCACCGTGGCGTTAGCGGCAGAGCTGGCTAGCTCAAAACCAGCGGTGAACTTGTTTTCGCCTATGGAGGCCAGGGCGTTGCCCTCGGTCATCACGGTTCTGCCAATCATGTTGGTGCCTTGCATTATCTGCATCATGGAGAACTGACCGGTCACGCTGTTCACGGTGTCATTGAGCTTTTCAATGCCCGTCACGGTGCTGATCTGCGCCATTTGCGAGGTCATCTGCGCGTTGTCCATGGGGCTCATCGGATCTTGGTTTTGCAGTTGAGCGACCAAGAGCGTCAGAAACTGGTTCTGCATATCCGCTGCCGTAGTGGCGTTGCTGGAGTTGGCTGCGGTGTTGTTGGTGGTTGTGGAAACGCCGGAAATCATGTGCGCCTACTTTCTTGCTTTATTTATTGGCCCAGCTGCAGCGTTTTGAGCAACAGCGATTTGGCGGTGTTCATTACTTCCACATTGTTCTGGTACGAACGGGAAGCCGAAATCATGTTGACCATCTCATCGACGGCATTGACGTTGGAGTGGGTCACATAGCCCTGTTCGTCGGCCAGCGGATGCTCGGGGTTGTGGACGCGGCGGCCTGGTGTGTTGTCTTCGGTGATGTCCTTGACCTTGACACCCGCTGCACCCTCGGGGCCCATGGGCGCGGTTTGGAAAACCACTTGGCGGGCTTTGTAAGCATCGCCATCCGGGCCGGCGACAGCGTCAACGTTGGCCAGATTAGAGGCCACAACGTTCAGGCGCTGCGATTGGGCGCTGATGGCGCTGCCCGATACGCTGAAGATGGAGAACATGGACATGGTGATTGCTTCCTTGTGTCAGTGCGAGTGCGACTTACTGACCAGTAATGGCGCTGAGCATGGTCTTGGAGGTGCCGTTGAGGAAACGCAGCGTGGCTTCATAGCGCACGGCGTTGTCGACAAAGTTGGCACGTTCGCGGTCCAAATCCACGGTGTTGTTATCCAGACTGGGCTGTGAAGCCAAGGCGTAGCCCAGCGGGCCCTTGCCATCCTTGCCAAAGCTGGCGGTGGGCAATGGCATGTGATTGCTGTGGGTGGTGCTGGCCGCTTGCAGGGTTTGCTGGATCGTGCTTTCACCTTCGGTGGCTGCTTTGAGCGTCTTGGCGAAGTTGAAATCACGGGCCACGTAACCTGGGGTGTCTGCGTTGGCGATATTGCTGGAAATCACACGCTGGCGCTCTGCACGCAATAGCAGGGCGTCGCTGTGGAAATCCAAACGTCCGGTCATTTTGTTAAGCATGAGAGTCCTTGCGTGATGTGAAAACCTAGATACGACAGCGTCATAAAACACCCACGGTCGACAGGTGTTGGGACGTGCAGCGATTATGAAAACCCAGCGTTTTTGCAAAAGCGCGAAGAAAGGCTGGTTGCGCCTGTACTTTCGCGTTTAGAAAAGTGGCGGTCACTCTAAAGTGCAGCCATGTTCCTTCGCCTTCCTGCCTACGCCGCTGCTTCGCTCACACGCTGGACGTCGGGCTCAGTCCGTACCGCGCTAGCTTGGGCGGTTGTATGTAGCGTTTCCAGCGCAGGGGCGCAAACGCAAGACTTGTCAGACATCAGCAACCAGTGGCTGCAAGGTGCGCTTTCGCAAAGTGAAACGCAAAGCATGCCGCTGCGTATGGAAGTGCAAGTCGGCAAGCTGGACGCCCGTCTAAACTTGGCCCCCTGTCAAAAGGTGGAGCCTTATCTGCCCAGCGGGAGCAAGCTGTGGGGCCGCACTCGCATTGGCATGCGCTGTGTTCAGGGCGAGAAACCCTGGAATGTGTTTTTGCCCGTCACCGTCAAGGCCTATGGGCCGGCATGGGTGCTGACCAGCAATGTCAGTATGGGCGAGGCGTTGACCCACGACAGCGCGATGCAGTCGGAAGTAGATTGGGCGGAATCGCCGCATACCGTCATTGCACTGCCCGATGATTGGGTGGGACAAACGGCTGCCAGAAATTTGACTGCGGGCATGACACTGCGCCAGACCATGGTGAAAGCTCCGCAACTGTTCAAACCTGGCGCAGTCGTCAAGCTGCTGGGAGGAGGGGGTGGCTTTACCATCACTTCTTCGGGCAAAGCTTTGGAAGGTGCGGGGGCCGGACAAAATGTACGGGTGCGCATGGACAATGGGCGCACCGTCACAGGCACTGTCAATTCCCAAGGGGAAGTGGTGGTTGCACAGTGATACAAGAGTTTTTACAAGAAAATACTCAAGTTCTCGGACGGAGCGCCGATAGCAACAGTACGAAGCCTTTGAGCGGGCGAACTGGAGAATACAAATGAAGGTCGGACAGAACACAAACGTTGAAATGCTGGCAGCCAAGTTGCAGCAGAACTCGACACAGCAAGCGCACCAGACCAAAAATGGGACGGCGGGCGAAGCTGTGCAACAAAGCCGCACGAATGCGGCAGGCGTCCCCGTGACTGTCTCTAACTCCGTGCGCTCCCTGGATCAAAACGCGAAAGCCTCAGCAGACATGGATATGGCCAAGGTCAACGCCATGCGCGCGGCCATTGCCAACGGCACTTTTTCGGTGAACGCCAGCGCGGTTGCCGACAAGATGCTGTTTGATGCAGCCGAGCTGCTCACCACCGCTTACTAATACCCTCTCGGGCGCTGAGCGCCAGTCAAGCTTTCGACCTTGGTTTGACTGGCACTAGCGCCCGAACTCCGTTTTTACCCGCTCAAATACCGCGACCATCATGCAACTTAGTGAAGCTTTGGAACAAATTGACGGCATGATCGATCTCGTTCAGGCCTTGATTGCAGAAAATAACCCCGAGTCCACCGAGCAAGCCATTCGCCAGTTGCGCGATGGCATGGAGGCTTTTGCGGGACTGGCACCTCGCTTCGGATCCCAACAGTTCACGCCAGACAACGTGCAGCGCATGCAAAGCATGTCAGATCGCTTGTCGCAAATGCGGGGCTATATCAGCAAAGTTTCGGCCATCACGGCCCAGCAACTGGCGGCACTCATGCCGGAGCAAGCAAGCGCCCATACGTATGGCGGCAGCAAGTTGCCAGGCAGTTCTGCCTCTGTGGCGCGCATGTACCACATCAGTGGTTAAGGGCTTGATTAAAATTTGTAGCGCCTCGCCGCTATGAATAAAAGGCTTCAGATAGAAAACTATCTGAAGCCTTTTTAAATGCAGGGGCTGCTGCTATAAAAATAAAAAAGTGCCCTCAGGCACCTTGCAATCCTCAGCGCGGCGTTGGCTATCAGTGGATCAGTGGGCACGCATTTTGGTGCGCAAGCGGGCAATGGCCTGGCTGTGAAGCTGGCACACCCGCGATTCGGTGACTTCCAAGACCGCAGCAATCTCTTTGAGGTTCATGTCGTGCTCGTAGTACATGCCCATGACGTACTTTTCGCGTTCCGGCAGATTTTCAATGGCAGCGACCAGTGCTTCACGCAGGCGGTGATCGCGCAGCATGGAAAACGGGTCAGCGCTGGCATCGGCGACATGGCGGTCAAGAAAGCTGTGGTTGTCATCGTCCCCGGACGAAATATCTTCCAGGTACACCAGTTGCGTGCCTTTGACCTTGGAGAGCAGTGACTGGTATTCCTCCAGCGACAGCTCCATGGACTCGGCAATTTCTGACTCCTTGGGCGCTCTGCCCAGCGTCTGCTCCAGGCGCCGAATGGCTTGCTCAATGTCTTTTTGGCCTTTGCGCGAGCTGCGGCTCATCCAGTCGTTTTCACGCAATTCATCGAGCATCGCCCCACGAATACGCTGGCTGGCAAAGGTATCAAACTGCACGCCCTGGCTGGCTTCATAGCGGGAAAGCGCATCTGCCAGACCAATCATGCCTACCTGGATGAGGTCATCCAGCGCCACATTGGGGGGCAGTTTGGCGATCATGTGTTGGGCAATCCGGCGCACCAGCGGGGCATGCTGGCGTATGAGCGCATCGCGATCCAACTGACCAAAGGCGGTGTACATCAACTCAATGGCTCCACACTGCGGACGAATTTGCAGAGGCAGCAGCCTCATGCGGGGGTAGCACAGTTTCAGCGTGCTCTAAACATTGTAGTGCCCAGCGCTGTAGCTGTCGGGGCTGAAGGGGGTCAAACTGTTCGCACAGTGGCTCGGTATGCAAATGGTGCATGGCGCACTGTGAAACCGACCTGAGCACCGAATCCAAGCCGTAGTTGTGCGGGCGCAGGGCCACCAGGCGCGGCATGACACCGCAGTCCATGAACATTTGCTTGAGCGCGCGGTAGTTGCTCACCACACTGCGGCTTTGGGCCGAGACCAGTTGCACCGCTGCCTGCGTGCAGCCATGCAGCATGGGTGCCAGCAAAGGTGCAGGGCCCCACAGCACGACCAGAGCGTGGTTGCGCACATGGCGGTGCAGCAGATCGACAGGGCGCTCGCCGGTTTGCGAGGCTTTGTGCAGCAATTGCACCATGCCACGCGCTGCGGGCAGCGTGGCCACGCTGAGCGGGTTCGCGATGTCGGCGGGCAATGCCGTATGCGTATAACCCGTGCGCGGCTGCAGCAAGTCTTGCAGGCCTGGATTGGCGGTGGTTTCTTGCTCTGTGCCATCCAGCACGACCACGGGGTAGCCTTGCTGCTGCAGGTGCGCGCAAGCCATCCACAGCGCTGTGCCATCGGCGTTGTCACCAGACGGCACGACGGGCAGCACGCGCAAGGGCGACTGTGTGCCCTGCCAGTGCAGGCCCGTGCCTTGGTGCCAAGCGCTTTCAAGCATGCAGTGCTCCAGGGGCCGCAAAGTTGCTGGGCATCTCGGTGAAATAAAAATCCATATCCAGCGCACTGGGGTCAAAGGCTGACTTGGTGTGCGCACGCATCGATGCGGCGATCAGCTCCTTGGCGTTGGCGCGTTCGAAGTCTTCGGGTACGCGCTGGCCATTGGTAATACCGCGCAGCACCATCTGGTGGCGAATCAGGGCATCCATGGCGGGAGCCAGTTTGACGGCCTCATCCACCTTGGAGAGGATGGCCTGCTTGCAGCCATCACGTTTAAAGGCGGACAGCGCCTCATCCAGCGTATCGCCGTGCGCACCAGCGTTGGCAACCAGCAGGCGCTCAATGCCGGGCAGGTTCAGCACTTCCAGAATGTCATCCTTGCGGGCATCGCGTTGCGATACGCCGGTGGTGTCAATCAGCACCATCTTTTTGCCGGAAAGCAAGCCCAGCAGGTCTTGCAACGCTGCTTTGTCGTGTGCCAGGTGGGCAACAACGCCCAGCATGCGTCCATAGGTACGCAGCTGCTCGTGGCCGCCTACGCGGTAGGTGTCCAGTGTGACCAGGCCGACGCTGTTGGGGCCGTACTTTTGTGCGCACAGCGCTGCCAGCTTGGCGGCGGTAGTGGTCTTGCCGACGCCGGTGGAGCCTACCAGTGCAAATACGCCGCCTTTATCCCAGATGGGAGCTTCGGCACTGTCGGTACGCAGGTTGTGCGCCAAGACTTGCATCATCCACTGCATGGCTTCCGCGGCGCCCTTGTCTTGGGGCAGACGTTCCAGCATGGCGCGCGACAAGGCGGGGGAGTAGCCCGCACGAATCATCTTGAGCATCAAATTGGAGTGCAGCGGATTTTGGCGCGTCTGGCCCAGCCAGGTCAGGGTGTTAAAGCGCTCTTCAATCAGGTCTTTGACCGACTGCAACTCGTTCATCAGCGCTGGTGCCGGAGCTGCAGCGGCAGCCTTGCGTGACTCCGTTGGCAGATCGACCGCAAAGCCACGCAGCGGATTGTGTTTGACCACCGAAGGCGCTGTGGGCAAGGGCGCGCTGTCGCGCACTGCATCAAGGCGGTTTTTGCGTGCGAAAGTGGGCAATTCTTCTTGCGCAATCTCTCCACTCATGGCTTCGCCACGGCGGCGCAGCATGCGTTCACGCACATAGTTCTGGAAGGACAGCGTGCTCATGGCCAACTGCTCGGTGTCTTCTGCCACGCTTTGGCGGGGGCTTACTTTGGCAGCAGGCTTGGCTTGTTGCAGCAGAGCGTTCATGCGCAGCGGTGCCTTGGGCGCCTGCTTGGGAGCACGGGTTTCGTCTGCATCTCGTGCCTGGATGGCAGCCATCAAACCGGGGCTGGTCTTGCTGCCCTTGTCCAAATTGTCCAATGCCTCTTCGGCAGTGGCCATGACCTCGACGCCCTGGGGCGTGGGTCGGTTGGACAGGATCAGGGTGTTCTCACCGAAAGTGGCACGCGCCTTGTCCAGGGCCTCACGGGCAGTGGGGGCTATGAAGCGTTGGATGTTCATGCGTTTGCACCTTTAAGAATAGGGCCGATGCGGATGGTGTGGGTCTCGGGAATCTCACTGTGCGCAAGCACTTGGAGGCGAGGTGCCACACGACGCACCAGGCGCGCGATAGAGTTTCGAATGGCGTCCGGCACCAGCAAACAGGCGGGCATGCCCAGCTCTTCTTGTTTGTTGGCTACTTCGGCCGCACGTTGTGTCAGCATGTCCGCCACGCCGGGGTCCAGCGAAGGGGCCTGAGGGTTAGAGAGTGCTTGCAGCAGCAAACGCTCCAGACCAGGCTCAATCGCGATCACATTCAGCTCACGGGTAGGTCCATAGATTTGCTGCACGATGGCCGGGGCCAATGCAATGCGCACACGGCGCGCCAGCTCTACGGGGTCTTGGGTCAAGGTGGCATGTTCGGCCAGCGTTTCGATGATGGTGCGAATATCACGAATGTGCACAGCGTCCTCCAGCAGCAGCTGGAGCACTTTCTGGAACGTGGTGATAGGAACCATCTTCGGAATCACTTCTTCAATCAACTTGGGCGCGGACTTGGCCACGTGATCCACCAGTTGTTGGACCTCGTTGCGGCTGAGCAGCTTGGCAGCATGCGTTTGCATCAAGTGTGACAAATGTGTCGCCATGACAGTTTCCGAATCAACGACGGTAAAACCAGCCATTTGTGCCGCTTCCTTCTGGCGTTCATCGATCCAGTGCGCGGGCAGACCAAAGGCAGGGTCGGTGGTGGGCGTTCCGATCAGCGGTGTCGTGATGCCACCCGGGTTGATCGCCAGGTACATGCCGGGGAACGCTTCGCCTTCACCCACCATCACGCCGCGCAAGGTCAGGCGGTAGGCGCTGGGCTTGAGCTCCAGGTTGTCCCGCACATGCACCGCCGGCGGCAAAAAGCCCACTTCTTGCGCAAACTTGCGGCGCACGCCTTTGATGCGGGTGAGCAAGTCGCCCTGACGCTTTTTGTCCACCAGTGCGATGAGGCGGTAGCCCAGTTCCAGACCCAGCAGGTCCACGGGCTGCAAATCGTCCCAAGTCGCTTCGCTGTCTTGCTGGGGCGCAGCCAGTGCGCCAGGCATGGGGGCTTCATGGGTTGCGCCACCACCGGCCTTGGCTTGTGCAAGCTTTTGGTTGCGGCGGTAGATATGCCATGCACCCCAGGCAAACAGAGAGCCCATGGTCAGGAATACGGTGTGCGGCATGTTGGGAATCAAGCCCAGCATGATCAAAATTGCTGCGGTAATGGCCAAGGCGCGGGGGGTAGCCAGCATCTGTGCGGCAATCTGCTGGCCTGTGTTGGTATCCTTGCCGACGCGCGAGATAACCATGGCGGAGGCTACGGAAATCAGCAGCGCAGGAATTTGCGCGACCAGCGCGTCACCGACGGACAGCAAGATGTAGCTGTTGGCTGCATCACCCGCGCTCAGACCGTGCTGGGCCATGCCGATGATGAAACCGCCAACGATGGTGATGATCAAAATCAAAATGCCCGCCATCGCATCACCACGCACGAACTTGGAGGCACCGTCCATCGAGCCAAAGAAGTTAGCCTCTTCTTGAATCTCCAGGCGGCGGCGCTTGGCTTCAGGCTCGTCAATCAGGCCGGAGTTCATATCGGCATCCACCGCCATCTGCTTGCCGGGCATCGCATCCAGCGTAAAGCGTGCGGAAACTTCGGCGATACGCTCTGCGCCCTTGGTAATCACCATGAAGTTAATAACTACCAAAATCGCAAAAACGATCAAACCCACGGCAAAGTTGCCGCCAATCAGAAAGTGGCCAAAGGACTCAATCACGGCACCTGCCGCGCCGGGGCCGGTGTGGCCTTCCAGCAGCACCACGCGGGTCGAGGCCACGTTCAATGACAGCCGCATCAACGTGGTGAGCAGCAGCACCGAAGGAAAAGCCGCAAAGTCCAGTGGCCTGGTCATGTAGGCGGCAATCATCATCACCATGAGTGCGGAGGCAATGTTCAGCGTAAAGAACATGTCCAGCAGCCAAGGCGGCATGGGCAGCACCATCAGTGCCAGGATCGCGATCACCAAAATGGGCGCGGCCAAGCTTTGCAGGACCATGCCATTTTTGGCATTCCAGTTGTTCAGGTTCTGTATCAATGCATTGCTCATGGTGCAGTGCTTTCTAGCGCTTAAAGCTTTGCGTCCGCAGCACGGGGCGTGTGCGGATCAAGTTCTGGGGGCACGTGGGGTTGCGTGAGCGCACCCGGTGCAGGGCCTTGGCCGCGCATGGCGGCCTTGAGGCGGTAAACGTAAGCCAAGACCTGGGCCACGGCGGTGTACAGCGTGGAAGGAATGGACTGGTCAATTTCGGCATGCGCATACAAAGCCCGCGCCAGCATGGGGGACTCCAGCACCGGAATGCTGTGGGCCTTGGCCACTTCCCGAATCTTCAGCGCCACCAAATCTGCACCCATGGCCACCACTTGGGGGGCAGCCATCGTGGCCTCGTCATAGCGCAGTGCCACCGAATAGTGGGTGGGGTTGGTGATCACAAAGTCGGCCTTGGGCACGGCGTTGATGCTCGAGCGTTGCGCTATTTCACGCTGCTTTTGGCGAATCTTGCCCTTGAGCTCAGGGCTGCCTTCGGACTGTTTGTGTTCTTGCTTGACTTCCTGGTGGCTCATTTTCAAGCGTTGCAGGAACAGCACTTTTTGCAGCGGCACATCAATCATGGCCACGATGAAGACCACCAGCAGCAGCATGATCATGCCGCTGACAATCCAGTCGCCCACCTGGGCCAATGCGGCAGGGCCGACCAAAGCGGGGATGGATGACAGCTCTACGATGCCGGACTTGATGTGGAACCAGCTGACGGTGGCCAAAACTAGTGTCAGTGCGACGTTCTTGACCGCGGTAATGATCTGCTGCTTGGAGAAGACGTTGCCCAGTCCAGCGATGGGATTGAGCCGGCTGAACTTCGGCATGATGGGTTTGATGCTCAGCACCCAGCCGCCCGCCATCAACGTCAAGATGATAGAAACAAGGTTGATCGAGACTGCAAAAATCAGGCAGCCCATGATGCCGGTGGCCGCCATGCTGGCCAGCCGCTCAACCATCAATTGAGGCACCAAAACGGTGTCGGCACTGAAGGTCAACTGCTTGCTAAAAGCAATGCGCAGTTGATGCATCAATGTAGGGCCGAGCATCAGCACCATCAAAGAGCCGACGCCCAACACCGACAGATGGCCGAGATCGCGCGAACGCGAGGTCTGCCCGTCATCGCGGGTTTTCTGCAGCTTCCGTGCGGTTGCTGGTAGGGATTTGTCTTGGCTCGATTCCATGATGGTATGAGAGGGGTGTCTCATGCCATTGTCCGTAAGGGACGCGGAAGCTAAAGCTGGATAAGAGCGCTTACGGGGCCGCTATTTCAACGCCTCTGGGTGCTGCTGGCAACCAAGCTTCTGATAAGCAATGTGTTTTTGCTATCAGCTAAAGAGCTACTAGCCATTGAGATATAACGACTTCAACGCTTTAAAGCGCTGAAATCCTTACTTCTTAACGGCTTTTAGCTATGCTTTTAAAAGCCCAAGCTGGCCAGTAAATCATCCACCTGGGACTGTGAGGTCACCACATCGGGCGTGTTTTCTGGGTCCACCACAGGGCCAGAAAGTGACGGGTGCTCAGGCTGCACCGGGCTGGATTCAGCCAGCGCAGCAGCCCACACATCGTCAGTTTCATCGGCAGAGACAGGGTGGGCTGCGCCTTGCATTGCAGCCAGAGCAGCGGGGGCCGATGCTGTTTCAACAGGCATTGCAGCCGATGTCGGGTGCGGCGCTGTCTGCAGCAGCAAGCCTACCAACTGGCTTTCCAGATTGCCCGCCAGAGTCACCACCTTGGCAATGACTTGCCCCGTCAGATCGTGGAAGTCCTGGGCCATCATGATGTCGGTCAACTGGTTGTCCACAATTTCTGTGGCTTTTTCCATGTCTTCCAAATAATTCATGATGTGGCCCTTGGCCACCGCTGCGACAGGGTCAGCAATCATCGCCTGGCGCATCTTTTTGGTCTGCGCCACGATGTCGGTCTGGCGCTCTTTGGCGTCATCCACCAAAGTCAGTACCTTTTCGGCGGCCTGACCAGTCAGTCGGGCAATATAAGACAGCCTGTTTTGCGCATCCGGCAACTCTTCGGCCGAGCCGCGCAGCCTGTCTGCATAGCCCAACTCGCGCAGCGCATCGTGCAACTGCCGCGTCAGCACACCGATTTTGTTGTGCACATTGCCAGGGTCAAAACCCGGCGACAAAGCGCTGCTGTTGGTCGGGATCTGTTCCATATCGATTATCCCAAGCCAACCTTCTTCAAGATCAGATTGACCTTTTCTTCCAGCGTTGCCTTGGTAAAGGGCTTGACGATATAGCCTGCGGCGCCACCTTGCGCAGCCGCCACGATGTCTTCTTTGCGGGCCTCCGCTGTCACCATCAAAACCGGCAAGTGCTTGAGCTTTTCGTCCGCCTTGATTTCGGTAAGCAACTGAAAGCCATTCATGTTCGGCATGTTGATGTCAGTCACCACAAAGTCGAACCTGCTGTTGCGCAGCTTGTGCAGTGCAACGACACCGTCTTCGGCTTCGTCAGCCTCAGTAAAGCCACTTTCTTTCAACAAATTACGCACGATACGGCGCATGGTGGAGAAATCGTCAACGATTAAAAAGCGAAGGGCATTGTTAGCCACGGGAGACCCTTTCGGTCAAAGATTCTCTGAGTAAGGCCTGAGCATGAAACGCAGGCCTCGTCTTAATTAACAAATTGTCACGGAGTTTCGACCCCAGCGGCAAGATTGTCCTTTTTTTCCGGCACCAACTGGGTATCTTGTTGCGCAGAATGATCGCGCTTGCCCAGCAAGCGCTCTTCAGCTTCATGGGTGAGCACTGTAATGGTGATGCGTCTGTTTTGCGCTGCGCGCGGATTGTCTGGGTGCAGCAAGTCGCTGGCAGACAAACCAACAACACGTGCCAGCTTGTCATTGGGCATACCTGCAGCAACCAGTTCACGGCGCGATGCATTGGCCCGATCCGCGGACAGCTCCCAGTTGCTGTAACCCTTGTCGCCCGAGCCATAAGGTGCTGCATCCGTGTGCCCTGCCAAGCTAATGCGGTTTTCAACACCGCCCAAAGCTGAACCCACCTCACGCAAAATATCGCGCATGTAGGGCTTGACTAGGGCACTGCCAATGTCAAACATCGGGCGGTTTTGCTCATCCACAATTTGAATCTGCAAGCCGTCTGGCGTGACATCCATGCGGATTTGAGATTTGTATTCGTTCAGCGTGGCATTGCTGGAAATCATGGCATCAATCTTGGCGCGCAAAGCCTTGATGCGCTGCGCATCTTGCTGCGCCCGCTGCTGGCGCGTGTTCTGGCGTTTCTGGGCATCGTCCTCGGCATCTGCACGCTTGACCTGGCCGTGAATTTTTGCCAAATCCGTTCCTCCGCCTGGAATGATGCTGGAGCTATTGCCGGAGCCATCACCGCCATTCATTGCCACTTTCAGTGGCGAGTTAAAGTAGGCTGCGATGCCCTGTAAGTCACCTTTAGAGGTGGAGCCCAACAACCACATCAGCAAGAAGAAAGCCATCATCGCTGTCATGAAGTCAGCATAAGCAATCTTCCAGGCGCCGCCATGATGGCCATGCGCCCCTTTTTTGATGCGTTTGATGATGATGGGCTGCAGCTTTTTCTCAGTAGCTGCAGCGCCGCCTGCGGCACCTCCGGGAGGAATTGGGGGGGGCATCTACTTATTTTCCTTTGACGAATGCTTCCAGCTCCAAGAAGCCGGGGCGTTCGCTGGAGTACAACACCTTGCGGCCAAATTCAATGGCAGTGGGGGGGTTGTAGCCTTGCATACTGGCAATCAAGGTGCACTTGATGCATTCGAGTTCCTTGTGGCCATCTTGGTAGCGTTGTTCGATCAGACCTGCCAAGGGCTCGACCAGTGCATAGGCCAGCAAAATACCTAGAAAAGTACCCACCAAAGCCGAGGCAATCATGCCGCCCAGCACCGAGGGCGGTTGCCCCACCGAGCCCATCGTGTTCACCACACCAAGCACCGCCGCCACGATACCGAAGGCTGGCAAAGCGCCCGCCAAACGCTGCAGCGCCACCACCACGCGATTGTCTTCATTGTGGTGGGCCTCCATCTCGTTTTCCATCAGGGCTTCGATCTCGTGGGAATTGAGATTGCCCGAAACCATCATGCGCAAATAGTCGGTCATGAACTCAACCAGATGCTGGTCGGCCAAGATTTCGGGGTACTTTTGAAAGATGGGGGATTCAGCGGGCTCTTCCACGTCCATTTCAATCGCCATCAAGCCTTCTTTGCGCGCTTTTTGCAGCATGTCATACAGTAATGCCATCAAGCTCATAAAGCGGGCTTTGGTGTATTTAGAGCCCTTGAGCGCAGCGGGTATGGCCGCCATGGTGGCTTTGAGCACTTTGGGCTGATTGCTCACAATGAAAGCGCCAATGGCAGCGCCGCCAATTGTGGCCATTTCGAAGGGGAGGGCTTTGCCGAGTACGCCCATGTTTCCGCCGTGCAGGGCATAGACACCGAAAACGCAACCGAAGGCAATGATGTAACCAATGAGGACAAGCATGGGAGTGATTCTGTCAGACTGGATGCCGACCAAAAGAAGAAACTAGCGCAGAAGCTCGCGTCTCTTCTTGGGTTCGGAAGGGGGCTGCCTCGTTAAGCTCTAGTTGGCAAATTACACGCTTAGTAGCTATCGGCAGATCAGTCTGTTTCTTGAATAATTTGTCTTAATACATCGTATCGAGTCCTCCCCACTCATGTCTCTTCCGTCTTGTCTGCAGCATTTATTCAAGCAGTTTCACTTCGGCATTATTACCGTTTTGAGTCTAAGGTTCGGTTTGAACAAACCGCAAATATTTCGAGATGACTTAAAAGAAAATCCAATTTTCCCGCTGGAATATGAAATAAGCTGGCTTTCTATATACCATGGATAATCATTGATTATATTTTTATTAGATGAAATTTAATTTATTGTTGTGGCTGGTATTAGATATTAAATTTGTAAAAAGCAAATTTAAAAAATTACCTGTATTTTCTAAAGCTGACTAAGTTTGAATATCTTGCAAAATCTCTTTGAACAATTGAAATGTTTTTGCTAAATAAGATGGGAATTTTTTCAAAAAATGTGCAAGGTAAAAACGTGCAATGAAAACTAATGATCAAAACGTCGTTTTAGACAATAAAAGTTCTTCCATTCCAGAAGATAAACTGGAATACGCTATAAGCCTGCAGCAGCAATGGCGTTTTGAAGAAGCCAAGTCACAATACTTTTCGCTGCTAAAAGAATGTCCCGATGATGCTGATGCTCTGCACAACCTTGGCGTCCTGTTTTCGGTGCAGCTGCTTGAGCCAGCAGAGGCTCTCCCGTATTTTGAAGCGGCTCTTAACCTTGACCCCACTAGATTGCAATTCTGGTTCAGCTATCTGGATTCACTTATTAAGGCGGGTGCTCTGGATGTGGCCGAGCATGTATTGATTCTTGCCAGCAACTATGGCTTGAATGATTTGCAAATTGCCTCATTCACACGTGATATTCGATTGGAACGCACCACTATTGCTGATTTGGTGGATGCTGTATTGACCGATGCCCCCCCCTTGCCAGAACCTCAGCCGTTAGAAGCGCAAACTATGAGGGGGGCGGATCCCAGCATGCAGGATTTGCAGCAGCTGTTGAGTGTTTTCAATCAAAAAAAATACGAACCAACTCTTAATGCCATTACCGCGATGCTTCAGCGCTTTCCGCAAGCTGTCGTCGTTTGGACGATGTTGGCTGAAACGGAAAAACGGCAAGGATTCCTTGAAAAAGCACTGGAGGCGCGTCGTCAAGTTGCCATATTGCAACCCACAAGTGTGGCAAACCACATTGCATTGGCCGATGCATTGCTTGATTTGAATCGTTTGGATGAAGCGGAAACGGTATTACAAGGCATGCTGCGCATATATCCCAGCAATGCCCAAGCGCTCGGCAAAATGGGATTGATCTATCAAAAGCAAGGTAAAGCGGAAAAAGCGCTGCACAGCTACGCTTGGGCATTACGGAGCGAAGGACTGAGTCCGATGCTTTTGGAAAAATTTGGTTCTTTGTTGCGCAGTGAAGGCGATCAAGACGGCGCACTTGTGTGTTTTAAATTAGCTGTAGAAGCCAGCCCGAATGTGCCGGAATTGCTAGATGCCTATGGTATTACCCTGCGCAATCAAGATCGATTGGCCGCTGCAGAAAATGCGTTCCGGAGCGCATTAAAAATCCATCCTGGCTACACCCCAGCATTGCGTAATTTGTGCCATCTTTTAGAATTTCATGGGCGATTTGCTGAAGCTGAAGCAGGGCTTTTGCGATGCACAGAAATTGACAATGGCAGCCCGGAAACTTTGTTTGAGGTCGGCCGCAATCTGGTCCATCAAAAGCGCGAAAACGAAGCGGTAGACTGGTTGCGCCGTGCCATCAAGATCAAGCCGGATTTTGTTCCTGCACACATCATGCTCAGTGCGGCCCTTAACAGTACGGAAGAGCCATCTGTGGCGATGGAGGAAGTCAAATCCAGTATTGCCGTATTGCCAAATGTTCCTCAATTGCATACCAATCTAGGCGTCATCAATCTGGCGCTTAGCCGTATTGACGATGCGATTGCTTGTTTTCGCCAAGCATTAGCGGTCGATCCTGATTTTGATTTTGCACGCAGTTGTTTGCTTTTTGCTCTCAGTCACAGTACAAAAATAACGCCGGAAGAGCTTTATCGTGAGCATAGACTGTATGGACGCTTAATCGAAGAGGGCGTCAAGGGTCGACAATTTTCAAGATACAACAATACCCGAATACCTGAAAGAGCATTGAAAGTCGGTTTTGTCTCTGCTGACTTCCGTAACCATGCTGTCGCGCAATTTGTTATTCCATTTTTTCAATCCTTGGCAGAGCATAGCGAAATAATCTCCTATGCTTATGTGAATCACGGGGCACGTGACGGCGCAACGCTGCAAATTGAAAAGAATATTAATGTATGGCGTTCGGTAGTGAAATGGTCAGATGACCGTTTGGTAGAAAAAATTAGAGAAGATGGGATTGATATTCTTGTCGATGTCAGTGGGCATACAGCAGGAAATCGCTTATCAGTGTTTGCTCGCCATCCAGCACCTGTGCAAGTAACTTGGCTTGGATACCCAGGTACAACGGGGCTGAAAGGGATGGATTACAAACTTGTGAATGCTCTTTATTTAAAGCCAGAAGGTAAAGTTGATCTTCAAAGCCAATTCACAGAAAAGCTTGCTCTGCTTCCATCCAGTTTTTCATTTAAAGAATCGGACGAGAAAGTTGATACCGGAGATGCACCATTCCTCAAAAATGGTTACTTAACTTTTGGTTCATTCAATCGTTTAAATAAAATTAGCCATGAAGTGGTCGTATCTTGGTGTCAGCTGCTAAAAGCGCTTCCAGATTCTCGATTAATTATGGGTGCAATGCCTGCAAACGGGGTGCCGTCAGAGGTGGCTGAATGGTTTAAAAACGAAGGAATCGCAAGCGAGCGTGTGATGTTCTTCCCTCGGACAAGCTTGTCTGATTATCTCAAACTGCACGCACAGGTTGATCTTTGCCTCGATACCTTTCCGTATACCGGCGGTACTACCACCCTTCATGCTTTATGGATGGGGGTGCCCACCTTGACGATTGCTGGTGATACTTATCCAGGTCGTCAGTCTTCTGCTATTTTGCATAGCGTTGGAATCGAAAGCATGTGCGTGGCCCGCAGTGTGCCAGAGCTTGTCGATTTAGCTCGTGTGTGGGCGACCCAACCACAAACCTTGAACAAGGTGCGCAGAGAGTTGCAATCTGTTTATTTCTCACAAGATCAAATGGCAGAACCTGCTGCAGTCGTTCAGAGCACTATTCTTGCTATGCGCCAAATGTGGATACGCTGGTGTATGGGTAAGAAGCCCAAGAGTTTTCAGGTGAAGTATGAAGATATTGGATTGACCTGCCCAGAATCTATTCTTAACCGATGATTTCACTCGTGTTTGATTTTTTTTCGCAATCTTCTCTTGAAAATAATTGCTGAAATTATGAATAAACTGGCAAGCGTTTATGAAGATAATCACAATGGTGTGATTGACTTGCGAAGTAAATCCAATCATCCCTTGTCTTTGAAATATGGTGAAATTTTTAGTAGCGCGTTAATTGATGCAAATGTTCGGCAGGGAAGATTATTGCCTTATTTTGAATTGAATAAGAATGCTCCATTCTATAAGGCTGCGAAAGCTGGATTCTTGTTTGAAGAAAAGATGGAATCATTCAATGCAGTGAGAACTGTATTGAATGATTTTTATGAACAATTCCAACCAAAAAGCATCAGTGACTGGTTTTTGTTAAACGCGCACAATGAGTCTAATCTGAGGAAATTTCCAGCCTGGGCTGCGGTCTTGCCTTGGAGAGCGCGGAGCGTAAAATCTTTTCAAGAGACCATCGAGGATGGCACGAGAAAAGATAATGAAAAAGATGGTTTGCAGGGCGGGATTGAAAAAGGATGGGCTTATTGCGGCCCAGTCTCTGAAGAGAAGCTAAGTATCGAAGCGAAGAGAATCAATGAATTGATTTATAGTTTTCGAAAAAACGGATATCAGCGTTCTTTTGAAAATGATGGCGATATTGTAGCAACAGCGCTAGTCAATAAGAACAATGATTGGTGCTGGTTGGTGACCAGTGGCTATCATCGAGCTTGTGTGCTTGCTGCCATGGGAGAGGAAACCATTCCAGTCAGAGTCAATTTGGTGATACGGGAAGATGAGGTGGATTTCTGGCCTCATGTATCAAGTGGTTTTTATAGTAAAGATATGGCTATGCATATCTTTAGAAATATTTTCCAACCTCAGGTAAATTGGAGCTGAAATGAGCAGAGTGCAAGATAAACATGTGGCTTATTATCGCAAGCCAGCACGGTTTTTAGATAGCGCAGATTTAGAACATGTGACTTTGTACAAGTCAAAAGTAAAGAATATGCCAGGGGACAAGCATTTCGAAACACCTCGTGCAGATTTCATCAAAAAATTTATTAACTACAATGACCAATCTGTTTTAGATATTGGTTGTACAACAGGTTTCTTTATATTTGATGCACTGGATAACGGAGCAAAAAATATCATATGTTATGAAGGTGCTTCAGATTCTTATGAAGTTTTGGCTGACTTTATTCAGAGATCTGATGAAAATATAGAGCACCATAATATATATTTTGATTTCAGTAGCGATAAAATCCCCGCTGCAGACGTTGTTCATCTACTCAATGTTGTGCACCACTTTGGAGACGATTACGGTGCAGATGTAGACGTTGAAAATGCAAAAGTGATGATGGTGAAAAACATTGATGCTTTTGCAGAAACATCAAAATACATGGTTTTTCAAATGGGCTATAACTGGAAAGGTAATGTGAATTTACCTTTGTTTGCCAAGGGTGAAAAGGATGAAGTAATTAATTTTCTCAGAGAAAATCTCAAATCTTGGAATATAGAGGAAATTGGTATTCCTGCCTTGATTGATGATTACATAGAGTATGTTGATGTGAGCCCCGAACGGATGGCGCGCAACGATCAACTGGGCGAATTCCTGAATAGACCAATTTTTATTTTGAAATCGAAATATTTTTCTTAAAGAAATCTATAAAAATTATGCAGTCTTGGGGGTTTTCTTAAGACTGCTTTTTTATTGGTTTTAATTTATTAAAGTATAGTCTTCAAAAAGTTTTATTACTGTGCTCTTTTCACAGTGCATCAAAACATCGATGATGGATAGATTGCCGATGAATTCTTGTGAACCCTGATCGTACTTCGATGTGTTGCTTTTCGTGAATTTCAATTCTATATTTTCATTCTCAAATGCTTTTGCATCGTAAAGGGACTGACCTCCAATAGCATTTCGATATTGATCGATATTGGTTTTTTTGCAAAGCGTAAGAATTCTGGTCTGACCTTTGTCTTTGTGTGCTTGGTCAATATCAGATGAGAAAATAAATTCGCGATGAAGGTCTAAATATCTAAATACAGCACTCAAACTTCTGGAGTTTTTTTGTGCGACATTTAAATTTTCATCAAACACAATTTCTTCAATCAATGGCATTACCTGATTGAATTGAGGCATTTTTTTATATGCATTCTCAATAAGTAGCAAGAAATCAGAAAAATTATTTATATAGTTGTGCTCATTAATTTTTCGATTCTGACTGATTTTTTCTACTGGAACTGAAAAATCAAATTTATTTCCATTTAAAAGTATTGAATTTCTATTGATGTATCCCTTTTTGATGTAGTTGACATCGTCTAGAAAAATAAACTTCTCTGCTGCGTAAGCTAACTGGTAATAGCCGATATAAGGGAAGAAATACGGCTGCATGATGGCCCCCCTCATGCGAGCAACTCCAATATCACCGAAATAACACGCTCCTGTTGTGTGTCTGTCAGTGCGGGGTAAATGGGCAGGCACAGTACCTGTGATGCCGCGTGGCCAGCCTCTACGACATTCGCGGGCAAGGCAGAGGGCAAGCCTCGATACATGGGGAAGTCGGTAATCAGGGGGTAAAAGTACCGTCGTGTGTAGATTTCGTTTTTTTTGAATTTCTCATACAGCGCATCACGACTTAATGGGTACTCGGGGCTGACAAGTATGGGGAAATAGGAGTGATTTGCCTTGGTTTGTGTTCCTTGAGGTAGGCACGTAATACCGGCCACGTCACTGAGTTGCTTACGGTAGTAAGCATCTATTTCTGCCCGGCGCTGCATGACTTGAGGCATGTGCTGCAACTGTAATAGACCAAAGGCCGCATTGATTTCACTCATCTTGGCATTGATGCCCGGGGCTACTACCGTGGTTTCATTGACGAAGCCGAAATTTTTCAGATGATTGATGCGCTGCTTGGTTTTTGCATCTGGGCAAATGATGGCACCGCCTTCAAAGGTGTTGAAAACCTTGGTTGCGTGAAAACTCAAGACGGCTAAATCACCGTGGCGCAAAACGCTGCCGCCTGCATCTTCTACGCCAAAAGCATGTGCTGCGTCATAAATGACGCGCAGGTTGTAGTTGTCGGCAATTTTTTGAATGGCGTCGGTATCGCAGGGATTGCCATAGCAATGCACAGGCAAGATGGCAGTGGTCTGTGGGGTAATCGCCGCTTCGATCTTTGCGGGATCCAGGTTGAGGGTGTGTGGTTCCACATCGACAAACACGGGCTTACAGTTTTGCCACAGCAATGCGTGAGCGGTAGCAACGAAGGAGTAGGGGGTGGTAATCACTTCTCCCGTTACGCGCAAGGCTTGCAGGGCAGTGATCAGTGCCAAGGTGCCATTGCTGAAAAGTGCCACGTGCTGGACACCGAGGTAGTCGCACAGCGCTTTTTCCAATTGCTGGTGAAAAGGGCCACCGTTGGTCAGTATCTTGTTGGCCCAGATTTGCTCCAGATAAGGCGTGAACGTTTCCAGGGGCGGCAGGTAAGGTTGGGTGACGTAGATTTTTTCTGCAGCCATAGCGCGGTCAGTCCCTTAGGGCAGTTTGTGGTTGGTGATTTCAGATTTGGCAAGGTTAGCAGCGCGGGCCAACGCTAAAGTGGTGAGAAGGTGGGCAAAAGGGTGGGAGTTTCGAAATGTAACGATTTACTCGTCTGAAAAGACGTGTATGCCAATGAATGTGGAACCGCGGGCACCCGCAGCACGCTGTTCTTTCTTTGTCCCTGGCTGAGATAAACCAAATAAAGATAGCTGCTGGAATAAACGAAAAAGGGTTTCAGATAAAAAACTATCTGAAACCCTTTAAATATAAGCGCTCATCGCTTTTCTTTTAGAAGCGGCACAAGTTATAGGCTTGGCCGCCCCGTTGTCGCTTGATTAGACCTCCGCAGGGTCTTTCAAGTTCAACGCCTGGAACTGGTCGGGGTCAAGTGCATCAAGCTGGTCTTGGGTCAGTGCCTGCACTTGCGTGTAGCTCAGTACAGCCAACTGGTCTTTGCTCAGTTCTTTGAACTTGGCAGCGTCAATGCCTGCGATCTGTTTGGCTTGCAGGGCTTGCAGCTGGGGATTTTCCATGTCTTTAACGTTGAGGCCGTCCAACTGTGTTTTCGACAGCGATTGCAGCACGGCGGTATCCAATTTCTTGGTTTGCGTGTCCGTCAACTCTGCGAAGTGGTCGGTGCCCCAGCCCTTGATGGCAGTAGCGCTCAGGGCCGCAACTTTGTCATCGCTCAAACCACTGATGACCGATTTGTCCAGGCCACCCATTTGTGCGGCGGTGAGCTTGCCGAACTGGGTGTCATCCAGTGCCCCGATCTGCTCCTTGGTGACAGCGCCCATTTGGGTGGCTGTCAGGGCGGCCAGTTGGGTATCGTCCAGCGCTGTGAAATTGGCTGTGGTGATTTTGGCGACCTGGTCGTTCAGCAGCGCAGAGACTTGTGCCTTGCCCAATTTGGCAAACTGGTCCGATGTCAGGGCTTCCACGCCTTCAGGTGTCAGCGCCTTGATCTGTTGGGTGGTGAGCTGGCTCAAAGCGTCTGCGTCAATGTGCTCAACCTTGGTGCCCAGCTTGGTCAGTTGCGCAGTGCTCAATCCCTTGACCTGTTCTGCGCCCATAGCGCCAAGCGCGTCGTTCTCCAGTGTGTCGATCTGGGTTTCGGACAGTGCGGCGACTTGGGTGTACTTCATCGCCTTGACTTGGTCTTCCGTCAGTTTGGAGACGTTGAGTTCCTTTATCTGTGTGGCATTCAGCTGCTGCAGATCTTCGACTTCCAACCAGCTTGCCTGTTCATCGCTCAGCCAGCCGACCTGAGCGGCGGTCAGTGCTTTGGCTTGGCCCTTGGTCAAATCTTGAATCTGGGTTTGTTCCAAGGCTTGGATTTGGGTCTGGGTCAGGGCCTGAACTTGCTTGGCCGTAAGGGCTTGAAGTTGATCCGTGTCGAGCTTGGCAACTTGCGTGGTTTCCAGTGCCTTGATCTGGTCAGCGCTGAAGCTGGCTAATTGTTTGCCTGTGATGGCCCCGAGCTGGGTGTCATCCAGCAGTTTGATCTGGGTGCCTTGCAAGCCCTTGAGCTGCGTAGCGCTCATGCTTTCCAGTTGACCGGCGGTCAGTGCCTCGACCTGGTCGTCCGTCAGCTTGGCGATTTGTGCGCCAGACAGCGCCTTGAACTTATCCACCGCAATGTCGGCAATATAAGTAGCGTCGATTTTGGAGATTTGATCAGGTGTCAGTACCTTGAGCTGCGCAGCACTCAGGCCTGTGATCTGGTCTTTTGTCATCGCCTTGAGCTGGTCATCACCAAGGCCCTTGAGCTGTGCTGACGTCATACCGCCGACATCGCCCACGTCCAGTGCTGCGATCTGGGTATCTGACATGTGGTTGAGCTGTGCTGCCGACAGCAACTTGACCTGCTTGTCTGTCAGAGCTGTCACTTGCGCTTCGGTCAATGCCGCAATCTGCGTTTGGCCCAAACCCTTGAGCTGTGTGGCGCCCAGCAAGGCAATATTGTCATCGCTGATCTTGCTGACCTGATCTGCCGTCAGCGCACCAACTTGCGCGCTGCTCAGTACCTTGAGCTTTTCACCATCAATCTTGGCAAAGTCGGTATCGTCAATTGCGGCGATCTGGGTGGTGGTCAGTGCCTTGAGCTGGTTGGCGGTCAGTTTCTCGACCTGGCCTTCTGACAGGTTCTTGAACTGCGCAGCGTCCATGCCTTTGAGCGTGGCCACAGCAATGAAGGCCACGCCTTCCACGTCCAGTGCTTGAACTTGGGCTTCTGTCAGGCTGTTGAGCTGTGCAGCAGACAGATTCGCGATATGTTCCTTGCCTTTGAGCGCGCCCAGCTGATCGTTGGTGAACTCTTTCAACTGATCGGGCTTCAGGCCTTTAACCTGTGCTGCGGTCAGTGCTCCGACTTGGTCGGTGCTCAGTTTTTGAATCTGAGCGGTTTCCAAGCTTTGGATTTGCTTGGTCGAAAGTACTTTGACGTTATCGCCAATATTGGCAATCTTGTCGCCCAAGGCCTTGATTTGGTCTTCGCTGAAAATTTTGAGTTGGGCGGCGCTGAGTTTCTCGACCTGATCTGTGGTCAGCTTTTCCACCTTGTCTACGGACAAGCCTTGGATTTGCGCGGTCGTCAAGCCCGCGATGGTGTCGGCGTTTAATTTGTCGAACACGGCATCGTCAATCGCATTGACTTGGGCGGCAGACAACACCTTGAGCTGGTCTGCAGTCAGTGCCTGGATAGAGTCGGCCTTCAAGCCTGTCATTTGCGCAGCGGTCAATCCCTTGACTTGGACGGCCGACAGATCCGCAATTTTTGCACCGACCGCTTCTATCTGGTCATTGGTCAGCGCGCCGACTTGCTTGGCGCTTAATGCTTTGAGGGCTGTGCTGTCGACTTCGGCGAAGGCAGTCTTGTCCAGCTTGCTGATCTGGTCTGGTGTCAGTGCTTTGAGGTGGGTGCCGGTCAATACCTTGACTTGGTCACCATCCAGTGCGGCCAGCTTGGTGTCGTCCAGCGCCTTGAGTTGTGCAGCAGACCAGTGTTGAATTTTGTCGCCCAAAGCGGTCACTTGGGCGGCAGTCAACTGGTTCAGCTGCGTTGGGGTCATGGCCTTGACCTGGGAGGCGCTCAGTTCCTTGACGAAATCGCTGCCCAGTTTTTCCATCTGGCCGTTGGTCAGTCCCTTGAGCTGGGTGGCTGTTAGAGCGCCAATCTGGCCTGCGGTGAGGCCTTCAGCCAGTTCATCAGCTTTGAGTGCGGCGATAGCTTTGGCACTCAGGGTGACAAGGTCACGGGTTTCGATGGCGCCGATCTGGTCTTTGGTGAGTGCGCCAAGCTGATCGGCCTTCATGGCCTTGAAGTCCGAGGCCTTCAAGTCTGCGATTTGCGTTGTGGATAGCTGCGCGATCTGCGTTGGCGACATGCCGCTGATGATGGACATAAGGTGCTCCGTTTTTTGCTTGAATGATCTGAAGATCGGTGAATGACAACAACTCAACACAACCCTGGGCGCGACAAAAAGGTAGTAGGCAAAGCAGTCCCACAATCCAAGGCTTGCATCGCTTTCGGCATAATCTTGTAACAATTTAGGGCTGAAAGCGCGAATAATAGCCAGCCGTGGATATTCAGCAAAAAAAATAGCTACCCCCCGCTGCTATTGTTGGATTTCAGATGAAAAACTATCTGAAAGCTCGCAATGGCAACGGGGGGTAGCTATTTTTTAAAGAGCGCATGGCGGCGCTATGTCGCCTTTAGCGCTTAGCCTTGCAGCAACTGCAGGACGTTTTGAGGAATCTGATTAGCTTGAGCGACCATCGCCGTACCCGCTTGTTGCAAGATTTGCGTGCGGCTCAGGTTGGCAGTTTCCTGAGCAAAGTCGGCATCAATGATGCGGCCGCGGGCGGCAGACAGGTTTTCCACCTGAATGTCGATGTTGTTGACGGTGTTTTCAAAGCGGGCCTGCACCGCACCCAGTGTGGCGCGCGCGCTGTTGACTTGGTCTACAGCACTGTCAATCTTCTTCAGGGCCACCCATGCACCGGACTGGGTGCTGACATCGATGTCTTCAATGCCCTTTTGATTTTCTTTGGAATCTGCACCGCCAGCGCCGCCGGTGATGTTGATATCAGCAGCGTCCTTGCCAGTCAGTGCTTCTGTAAAGCCGTTGAAGGTGACGGAGACGGGGTTGCCTTCACCATCCAGCTTGCTGGACATGAGTTCAAGGTTGTAAGTGTCTGTGCCTTCTACCTTGTTCAGGTATGCAGTCACGCCCGTGTCGGTCGACTTTTTGTTGATGGCGTCCATGATCTGGCCCAGGCGCTGCTGCGGGCTTTCTGCAGGCTCGATCTTGCCCAAATCAATGTTGATGGCGGGCAGGGCTGTACCTGTTTGGTCGTTGCCGTCAATTTGGATATCCAAGGTGCCAGCGTCAATGCCGAGGCGGAAATCCGTGATCGCATTGGCGCCGCCGGTGGTGGCATCAATGCTGGTATCGACCGCGACAAGAGGATCAATACCTTTGTCGGCATAAGAGATCGTGGACAGTTGCGAAGAGCGTGTATCCGCCAGACCACCTAGGGTGATGTTGTCGCCAGAGTTGGCACCCACTTGGAACACCGCACCTGCAAAGCTGCCGTCCAAAATTTTGGTGCCATTGAAGTTGGTTTGCTTGGACACGCGGTCGATTTCGGCGCTCAACTGGCTGACTTCGGCCTGCAGTGCCTTGCGGTCACTGGCGCTGTTGGTGGCGTTGCCTGCTTGCACGGCCAGTTCGCGCATGCGTTGCAGCATGTCACCCACCTTGCCCAGTGCACCTTCAGCGGTCTGCGCCAGCGAGATGCCGTCATTGGCATTGCGAGACGCTACCGTCAGGCCTTTGACCTGGGTGTTCATGCGCTCAGAAATGGCCAAGCCTGCGGCGTCGTCCTTGGCGCTGTTGACGCGCAGGCCAGACGACAGGCGCTGCATGGTGGTATTCAGCGATGCACCAGACAAAGACAGGTTGCGCTGCGCATTGATTGAGGCGATGTTCGTGTTGATAGTTGCAGCCATTGCTGTGATTCCTTCAGTTAGGCAGAAAACGGAGGATGCGAGTTGCGTCGCGTCGCCTAGAAACCATGGGCGCCGGTAAACGGGCAGGCAACAGGAGCGATGGCTGGATTCTTTCTTTTTTACCCTAAGGCTATTGCATCAATAAGCATGGGGTTTGAGCCTCTTCTTGAGGTTTTGATTGATTTTTTGCATTAAAAAAGATAGCAACTTAACCTGTGTTGATAAGGATATTTTGCTGTTTTTAAGAAATTCGCTAAAGATTTCTGAGCATTGCCCGATAAACCATTTGTACGCAGCAGACACCAAACGCCGCAAACGCCCATAGAGGCTAGGCAGTCCTGCAGCGACAAGCAAAACATTGTTTACACACCGTCCGTTTAAAGGAATCGCATCATGGGTATGTCTATCAACACCAACGCAGTGTCCATCAATGCTCAGCGCAACCTGAGTCTGTCGGGTGGTTCTTTGGCCACGTCGATGCAGCGTCTGTCTTCTGGTTTGCGCGTCAACAGCGCCAAGGACGACGCCGCAGGCTTGGCGATTGCCGAGCGTATGAGCACTCAAATGCGTGGTTTGACAGTAGCCTCTCGCAATGCCAACGACGGTATCTCTCTGGCGCAGACTGCTGAAGGTGCACTGGGCAAGGTGGGCGACATGCTGCAGCGCATGCGTGAACTGTCTGTGCAGTCTGGCAACGCCACCAACAGCAAGTCTGACCGTGAAGCCCTGCAAGCTGAATTGAAGCAACTGCGCGACGAAGTCGACCGCGTCGCCAAGACCACCACTTTCAATGGTGCAAAGTTGCTGGATGGCAGCTTTACCGGTGGCGTGTTCCAAGTGGGTGCCAATGCGGGTGACAACATCACCGTGGGTGCTTTGGCCAACACCAAAGTGGACAAGCTGGGTAGCTCTACTTTCGGTACGACCAATATCACTAGCATGACCAGTGGCGATGTGACAGGTCTGGCCGGCACTAACGCCATCACTGTGACCGTAACAGGTGCCAACGGCGTGTCTGCCAAAGTGACTGTGGCTGCTGATGCCAAGCGCACCAACGAAGAAGCGCTGGGTAAAGTGATGGAAGCCATCAACAGCAAGACTGCAGATACGGGTCTGACTGCTTTCCTGGAAAAAGATGGCGATACCTTCACCATCAGCTACCGCAATACGGCTGCCAACAGCACTGCAACTTCCGCCGTGGCGAACGTGAGTGTGACTGGTGTTGACTTCGGCACCCATTTCTCTGGCGATACCGTCACCGTGGAAGAGTCGAAGTCGATCGGTATCCATGAAGTGAACATTGACACCCAAGCGGGTGCATGGGAAGCGCTGCAGCGCATCGACAACGCCTTGGACAAGGTCAGCTCTGCCCGCGCCGAGCTGGGTGCCATGCAGACACGTTTTGAAAAGTCGATCGAAAACATTGATATTCAAAACGAAAACATCACGGCAGCCCGCGGTCGCATCGTAGATGCTGACTTTGCCAAGGAAACAGCCAACCTGAGCCGCACACAGATTCTGCAACAAGCAGGCACTGCGATGGTGGCCCAGGCCAATCAACTGCCGCAGCAAGTGCTGAGCCTGCTGCAGTAAGCAAGGTTGTGAAAGTTTTGCGCCACCGGGTTGTTCGCCTCTTCAACCCACAAACCGGTGGTGCACAAGGAAACGGGGGGCGTCAAAACCTCCGCACAAAAAGCCCAAGCCCAAGCATTTGAAGAGTCATATTTCAAAGCTTGGGCAAAGGCATATCACTGAAGGTAGATCCATCATGAAGGGGAATCAAAATGGGTATGTCAATTAACACCAACGCGGTGTCCATCAACGCCCAGCGCAATCTGGGCTTGTCGGGCGGTTCGCTGGCAACTTCGATGCAGCGTCTGTCTTCGGGCTTGCGTGTGAACAGTGCCAAGGATGATGCTGCCGGCTTGGCCATCGCTGAGCGTATGAATACGCAAGTGCGTGGCTTGGCGGTCGCTTCGCGCAATGCCAATGACGGCATTTCGCTGGCGCAAACCGCTGAAGGCGCGCTGGGCAAGGTGGGCGACATGCTGCAACGTATGCGCGAACTGTCTGTGCAGTCTGGCAATGCGACCAACAGCAAGAGCGACCGTGAAGCCCTGCAGTCTGAACTGAAGCAATTGCGCGACGAAGTGGACCGTGTGGCTAAAACCACCAGCTTCAACGGTGCCAAGTTGCTGGACGGCAGCTTTACCGGTGCGGTGTTCCAAGTGGGTGCCAACTCTGGTGACAACATCACCGTGGGTGCTTTGGCCAACACCAAGGTGGACAAGCTGGGTAATTCCACCTTCGGTACGACCAGCGCCACCATGGCTGGCACAGCTGTGACTGGTCTGGCCGGCACCAGCGCCATCACTGTGACCGTAACAGGTGCCAACGGCGTGTCTGCCAAAGTGACTGTGGCTGCTGATGCCAAGCGCACCAACGAAGAAGCGCTGGGTAAAGTGATGGAAGCCATCAATAGCAAGACCGCTGATACGGGTCTGACGGCTTTCCTGGAAAAAGATGGCGACGATTACACCATCAGCTACCGCAACACGGCTGCCAACAGCACCGCGACTTCGGCCGTTGCGACAGTGTCTGTGTCGGGTGGTGTCGGTTTTGGCGATGCCTTCAGTGTGAGTACTACTACGGTTGCTGAAACACAGGCCGTTGGTATCCACGAAGTGAACATTGATACCCAGGCTGGCGCATGGGAAGCCCTGCAGCGCATCGACAACGCTATCGACAAGGTCAACAGCGCACGCGGTGAGCTGGGTGCCATGCAGACCCGCTTTGAAAAGACGGTCGAAAACATCGACATACAGAGTGAGAACATTACCGCTGCCCGTGGTCGCATCATTGATGCCGACTTCGCCAAGGAAACTGCCAACCTCAGCCGCACGCAAATCTTGCAACAAGCAGGGACCGCGATGGTGGCGCAGGCTAACCAGTTGCCACAAAGTGTATTGAGTTTGCTGCGTTAATCGTTGATGCAGTCCATTTTGCTACCCAAATAGCAAGATGGGCTGGACGAGTGAACGTTTTGCTTTTGATGGCAGCCTTGTGCAAGCGAGGCTGTCTTTTTTTATGGTTTTTTGTGTTGATGTTTGCTTTTTTCCGGTTTTGGACTGTGTGCTAAGACGCAGGTGGCTGCGCAGCACTCCAACATACGCATTTGCATGAAATCTCTCAAGTTTGGTCGTAGTGTTCCGATATCCCAAGTGCGACGATAGCAGTTGCACTGTGCTCGTAAGTCAAGCGGATTGGCGGGTGCTATAGGTTTTGTTTGGGCTTTTGTATCCAGGATGCATGGGCCACAATAAGCGGCGGTGCAAGCTGTCCTCTTGGCAAGAGCTACACCTCAAAGCAAAACGCCGCACTTTATTCAGGAGGTTCTCACCATGGCAATTTCATCGGCAGGTATTGGCAGCGGCTTGGATGTTGCCAAGATCGTTGAGCAGATGGTGGCTGCAGAGAAAACACCCCTGAGAAAGCTGGAAGTGCGTGCGGACAGTGTGAAGACCCAGATTTCCACCTATGGCGAAATTAAATCGCTGACATCCAAGCTGGGTGATATCGTCTCCAAGTTGACGCGAGACAGCGCTTGGAATGGGGTGAATATCTCTTCCAGCAACACCACACTTTCAGGCACGATGACGGGGATCGCTTCGCCTGGCACTTACAGTATCAAGGTAACTCAGCTGGCCCAAGCGCAGACCACAATCATTGGTAGCGAAATTGCTGCAGCATTAGCTAAAGATGAAACCATGGACAGCTCAGGAAAGATGACGCTGACCATGGGGGCAACGATCAAGGAAATTGATATTTCCAGCGCTGACACCTTGTCCAAGATTGCAGTCAAGGTAAATGAAGCCGGAATGGGTATTCAAGCCTCTGTGATTACGGATGTGGATGGAAAAGAGCGCTTGATGCTGCGCTCCAAAGAAACGGGTACCGACAAGGCTTTTAGTGTAACTATTGACCCAGCCTTGAGTAAATTGGGTCAGGCGGAAGCCCAGCCCGCAGGAAATGCTCGAATTGAATTGAACGGTGTCCAGGTGGAGTCCAGCAGCAATACGTTTGCCAACACCGTTCCAGGCATGTCGTTTACAGCGACTGAGTTGACTACAAATACGGCAACCCTGACGGTCAAACTTGACACCGAAGGGATGAAGAAGAATATCCAAGAGTTTGTAGAGGCCTACAACGCACTGAACGAGCTGTTGGCCAAATCTACTAAGGCCGTGCGGACAGCCGATGGCAAGATGGATGAGGCCGCGCAGCTGACTGGTTCAGGGATATTGCAAGGTGATAGCGCTACAGTGAGCTTGCAGAACTCGCTGCGTATGCTGACGATGGGTATATCGGGCTCCAATGGTGCCTATAAAAATTTATCTTCTATTGGTATTCAGATGTTGGAAGGCGGCACGCTTTCAATAGATAACACCAAGCTCGACAAGGCGCTGACCTCTGTCGATGACCTCAAGGGGCTGTTCGCCAATAAGGCAGATGGCTTGGGGCAAAACGGTGGTATTGCTGTGAATTTCAAAAATCTCACCGACAAGCTACTGGCTTATGACGGGACTCTGAACAGCAAGGATGATGCGCTGCAAAAAGTGCTTAAGAGCAATAGTGACGCTCAGAATAAAGTGAATGAGCGCGCTATGGTGCTGGAAGAGCGGTTATACAAACAATACACAGCGCTAGATGTGAAGATGGCTTCCCTCAACAGCCTGAGCACTTATGTGACTCAGATGGTGACGAATTGGAATAAGTCGAAATAATCACGCAAAACCAAGAGTCGAATGCGCAGTTTTGCGTGCTCAGACACCAAATTTTCTGAATAGACGCATTCGTGCAGCTGAATGCTCAGCATGGCGTCATCGAATAAGAGTAAGGAGCAATATGTTTTCATCTCCAGGTTTTAGCAAGGCCAATACCTACCGGCAAGTGGGCGCCCATTCGGGTGTGGAGAGTGCTTCGCCGCATCAACTGATCCAGATGTTGTTCGACGGTCTTTTTCAGTCGCTCAATGCGGCGCGTGGCGCGATTGAGCGAGGTGAAGTTGAAGTTAAAGGTCGTCATATAACCAAATCTGTACGCATTTTGCAAGAGGGTTTGGCTATGGGGCTGGACTTAGAAAAGGGTGGGGAATTGGCTGCTAATTTGAAGTTGCTTTATGACTATTCTGTGGCCCAATTAACGAAAGCCAATATTCACAATAATGCGGTATTGGTGGAAGAAGTTATCAAAATTTTGCAGCCTGTAGCCCTGGGCTGGAAAGAAATTGGACCCACGGCCAATCAACAGGGTTAAGGTGGTCGTTGTGCAGGAGAACAGATTGCTTGATTACTACAAGGCCATTGAAGCCAAGAGCGCGGAAATGTTGTCTGCCGCTATGCAGCAAAATTGGGCGGGCGTAGTGGAGTGCGAGAAGCTGTGCGCCGTATTGATTGGTGAGTTGCGTGTGCAGTCTCAAGAGATGCATTTGACGCCTGTGCAGCGCAAGGAAAAGACGCGCATCATGCAAAGTATTTTGCGCAATGATGCGCAGCTTCGTGTGCTGGCTGAGCCTTGGTTGTTGACGCTGGAGCACATGGGCGCCAAGCCCCTATCGTCAGTCCTACACTGAGGGTGATTTTTTTCAAGCTATTCCCTCCAAGGTTTGGCCAGGCCCGCATGCTGCAAGGTATGCGGGCTTTCTTTTTGGTGCCCGAAGAAGGTGGATGTAGTTGGAGGGCTTGTGTTTTGATAGCAGGTTGCCGTTGTAGATAAAGGGTTTTAGCTATTAAATTAGCTGAAGTCCTTGTTTTAAAAAGGCATGCTGCTATTTTTTTGTTTGTGCTGAAGAACAAAAAAGGGCCGCAACCCGTGAGGGTGCGGCCATAAAGTTTTTTTGAAGGGGATGAGCGTTCGAGCATGCTGCTGGCCTTTGCCGGGCAGCATGCACAAGCAGGTGCTCAGACCTGCATGTTCATGACATCGGTGTAAGCCTGTACCAAGCGGTTGCGGACATGCAAAGTGGCTTGAAAGCCGATTTGTGCTTTCTGCATGGCAACCATGGTTTCTTCCAGGCTGACCGATGGGTTTTCCAGTTGCACTTCTTTTTGCAAGTGGCTGGAGTTGTTCTGGGCTGCGCTGACAGAGCGCAAGGCATTTTCCAAAGCTGAGCTAAAGCCATGACCATCGGCCTCTGCCTTTTGCAAAGGCTTGGTCAATCGGCTGGCCATGTCACTGCTGTGCGTGGTCAACGATGAGGTGGCGCTTTGAAGTCTGAGATCCATGGTGTTCATCCTGGCTAATTCTTGGAAGATGGGGCAATCGTATGCAGTTTTACGGCTTTCATCTGTGCGAATAGGTGGGGAAACGGGCGCCTTATCCAGCGAACGGATTGGTGGGAAGTCCGAATAATCGGCGCAACGTTGGGCTCCGTGTTGGGCCCAAGCTCCCATTTGGAAAAACACATGTCCGCAGTCGCCGAAATTCCTGTTGCACAAACTCCCTCTGCAGCCAGTCCCTTGACTTGGCAGCAGCGGTTGAGTTCGCTCGATCGCAACCAGCGCATCATGGCTGGAGCTATTGGCGCTTTGGTGGTGGCAGGCGTGCTGGCTGCTTCTTTGTTCAGCGGGCAGCCCGATTACCGTGTGCTGTTCTCTAACCTGAGTGACAAGGACGGCGGCGCGATTGTGGCGCAGCTGACGGGCATGAATGTGCCCTACAAGTACACCGAAGGCGGTGGCGCGATCATGGTGCCCGCTGAACGCATCCATGATGTACGGCTGAAGCTGGCCACGCAGGGCCTGCCGAAGGGCTCGGTCTCGGGTTTCGAGATCATGGAAAACAGCAAGTTTGGTATCACCCAGTTTCAAGAGCGCGTGAACTATCAGCGCGGTTTGGAGGGTGAGCTGACACGCTCGATCTTGGGCTTGGCGGCGGTGCAGAACGCACGCGTGCATTTGGCGCTGCCCAATCAAAACGGTTTTTTCCGTGAGCAGCAAAAGCCTTCGGCCTCTGTGCTGCTCACGCTCTACCCGGGGCGCATGCTAGACCGTACGCAGATCGCCGGCATTGTGCATTTGATCTCTTCGAGTGTGCCGGAGATGCTGCCTGGTGCAGTGAGCGTGCTGGATGATTCGGGCAAGCTGCTGTCGCAAACACCGAACGCTGACGACAGTCCTGTTGACGTGCAGCAATTGATGTACCAGCAGCAGCTGGAAAAGCAATATACACAGCGTATTTTGGACATTCTGGAGCCGGTCGTGGGCAAGGGCAATGTCAAGGCGCAGGTGACGGCAGAGCTGGATTTCTCGCGCACCGAGTCCACCTCTGAATTGCACAACCCAAACCAGGGCCAGGCGCCCAGCGCGATTCGCAGCCAGCAAGTGCTGGAGGCTACGGGCGAGAAAGAAGCTGTGCCACCAACAGGTGTGCCCGGCGCTGTGAGCAACCAGCCTCCACAAACTGCACAAGCGCCCATTAATGGTGCTGCCCCCACGCTGCAGGCGGCCAATGGTCAGTCGAGCAATATTTTGGCGATCCCCGGCAGCAAGCGTGAGTCGGTGACGAACTATGAAGTGGACAAGACCGTACGGGTCACCCGCAACAGCACTGGCGGCGTCAAGCGTTTGACGGCGGCGGTGGTGGTGAATTATTTGCCTGGCACTCCGGTGGAGCCTGGCGCTTTACCGACGCCCCAGGCAATGAGTGAGGCGCAGCAGGCACAAATGCTGGCCTTGGTGCGTGAAACGATTGGCTATAGCGCGGACCGCGGTGATTCCGTCAATCTGATGAATACGCCTTTCCTGCAAGAGGCCCGCGTGGTGTCCGATCTGCCGGTGTGGCAGCAGCCCGAGACGATTGCCTTGGTTCGCTCCATTGCCTGGCCCGCAGGCTTGGTGCTGGCAGCGTTGATTTTGATGTTCGGTGTGGTGCGCCCGATTCTTCAATCGCGCAAGAAGAAAGAGCGCCTGCAGCTGGACTTGCTGGAGGCTGAAGAGCTGGAGCGCCCCGTGCTAATTGCACCTTTGAAACCCGGTGAGCCTTCGCCAGAGGAGCTGCGTTTGGAGCAAGCACGCGCTTTGGCCAAGCAAAACCCGATTGCAGTGGCCAACATTGTCAAGACCTGGGTTAACGGCGAAAACGCGCACTGATCGCACTGGGCATGCAGCACGCAACATTGATAACGCACATAACGCAAAGAGTTTCTTATGGATGATCGAGGTCTGAACGACGCTGCCATTTTGCTGATGTCCTTGGGCGAGGAAGAGGCGGCCGAGGTCTTCAAGCACCTGTCGCCCAAAGAAGTGCAAAAACTGGGTGAGACGATTGCGCGCATGCGCGGTGTTTCCAAGGAAAAAGTGGACTTTGTGATTGCGCGCTTTACCGATGATTGCGCTGCGCAAAGTCTGCTGGTGGAAGACGCGAGTGACTACGTGAAAGCGGTGCTGCGCCGCGCTTTGGGGGATGACAAGGCCGCGTTGCTGCTGGATCGCATTTTGCAAGGCGGAGATGTCTCTGGCATCGAAAGCCTGAAGTGGATGGACCCGGTCTCGGTGGCCGAGCTGCTGCGCAATGAGCACCCACAGATTGTGGCTGCGATCCTGGTGCATTTGGAGTACGACCAGGCCGCTGCGGTGCTGATGCAGCTGCCAGAGCGCCTGCGCAGCGAAGTGGTGCTGCGGGTGGCCACGCTGGAAGGGATTCAGCCTTCCGCATTGAAGGACCTCAACGAGGTGCTCTACAAGGTGCTGGCAGGTGGCGACAAGATTCGCAAGACCTCGCTGGGCGGGGTAAAGACGGCCGCCGAAATGATCAACTTGCTGGGTGGCAATGCCGACGTGGCCATCTTGGACACGATCCGCAATTACGACTCGGATTTGGCCCAGAAGATCATGGACAAGATGTTTGTGTTCGACGACCTGGTCAAGCTCGACGATCGTTCGCTGCAGCTGGTGCTGCGCGAGGTGGCATCCGAAACCTTGATCGTTGCGCTCAAGGGCGGATCGATGGAAGTGCGCGACAAGATTCTGGCCAATATGTCCATGCGTGCTGCCTCTGCGCTGCGCGAGGATCTGGAAGCGCGCGGGCCCATGCGTTTGTCTGAAGTGGAAACCCAGCAAAAGGAAATCTTGAAAGTGGTGCGCCGCCTGGCCGATGAGAACCAGATCACGATTGGCGGTGGTGCCGAGGACAGCTTTGTCTAAAGCGGCAAAACTTCAAGAGAAGAATTTATGACGCGCTTTATTCCCAGCGAAGAAATCGACGCCCAGAGTGTTCAGCACTGGCACTTTGGCAGTGTGAAGGGCAAAAACTCCGGGTTTTCTGCCATGCCTGAGATGAAGATGAACCCCACTTTCAGCCCTGAGCCTGCGGTTGCAGCGCCAGAGCCGCTGGAAGCTGCGCCGTCTGAAGAAACATTGATTGAGGTCGCTGAAGTTGCGCCAGAGCCTTTGTTGCCCCCAGGAGTGCCCGAAGAGGAAGTGCAGCGTTTGCTGGAGCAGGCGCGGCAAGAGGCGTTTCAGCAAGGGGTTAAACAAGGGGAAACCCAGGCGAGCCAATCGTGGCAGGCGCGCATGTCGGACTACCAAAATAATTTGGGCAGAGACACGGCCCAGCGCTTGAACGAAGTGCTGCACGGTGCGCAGACTGCCGTGCAGGGACTGCAGCAAAAAATGGCGCCGGACTTGTTGCAGCTGGCTTGTGATATTGCGCGACAAGTCGTGCGCCAAGAGCTGCGTTGCAATCCCCAGGCCCTGCAGCCCGTGGTGCGCGAGGCTCTGGAAATGTTGGGGGCAGATACCAAGCCTGCGGTCGTGCGGTTGAATCCGCAAGATTTTGAGCAACTGTCAGCGCATCTGCGCGAAGCTCTGCCCAGCCCGAAAGTCGATTGGCTGGCCGATGCCAGCGTCCCCTTGGGCGGCTGCCTGGTGGAAAGCCAGGGCGCGCAAGTAGATGGCAGTTTAGAGCGCCGCTGGCAGCGTGCGGTGGCAGCCTTGGGGCTGGTGTCGACATGGTACGAAGGTGCAGACCATGGAAACTGAAACGAGCGCAAATGACACCGTGATTGCGCAGCTCAACGGCATGCTGCGCGTGGGACGTGAGCGCGTCAATCAGCCGCTGCCGCTGCAAAGCCACGGGACTTTGACGCGCTTGACAGGCTTGGTGCTGGAAGCCAGTGGCTTGCGCGTGCCTGTGGGCTCGCAATGCCACCTGAAAATGCCTGGGCAAGAGCCGGTGCTGGCTGAGGTGGTGGGTTTTTCTGGCGACAAGGCATTTTTGATGCCGGCTGGCGATATTCAGGGCCTGTCTTGCGGTGCCAAAGTGATTCCGGCCGCAGCATTTGTTCCGCCATTGAAGCTGGGCGATACCCACGCACCTTCACTGGCAACAGGCTTGCTGCGCCTGCCCATGGGCGATGGTTTGCTGGGCCGGGTGGTGGATTCGCAAGGAAAGCCGCTGGATAACGCGGGGGATTTGACCGGCGTGCTGGCTGAAAGCTTGGACCGCGAACCGATTAACGCCATGGAGCGCGCTCCGGTGCGTGAGTCGTTGGATACCGGCGTGCGGGCCATCAACAGTTTGTTGACTGTGGGGTTGGGGCAGCGCCTGGGTTTGTTTGCGGGCTCGGGCGTAGGTAAATCAGTGCTGCTGGGCATGATGGCCCGCTACACCAAGGCCGACGTGATCGTGGTGGGCCTGATTGGCGAGCGTGGCCGTGAGGTCAAAGAGTTTGTCGAAGATATTTTGGGTGCGAAGGACCGGGAGCGGGCGGTGGTTGTCGCTGCGCCTGCGGATGCACCGCCACTATTGCGCATGCAGGGCGCTTCATATGCCACCGCCATTGCGGAGCATTTCCGTGACAAGGGCAAGCATGTGCTGCTGTTGATGGATTCGTTGACCCGCTATGCGCAGGCCCAGCGAGAGATCGCACTGGCCATTGGTGAGCCCCCGGCGACCAAAGGCTACCCACCTTCATGTTTTGCCAAGTTGCCTGGGCTGGTGGAGCGCAGTGGTAATGGCTTGAACGGGGTTGGCTCCATCACCGCTTTCTACACCGTGCTGTCGGAAGGCGATGACCAGCAAGACCCGATTGCCGATGCCTCGCGCGCCATTTTGGATGGGCACTTTGTGCTGTCACGCACGCTGGCAGAGCAAGGGCATTACCCCGCGATTGATATCGAGCAATCGGCCTCACGTGTCATGCACAACGTGGTCAGCCGAGATCACTTTGAGTTAGCTAGACGGTTTAGGGCTGTCTATTCGCGCTATCAAAAAAGTAAAGATTTGATACAAGTAGGGGCTTACGTAAACGGTTCGGATCCGCAGGTCGATGAGTCCATTCGCCTGCAGCCGGCCATGGCCAATTTTTTACAGCAATCCATGTTTGAAGCCGCTCCGATGGAGGACAGCTTGACAGAGATGGCTGCCATCGTTGGCCAGCCTTGACAGGTTAACAAGAGGGAACTGGGATGTCGTCACTCAACGCTTTGATGATCGCAATCGAAATGGCTGCACGCAAGCGCGATGAAGCACGCCAAATGTTGCGTGAGCGTCAGCATGCCTTTGATGCTGCCAAGTCCCAGATAGAACAGCTGGAGAGCTATTCCCTGGAGATGCAACAGCGCTGGGGTGCCTCGGAAGGGGCTGCCATGAAACCAGAAGTCATGTTTCACCACCGCCAGTTCATGGAACGTTTGCAGCATGCGGTGAATTTGCAAACGAAGGTGGTGGCGGATCAATCCATCCGTTTGGAAACTGCGCAAAAAGCGTTGATGGCTACGGAGTTGCGCTTGAGTAGCCTTAACAAAGTGGTGGAAGCACGCCGCCGAGACATCGCTTTGACGCAAATGCGCCGCGATCAAAAGCAAACCGATGAACGGGCTGCGCTGCAGTTCATTGGCCGAACTTTCGGCATGCAATTTCAGGAGATCTGACATGGACATCACGCCAGGCATAACTCCAATACCTGTCAAGAACTCAGCGTCAGAGAAAAACAGTCCTGCTGCAGACAAGAACACAGAGGGCAACGCGCACATTCAAGGCGCTGCCTTTTCAAAGTTACTGCAAGGTGCCCAGGCACAAGACAGCGCACTAGAGCTAGTAGATGTTCTCTCGCCGGATTTTTCGAAGTTATTGCAAGGAATTCAGCCGCAAGACGGCGCGCTAGAGCTGGTCAGTGTTCCTTTACCGGATGCAGCTTTGATCAGTTCAGACCAGCAGGCTGAGTTTTTGGATCTGGAAAGTTTGTTGGGTCAGGTTTCGAACTTTGAAGTTTCTCCCGAAAGAGATGAGGCCTCATCGCAGGATCTAGATAGCTTGCTGGCCCAGACACTGCTTTTAGACCAGCGCAGCGATACCGCACTGCGCGATGGCTCTTTTGTTTGGAGCCAGCAAGGCGCTGAGGGCGCTGCAGCAACGGCATTACATGCTGCTATCGGAGCGCAGCCGCATATTGCAGCAGGCCAAGCCATCGCCACAGTGGCAGCTGGAGTGCAGCAGCCGGTCGACACGGCCAAGGCTTTTTTCTCCAGCAATGAGCCGGCAGCGATGGCTGCAGCCGTGATGGCACAAGCGGGTGACGTGGCAGATGCCGTGGGGCAAATGGCTCCTGAAATGCAGGGCAAAGAGGCTTCCAGTGAAGGACGCTTTGCCTTGCAAGGCGCGTGGAAGCTGGAAGATCCGCAAACTCCACCCACTGCGATGCTGCAGCGTTTGATGGGGCAGATTGAGCAATGGGCGGTAGCGGGTGCTGGGGCGCTGCCAAAAGCCGTCGAACGCGCAGAAAGCAGCAAGTCTTTCGCGGACAGTGCGTCATGGTTGGCCAATGGCCAAGGTAGTGGCATGCGGCTGACCGAAAATGCCGTCCGTGAGACGCAACAATCGCAAACCACTGCTTTTGAAGCGGAACAGGAAGCTCCCGTTGAAGATATGCGCTTTTGGCTGCAAGGCAAGCAGCAGCGTGCGGAGTTGACGCTGGATCGAGATGGTCAAGCTGTGCGCGTACGGGTCGCGGTGAATGGTAACGAGGCACATGTCACCTTCCACAGTCAGCAACAGCAGACCAGAGACATGCTGGACGCTAGCTTGGCACAATTGCGGGAAATGTTAGCGCAGCAAGGCGTTGAACTCTTGGGCGTCTCGGTGCAAGCCCAAGAACAGGAAAGTCAGCAGGGCCCTCATCAGCAGGCGCAACAAGGCGATAATGGTGCAGCGCAGCAAAGCGGCGTGCAACATGCGCAAGTCGCCGTTCCTGGAGCTGGTGGACAGTCAAGGGGTTCAGCGCGAGCCTTGGATGTCTACGCTTAACCATGGGCGCTGCATGTGCAGTGCCTGAGTGGGTGTCAAACCCTTTTGTTTGGCGGATGTTTGCATCTTTTATTCTGGCTATGATTTCAAGTCATATCCTGAATAATCTCCACTAAAGCTTGCGCTGCGCAGCCACAGAGAAATTCTCGTGGCGCTCATGGGGCGTTCAAGCCTGACCCTCTACCCATCAAGGAAACACCACGTGTCGGCAACAAATACTGCAGCCACCACCGGCAATGCACCGGGCAAAAGCAAAAAGTTGATCGTGATTGGTGCCATCGTCGCCTTGCTGGTTGTTATTGGCGCAGCGGGGGCACTGTTTGTCGCCAATCAATCCCAAACCGACCCGTATGGTGAGGGTGAATCCGAAAAAATGGTTTCTGTCGTGCCGACTTTTCTGCCGCTGGAAAACATGGTGGTGAATTTAGCGGATCAAGGCGGTGACCGTTTTGCCCAGATTGGCATCACGCTGGAGTTGCAAGACGAGGCTACCGCCACCGTGGTAAAGCAATACATGCCCAGTATTCGCAATGGCATTTTGATGCTGGTTTCCCAGCGCACCGCAGACGAGTTGCTGCTGCGTGAAGGCAAAGAAAAGCTGGCGGCAGACATCCTGCGTGAAGTCTCTCGCCCCTTGGGCCTGGCGGCAGCACCCCGGGTACAAGAAGATGAAGAAGCTGAGCGCCCGCGCCGCCGTAATACGGTGCGCCGTGTGCTGTTCTCCAGCTTCATCATTCAGTAAGCGTTAGGAGTAATCGGCATGAGTGATTCTTTCCTATCGCAAGAGGAAGTCGATGCCCTGCTGGAAGGGGTAACGGGCGAGCGCCAGAAATCTGACGCCGAAGAGGTCGATGAAGGCTCGGTACGTAACTACGACATTTCCAGCCAGGAGCGCATTGTTCGCGGGCGCATGCCCACGATGGAAATTGTCAATGAGCGCTTCGCGCGCAATTTCCGCATTGGCTTGTTCAACTTTATTCGCCGCAGCCCGGAAGTTTCCGTCGGTACGGTCAGCGTACAGCGCTATAGCGCTTTCCTGCGTCGCTTGGCAGTGCCTACGAACTTCAATATCGTGGCCATTCGCCCTTTGCGCGGCAACGGCTTGATCGTATGTGATCCCTCGTTGGTGTTTGGCATTATTGATACCTTGTATGGTGGCGCAGGCCGTTTGCAAACGCGTATTGAAGGCCGTGATTTTTCTGCGACCGAGCAGCGTGTGATTAATCGCCTGGTCGATGTCATCAGCGAAGAATACAAAAAGGCATGGCACGGTATTTATCCGTTGGAGCTGGCCTACCAGCGCTCGGAAATGCAGCCGCAGTTCGCCAATATCGCTACCCCGAGTGAAATCGTGGTATCCACGGCGTTTCAACTGGAAATTGGTGATGTGTCCGGCTCTATTCACATTTGCATGCCCTATGCAACGATGGAGCCTATCCGTGACATCTTGTACTCGTCCACACAGGGCGACTCCATCGAAGTGGACCGTCGCTGGGTCAAGGTGCTGACGCGTGAAATTCAATCGGCCGATGTGACCTTGGTGGCCGAACTGGCCCGCGCAGATGCCACGGTCGAGCAGTTGCTGGCCATGAAGGCCGGCGATTTCATTGAGCTTGATCGCCAGCCCCGCATTCGTGCCTCGATTGGCGGTGTACCGATTTTTGAGTGCCAATACGGCACCCACAACAACAAATATGCAGTTCGCATCGAGCAGTGTCTGCGCGGTGTCGAGTCGACTTGGACCGGAGAGAAGAATGGCAACTGATCAGAACAACAACGGCAACGTCCCAGGCGATGATCCGTTTTCGGATTGGGCAGAAGCGTTGGAAGAACAAAAGACCACGGACGATGGGCAAACCGCCTTTGATGCCGAGCAAGGTGGCCCGCTGTCTGGCCAGCCCGCTTACGCGGGTGGGCATGGTGGCACCGAAGTGCCGGTCAACGACATCAACATGGTGCTGGACATTCCGGTGCAGCTGTCCGTGGAGCTGGGTCGTACCAAGGTGCCGATCAAGTACATCCTGCAGTTGGCCCAGGGTTCGGTCGTGGAGCTGGATGCACTGGCAGGTGAACCTATGGACGTGTTGGTCAACGGCTATTTGATCGCACAGGGCGAAGTGGTGGTTGTGAACGACAAGTTCGGTATCCGTTTGACCGACGTGGTCACGCCTTCGGAGCGCTTGCGCCGTGTGAGCCGTGGATAACGCGAGTTTTACTTCGTCGCTCTTGGTGCTGGTCGTCATGATCAGTGCCCTGGCGACTTTGCCTTGGCTGCTCAAGCGCTGGCAGCAGCGCCAGCAAAATAGCCAGGCGGTGGCGGGCGTCAGCACCCAGGTGCTGTCCTCGGTGGTGGTGGGGCAGCAGCAGCGGGTGGTCACCATCGAAGTGGGACAAGGTACGCAGAAAACTTGCCTTGTCCTGGGCGTCACACCACAGAGCATTCAATGCCTGCATGTGCTTGGCCAGCCTAAGACCGATACGCTCGCCAGCACCGCCCCTGCTTTTGCAGACGCCATGGCACAAGCGCGCAATCCCAGCGCCACTGAGCCCGCGAGCCCCCAACCCTAATGAGACCTCACATGATGCGCTCCGGCATTTCTGCCAAACACGCCCTGTGGGCTGCAACAGCCGCCGTCTTGGCGGCTTTTTGCTTGCTGGCACCTTTTTCCTCTGCGTGGGCACAAACCGCACCCAGTTTGCCCATCCTGGTGGGCTCTGGCGGTGGTGGGAACAGCTTTTCCGTGCCGATTCAGACGCTGCTGTTTTTTACGGCACTGTCTTTCTTGCCGGCCGTTTTACTGATGATGACGGGCTTTACCCGCATCGTGATTGTGCTGAGCCTCATGCGCCAGGCCTTGGGCACACAGTCTGCGCCGCCCAATCAGGTCATCATTGGCTTGTCGCTGTTTTTGACGCTGTTTGTCATGGGGCCGACGCTCGACCGCGTCTACCAAGAAGCCTACGTGCCTTACAGCAACAACACCATGCAGTTTGAAGAAGCCATTCAAAAGGCCGAAGCGCCCATGCGTGACTTCATGGTGCGCCAGACCCGGCAGTCTGATTACGCGTTGTTTGCGCGTCTGGCCAAGCTTGAGCCCGGTACGCAAATTGAAGACGCGCCGTTTCGCGTGGTGGTGCCGTCTTTTGTGATCAGTGAGCTGAAAACGGCCTTCCAGATCGGCTTCATGATCTTTATCCCGTTTCTGATCATTGACATGGTGGTCTCCTCGATCCTGATGTCGCTGGGCATGATGATGCTGTCACCCGTACTGGTGGCACTGCCGTTCAAGATCATGCTGTTTGTGCTGGCCGATGGCTGGAACCTGTTGATCGGTTCTCTGGCATCAAGTTTTGCGATCTAGCGCAGAAAGGTAGCGAGCATGACTCCCCAAATGGTGCTGACCATTGGTCGCGAAGCCCTCACGATTTTGCTGATGATCTCTTTGCCCGTTTTGTTGACGGTGCTGACGGTCGGTGTGCTGGTCAGTATTTTTCAGGCCATTACGCAAATCAATGAAAACACCTTGTCCTTCGTGCCCAAGCTGGTCGCTGCCATCTTGGTGTTCGCAGTGGCAGGGCCGTGGATGCTGTCTACGGCGGTGGAGTTCATCCGCCGCACCATTGAGAACATTCCGATGGGCCTGGGCTGAGTGCCCGCGCCCACGCATTGCGAATGTATGAGCGAGTGCTGAAGTGATTGGCATATCCGAAGACCAACTGATGGCGTGGCTGTCGCCCATCATCTGGCCATTTTTGCGCACGCTGGCCATGTTTTCGGCTGCGCCGGTGTTCTCGCAAAAAGCGATTCCCATGCGCGTCAAGGTCGGGCTGGCCTTTTTGGTTGCCGTGTGCGCGCAGGCGGTACTGGATCAGCCCATGGTTGCCATCAACTCCCCGGATGCCTTGCCTTGCGTGATCCAGCAAGTGGGCATTGGCTTGGCGATTGGCCTGGCAGCGCGCCTGGTGATCGCCGCCATGGAAGTTGCCGGAGAAGCGATTGGTTTGCAAATGGGCCTGAGCTTCGCCTCCTTTTTTGACCCCACCAGCGGCGCGCAACTGAGCGCCATTTCACGTTTCCTGGTGCAAATCTTCACGCTGTTTTTTGTGGTGGTGAACGGCCACTTGCTGGTGCTGATGGCCGTCATTACCAGTTTTGAAGCATTTCCGGTCAACAGCTCTTTCTTGCAGGCAGTCGCACAAATGCGCATTCATGAGCTGGGCAGCGCAGTGTTTTCCAGCGCGTTGTGGATCGCTTTGCCGATGATGGCGCTGCTGCTGTTCGTGAACTTGACCATGGGCGTCATCGCTCGCATTGCCCCGCAAATGAACGTGTTTGCCGTAGGCTTTCCCGTGACGCTGACGGTGGGCATGCTGGGCATCACGGCCACTTTGCCCATGATGGAGCAGCCCTTCTTGCGCCTGATGGAGACGACGCTGTCGATCTTTGGCAGCGGGGTTCTGTAAGTAACTTTAAAAATAATAGCTACTAGCCGTTCATAAATAACGACTTCAGCATGCTTTGTGCCTGAAATCCTTATTTATCAACGGCAAGCTGCTACTTTTTTGAAAGCTCACACCAGATTGTTGCGGATCGCGTAGACCGTCAACTCTGCGTTGTTGCTCAGCTGCAGCTTCTCCAGCACGCGGGCGCGGTACACGCTCACCGTTTTGGGGCTGAGCATCAATTCTTCTGCGATATCGGTCAGACGCCTGCCACTGGCAATCTTTTGCAAGGTCTGCATTTCGCGTTCAGACAAGGCGGCGTGCGGCACCTCCAGCGTAGGCTGCGACAGGCTGTCTGCCAGCATCTGCGACACTTCCGCCGTTAAATATTTGCGGCCTGCATAAACGACGCGTACCGCCTCCAGCAGCTCCAGCGGATCACCCGCCTTGTTGGCATAGCCATGGGCGCCGGCTTTCAGACAGCGCAGCGCATACTGATCTTCGGGGTACATCGAAACCATGAGCACTTTGATGTGCGGGTACGTCTCGCGCACACTGACCAACACCTCCAGACCATTGCGCCCAGGCATGTTGATGTCCAGCAGCAAGACGCTGCATTGCACCGTGCGCAAAGTTTCACGCAGTTCGGTGTAGCCCGCGGATTCACCGGTGACTTGGATGTCCGTGGCCTCGGCCAGCGTGTCGCGTATGCCGCGGCGCAGGACGGCATGGTCGTCACAAATCACAACGTAAATCAATGTTTCTCTCCCATAAACGAGTGGATCTTAGTGACCTAATGGAATGGAAACAATGATGCTGGTTCCTTTTCCGACTTGACTGCTGATATCTAGCCAGCCGTCCACCGTTCTGGCTCTTTCTGCTAGGCCCCGCAAGCCGAAAGCCTTGGGCTTATCGCGCATTGCAGATGCAATGCCGCAGCCGTTGTCGCGCACCTCCAGGGTGAGAAAGCCTTCTGCATCCGACAGATCAATGTGCACCGCCGTAGCCTGCGCGTATTTGCTGATGTTGGTGAGCGCTTCTTGGGCCGTTCGATAGGCGACCACCTGTACGTCGGCGGCGACGTCCATGCGCTCCCGGCTGCACTGCACCTGGGTGGGCACGCCTGTGCGGCGCTCGAAATTTTCAGCCAGCCATTGCACAGCGGCCACCAAGCCTTGATCGAGCACCGGCGGGCGCAGGTTCATCATGATCCGCTGGCTGGCACCCAGCGCATGCTGCAGCATCTCCAGCCCTGCCAAAGCATGGCTTTTCAAAGCCGGATCTGTTGCATTTCTGGCAATCCAGGACACGTCGAATTTGACGGAAGTCAACGATCCGCCAATGTCATCATGGATTTCGCGGGCGATCATTGCGCGCTCTTGCTCAATGGACTGCTGCAAATGCTCAGTGAGCTCTGCCAGCTGCCGCTCAGAGCGTGCCAACTCCTGCATCGCCTGTTCTTTGGCGCGGCGGGCCTCATGCACCTCCAGGGCGCGCGACAGCACATGCGGCAAACGAGCGATGTCGTCTTTTAACAAGTAGTCGGCAATTCCTTGGCGAATCGCTTCGACGGCGGCTGCTTCTCCGATTGCACCAGACAGCAGTACAAAAGGCGGGCAATGCGGCAGCATGCGTGCTGCATTCCAGGCATCTTTTGCGTTAAAGCCGGGCAAGTAATAATCGGCCAACACCAGGTTGTAAGCTTTGCCACGCAAAGCTGCGATAAATTCATCCAGCGTATCCACGCAATCGACCGTGCAAGCCATGCCCGCACGACGTAACGTGACGCTGGCAAGCCTTTGGTCGGCAAGTGAATCTTCAAGGTGCAGGACAAGCAAGTGCTTATCTCTTGGATCAGTCGCCGCAAGGGGCGCTATCATAGGAAACATCTTGGAACAAACCATTCGGGGTGTGGATTCCTTCCTGCCGTATTTGCTGAAGTACACATAGCACCCACCCCATCTTGGAGAAACGATGCAGTCAACGCAAACATTAGCCGGAGAACCTGTCGTTCAGGTGCCAGTCATGGTTGCGGCTGAATTGCAAGACTCCCTTTTGGTGGTGATGCGAGATCTGCATCGGCTGGAAGGGCTCCTCAATCATGCCACGGCCAATTTGCTGGAGCGTTTCGGGGAGGCCAATGTTTTGTTGTCTGGCGAAGACGTTGGCGGAGCACCGGATCTGGATGCTGCACGCACTGCGCTGCGCAGCGCAGTGACCGAGTTGCAGTTCCACGATATGGCCACCCAGTTAATTTGTCACACTACGCAGGTTTTGCAAGGCTGTGCATTTCGTTTGGCATCAGAAACGATGGGGCGTGAGGACGATGAGCTGGAAACGCCAAGCGCGCCTATGCAGCCTGAACGCCCTAACCCCGTGACCCAAAGCGAAATGGATGCAGGCTCAATAGAACTCTTCTGAGCTGCAGAAACGCTTGAATCAACACCAAAACTCAAAAGCCCGTTGGAGCCTTACATGCAATCGATCCTAGCTGTTGATGATTCACCATCCATGCGAAAAATGGTCGCGTTCACCCTGACAGGTGCCGGTTACAAGGTGGTAGAAGCCGTTGACGGAATGGATGCGCTGGAAAAAGCAGAAGCTCAGCAAATCGATTTGGTGCTGGCTGATCAGAATATGCCGCGCCTGGATGGAATTGGCCTGACACAACGTCTGCGCCAGCATCCCCGTTTCAAAAATACGCCCATCCTGATTTTGACCACCGAGTCCAGTGATCAGATGAAACAGGCGGGCAAAGCAGCCGGCGCAACTGGATGGTTGGTCAAACCATTCGATCCCAATCGTTTGATTGAAGTTATACAAAAGGTCATTCGTTGATCCTCTTGATGTGCGGATGATGAGAAGAAGATAGGAATCCAAATGGCGGATACGAACCAAGATGGGGCAGGGGCTGATTTCGATCTCACCCAGTTCTATCAGATTTTTTTTGAAGAAGCTGGTGAGAACCTTGACCAGATGGAGCAGATGCTCCTGAATTTGGATCTGAGTGAAGCCAACGACGAAGAGCTCAACGGCATCTTTCGCTGCGCACACTCTATCAAGGGCGGCTCCGCCACATTTGGTTTTACCGATGTGGCCCAGCTGACACACAAGATGGAGTCGTTGCTTGACCGCTTGCGCCGCCACGAAATTACACCTATCCCGGAAATGGTGGATGTGCTGCTGGAGTCTGCAGATGCTTCGCGCAGCTTGCTGGCGCGCCACCAGGCGGGTGGCGAAGGTGAGGCCACGTCCACAGCCGAGTTGGTTGAGCGGATTACAGTGCTTGCTGCTGGCGAGGGCGCTCCTGCGCCTGACCTTACCGCCGCCCCTGTTGCCCCAACGCCTGTTGCTGCCCCTGTACCTGTACTGCAAGCAACGCCAGAACCAGTAGCAGCGGCTATAGCGCCAAATGGCGAGCGGATGCTGCAGATCAAGATCGGGCCTGTGGATGCGCTCGAATCGGTCGATGCAATCAAGGAACTGTTCCGCGATATTCCTGGACTGGGCCATGTCGAAGATGTGCCTTGCAATGAAGCCAAAACACGGCTCTTTGCAGTGAAAACGCATTCAACCGATGAAGATTTGCTGGACTTGATGGCATTTCACGTCGCTAAAGAGCAAGTCACCATCACTGCCAGCCATCCGGGCGCAGTCGCTGCGCAGCCGCAAGCATCGGCAGCTCCAGGTGTGGCGGATCAAGTGCCCGCCCCGATCCCTGGCCCGGAAGTGGAAGCTGAGGCCGCTTTTGGAATCTTTGAAGGTGCACCGGGTGCTCCTGTGATGAAGCCAGTAGCAGCTGCCGCAAAGGCGACCACACGCCCTAACACTGCGCAGATGGAATCAACCAGCATCCGTGTGGATGTGAAGAAGGTCGATCAGCTCATCAATCTGGCAGGCGAGCTGGTCATCATTCAAGCGATGCTGGCGCAAAACAGCCGTGCTTTAGATCCGTCTGCCAACCAGCAATTGCTGGCAGGGTTGGCGGATCTGGATCGCAATACGCGTGACTTGCAAGAAGCTGTCATGTCGATCCGCATGATTCCCATGTCCACGGTGTTCAGCCGCTTCCCGCGTATGTTGCGGGATCTGGCCAACAAGCTGGACAAGAAAATCAACTTGGTCACTCAGGGTGAAGCCACAGAGCTGGACAAGGGCCTGGTCGAAAAGATCACCGATCCCTTGACCCACTTGGTACGTAACAGCTTGGACCACGGCATTGAAATGCCTGAAGACCGCATCAAGGCCGGGAAACCCGAAGTCGGTACCCTGACATTGGCGGCTTCGCACCAAGGAGGCTCCATCGTCATTGAAGTGCGTGATGACGGCAAGGGCATGAGTCGCGAGAAAATTCTTCGCAAAGCGCGTGAGCGTGGCATGGACGTCTCGGACAGCATGCCCGACAGCGAAGTATGGATGCTGATATTTGCGCCCGGCTTCTCGACCGCTGACGTGGTAACTGACGTCTCGGGCCGTGGCGTAGGCATGGACGTTGTGCGCAAAAATATTGCTGCCCTGAACGGTTCGGTGGAAATCGACTCCGTCGAAGGCGTGGGCATGCGCGTGTCGATTCGCCTGCCCTTGACGCTGGCCATCATGGACGGTATGTCCGTTGGCGTGGGCAATGAGGTGTACATCCTGCCCCTGTCTTCGGTGGTGGAGTCTTTCCAAGTCAACCCTGCGGATGTCAGCACGGTGACCCAAGGCTCTCAACTGGTGAAGGTCCGTGACGAATATATGTCCGTCATTGAGCTGGAGCGTGTTTTCGGTGTGCCCCGTGCCCAAGGCGAAAAGCGCAGCGACATCATGGTCGTGGTGGAGTCTGACGGAATGCGTGTGGCGCTGCTGGTTGATGAATTGCTGGGCCAGCACCAAGTGGTCGTGAAAAATCTGGAGAGCAATTACCGCAAAGTGCCTAACGTATCGGGCGCCACTATTTTGGGCGATGGTACGGTCGCACTGATTTTGGATACCAGCAGCTTGGTGCGCCGATCACGTTAAAAAAATGATGGTCTGTGACTGCAGGAATGCAGGAATGCAGTCATAGATCTCTTAAAAATTATCTGGCGCAGGCGTTGTCCATCAATGATGCTTGCGCCCTAGGAGAAAACAATGAACATTATGGGAAAAAACGCTGGTAGCAAGGCTTCCGGTGCTCGTGAATACCTCACCTTCCGCTTGGGTGAAGAGGAATACGGCATCGACATCTTGAAGGTGCAAGAAATCCGTGGTTATGAGCAGCCGACGCGCATTGCCAATGCTCCAGAGTTCATCAAGGGCGTGGTCAATTTGCGTGGCACGATTGTGCCCATCGTGGATATGCGCTTGAAGTTCAACTGTTCGCAAGTCGAATACAACAGCTTCACGGTCGTCATCATCCTGAATCTGCGCAACCGTGTCGTCGGCATCGTGGTGGATTCGGTGAGCGACGTCATGGAGCTGCCGCCCGAGGCTGTGCGTCCCGCTCCCGATATTGAAAGCGCCATCGATGTGGGCTGCATTCTGGGTCTGGGCTCTGTGGGTGATCGCATGCTGATTTTGCTGGACATCGAAAAGCTCATGTCGAATGTCGATATGGGCTTGGTACCTCCAGCCGAGTAAGTCGTCACAGACTTCTCATAGTGATAACAGCCCGCCTAGAGGTGGGCTGTTGAGTTTTGGCTGTGTCGCGGCCAGTCACGCGTTTTCTGGGCTTTTTCTATATGCGTCAAACAGATCATCCGTCTCTGCCGACTATGGCTGCAGGCCCTGTTGCCCAAGGGAGAGAGTTCGCTTGGACTTCCGCCGACTTCAGTCGTGTGCAGGCCCTTATCTACAAACATGCAGGTATCAGCTTGCATGACGGTAAGCATGCGATGGTGTACAGCCGCTTGTCGCGCCGCTTGCGAGAAACCGGGCATGAAAGTTTCGATGACTATCTGAGCTGGCTCGAAAAGCAAGGCGATGCGCACGAATGGCAAGAGTTCGTGAATGCGCTGACCACCAACCTGACCGCTTTTTTCCGCGAGCAACACCATTTTGATATCTTGGCGCAGCACCTCAAAAGCAAACCGGCCAGCACTGCGTGGCGAGTATGGTGCAACGCGGCATCCACAGGGGAAGAGCCTTACTCCATCGTATTGACGGCCCTGGAAACACTGGGCGCCAATGCCAATTTCAAATTGACGGCCAGCGACATTGACTCCAAGGTCTTGGCTTCTGCTTCGAATGGCGTTTACCGCATGGAGCATGTCAAAAATCTGAGCCAAGAGCGGCTCCAACGATTTTTTATGCGCGGCAAGGCAACCAATGCCGGCATGGCGCGGGTCAGGCCGGAGCTGCGTCGCATGATTGACTTTATGCAGGTCAATCTGATACGCGATGACTGGCCCTTCAAGGAACCCTTTGACATGGTGTTTTGCCGCAACGTCATGATCTATTTTGATGCTCCCACACAACGTAAAGTGTTGGAGCGCATCCATCGCGTGCTCAAGCCCGGCGGCCTGCTGTTTGTCGGGCATGCCGAAAACTTCAGTGAATCGCGAGACCTGTTCGCGTTACGCGGCAAAACGGTCTATGAGCGCATCTAATAAGGTGCAAGGGCATAGACCCTGGTGCATTTCCACATAAAGGTGCTCCTATGAACACACTGCACAATGGCTCGCCCCGTGCTTCTGTACGCCCCAATTGGGCGGGGCAGAGCGCTACGGTATCTGCTCCTGCGTCGCAGTCATCGCTGGAGACCCCGCGCAGCCGCCCCGCCCGACCTGGAGAGGCCTCGTTCTTTTATTTTGACCATCACTTTCAGTACAACGCGGTCAAAGTGCTTCCCGGCGAGTACTTCGTGACCGGCGAGAACATGGTCATCTGCACGGTGCTGGGTTCCTGCATCGCTGCATGCTTATGGGATCGCACACTCAATTTGGGAGGCATGAATCATTTCATGCTGCCGGATGGAGACAGCTCAGATTCCAGCGGTCGGTATGGCTCTTACGCTATGGAATTGCTGATCAACGAGATGATTAAATTGGGTGCACGGCGCGAAACCATGCAAGCCAAAATTTTTGGTGGGGGTCAAGTCATGGCCAACTTCACCACCATGAATGTGGGGGAGCGCAACACCGAGTTTGTGACCCAATATTTACAGACAGAGCGTATCCCCATCGTGTCGGAAGACGTGCTGGATATTTATCCGCGCAAAGTGGTCTATTTCCCTGCAACAGGTAAAGCCATGGTCAAACGTTTGGCACATGCACATCCTGAAGAGCTGGTGGCGCAAGAACGTGCCCGTGGCAGCGCGGCTCAGTTGGCCAAGACCAACGCCGGCGGCAGTGTGGACCTGTTTTGAGAGAGGTTGAAGAGGAATGAACAAAAAGATTCGGGTAGTGGTGGTGGATGACTCGGCCCTGGTGCGCAGTCTGTTGGCCGAAATCATCAACCGCCAAAACGACATGGAATGTGTGGGCACAGCCAACGATCCCTTGGTGGCCCGCGAAATGATTCGAGAACTCAACCCCGATGTGATTACCTTGGATGTAGAAATGCCCAAGATGGACGGGATTGATTTCCTGGGCCGTCTCATGCGCTTGCGTCCCATGCCAGTGCTGATGATCTCTACGCTGACCGAGCGCGGCGCCGAAGTCACCATGCGCGCCCTGGAGCTGGGCGCGGTGGATTTCGTTGCCAAACCTCGGGTGGGTGTTGCCAACGGTTTGGGGCAATTGGCCACGGAAATCGTCGAGAAAATTCGTGTCGCCTCGGTCGCCCATGTGCACCGGACGGTGGAGCGCGCTGCAAAAACTGCTGCTGCGAAATCGGCTTCCTTGACCTCGTTGGGTACCCCAACAGTTGCATCCTTATCTTCAGCAAGCTTGCTGGGGCGCGTATCGACAGAAAAACTGATTGCCATTGGCGCCTCTACGGGGGGCACCGAAGCCATCAAGGAAGTGCTGACGCACATGCCCGCGGATGCACCGGCCATCGTCATCACCCAGCACATGCCTCCCGGCTTTACCACCAGTTTCGCAGCGCGGTTGAACAGCTTGTGCCAGATCACCGTGAAAGAAGCGACGCATGGAGAGCGCATCTTGCCGGGCCACGCGTACATCGCGCCAGGCGGCAAGCAGTTCGCTATCTCGCGCAGTGGTGCCAACTATGTGGCGGTGGTGGATGAGCAAGCGCCGCCGGTCAATCGCCACAAGCCATCGGTGGAAGTGCTGTTTAAGTCGGTGGCGCAATTTGCTGGGCGCAATGCCTTTGGTGTGATGCTCACCGGCATGGGCGCCGATGGTGCAATCGCCATGCGTGAAATGAAAGATGCTGGCAGCTACAACTATGTGCAAGACGAGGCCAGTTGCATTGTCTTTGGCATGCCGCGTGAGGCCATTGCCCGAGGTGCCGCTGATGAAGTGCTGCCACTGACCCAAATTTCCCCGGCGCTGCTGACCAAGCTGCGTGCTTCGCCGGATGTACGCCACCGCATCTAAAGATACAGCTAAGTTATTTATAAAAAAGGAGCGCCTAGCCCTGACTCCGCTTGATTTTCAGATGCAAAACACTCTGAAATCAAGGCAGGTCAACGGCCAGGCGCTCCTTTTTATTTAACTATGAGTTAGTTGGACAGCGTTTCCCAACGCTCCATCGCCACCAGTAAGGCTTCATCAATCTCACCATCGCGTGCATGCAACTGCATCGCCCGGGCGTTGTCCTTGGTGTACAGCGTTCCGTCTTCCAGCGCTGTACGGATTTCTTGCTGCTCTTTTTCCAGCACTTCAATCTGTACAGGCAATTGTTCTAATTCACGCTGTTCTTTGTAGCTCAGCTTGCGTTTGGCAGTCACAGCTGGGGCAGTTGTAGCAGAGACTGCAGCGTTTTCCTTGGGAGGCGTGTTGCCCTTCTTCGTGGTTTGGTCCTGCAAAGCCTTGGCACGTTTGGACTGCAGCAACCAGTCTTGAACACCACCTTCATATTCGCGCCACTTGCCATTGCCTTCCGCAGCGATGGTGCTGGTGACCACGTTATCCAGGAAAGTACGGTCGTGGCTGACCAAGAACACCGTGCCGTCATAGTTTTGCAGCAGGTCTTCCAGCAACTCCAGGGTGTCAATGTCCAAGTCATTGGTCGGCTCATCCAGGACCAAGACATTGGTCGGGCGAGCAAACAAACGTGCTAATAACAAACGGTTGCGTTCACCGCCAGACAGGGTGCGTACCGGCGAATTCGCACGCGAGGGGGAGAACAGGAAGTCACCCAGATAGCTCTTGACGTGCTTGCGCTGGTTGCCGATTTCAATCCACTCACTGCCTGGGCTGATGAAGTCTTCCAGCGTGGCGTCCAAGTCCAGCGAGTTGCGCATCTGATCAAAATAAGCCACGGTAATGTTGGTGCCTTGGCGCACTGTGCCCCACGGGCTGTTGCCGGGCTCAGGCTCGGGTGCGTTGGCTGGCGCTGGATCAGGCGCCAACTGGCCCAAAATCAGTTTCAATAGCGTTGTCTTGCCAGCACCGTTGGCCCCCAGCAAGCCAATCTTGTCACCGCGCAAAATGGTAGCGCTGAAATCGTCCACGATCACACGCCCGCCAAACGTCTTGCTCACGTGCGTGAGTTCAGACACCAGCTTGCCGCTCTTTTCGCCGCTGCTCACATCCATCTTGACGCTGCCCTGCGCGTTACGACGGGCAGCATGTTCGGAACGCAGCTCCTTGAGCCGCACAATACGGGCGGTCGCTCGCGTGCGGCGGGCTTCCACCCCTTTGCGGATCCACACCTCTTCTTGTGCCAGCAGCTTGTCAGCCTTGGCATTGATCACGGCTTCTTGTGCCAACTGCTCGGCCTTGTTTGTCACATAAGCAGTAAAGTTGCCTGGGTAGGACATGAGCTGGCCACGATCCAACTCCACAATACGTGTCACCACGTTGTCTAGGAAAGAGCGGTCGTGCGTAATCAGCACGATGGAGCCCTTGAACTCCTTGAGCAAACCTTCCAGCCACTCAATCGAATCCAGATCCAGGTGATTGGTCGGCTCATCCAGGAACAGTACATCAGGCTGCATGACCAAGGCCTGCGCCAATGCCACGCGCTTGCGCATCCCGCCAGACAAACTGCTGATTTTGGCTTCTGGATTTAAATGCAGGCGCTGCAACGCCTCTTCTACGCGTTGCTCCCAGTTCCAAGCATCCTGCGCTTCAATGCGTGACTGCAGGGCATCCAGATCCACGCCTTCTGCACCGGACAGGTACAAATCACGGATCGCCGCCACTTCTGTCAAGCCTTCCGAGGCAGATTCAAAAATACTGTGTTCTGGATTGAGGTTGGGTTCCTGGGCCACGTAGGCAATACGGACGCCAGCCTGCACTTGCAGTGTGCCGTCATCCGCATGCGCCATACCGGCCAAAATTTTCAACAGCGAAGACTTGCCGGTGCCGTTGCGCCCGATCAGTCCCACGCGTTCGTTGGTTTCCAGAGAAAAACTGGTGTGATCCAGCAGTGCCACATGCCCGAATGCGAGCTGTGCGTCTATTAAGGTAATAAGTGCCATGTTGACTCCATTATCCAAGGCAGCGCAAAGCGCTGCCTGACCCAAAGCCTTGCTGAAGGCTTTGAGTGAAAAGGTTTTTTCTGAAAAGCTGCTTGAACGGTGCTATAGTCCGTCTCCTCGCCATTGCAGCGCATCTTTTTGCGCAGTTGCTGAAAAGGTTTTTGCAGGAATTTCTGAAAGCACCAAAAGCGATGTATACTGCAAGGCTTCGCTAAAACAGTAACACTGCTTTTAACGAAAACTTCTAAAAAATTATTTAGAAGTGCACGGCGAAAACGTGCTACAATACAAGGCTTCGCTGATCGCAGCGAGCTAAAATTCCAAAAGAGAT
>JADMKK010000056.1:562-2081 GCA_015478895.1 Comamonas sp. | reverse complement strand
GTGCCACCGCAACGCACAGTGGCCGCTGGCTGGGTGGCACTTTCTGTCAGGCCATTGAAATTCAGCGTCATGCTGGATTGCCCTGTGTAGCTGGCACCATCCTGGAGTACGAGCTGGCCTTGCCCCTGGCTGCATACAAAGCTGACATGGGTTGTACTGCCCTCATTACGGATGCTGGTTTCGCGGCAACCGCCTTCTTCGGCAAAGGTAAACTGGCCGGTGGCCGCTTCTTCTTCAGTGATGCAGTTTTGAAAGCGCTGATTGACGATGTCGAACTTGACGCCCTGTTGTGCCAGCATGTTTTCCATCATTTGGCGCTGCGCGGGCGGCAGCAGGGCCATTTGGGTGCGTGCCATCTCCAGCGCCATTTCCAAACGACCACTTTCGCTCTTCAGGTCGACGCTGTGCTCCCACAAGCCCGGTTTCACCGACAGGACCTGTGCAGAACCGAGCGCGGGCGTTAACAACAGCGTGGCGGCGAACAGGAAGGATGCTTTCATGACAGGTGTACCTCATTAAACATGGGGGAGTAAATGGCGAAATAGTCGCACAGGTTAAATGAATCCATGGTGAATGGTATAGCAGCGCTGTACGTCGCGCCGTTGTTTATTAACATGCCATGGCTGCTGATTCATTACCCACGCGCCTCCGTTGAGGTTATGCCGCTAACGATGCGGCGCACCCAGGGCGCAACGATGGCAACCGTCGGAAAAGCCACCGGCCAGGTTGTAGCGCAGCTTCTGAGCCATTGCGCGGCGAAGCCGGCATGAATGCCCTGCGAGGTGGCAAGCACAAAGGCCGACACGATGCACACCATGATTGCCGAGAGCAGCGCGCTGAAAAGAATTGGTCCAAAACGGGCAGGTAATCGCATTGTTATGTCCTTGAGTCAGTCAGAATGAATTTGTATGAATATGCTGCATGATTTGTTGATGAGTAGTCTTGAGGAGCCATCACGAGTTCAGGCTCATGACTTGCTCTATCTTTACAATTCATGATCAGGTTAAAGCGTAAAGCAGGTTAATAGCCCAGCCCGCGGCATACAGTCCCACAGCAAAAGCGGCATGGGTAATGACAGTCTGCGTGCGAGCACAAGCAGGGCAAGGCGTGCGCGATGCAGCAATACCAGCGCCCATTCCCGGTTGCATCAGCAGGAAAGGCGCTGCCACGCTGCCAAGCCCAACCAGCAGTGCAGGCCCAGCAGTGGGGTGCTGAAGCCATGACAGCCCGTGGAAATAGACAAGCACAGCGGCAAAGCCGATACCGGTAACATAATGCGCAGTCCAGCCGATGAGCTTTTCAAGGCGAAGTGGTGCAGCGGATGAGATGGAACGGTGATGAAAACGTCCCTGCGGCATGTAGCCAATCCAGCGCCCTGCGAGGCCATAATCGGGCCGCGCCATGCCAAGCAGGGGCTTGCGTGCGAGTCCCCACAAATCCATTACCGCAGTGGCGCCGATGCCGAGTAAAACAGTCATAAGTAAAGCGTGCATTTTTATCTCCTGTTGCTTGCTGTGTT
>JADMKK010000056.1:0-552 GCA_015478895.1 Comamonas sp. | reverse complement strand
GGCTCATCAGCGCCAGCGGCAGGCACGGATTGCGGCGACAGTACAACCCGGAGGTACTGGAACGGCTGGCACTGATTGCGTTGGGACGTGCGTCGGGCTTTTCCCTTGAAGAGATTGCGCGCGTGCTGGGATCGGGCAAGAGTCCACAAATAGACCGTCAGTTACTGGCGGATAAAGCCGAAGAGCTCGACAAGTCGATCACTAAGCTGATTGCGATGCGCGATGGCCTTCGGCATGCTGCAGTATGTGCAGCGCCAAGTCACATGGAGTGTCCCACATTCCGACGCTTGCTCGGCCTGGCCGCCGCCGGCGCATTGACAAGACCGGCTCGCGCAGAGGCAAGGGAAAAGGTCAGCAAAAAGCCAGGTGGAAAGCCAAGGAAAACATTGTAATCTGTTTTCCGAGCTCGCAGATAATCAGCAGAGGTTGATGGTGTCGTTAATGAACAGCAATTCGCTTGCAGATATCATGGCGGCGGCGGACAGCAGCAAGGGACGGTCCAGCGGCAGGGAGAGGGTGATGGAGAGTGGAATAGTGAGTGGAATGGAGAGT
>JADMKK010000055.1 GCA_015478895.1 Comamonas sp. | reverse complement strand
GGCTGCACCACGACCTTTTCCTGTGGTTATTGCCGGTGACGGGAGGACTGATATTGTCGGCGCCGTTGTCATGGGTCAGCGGCAAATTGATGCCTGGAAATTTTCTGGCCTTCTTTGGCATTCTTCGGACCCCGGAAGATCGCCGTCCGCCGGCAATAATCTCTGCTGTCCTTGACGACTGGCAGGACATCAAACAGCGCATACTGCAAACGGCCGACGCCTCTCCGTTAGCCCTGCTGCTTACAGACAGCAGCTTCAATGCCTGGCACTGTGCACAGATAAGCCCGGTACCTGCCGGTACGCTGACTGCCGCAGGTACCGTGCAGACAGAAGAGGAAGCCTTCGACCCGGCGCTGATTCTTGCACGGGCAAAAGCCTGGCGCACGTCCAATCCCGGCACGCTTGAGGGCTGGATGTCGAAAAGCGAAACCATGGCCTTTCTGCATAACCGCGATCTCATCGTCGAAGTAGCCCGGAGAGTAAGTTCCTGACAATTCCGGATACGGCGGCATGGCGCTCATGATACATTGTCGGTTTCATCATTCCGGCAAGGACGTTACCGGGCCATTTGATGAAAGCTGAGTTGAGCGCACTTCAAAAATTTTTCCTGTTACACAAATTTTACTGGCACCCTCCCCCCGCATGCAGAGAAGCCGCTACGCTCATCGGACCGGGCTCGTCATTTACTGGTCTGCGATTGCTGCATGCGCAGCCGCGCTCGCCGGCAACAAAAAAAGTGATTTTTAGCGGTGCCCTTGGATCTACAGATGGCGCCAGACACCAGACATGAATTACTGCTGATCCTGCCGGCCGGCTTCCTCAGCCTGGTTGCTGTTTACGCCTTGCTGGGCATTTTCCCTGAATTCCGGGCCGAGCAATGGCTGCTGCAGGCCTCTTTGCTGTGGAGCCTGGTGTGGCAGCAAATCTGGCAACGCAGCGATAAAAACCGTTCGGCGTGCGACTCGAAACCCTACCCGGCGCTTGGCTGGGCAAATCGCCTGACCCTGCTGCGTGGCGGTCTGATCGCGGCCACCGGTGGCTTTCTGTTTCAGCCCGAAAGCCCTGGCGCCCTGGCTTTCATCCCGGCACTGGTTTATTCGATTGCTGCAATTCTGGACCGTATCGATGGCTTTATTGCCCGTCGCAGCAGGCAGACGAGTTTGATGGGAAGCGAACTCGACATGGTATTCGACGCACTTGGCTTGCTCGTAGCGCCACTGCTGGCAGTGGGTTACGGCAGAATTCACTGGAGCTTCCTGCTGGTCAGTGCCGCTTATTATCTGTTCCGCTGGGGTCTGCACTGGCGGCGCCAGCACGGTTTGCCCGTGTACGAACTGGCGCCAAACAGTCTGCGCCGTGCACTGGCAGGATTCCAGATGGGCTTTATTGCTGTGGTGCTTTGGCCGCTGTTCGGGGACAGCACGCCAAGCATGGGCGACCAGCTGCCATTGACGCAACTGGCCGGCCTGGCCTTCATGGTGCCAGTGCTGACAGGCTTTGCTGTCGACTGGCTTGCAGCAAGTGGCCGTGTGTCTCCCGAGCGTGCGCCGGCAAGACGCTTTTTTGAAAAACTGCAGATGCTGAGCGCGCTGATATTTCAACCTGGCCTGCGCATCGTTGCCTTTGTGTCCATCGTGATGTTCGTAGTATACAAGGGCGGAAATCCGGAAAATTTATTTGCGCAACCTGCTACAGCAAATTTCGTACTGCTGTTTTGTGCTGTGTCGATACTACTCGGCCTGGCCGCGCGAGTGGCTTCACTGCTTGCGGTGATACTGCTGGCTTCGCTCTATCAGGTGCCCCACACTGCCCCGTTGTACATCGCCACGATATGCGTGGTGTGGATCATGCTGCTGGGCAGTGGGCGCTTCAGCTTGTGGCAGTGGGATGACCGCTGGGTCAATCGCTACGACGGCGCCTGATGTCACACTATAAGCCTTTTATCATTGCGCTGTGGGTACTGGCGCTGCTCATCGCCGGCATGACACTGGCCAGGTTGCCGCTGTCGGCAATCCACGACAGCATCGCCGCGCTCAGTGCGACGCAGTGGACCGGCTGGATCACGATCAACGCCTTGATCGTTGCCGTCCTTACCCGGCGCTGGCAAATCCTGAGCAGCCTGCTTGGCTG
>JADMKK010000054.1 GCA_015478895.1 Comamonas sp. | reverse complement strand
CTGGCTCATGCAGCAAGCCTACAGCTTGCGGCAGGTTGATTTATGCAACAACGCCCCTAAAGCACAGAAGGTATACGCATGCCTACTGCGTCAACCTAGCCCCTGCCCATTCCCCATTTTCCACCAGCGTTTTGGCGCAATCCAGCAGTACCACGCGCGCAGCCAGCGCGGCGGGGGAGAGTTCATCTTCAGACAAGGTGCACAGCGTGGCAGGGCGGCGCACCTGGGTGCCGGTAATTTCTGACCATTGAAAATGCTCGGCCGCATCGGCATGCAGCTTGACGGCGGACCACGGTTGCACGGTGGCGCCAATGCCGGCTTTCACCGCGTCCATGAGCAGCGGCAGGCCATCGACTTCCAGCGCAATATCGAGTTGAAAACCCGACTGGCTGGCCGACATGACGATGGCATTGCGCAGCCCGTGGCTGCAGGACGGCAAGATCAAAGGCACTTGCTTGAGCGCAACCAAGGGCGTGGTGGCAGCGCATGCGGTCACGGGGTGGTGCTTGGACTGGATCAGGTAGAGCTTTTCTTCCAATAGCGGCTGCACGCTCCAGCGGCGTGCGCCTTGGGCGTCGAACAGGATGGCCAAGTCCAGCTGGCGTGCATTGAGCAAGCTGGCCAGGTGCCCGGACAGGGCCGAGACCATATGCAGCCGCACAGCAGGATAGCGCTCGCGCATGGCTTGTACCAGCGGCAGGCCCAGCACGGAGGCAATGGTGGGCGACAGACCAATGCTGACCGCGCCCGATAGGCGTGCCTGCTGCGCTGCGCGCACGGCTTGGTCGGCGTGGCGCAGGGTCAGCTGTGCTTCGTGAAAAAACGCAATGCCGGCTTCGGTGGGCACCGTGCCTTTGCTGGTGCGTTGCAGCAGGCGGGTGCTTAGCTCACCCTCCAGGCGGCTGATTTGCTGGCTCAGCGCCGACTGCACCAAGTCCAGATCCAGCGCCGCACGGCTCATGGAGCCAAGTTCCACCACGCGCACAAAGTAGCGCAACTGTCGCAGTTCCATAGGGCAATATTTTTTCAGGTTGGGCCAGAGTGTCTGGGCGCCACCTTAGTGCACTTCGGGGCTGCTGGCTCTGTGAGAACTGCGTAGGGGGGTATGTGGCCCCGCTATTTTTAAAGTCAAATAGGCCTCTAGCCCTTATGCACCAAGGGCTAGCAGCTATCTTTATGTGCTTGATGGTGCCACCACGTGGGCAGCAAGGCTTGCACCTGCGGCTGGGTGTAGCGGTCGTCAATCAGGTACAGCACGCCTTCATCGTGCTCGGTGCGGATCACGCGGCCTGCGGCTTGCACCACCTTGCGCAGGCCGGGGTAGAGGTAGCTGTAGTCATGGCCCAGCCGCTGGCCAAAGCGCTGCTGCAGGCGCTGGCACAGCGCTTCGTTGACGGGGTTGAACTGCGGCAATCCAAGGGTGGCGACAAACGCGCCCACTAAACGCGAGCCGGGCAAATCCACCCCTTCAGCAAACACGCCGCCCAGTACGGCAAAGCCCAGCAAGTGCCCATCGGGCTGAAAGTGCGCCAGAAACTGGGCGCGTGCGGCATCGTCCATCTGTGGCTGCTGCTGGCACAGCGGTAAATCAGGATGCTGCTGCCGCACACACTGGGCGACTTGCTCCAGATAGGCAAAGCTGCTGAAAAAGCACAGGTAGTTGCCGGGGCGCTGCTGCCATTGCTGGGCCATCAGCTGCGCAATGCGCGGCGCCGATGCGGTGCGGTCATGAAAGCGCGTGGAGATATGGCCCACGGTGTGCACCTGCAATTGCGCAGCGCGAAAGGGCGCGGGCACGTCCAGCCACTGCGTGTGCGCGGGCAGCCCCAGCAAGTCGCGGTAATAGCGCGCGGGCGTGAGCGTGCCGGAAAACAGCACGCTGGCCTGGACTGCCGCGTGGCGCGCCTGCAGATGGTGCGCGGGGATGACATTGCGCAGGCTAATGGTGGAGCGTGCTTTTCCGCGAAACGCTGGGTGCAGCTGGGCATCGAGCAAAGCATGCTCACCGAACTGTTCGGCCAGTTGCGTGAACTGCAGCGTGGCCAGATAGAACTCCAGCACCGGGTGGTTGCCGGGCAGCGGGGCATCATCCTGCGCCTCGGCAATGCGGGTGGTGCAGGTGGCAAGCGCCTTGAGCCAGTCTTGCGGCGCTTCGCCCAGCAAGGTGTAGGGCTGGGTCAGGCTGCGGTTCAGGGCGTTCCACGCCGTGTGCAATTGGTCCAGACTGCGTTTAACGCGGCCTTCGCTGGCTTGGCGGGCCGCTTGCAGCAGGCTTTGCGCCAAGGGCGCGCTGTACATGGCGCGGGCACGGTCGACCAGGTTGTGCGCCTCGTCCACCAGCAGGCCCACTTTCCAGCCCTCGCTCTCGGTCAGCGCATACAGCATGGCGCTGCTGTCGTAAAAGTAGTTGTAGTCGCCCACAATCACATCGCTCCAGCGCGCCATCTCTTGGCCTAGGTAGTAGGGGCAAATCTGGTGCGCCAGCGCAGTGCTGCGCAGGGTGGCGCAGTCCCAGGCTTGCGGCTGCGCAATCAGCTCGGCACGGGCGGCGGGCAGGCGGTCATAAAAACCTTGGGCCAGCGGGCAGGCATCAGGGTGGCAGGCTTTGTCCGGGTGCTCGCAGCGCTTGTCGCGTGCCAAGAGCGTCAGCACCCGCATGGTGGGTTGCTGGGACTGCTGCAAGGCGGTGTTGACCTGCGCCATGGCCTGCAGCGCCAATGCGTGGCCCGTGCCTTTGGCGGTGAGAAAAAACACCTTGTCCAGCGCAGCATCCGGGCAGGCTTTGAGCATGGGAAAGATCGTGCCCATGGTCTTGCCAATGCCCGTGGGGGCTTGGGCCAGCAGGCACTGGCCGGGCGCATCGGCCCGTGCCTGGCGATAGACAGCGGCGGACAACTGGCGCTGCCCGGCGCGAAAGTTGCCCAGCGGAAAAGCCAAGTCTTTGAGTGCTGCATCGCGGGCCTGGCGGTGCTGGGCTTCTTGCCGCGCCCAATCCACAAAGCGCTGGCATTGCTGGGCAAAAAAGTCCTGCAATGCCTGTGCGCTGTGCGTTTCTTTCAGCACCTGCTCTTTGCCGGTAGTGATATGGACATAGACCAGCGCCAGCGTAATCTCTTGCAGCCCATCGCGCTGGCACAGCAAATGGCCGTAGATGCGTGCCTGCGCCCAGTGCAGGGCGCGCTGGTTGCCCTTGATCTGGTGGGCATCGCCGCGGGTGGTCTTGATTTCTTCCAGCGTGTGTGTGGCGGGCTCGTAGCCATCAGCGCGGCCACGCACCTCCAGGTCTTGCCAGTGGCCCTGCAGCGGCACTTCGGCTTGGTAGCTCAGGCTGGCGGCCTGGCGCTTGCGCTGCACCTGCTGGTGGCCCTGCACGCCTTGCGTGGCGCTGGGCGCGGGGGTAAAGCGCAGATCCAGATCACCCGTCCGGGCGGTAAAGGCGCACAGGGCGCGCACGGCAATGCTCAGGCGCACAGGGCTTGCTCTGGGGGCTGCCACGTCACATGGCAGACATGGGCGGGAATGCCGTGCTGCGCAAAGTACTGCAGCCAGCGGATCTGGTTGTCCTGCAGCTTGTCGCCGGGGGCTTTGACTTCCACCATGGCGTAGCGCTGCTCGGCGGGCCAAAAGCGAATCAGATCGGGCAAGCCGGTGCGGTGGTTTTTGGGGTCAGCCTGCAGGCGCGCAAACATGGCGCGCAGATGCGCGGCGGGGATACAAAGCAGGGCCATTTCCAGCAAGGCTTCGTTGAGCGCAGGCCAGATCACCAATGGGTTTTGCAGGCCGTATTTGTCGGCCCAGCGCGCCAGGATGGTGCTGCGATAACTGCCATCGTCCAGTTGGGCCAAGCATTGCGCAAACACGGCGGCGCGGCGCTGCGCAAAATCCGGTGCGGCAAAGTCGGTGGGTGCGCTTTGGAAGGGGTGGAAGAACGCGCCTTGCAGCGGCGCAAAAATCGCAGGCCAGCACAGCAGGCCAAACAGCGCGGTAATCAGCGTGTTTTCTACGTAAAACACCGGCGCATCGCCCCTGTGCCAGTGGTCGCGCAATACATATTCCACGCTGCTGGGCGTGGCGGGCAGGGGCAAAGCAATGTCCATCAACGCGGCTTCCACCACGGCCACTTGCGCACGGCGGCGCAGGGCGGGCGCGCCGGTGTGGCGCAGCAAGCGCGGCAGCATGCGCTGCAGTTTTTGCAGTTCTTCTTCGCTTTCGGGTGCTTGCAGCGCTGTTTGTGCCAGGGCCAAAGCAGCTGCGTAGTCACTCTGTAATTCCAGCACGCGCACATGCCGGTGGCGCGCGCCGGGGTAGGTGCAGTCGGCGTAAATGGACTGCGCCAGCGACAGGTTCTGCGCACGTTCGCACCATTGGCCCAGCTGCATCAACAGCTTGGCGCGGCGGCGCTCCAGCCACGGGTTGGGGCTGCGGCAGCGGGCCAGCATGTCCAGCACGCTGGCGGCATCCACCGTTTCGCTGTGCAGGGCTTCGCGGCCAGCTTGCATGGCCAGATAGGTATCCACATCGGTGCGGCACTGGAAAGCCCGCGCTTCAATGGGCAGCAGCACGGTTTCGTAGCGGAAGATGCCCAGATCAGCCAGCACAAACTCCGACCATTCCTGGTGCAGATTGCCAAAGAACATCAACCGCAAACGCAGGCCCAACTGGCGGATGGCGTCGCTAAGCAGCCAGACGTTTTCAGTGGTGTGCGGATGCCACTGCGTATAGGGCTGGGCGGGCAGTTCAGCGTCGATCAGAAGCTGCAGCCAGTCTTGCTTGCGTTGCGTTGAGGGCGGCAAGTGCGCGGGCAAGATGGTGTGCAGCTCAGCACGGGTGTGCAAGTCAAACAGCACCTCTATCGGCATGGGGGCTTGCTCGTCCATCCAGCCCAGCGCCTGCAAAGGCTGGGCCGCTTGCAGCGTGTCGCCAATTTCTGCGTACTGCAGCTTGCTGTGGCGAAACCACGGCCCACGGCGCATCAGCATGCGCACCAGCAGCGCCTGGCTGGGCTGGGGCAATTGGGCAAACTGCTGCAAGAAAGTGTGTTCCGGCGCATCGAGCAAATCTGCGCAGCGCTGCGCCAGCCATTGCAAAGCGTGCTGGAAGTTATGCAGGTAATAAAAACGGTGCGGGGCCACCGCAGCAGGCGCAGACATGAAGAAACCCCAAAGCCAAGAAAAAGCCGAAGAGGGAACTGTATAGAAAAACAGTTTTCTTCGGTTTTTGGCATTTCCTCAAGAATTTCTGTGCTACTGATGGTGTAGCTAACTGCCTTTGGCCAGCAAGGGCTAGAGTCCTATTTCGCTTAAATTTCAAGCGCAACGAGCAACTTTGGGTGCAGAAACAAAAAATCCCACTAACGATGCATTAGTGGGATTAAGAAATTGGCGGAGGCTGTGGCATTCGAACTGATGTTTCATTTTGCTTCATAAAAGATCAAATTTTAAAAATATATCAATAAAAAACAATGAATTATGTTTTTTTGTGTCTCAGCTTGACTCATTGTGCATCGCACAATATTCTGTTTTTTCCGTATACGATTCCGTATAACGAGAGCAAAATGGGCCTCCAGTTTCCGTCGAACTTAAACGTATGGTGAAAGCAAATAAATTGACGCAACTGCAAGCCAGCCGAATCAAGGAAGCTGGCATGTATGGCGATGGTGCAGGGCTATGGTTGAAGGTCACTGAAGGTGGCTCCAAATCCTGGATCTTGCGCTACACGATGGCAGGGCGAGAGCGTTGGACGGGGCTTGGCCCCTACCCCGATGTTTCGCTTGCAGAAGCACGCGACAAAGCGATGGCATGGCGCAAGCAAGTGCGCGAAGGCATTGACCCGATGAAGGTCAAGCAAGAAGCCTTGGCAGCTACGCGCGCAGAGCAGGCTAAATCGGTGACGTTTGCTTGGTGTGCCGCGCAATACATCGAATCGCATCGTGCGGGCTGGAAAAATGCCAAGCATGCAGAGCAGTGGGTCAGCACGCTGACCATGTACGCCGAACCTGTGATGGGCAAGATGGATGTGGCCTTGGTGGAGACTGAGCATGTAGTGCGTGTGCTTGAACCTATTTGGAACAGCAAGCCGGAAACGGCTTCTCGTTTGCGAGGGCGCATTGAATCCGTTCTTGGCTGGGCCAGTGCCCGCCGCCTGCGCAGCGGCGACAACCCCGCGCGTTGGAAAGGGCATCTGGATTCATTGTTTCCTGCACGCACCAAAGTCTCTCGGACGCGCCACTTCGCGGCACTTCCTTGGAAGGATATGCGGCCGTTTATGGCTTCGCTGGAGGCACAGGCCGGTGTGGGTGCATTGGCGTTGCGCTTCACTATCCTCACTGCCGCTCGCTCCGGGGAGGTGCGCGGCATGGTGTGGGACGAAGTAGACTTGTCTGCCCGTCTGTGGGTTGTCCCTGCGGAACGCATGAAGGCAGGGCGCGAACACCGGATTCCGTTGTCAGATGCTGCTGTGGCTTTGCTGCGTCAGCAAGAACAAACGCTCCTGGCTGGCACGAATGTCGTTTTCCCCAGCGTGCGGGACCATAAGCCTCTTTCGGATATGACGCTCACGGCTGTGCTTCGCCGGATGCAGCGCAATGATTTGACGGTGCATGGCTTTCGCTCGACCTTTCGTGATTGGGCTGCCGAAGCGACGGATTACCCCCAGGAAATGGCTGAGATGGCACTGGCACACGTGGTCAGTAACAAGGTGGAGGCTGCTTACCGGCGAGGCGACATGCTGGAGAAGCGCCGTGAAATGATGCAAAAATGGGCTGAGTTCTGTAGGTAAATTGGAATAAGTGGTATTTCACAATATGAAATTCCAAACTATCCGCCACGACATCACCATTTCCTGAACGATAAAAAGACTTTATGCGGCTTTTTTATATTTTTTTGACTCGAGTCATACCCCGCTGACAAATTTAACCTGTCGATAAAGCTGAAAGCTATCTACGAAAATCTGGTCAATTCACTTTTTTGTTTTTCGTTTGTTGAAACGAGGGGAGTAAGAGGACTTCCGCAAGGCACTGACTTCAAGTTTGTTGTGCCCTTGCCTTTATTTTTATTGCGTCAATTTTTTGACGCAATTTCTATATCGCGTCATGAATAGCGTCAAACCACAGCAAGAACTTGACTTGTTGGCCAATGTCATTGAGCGTCACCCAGAAGGGGGGAGCGCAGAGGAAGTACTGCAGGAATCAGGGTTGGCCTTGCAACGCCGTAGCCTTCAACGCAGGTTGGCTGTATTGGTTGAACAGGGGCGTATTCGGGTTGAGGGGCAAGCGTGGGCCGTGCACTACTTCCCTGTTCTGGAAGATGAAAGCCCAAGTGGCGTGGGCTCTTCAAGCGCAGATGCTGAGATCGAGACATACGTTCCTGTCAGCGCTGAAGGCGAAGCCATCAAGGTGTACGTCCGTCAGCCCCGGCATCTGCGCAACCTGAGCCGGAGACGATGTACGAGTTCGGCCGGCGGCGAAGCAAACCGAGACAACTTATCAATTAAAGATCGTGATGGCGCACAACACTCGGTAGACGCCATCGATTCACAGCTTCGCAAGATCGAAGGGCAGAGCCTTGGGTATAAAGTGGCTCGTTTCTTCGATCTTCTGGGGCAGTGATTTACGCGACCTGCAGCGTCGGATAGTCTGTATAGCCCTTAGCGCCACCTGCGTAGAACGTGTTGGAGTCAGGCGCATTCAGCGGTGCCTTGGCCCTGATGCGTGCGGGCAGGTCCGGGTTAGCGAGGAAGGCGGTGCCAAAGGCCACAGCGTCAAGCTTACCTTCGGCAATAGCTGCCTCTGCCTCATCAGCGCTGTAACCCATATTACCCACCAACACACCCTTGTACTTTTCACGCGCTACGGGCATGACATCGGCCTTCTGCACGCCGAAGAAATCGGCGCGCATCACGTGCAGGTAGGCCAGCTTGAAGGCATTGAGCCTATCGGCCAGGAAGCCGATGAGGGCCAGCGGGTCGCTGTCTTTCATGCTGTTGAAGCTGTTGAGGGGCGACAGGCGCAGGCCCACACGTTCGGAGCCGATCGCCTGGGTCACGGCAGTGAGTACCTCGAACAGCAAACGTGCACGGTTTTCCAGCGATCCGCCGTAAGCATCGGTGCGCTGGTTGGGCGTGTCGCGTAGAAACTGGTCAATCAGGTAGCCGTTGGCGCCGTGTACTTCCACACCATCAAAGCCGGCTGCAATGGCGTTGCGTGCGCCTTGAGCAAACGCAGCCACGATGCCGGGAATCTCTTCGACGGTCAGGGGATGGGGCACCGCGTGCGGCACCTTGCCTTGGGGCGTGTGGATCTCACCCTCAATGGCGGTGGCGCTGCTGGAGACAATGGGGGCGCCATCGGCAGCGCCAGGGTAGGCTGCGCGGCCAGCGTGCCAGATCTGCATGAAGATGCGTCCACCCTTGGCGTGCACCGCGTCGGTCACCTGTCTCCAGGCTGCAATCTGCGCGTCGTTGTAGATGCCAGGCTCATTGACGAAGGCTGATGTACCGGGCGCCACCATGGTGCATTCGGAAATCAGCAGGCCGCCGGTGGCTCGCTGGCTGTAGTACTCGGCCATCAGCGCGTTGGGCATGTGGCCAGCGTCGGCACGGGCGCGTGTCAATGGTGCCAGAAGGATGCGGTTGGGCAGGGTGAGAGAACCTACTTGAAGTGGATTGAATAGCATGCGAATGAAAACCCAGATTAGTGAACAGAAAACAGTGGTAAAGCTAACAGTATTCCCAATACTCAGACCTTTGAAAGGTCACTGAAGACTGCTTTGGCACGGCTGGTGCTTTTGCACCCAACGCACGATGTAGTAGACGCAAGTGGGTAAGCCTTTGCTTCCGACATTTTCGCGGCGGTCTCCAGCCGTACATGCACCAAACGCCTTTGGTCATCCACCGCGTCGCAACTCCCTGACACCCCGGCCCAGCTTGCGGCGCAACAGGGCCCGCAGCGTCACCCCATCCGAGTACCCGACCTGTGCGGCGACCTGGTCGATGCTCGCGTTCCCGGTGCGCAAGAGATGGACGGCATGCTCCACGCGCAGGTCCTGGAAATACGACAGTGGTGTCTTTCCTAAAACGCTTTGCAGCCGCCGCGCCAAGGTGCGCTCGCTTGTGCCCGCGGCGCTGGCCGCCTCGGCCAGCGAGAACCCCTGCGCGAGCCGACATCTGGCCCAGCACTCGAAGCGCTCGACCATCGGGTCGGCATGCGCAAGGTGGTCGGGAATCACGAACTCGGCTTGCGAACTGCGTGTCTCGACCAGCAGATAGCGTGCCACCAGGGCCGCCAGCGCCGGACTGCGCCCTCGGATGATGCGCAAGGCCAAGTCGACGTGGGCCAAAGCGGCACCCGCGGTGGTGAAGCGTGTCGAGTTCACGATCATGCGTGACTCGTCCAGCGTGACGTTCGGATAGCGCTGCCGAAACATCGGCCCCAGCCACCATGACGTCGTCGCACGATGCCCATCAAGCAGGCCACTCTCTGCAAGCAAGAAACTACCGGAGCAAGCGGCACCAAGGTGCGCGCCAGCGGTGGACCACTGCTGTAGCGCCGCGACCGCATCGGGCACATCGGGGCGTGTGAGTCGAGCCGAGAGAGTGTCAGGCATCTTGTCGCCAAACGCGGGCACGAGTACCACGTCTGGTTCGGGCACACCATGCGCAGTGACCACGGGGACCGTCAAGCCTTGCGCAGTTCGGATGCGACGCCGCACGCCCACCAGCGTGAGCTCTATGTGCGCGGGAGCCTGTGGCAGCGAGCTTGCCATCGCATTGGCCAAGCCTACTGTGTCAGTGAGCGCCGCAAGCCCCAGATCAAACACGCCATCACAAACAAGGATGTGGAGTTTCATGGCAACAATGATATCAATGTTGTCATTATTGCCACTGGAGATGTCTTTCATGCAGACTTAGACTGCAGGCTCATCGATCCCTTCACCTACTTTTCCACTTACCCAAAGGAATACAGTATGACCAAGCTCGCCCTGTTTGTTCGCCTCGAAGCTAAACCCGGCCAGGAGGCTGCGCTTGCCGACTTCCTGGCCAGCGCACTGCCGCTCGCCAACGCCGAGTCCGGCACCACTGCCTGGTTCGCATTGAAGTTTGGCCCTTCGACTGTTGATTTCCATCCAGAAGTGACCCACTGGGGATGCGGATAAAAACTTGGACTGGTTTTATGCGGTTAGACCAAGTTTTTGC
>JADMKK010000053.1 GCA_015478895.1 Comamonas sp. | reverse complement strand
AGCACAGCACCCAAGCGGGCGCTGTGCTCATGCCTCTGGAATGAAAAAAGCCCGCGCAAGGCGGGCTGTGGTTGGGTTGATGACGGTTACTGCAGCACGGCACTGGCAAACGCCTGCTCAGGCGTCTGTTGAGCCGAAGGGAACGGGTTCTCTACCGCGCCTTCGCCTTCTTGCGTAGCGAAGGGCAAGGGGTTCTCAATGTCCCGCTGATCCTGGCTAGCTTCAGGCGCCTCTAGCATGATGGGCACCTCGTGTTGCACCAGCAGGGCCAGCTTGCCCATGGTCTTTTCCGTCAGGTTGGTCGAGCACTGCACGCGGAACTTGATTTCCACCGTGCCGCCTTCCTTGGGGTTGATGCGGAACTCGTTGACCTTGCAGTCCACCAGATGGATGTCACTGGCACCGCCCAGGCCGTGCTCGATCGTCAGCGTGTAGCCTGCGTATTCCTTGCTCCACTTGATCGTACCCATGAAGGGAAAGCGCAGGTTGGGCAAGTTCACCGCTTCATCCACACCTTCGAGTTGCTGCTGGCCGCCTTGGCCACCGGCTTCGCTTTTGTGATACAGGCTGGTGAGTAGCATGCCGTCTAAGTAGCTCAAGATCGTATTGGCAGCATCAAGCTGAAAGCTCAGATCCACCGCTGGGTGTAGCTCGTCTGGGCCGTGCTTTTCGCTGCGGGCGTTGATGCTGCACAGCTTGGCAGGTGTGAAATCTTCTAGTTCAAAGGCCATGGCCTCTCTCTTTCTATTTTGAATAGGCGAAAAAAAGCCCGCTGGGTTAGAGCGGGCTAGGGGGTCTTGCTACGGTTTTCGATCAGTTCAGCGCATCTTTCAAGGCTTTGCCTGGGGTGAACTTGGGCACCTTGCGCGCAGCGATCTTGACCGCCTCGCCTGTGCGAGGATTGCGGCCGTTGCGCGCGGCGCGCTTGGTCACCGAGAAGGTGCCAAAGCCCACCAGCGAGACAGTGCCGCCCTTTTTCAGCGTTTGGCGCACAACGGATAGCGTGGCCTCCAGTGCGCGGGCGGCGCCCGCCTTGGGCAGGTCGGCGTTGTAAGCGATGTGCTCGATCAGTTCGGTTTTGTTCATGGGTTGCTCCTTGGGGGTTAGCTGATGGTGAGGCGGTCAGTAGGGTATATCTTCCGGGTAGTCGCTAAACCCACCAGATGGCGGCGCGGCTTGCTGCGTGCGTTGGGGTGCAGGTGTTTGACTCTGACCCTCTGGCTTGCTGCCCAGCATCTGCATGCTATCGGCGCGAATCTCGGTGGCATAGCGTTCTTGGCCTGTGGCGTTGTCTGTCCACTTGCGGGTGCGCAACGCCCCTTCAACGTACACCTGCGCGCCTTTCTTGAGGTACTGACCGACGATTTCAGCCAGCTTCCCGTTAAAGACGACTCGGTGCCATTCGGTGGCGTTTTTTTCTTCGCCAGTGGTCTTGTCCTTCCAGCGGTCGGTTGTAGCGATAGCGACGTTGGCGACTTGATCCCCAGAAGGGAAGGTGCGCATTTCAGGGTCGCGGCCTAGGTTGCCAATGAGGGTTACACGGTTCACGCTAGCCATATCTGGCCTTTCATAGTGCCCAGCGGCTGACCCGCCAGGGGTTGGTTAAGCCGCCATCTGCAGCGGCTGGTGAATTTCTCGGAACTCCGCGATGGCCTCGCGGTAGTAGATTTGCGCGGCCTTGCACTTGCGGGCGATCAACGCCTCTTTTTCGGCGTCACGCTTGATCGCCCAAGTGGTCAGGCGCATGTGCTCGGGGATGTGCGACACCACGTGAATTTGCAGCGGCTCGTATCCAATCAGGCGCTCTGGCGTGTCCACCAGGGCGTAATTGACTTCCCATTCATCGGCATCCCAAAGCATCATGTAGCCGCGCATCTGCCACTCGTAGAGCTTGTCCTCGCAGTCCTTGACCCATCCGGGGAAGGTCTTTGCAGACCACGACGATTTGAGGTCGTGCCCACGGCGGCGCTCGGCGTCGTAGAGGTCGCACTCTCCGGTGATGTATCCGTTTTCTCGGCGCTCTGCGTTTTTGGCTAAAGACAGCCCACGGACCCGGTTCAGCAGGTCAATGCTGTCTTGCTCAACCTCCAGCCCTTTGTCTGTTTCCTTGCTGGAAAACTCAAATTCGATGCCAAAGATGGCCTGTTGTGCCAGCTCTCGGATGTAGGTTTTCGCGCCTACCGAAAGCTCGCCCTCGGCTTTAGTCTTTGGCTCCGTCATGATCTTGCCCAGGCTAGAGCACCGAATTAGCAGTTCATGCTGCATTACCGCCTCCATTCAGTTCTGCGCCTCTTGCTTGGATCGCCGCAGCGAAGGCTGCATACCCATCCCGGTCCTTGGACGCTTGAAACACCCTGACGCCTTCTTTCATGATTGCGCCCAGCTTTTCACGGTCCGTGGCAGCCTTGGCGCGTGCGATCCAGTCATCGCGGATCATCTGTACCTGTGCAGCACGCTCATCCTCAGCCAAGTGGCGGACCAGTTCTGCGTCCAAGTCCTCAAGGTCCTGGCTAAACATGTCGGACGCCGCCGTGACGTTCAGAACCATGGCGATCTTGGCGCGCTTGCAGGCCATCTTTAGGACCGTGTTTGCAAGGTCCGCAGGCTCGGTCCGTACTTGCTGGACCGTGTAGTGCCCGCCTTGCTTGCGGCCAAACTTCAGTCGTCGGTGGGTTTCAGGCGTGGCGTCAAATTCCTCTTTGCACACAGCCTTGCGCCAGCGGTACTTTTCTTCGTCTGTGGAGCACTCTCCAAGGCCGGAGCCAAGGGTCGCGCCAGTTGTTTGGTGCTCGGCGATGCAGTTGACGCGGTAGCGAATCACGCCATTGCTAGACAGGTCCGTGACTTCGTAGCGGTCCGCGATGCGGAAGGTCATGCACAACACCTCCGCGCCAGACTTGAGCAGGGTAGGTTTGTCGCCAGCACCGGGGATTGCGCCGTAATGCACGTTCGGCTTCATGACCGCCTGCATTACCTGCTGGACAGTCTTTGCGTGCGCTACTACCTCAGCCGTTGGGTTCGCGCTCTTGGCGGGAACCATGCTGGCTGTTTCGACTTCAACGACAGCGTTCATGGGAAATACCTCACAGTGGAAAAGCAGGGTTGGGGGTGCACTTGGCTATGACGCCAGCGCAGAAGATGGCGAAACAGGGGATGGCAATCACCCAAAACAAAGCCCGCACAGTGGCGGGCTTGAATCGGCGGCGCTTGGGCATGCGCTGGAGTTGCAGGGGTGGGGTCATGCGCGATTCATCCTGTCCAGACAAATGACACTCGCCGGATGGCTGCGCGGAAAGCAGATCGCAGCCCACGTTTGGGCAGCCTTGGCACTGGGGAAGGGCATGCGGAACTGGCCGGCGCCGCGTACTTTGACTAAATAGAGCATCGCCGTCTCCTAAAGCGCGTCTGCGCTGTGTTTTGAATCTGTGAGCCCCAGCAGCTCACGCACCTCTTCAGGCGAGCGCGGCTCGGGGTAGGTGGATGCAGGGATGTGGTTGAAGTCGTCAAACATTCGCGTCCACCTCCTGATTGGCATAAGCCAGCGCAATGGCGTCCAGCTCGTCCGTGGTCATGCGGTCGGTGATCTCAATGCCGCGCAGGTACACGGCACGCACTTCAAGATCTTCAAAATCAATGCCCTTGGGTGCATACACGAACGTGTCCAGCCACAGCATTTCCACGTGCTTGTATTCGTAATGGATCAAACCTGCCTCCGGAGCCGTTGTCTTGCGGTGTGTGGCCAGCTCGTTTTGCATGATCCGATTCTTGGTCTGCAGACGGTCAATGATGTCGATGCGGATGTCGAGTTCACGCTGCAGAACTGCGACTTGCTCGGCGTGGTTGCTTGCGTTCATAAGTGGTCTCCAGAAACAAGAAAGCCCGCCGAGATTGCTCAGGGCGGGCTGGGTGGAATAAAGAGCCGGTGCCCGTGGGCGTGCCGTGGGAAGCTAGAGAGGGAGGGCGGAGATACCCGCGACCCGGCTGAAAAAGGTTGGTGGCTCGCATGAAGCAGCGTGGTTCAGCTATAAAAAAGGTTAAAAAATCCGTGGCGCTAACCCACGGAACCACCAAGTGAGCCACCTGTACTGCGCATCACCCGAGAGAGGGAAGGCTTTGCGTTGAGACCCAAAAAGTACAAGTAGCTCGCTTGGTAGCCCTGCATATCGCTGCAGGCGGCGGTGTTTTATGCCCACGTGGCGCTATCACTTACACGATGCTCTCCAATCTCGTAGATTGCCCCTTCTGGCTGGAGCTTGCTCAATCACTATGAGCACCGTGCGCTGTCGGCGTGGGCAGCTGCACCTTGGAATTCCCGACACTTACCCCTGTCGGGCCGCGCGCCTATCGCGGTGGTCTGGGGTGACTACAAACAAAAACAGCCTCCGACTGGAAGCTGCTTGCGTTTGGGCGTGAATAAACCGCCTCGGGCGACGGTGGATTTGGCTGGAACCGTTGTGCTGCAACAGGTTTAGCCTGTTTGTTTACAGTCCAATCCTGTTCAATCTGGTACATTCGATGGCATCCAGGAGAGAAACATGTACAGAGTAGGTAACCCCTTTTGGCGCTTTCTTGCCAAGTTAGGCATGCCGCTGGTTGTTCGTGTGGACGTTATGTTCGACAAGGAAGCAAACGTCTACGTGGCCACCAGCCCAGACTTGCGCGGCCTTGTTGCAGAGGCAAAAACTAAAGAAGAGTTGATCTCATCCGTCTACGACTGCGTGGATTTACTCATTGAAGACCAAGTCCATCAACCCTTGAAGCACAAGCCTCTTGCTGCATGGGATGGTGATTTCCGTCTTGCATGAACGGCTATTACAGCCGTGTCATAGAAATCCTCAGGCAGCACGGTTTTGAGTTGAGGCGGCAAAAGGGGTCTCACCAATCTTGGTGCATAAAAAACCTTTGCGTAACCGTCTCTACCAACTGCGACTCTCGGCATACCGCCAACGCAATCATGAAGCAAGCGGGTATTGAGCACCGCTTTTGATTCCAAGCCCGCTTTGTGCGGGCTTTTTTATTTCCAAACCGCAGCCCTCTGTCACAAGGCTCTGGTTTGTCTCCCCTGGTTTTGACCCCAGGGGCGCGGCTTGCATCTCCTGACTGCTGTCAGCTCAAGTCGCCTTGCGTATGGCCTCGGTTCCGGTAATTCAACGGGCTTGGCCAACCACTTTTGCTTCTGCCGTGGTGCTCAGGGGCAGGGCCTTTCGGCCTGTTCATCCTGCTGCGTAGTCGAATGCGATTCAGGGAGGCGGGCAGGTGCTGAGATTTCCTGCTTGACTGGACTCAAACCGGCCTACGTTTAACGATTCGTGGTTTTCACCAACCAGACGGCATTTCGTCAGCATCAAGCGGGTCTGACCGCTCTGCCGTCACCAGCAGACTAGGCTTTCGCCTCCGATCCCTGAACTACATCAGGGGTGTTTTCCCGTACGTGAGCGCATCAGCCTGCGCATTCCGCCTCTCTCAATCGCACTCAACTTTTAAAGACCCGAGGTGCTGGCTCGATCACTTGGCACCCATCGCTTTGGTGCACCTTCCGCATCGCCCCTTTAAGAGCTAACCCCGCCTTTGCTTCCTGTTGGCTTCGGCCCCGGATCGCTGGGCCTTGGGTGTTTCGCGGTTTGGTGCTGCGATGGGATTGATTAAACGCTACGTTTAAACAGTTGTCAAACACTTTGTTTAAACGCATTGTGTAAAGTTGGATGAATGGCCATACTGAACCCATGACCACACACCACACAGACGAAAAAAAGCCCGCGGAGGCGGGCGATGACAAAGTGACACTGCTGGACTTTGATGCGCTGATCTTCAGAAAGGGTGGGGATGGCAGCATCTCCATCTCAACACTGGGCGCTGTTTACTCAGAGCTACCCAGGTGCTGCGATGTGGCTAAGGCTGCTGTAGATTGGGTTGCAGCTTTTCCAGAAAAGGATCTGGTGATTGACATTGCCCTCGAAAGAGGGCGAGAAGGCAAAGGTATTGAGCAGATATTTGCGTTCATAGACGCAATGGCATCTAGCTACTGGTGGCAGTACAAGCCTGCATCTGTCGTCGAAGTGCCCGGTCTAGGGCGTTGGATTTTTCAACCCTCCGAAGCCGCCCACACCAAGCCCACCACCGCCCAAAAGGCATACACATAGGGTAGGGCGCGGTGTAGGGGGTGCATCAGCGTCTCCGGAACTTGCGGCGGTGCTCGATCATGGTGCCGATGACAACTAGGTGGTGCTCATCGCTACGCATTACGGGATAGTCATCGTTTAAAGGCACCAGCTCAAACACTTCCTTGCCTAATTCATTGATTCCGCGCACACGGTATTTTTTGAAGGTGGCGTCTTGCTTGGTATTGCGCGCAGCTACGAAGTCGCCAGGGCGAGGCGTCACGTCTGGGTCAATCAGCACGCGGTCACCTGGGCGGAAGTCGGGGAGCATGGAGTCGCCTTCGATCTCCAAAAAGAACGACCACTGCGATGCATCATCGTCGCCGTACTCCACATCAAAGCCATCGCCCGAGCCGTAGGGCACTGAGATCTCGCAAAGGGCCCCGGCCTGGATCTTTGAGATTACTGGGTAGCGGCGCATGCCTGACGCAACTGGCTGCACGTTTGACTTGAATCCGCCACCCATGGCGCCCTCGCCGGTCAACAGCCATGCAGCTCGCACTCCCAGCAACTCCTCCGCTTTGAGGGCGCCCGCTTTTGAAACGCCGCGCGTCTCCCAGTTTTTGACCGTTTGAGGGGACTCGTTGAGCGCGCGTGCAACAGCAGATTGCCCAGAAATTCCACGCAGGGCTTGGGCCGCGTTATAGAGCCGTTCGGTTACAGGATGCATGTTTGAATTTTCTGTGTAGTAAACAAAATGTTGTTAAACGCTGTGTTTGACTTTTGTTTAAACACAGTGTTTAATCTGCATCCATGAATACAGAAGATGCAAGCCTGATCGATCACTTGGGTGGGCCCGCAAAGCTGGCCAAGCGCCTGAGATTCGACCCCAAAAAAGGCGGGGTCCAACGAGTCCAGAACTGGAAGGCGCGCGGTATTCCGGCATCTGTGGAGCGGGACAACCAGTGGATTGCCAAAGAGCGCCGCGCGCTTCGCAAGCTGGAAGCCGCTCCTTCCGCCATTGACACGACCTCCACAAAGGAAGCCTGACATGTACGCAGACCCCGCCCACATCCGCAAGCACCGCGTGAACCTGTCGCTCAACGACACAGAACTGCGCTTGGCTGAAGCCATGGCCGAGTTCAACGGCATGCAGCCATCGGTTTTTCTGCGTGAGCTGGTACTGGAGAGTTTGAGTCGTATGCATGGCTCCAATTCTGCGCAGGCTGCTGCAGAAATGCGAGCAACAAACCAGTGACACAGGAGTGTCTGAAGTGAACCTTTTGCGTTACGCGGAAATGAACACCTGTGTCCACACCACCAGCACCCAACACGCAGGGACTCGATCTATCGGATCGGGAGGCTGCGGCACTCAACGCCTTTGCACAAGCGCATGGGCTTACCCAGCAACAAGCAGCCACGCAATTGGCTCAGCAAACCTTGGCAACGCGGTATCGGGTCAAACCCAAGCCAGGCCAAGTTGTGCCATTTCGAAAGAAGCCATGACCCCCCGAGAACTTTTGCGTAACGCAAATACGCGCTCCGCTTGGGAAGTCCCCACGCAATCCATCGCCCAAAAGCTGCAGCGCGATCTGCAAGGTCAGCATGCGCCCGCCAAGGCCTCGTACTTTCACATCACCCCAGCTGGCAGCCATCACCGCAGCCAGCGCATTGCTAAGGCGGCGATATGAGCATGAGCCGCTATGCAAAAGAAAAACGCCTGCAGGCTCTCGCAAAGCGTGCAGGCGTCAGGTTGGCTGAAGCACACGGCCAAGGGAACAAACCAAAAGCCCAGCACTTCAAGGCGCGAATGTACCGCCTGCTGCAGTGCGTGGCAAGTCTGCGCGAACAGGGGGCAACACATGGCTAATCAATGGTTCCGCTTGTACTCGGAGTTTGCACACGACCCAAAGGTGCAGATGATGAGCGAAGCAATGCAACGCCGTTACATCATGTTGATGTGCATGCGCTGTAACGGTGATGTAACGTTACATGATGATGAAGTAGCGTTTCACCTGCGCATTTCTGCTGAAGATTGGGCGCAGACCAAGGCGCTGTTTATCAGCAAGGGGTTCATCGACGAAAACCTGAATTTGCTGAATTGGGAGAAGCGTCAGTTCAAAACTGATAGCACCTCAAGCAGTGCTGAACGCGTTGCCAAGCATAGAGCTAAGAAAAGACAAGGCGGTAACACTGATGTAACGGACGCCGTAACGTTACATGTAACGCCTGATAACGCTCTAGATACAGATACAGATACAGAACAGAACAGAAATAAAGAACCTAACGGTTCTGTCGGCACCGCCGACTTGCCGGGAGACAAAAAAAATTCGGAAGAGGGCGCAAAGCCTGGATTGCCCATCTGCCCTGTGCAAAAGGTGGTCGACCTGTACCACGAAGTTTTGCCCGAACTGCCAAAGGCGAAGCTGCTCAACGATGGCCGACGCAAAGCGATTGGCAAGACCTGGAAGTGGGTTCTGAGCACCGCAAAAACGGATGGCCAGCCGCGCGCAACGAATGCCGCAGAAGCGCTGGAATGGCTCAAGCAGTACTTCACGATTGCCCGCGGCAACGATTTTTTGATGGGCCGCACGACCCGTACCGGTGAACACGCCAACTGGCAGTGCGACCTGGACTTCTTGCTGACCGACCGGGGCATGAAGCACGTCATCGAAAAAACCCAGAAGGTGGCCGCATGAACGCGCCAGTTTTTGAGCACTTGGACGAAGCGGCGTTTGAGTCTGTCGACAAGGTGGCATTGGAGGCTGAGCGCGGCCTGCTGGGTATGCTTTTGATGGACGAGCGCATGTTCGACGTCGTGGCAGACCTTGTGCAACCTGGTCGCTTTTCTGTGGAGTTTGACGGTGCGATCTATGCCGCAATCTCTGCCTTGGCGCACAGCGGTAAGCCCGTGGATGCGATCACCGTGTTTGAGCACATGCAGGGCAAAGTTGACCTGATGTACCTGAACGCAATGGCTCAGGGCTCGTTTGTGTCGCAGCGCACAGCACGGCGCTACGCCGAAATCATTGCTGAGCGCGCTAAGGCCCGCCAGTTGGCCGCTGTGGTGTTCGATGCCCGTGAACTTGCTGCTGACGACAGTCTGAGCGTGACCGAGCGCATCGAGCAGGTCTCAGCCAAGCTGGCAGGGTTGGTGGAGGATAGTCCCAGCGAGGAATGGACGAGCGCAGACACGGGCATGGACGAGTTCATGGCCGAGATGGACAAGCGCGCATCGGGCACCAAGGACCAGTTCTTACCCACCGGCTTTGCGGATCTGGACGAGAAGCTGGACGGCGGTATGCGTGAGGGTGAGTTGATCATCATCGGTGCCCGCCCATCCATGGGCAAAACGGCCTTGGCTGTGGGCATTGGCGAGCACGCAGCCAAGCTGGGCAAGACGGTTGCCATGTTCTCGCTGGAGATGAAGCGCCAGGCGCTGTACGAGCGCCGCGTGGCCAGTGAATCCGGTGTGCCCCTGAGCAAGATCAAGCGTCCCGAGCGCATGACGGAGCAGGACTGGGGTGACATGACAGCCGCAGTGGAAGCCCTGAAAAAGCGCCCGTTCTACGTCAATGACCGCTCCACGCTGAACATCAACACGCTGCGCACCAAAGTGCGCGCCCTCAAGCGCCGTCACGGCCTGCGCCTGCTGATCGTGGACTACCTGGGCTTGATGGATGGCTCCAATCCACGGGACAACCGCAGCACCCAGCTGGGCGAGGTGACTCGAAACCTCAAGCGCTTGGCCAATGAGCTGGGCCTGACCGTACTGCTGCTGTGCCAGCTCAACCGCGAAGTGGAAAAGCGCACGGACCAGATGCCCATCATGTCCGATCTGCGCGACTGCGGAGAGATTGAGCAAGACGCGGACATCGTGCTGTTCCCGCATCGACCCATTCACCTCAAGCCCAGCCTGGGCGAGCCATGGCGCTACTACGCATGCCTGCGGGTAGCCAAGCAGCGCTCAGGCGCCACCGGTGATCTGAATCTTCGCTACTACGGCCCCTGCGTTCGCTTTGAGAACTGGTACGGCGACAAGCCCAGCGCCATGAGCAGCCACAGCGGCAGCGCCGAAGACTTTGAATAAAACAGGAGCAAAGAACAATGATCGTTATTGGAATCGACCCCGGTTTGACAGGCGCAGTTGCCGTGATGGATC
>JADMKK010000052.1 GCA_015478895.1 Comamonas sp. | reverse complement strand
GGGATTCGAACTCGCGACCCCTTGCACCCCATGCAAGTGCGCTACCAGGCTGCGCCACATTCCGATGAGCGTTATTGTAACCCTGTTTTTATAGCGCAATCTCTAAAAACTGCGCCACTTTCCATCGGATTACACCAACCAACGCCTCAAGCCTGGATATGTTCCTTGAGCTTGGTGCTGGCATGAAACGTCACCACACGGCGCGCCTCAATCGGGATCAATTCCCCCGTGCGGGGATTGCGACCGGGGCGCGGCGCCTTGGTACGAATCTGGAAATTGCCAAAGCCCGACAACTTCACATCTTCACCCTTGACCAGGCTTTGCGAGATCAAGTCAAAGTAGGCATCTACCATGTCTTTGGCCTCACGCTTGCTCACGCCCAGCTGGTCAAACAGCAAGTCTGCCAGCTGCGCCTTGGTCAAAGCGCCAACGCTGTCCAGATCACTGTCTACAAGAACGTTTTTCGATTGCATATCCACCTCAGCCACGCAAACGCGCAGCAACCTGTGTTTGTAGTGCCGCAATAGCTGCCTGCATGGCGGCGTCGATTTCCCCTTCCGCCAGCGTTGCAGTATTGCTGCCCAATGTCAGACGCACAGCCAGGCTCTTTTCATCCTGCGCCAGTGCACCCGGCGCGGCCACCTCGCCCGCCTTCAAGGCCTTGGGGCGGAACACATCAAACAGCACCGCAGCGCGCAAAATGCCGCCCGCCACAGCGCCTTCAATGGCCTGCATCACCTGCGCGTGGGTCACGCTTTCCTTGACGACCACGGCAATATCGCGCTCCACCGATTGCTGCTTGGAGACCGACTGGAACGTGGGCACCGAGCGCATCAGCACGGCATCCAGCTCCAGCTCGAACATCACCGGTGCCTGGGCCAGATCCCAGCTTTGGCGCCACTGCGGGTGCAACTCGCCGACAAAGCCAATCGCCTTGCCGTCCAGCAGCACGCGGGCGCAGCGGCCGGGGTGCATGGCAGGGTGCTCCGCCGCTTCGAACACGGGCTTGAGCGGTGCCAGCAGGGCTTCGACATCGCCCTTGATGTCAAAGAAGTCCACCTTTGCCTCAGTACGGCCCCATTGCTGCTGGTCGGCAGCGCCATAGGCCAGACCTGCCACACGCATGGGCTGATAAAAGCCCTTCACGGTTGTGTCCGAATCCACCACGCTGTCGTCGCGCAGGAACACGCGTCCCAGCTCAAACACGCGCACGCGCCCAGCCTTGCGGTCTACGTTGAACTTGAGCACCTGCATCAGCGAGCCCAGCAGGCTGGAGCGCATTACGCTCAGCTGGCTGGCAATCGGGTTGAGCAGCTTGATCGGGTTGGTGTTACCGGCCAGCTCCTCTTCCCACTTCGCTTCCACAAACGAGAAGTTGATGGTTTCCTGATAACCCAGCGCGGCCAACTCGCGGCGCACCGCAAACGGGCTGCGCTGGTTTTCCGCACGCAGCTTGGGCGCAATCGGGGCCAAGGGCTTGGTGGTCGGCAGGTTTTCGTAACCGATCATGCGCGCCACTTCTTCGATCAAATCCTCTTCGAGGTTGATGTCAAAGCGGAACGTTGGCGCTGTCACGCTGATCACGCCTTCTTCGGCCACCACAGCGGGCAGGCCCAAACCGTTCAGTGCATCCAGGCATTGCTGCTGCGTGACTGCCATACCAATCACCTTGGCAGCACGGGCCACACGCAATTGCACAGGCTTGGCCACGGGCATATTGGGCTGGTGGTCGTCCATGACGCCCACTTGCGTTTCGGGCGTGCCGCAGATTTCCAGCACCAGCTGGGTGATGCGCTCGATGTGCTCGACGGTGAACTCAGAGTCTACACCGCGCTCAAAGCGGTGGCCCGCATCGGTCGAGAAGTTGAAGTGGCGTGAACGGCCAGCGACCGCCTTGGGGAACCAGAACGCCGCTTCGATGTAGATATTCTTGGTTTCATCCGACACCGCCGTCGCATCGCCGCCCATGATGCCGGCCAAGGATTCAACAGCCTTGTCGTCGGCAATCACGCCCACTTTCGTGAAGCCATCAAACTTCACCGTGTTGCCGTTGAGCAGCTTGAGCGTTTCGCCCTCCTTGCCCCAACGCACCGTCAAACCACCGTCGATCTTGTCCAGATCAAAAATGTGGCTGGGACGACCCAGCTCAAACATCACGTAGTTGGAAATATCCACCAGCGGCGAGACCGAACGCTGACCGCAGCGTGCCAGACGGTCCAGCATCCACTGGGGCGTCTTCACTTGCGTGTTCACATTGCGCACGATGCGGCCGGTAAAGCGGCCACACAGATCGGTCGCTTCAATCTTCACGGGCAGCTTGTCTTGCGAAGCCACAGCCACTTGCGGGTAATCAATAGCCTGCAAAGGCGCACCCGTCAAGGCGGACACTTCACGGGCAATGCCGTACACGCTCAGGCAGTGCGCCAGATTGGGCGTGAGCTTGAGCGTAAACAGCGTGTCATCCAGATTCAGATACTCACGGATGTTCTGGCCCAAAGGGGCATCCAGTGGCAATTCCAGCAGGCCGCTGGCATCGTCATCCACACCCAGCTCCTTGGCCGAGCACAGCATGCCGTAGCTGGGCACACCGCGCAGCTTGCCGATCTTGATCTTGAACGGCTTGCCGTCCGGGCCGGGCGGCAGTTCAGCACCCACCATGGCGCAAGGGATTTTGATGCCCACGCGCGCATTCGGCGCGCCGCAAACAATGCTCAGCAGCTCAGGGCCGCCCACATCCACCTGACACACGCGCAGGCGGTCAGCGTCGGGGTGCTGTACGGCTTCTTTGATTTCACCCACCACGATGCCCGAAAACGCAGGCGCGACGGGATCGAGTTCTTCGACCTCCAGACCGGCCATGGTCAAGGTATCGGCCAGTTGCTGGGTGGACAGATTCGGGTTGCAATATTGGCGCAACCAGGATTCAGGAAATTGCATAGTCAGACTCTTTGGCGTTCTTGCCAGCGCCCACTTCACTTGAGGTGGTTGAGGGAGGCTGGCGGGACTGCGTTTTTCAAAAAGAAGAGCTACATGCCCTAGTGTTTATTGCACTTCAAGGTGAAACCACATCAAATGCTAGGTTTTACCAGGGCAAGGCGCTCACTTTATTAATTACTGGAACTGCGACAGGAAACGAATGTCACCGTCGAAGAACAGGCGCAAGTCATTCACGCCATAGCGCAGCATGGTCAGGCGATCAGGCCCCATGCCAAAGGCAAAGCCGATGTACTTTTCGGGGTCCAGCCCCATATTGCGCACCACGTTGGGGTGCACCTGACCAGACCCAGCCACTTCTAGCCACTTACCAGCCAGCGGGCCGCTTTGGAACTGAATGTCAATTTCCGCCGAAGGCTCGGTGAACGGGAAAAAGCTGGGGCGGAAACGCAGCACCAGATCGTCCGACTCAAAGAACGTCTTGCAGAAATCGGTAAACACTACCTTCAAATCCTTGAAGCTCATGTTCTCGCCAATCCACAGGCCTTCGCACTGGTGGAACATGGGCGAATGCGTGGCGTCCGAGTCCACACGGTAGGTGCGGCCCGGGGCAATGACGCGAATCTCCGGCATACCTTGGCCAGCATCGAGCGCATTGCGGTATTTCTTGACATGCTGCACCGCGTGACGCACCTGCATCGGGCTGGTGTGCGTGCGCAGCAAATTGGGTGCGTGCTCGGAGCCGCCTTCAATGTAGAAGGTGTCGTGCATCGAGCGCGCGGGGTGGTCTTCGGGCGTGTTCAGCGCCGTGAAGTTAAACCAGTCAGATTCGATCTCTGGGCCTTCAGCCACATCAAAGCCCATGGAGCCAAAAATCGCTTCGATGCGCTCCAGCGTCAGCGATACAGGGTGCAGACCACCCGTGCCACGGCGACGGCCTGGCAAAGACACATCCAGCACTTCGGCTTTCAGGTGCGCTTGCAATTCGGCATCGGCCAAGGCTTTACGGCGGGCTGTCAAGGCCGCTTCAATCGCTTGCTTGGCCACATTAATGGCAGCACCACGCGACTTTTTCTCTTCGACGGAAAGCTGCGCCATGCCCTTCATGAGCTCGGTCACTTTGCCCGATTTACCCAAAAACTGCGCCTTCGCGTTTTCCAGATCAGCGGGGGTTTGTGCCTGCGCAAACAGCTGCTGTGCGCTCTCGACCAGAGAATCCAACTCGTTCATACCGACTCTTTATCGACGTTAAAAATAAACAAGGGCTAGTGCCTTTTCAAGCCCTAGCCCTTGCTGATAGTGCGCCAGTAGCTACTACATCACTAGCTGCTACCGATCGTTATCTCAAGCAGCAGCCAGCTTGGCCTTTACTTGGTCAACGATGGCTGCAAAAGCAGCCTTGTCGTGCACAGCGATATCGGCCAGCATCTTGCGGTCGATTTCGATGGCTGCCTTCTTCAGGCCGTTGGCGAACTGGCTGTATGTCAGACCCAATTCACGCGAAGCGGCGTTGATACGGGCAATCCACAACTGGCGGAAGACGCGCTTTTTAGTACGGCGGTCACGGTAGGCATATTGCCCAGCCTTCATCACCGCCTGCTTGGCGACGCGGAAGACATTACCGCGACGACCGCGGAAACCCTTAGCTTGGGCGATTACTTTTTTGTGACGGGCACGGGCCGTTACACCACGTTTGACGCGAGGCATGTTTTTCTCCTAGTTCGTCAGTGAATTACAGACCAGCGCCAGGCAACATCTTTGCGATGGAGCCCATATCGCCTTCATGCACGGAGGTAGTGCCACGCAAATGGCGCTTATTCTTCGTGGTCTTCTTGGTCAAGATGTGACGCTTGAAGGCTTGACCGCGCTTGACGGTACCACCTGGACGAACGCGAAAACGCTTCTTCGCGCTGCTCTTGGTTTTCATTTTGGGCATGTGAATGCTCCTATTAGTTGTGCTCGTGAGGCGTTTGCACAACGCTGTACAAACTTGTCGGCCCCGAGACACTTCTGGGGTGCCGGCTTTCGCCAGCTTTTACTGCTTTTGCAAGCAGCAAAACAGAAACCTGCCCTCGCAGGCAGGCTCCCGAAAAAAATTACCGCATTTAAGCAGCTTGACTACCAGCCGATGCATCTGCAGCAGGCTTGGCAGCGCCAGCTACAGGCTTCTTGCGTGCAGGGGCGATCATCATAACCATTTGTCGGCCTTCCAGCTTCGGGAATTGCTCGACTTGGATCGAATCCGCTAAATCATCGCGCAAGCGGTTGAGCAAATCGATGCCCAACTGCTGGTGCGTGATCTCACGACCACGGAAGCGCAAAGTAATTTTGCACTTGTCACCGTCAGCCAAGAAGCGGCGAATGTTGCGCAGCTTGATGTTGTAGTCGCCATCATCGGTACCGGGACGGAATTTCACTTCCTTGATATCGATTACAGTTTGCTTGGACTTCGCTTCAGCAGCTTTCTTTTGCTCCTGATACTTGAACTTGCCGTAGTCCATCAAACGACAGACAGGAGGATTTGCCGTAGCGGCAATTTCCACCAAATCGACATCCAAATCACCGGCCATCCGCAAAGCTTCTTGAATAGAAACAATGCCAATTGGTTCATTTTCAGGACCGGACAAGCGCACTTCAAGCGCCATGATTTCACGGTTCAGACGGTGTTTACGTTCCTCGCGATGGCGACGGTCACGGAATTCTGTAGCTATGGCTCTCACCCTAAATTCAAATCGCTACGAAAAGCGTAGCTGCTTGCATTGATGGAAATTGCGCGACGGCTGCCGCGCAATTTCCATCAGACTTTGTTTGTAATATCTTGGTGAAGCAATTCAATGAACGCATCCACACTCATTACACCCAAATCTTTATTGCCTCTGGCACGCACAGCGACAGTGCCTGCCGCTTTCTCCTTGTCACCCGCGACAAGGATATAAGGCAGTTTCTGCAATGCATGCTCGCGTATTTTATACGTGATCTTTTCATTGCGCAGGTCAGACACCACCTTAAAGCTTTGATGAGGCAGTGCTTTTTGCAACTTTGAGACAACTTCTCTCACGTAATCCGCCTGTGCGTCCGTGATATTGAGTACAGCCACCTGCTCAGGCGCTAACCAAATTGGTAATGCGCCAGCAAATTGCTCAACCAAAATTCCAATGAAACGCTCCATGGAACCCACGATGGCACGGTGCAGCATGACAGGGCGGTGACGATTGCCGTCTTCACCTACATACTCAGCATCCAAGCGCTCCGGCATAGAAAAATCGACTTGGATAGTACCGCACTGCCACTGACGACCCAATGCATCCTTTAATGTGTATTCGATCTTAGGACCATAGAAAGCACCATCACCAACTGCGATCTGGTATTCGCAGCCCGAAGCCTTCAAGGCATCAAACAATGCTTTTTCTGCCTTATCCCAGCTTTCATCGGAGCCAATACGTGCATCGGGGCGTGTAGCCACCTTGTAAATGATGTCGGTAAAGCCGAAATCGGCATACACCTTTTGCACCAGCTGATTGAAGTCCAGCACTTCTTGCTGAATTTGATCTTCAGTACAGAAAATATGGCCATCGTCTTGGGTAAATCCACGCACGCGCATGATGCCATGCAAGCCACCGGTTGGCTCATTGCGGTGGCATTGACCAAATTCCCCAAAGCGCAACGGCAAATCACGGTAGCTCTTGATGCCTTGTTTGAAGATCAAGATGTGACCTGGGCAGTTCATGGGCTTTAAAGCGTAGTCACGCTTTTCAGACTCCGTTACGAACATGTTGTCGCGGTACTTGTCCCAGTGCCCAGTCTTCTCCCACAGAGTCTTATCCAAGATCTGCGGTCCTTTGACTTCTTGGTAGCCGTTGTCGCGGTAGACGCGGCGCATGTACTGCTCCACCTCTTGCCACACACTCCAGCCCTTGGGATGCCAGAATACGGTGCCTGGCGAGCACTCGTCGATGTGGTAGAGATCCAGCTCACGGCCTAAACGGCGGTGGTCACATTTTTCCGCCTCTTCAATCCGGGTGATGTAGGCGGCCAAGTCTTTCTTGTCAGCCCAAGCGGTGCCGTACACACGTTGTAATTGCTCGTTCTTAGCATCTCCGCGCCAGTAAGCACCCGCCAGCTTGGTCAACTTAAAGACCTTCAAGAAACGGGTATTGGGCACATGGGGACCACGGCACATATCCACATATTCTTGGTGATAGTACAAGCCCATTGCCTGCTCATCAGGCATTTCCTCCACCAAGCGCAGCTTGTAATCTTCACCGCGCGACTTGAATACTTCAATAACTTCCGCACGGGGTGTCATCTTCTTGACTACGTCATAGTCCTGCGCGATCAATTCTTTCATGCGCGCTTCGATGGCAGCCAAGTCTTCTGGCGTGAAGGGGCGCTCGTACGAAATATCGTAGTAGAAGCCTTCCTCAATCACAGGGCCGATCACCATCTTTGCAGTGGGGTACAACTGCTTGACGGCGTGACCGACCAAGTGAGCCGTAGAGTGGCGAATGATTTCCACCCCATCTTGATCCTTAGGAGTGATGATCTGCAGCTTGGCGTCTTGCTCAATCAGCTCGCAAGCATCCACCAAACGACCATTGATCTTGCCTGCTACGGTGTTTTTGGCCAAACCGGGGCCAATCGATGCGGCCACTTGCATGACGGTGACAGGGCCATCAAATTCGCGCTGCGAACCGTCAGGTAGTGTGATCTTTAACATGAAAATCCTTAACTATCTTTATCTATAACAGGAGCGCGCGAGCCGTCAAAAAAGCAAAGCGCGGAACTCGTCCGCGCTTTTATGGATATATACAACTCCGGGCAGGCGCGAACACGCAGCCTTATTGACTGCTCAACATCTTGGTGTTCGTCGTTCGCGGTGTCATAACCAGAATGCCTTTCTCGCCCTTGTTGGTTAGCTCTACAAAGTATTTTAGCGTTGTACAAACAAAAAAACCCGTAGCCGAAGCTACGGGCACATGCCAAGTCATACATTCAGCAGGTCAGAAAGCGCCCCACCGCGCTTGCTGACGAAGCTGATCAGTGGAACTGTTCTTCTTCAGTGGAGCCTGTCAGCGCCTTCACGGAAGACGAACCACCTTGAATGATGGTAGTGACGTCGTCAAAGTAGCCGGCGCCAACTTCTTGCTGGTGCGAAACAAAGGTGTAGCCCTTGTCGCGCGCGGCAAATTCTGGCTCTTGCACCATGTTGACATAGTGCTTCATGCCCTCGCCGCGAGCGTAAGCGTGGGCGAACTGGAAGCTGTTGTACCAGTTGATATGGATACCTGCCAAGGTAATGAACTGGAACTTGTAGCCCAAAGCCGATAACTCTTCTTGGAACGAAGCAATCTGGCTGTCGTTCAAGTTTTTCTTCCAGTTGAACGATGGCGAGCAGTTGTACGACAGCAGCTTGCCTGGACATGCTGCATGTACAGCTTGTGCAAATTCGCGGGCAAAGCCAATGTCGGGCACACCGGTTTCGCACCACACCAAGTCTGCGTAAGGGGCATATGCCACACCGCGGCTGATGGATTGCTCCAAACCATTTTTGACACGGTAGAAGCCTTCTTGGGTGCGCTCTCCCGTCAGGAAAGGCTTATCGTTGGCGTCGTGATCCGAAGTAATCAAGTTGGCAGCTTCAGCATCGGTACGTGCCAAGACGATGGTAGATACGCCCATCACATCAGCTGCGAATCGGGCTGAGATCAGCTTTTCGCAGGCTTCTTGCGTCGGCACCAGTACTTTGCCACCCATGTGGCCACACTTCTTGACTGCAGCCAGCTGATCTTCAAAGTGCACGCCCGATGCGCCAGCAGCGATCATGTTCTTCATCAACTCAAACGCGTTGAGCACACCGCCAAAACCTGCTTCAGCGTCGGCCACGATCGGCAAGAAGTAGTCAATGAACTCTTGATCGCCTGGGTTAATGCCGCGGCTCCATTGAATTTCATCTGCACGCTTGAAGGTGTTGTTAATACGGCGCACCATGGTCGGCACCGAGTCATAGGCGTACAACGACTGGTCGGGGTACATAGTTTCCGACGTGTTACCGTCTGCAGCCACTTGCCAGCCGGACAAATACACAGCCTCCAAGCCAGCCTTGGCTTGTTGCATGGCCTGGCCGGCAGAGATCGCACCAAACGCGTTCACATAGCCCTTCTTGGAGCCACCATTGATCTTTTCCCACAGTTTCTCAGCACCGCGCTTGGCCAGTGTGTGCTCTGGCTGCAGGCTGCCACGCAGACGCACTACATCGGCTGCAGAGTAACCGCGTTTCACACCCTTCCAACGGGGGTTTTGTGCCCAATCCTTTTCCAAGGCGGCAATTTGTTGTTCACGGCTCAGTTGTTGGTTCAGGGATTCAGGCATGTCGATCTCCAGTGAAGAGTGGGGCAAAAAGTGAAAAGTTGCGCCGTTTGTGTTCCGGCTTGTAGCTAAATTTAAGTCTTATAGAAGAGTTATTCAACATCTTCTATCTTATACAAGACTAATATTTTTAACTTTAATAATCAATTGGTTATCAACAAATATCTCAATGTGAAATCAATTTCTTCTAGGTGAAAACAAAATGCTGCAACGCAACAACTTTTACTCTCACAATGTGAAAAGCAATGCCTACCCAGTGAAATCTTTACAAGCACGCCTCTCTAGGCATGCAAAGGAGCTTTAGAAATGACTACTCCATCTGCATCGGCATAAAGCCAATCGCCCTCACTGATGCGTATGCCTGCCACTTCAATTGCAAGACCTAATTGCCCTTCCCCACGCTTTTCAGTGGGCATTGGCACCAAGCCCAAAGCAAGAATGCCGACCGAGGTTGCGCGCAACTCAACTACATCACGCACACAGCCAAACGCCAATATTCCCGCCCAAGCATTGCGCGCTGCTGCAGCCGCTAGGTTGCCTCCGACCAGCGCTCTACGCAACGAGCCGCCTCCATCAACGACTAAAACGCGCCCATCGCCTGGAGTATCTAAAATTTGTTTGACCAGCGTGTTGTCTTCAAAACACTTGATCGTTGCGACAGCGCCTGCAAACTTTTCAAGACCGCCGTAGTGCTGAAAGACAGGTGGCAACACGCGCAGGTCACCGTTTGCATTAGCTTTTTGTGCGTCACACAAGTCACACGTTTGAAAAGCGATCTCCATAAAACACCTTCCTATTGATAAGAGCTACAAGAGAAATGCGTGGGTGCGCAGTAGGCGCTCATCCTCCCATCGCTGCGGTAAATTGCAAAGAATCGATACAGGATTTGCGCTTTAGAGTGTCACGACACAACAATTCCGGCTAAAAAACACGTTCGTCCGCTTGGAAAGGTGAATTTTTCCCATTAGCATCAAGCCCAACCAGATGAACTTGGGCAAATGCGCCTGCGTCAGCTGGCATAAAACTCACCAATAAGGAAAGTCAAAATGGCAACTGCAAAGAAGGCATCCGCTGCAGCTCCCGCAGCTACCGAAGCTCCTGCGAAAAAGCGCACACCCAACGCCGCCTTCATGAAACCCCTGACTCCCAGCGCTGCTTTGGCTGCTGTAGTCGGCAAAGATCCCCTGCCCCGCACTGAAATCATCAGCAAGCTGTGGGTCTATATCAAGGCTAACAACCTGCAAGATGCTGCCAACAAGCGCATGATCAATGCAGATGCCAAGCTCAAAGAAGTTTTCGGTAAGCCCCAAGTTTCGATGTTTGAGATGGCTGGCCTGATCGGCAAGCACGTCAAATAATTGCGACAGCTTTGAGAAAACCGGCGCATGCCGGTTTTTTTTCGCCTTGCTTTTTCATCGAGATCACGCGTTGGCAGCCTAGCTATTGCACGCTACTTGCAAATGCGATGAATTCGCATTTATAATTACAGCACCATATAACAGCCAGCCAAAACTGCTTGTAGCCATGATCGTCTGTGTTTGCCACCGAGTTTCAGATCGCGAAATTGCACGCCATGCCCATGCTGGCATGAGCTTTGACGAAATTCAATTCGAGCTTGGTGTTGCTACCCAATGCGGTCGTTGCGAAACCTGTGCGCGCGACGTGGTTGCCAAATGCTGCGCCCGAGGCAACAGCGCTGCCATCCATAATGAATCCGCCCAGCCAGTTCAGCTCGCCACGTCCATTCTGGAGAGCAACGCATGGCCTTCATCTCAAGCATTGCAGGCAGCCTGATTCTTGTTCTGGGCTGTACTTGGTGGATATTTCACAAGTAATTTTTCTGTATTCACCTGGCTGAAACGTGGTGGGTGCATTTCCCGCCGTGCCCCAGTGCCAAGTGGCTGAATGAACCGGTTGAACGACCGGTTTCTGATATTTATGTCTTCCTTCGAACGATTCGCTCCTGCTGGCAGCCTTGGCAACAAAACCCTCATTACCGCAGCCGTATTGGCGCTGCATGTAGGGGGAATCTGGGCTTTGCAAAACGGTATGGAGCGGGCGCCTGAGCCGCAAATCATTGCTGCACAAGTTATTGCGCAGTTCGTTGCGCCGCCAGCACCTGAGCCACCTGCTCCAGCGCCGCCGGCTCCACCCGTTCCTGAACCACCCGAACCCACACCGGCGCCATCAAAGCCCAAACCAGCGCCGAAGCCGGTGCAAAAAACTCCACCGTTACCAAAGGCAATTACAGATCCAACTCCTGCGCCAGATGCGCCAACAGGCACGTTAGAAAGTGAACTTGCTCCCCTAGCGGAGGCAACGCCACCAGCCCCTCCTGCGCCAGTGGCTGCGCCGACGGCACCGGCCAAACCTTCTGGCGCTGAGGTGCAGTTGCCATCCAGTAATGCTGCGTATCTGAACAACCCTCGCCCCAGTTACCCATCCATCAGCCGCCGCATGGGCGAGCAAGGCAAGGTCATGCTGCGCGTACTGGTTGATGAAAATGGCTTGCCCCAACAAATTGAACTTAAAGAATCCAGCGGCTATGACCGCTTGGACAAAGCTGCGCTTGCCTCCGTGCAGCGCTGGCGCTTTGTCCCCGGTAAACGCAATGGTGTTCCTGAAGCTATGTGGAACATCGTACCCGTCAATTTCGTACTCGAATAAACAGTTATCTCAGGAGTTTTCATGGAATCCCAATTCGGCATTGCCCACGTCTGGGCGCAAGGCGATTTTGTCACCCGCAGTGTGGCCATCTTGCTGCTGATCATGTCTGTGGCATCGTGGGTTGTCATCATCGTCAAGGCTTTAGGTCTCGTGAAGTACAAGAAATATGCCAAAGAAGCCAAAGATTTCTGGCACAGCGAAGACTTTGGCTCTGGCTTGAACAAACTCAATTCCGATCCCGCCAATCCTTTCCGCTATCTGGCGCTGGAAGGCCGCGAAGCCATCTCCCACCACCGCAAGACCAGCGCCCATTTGCATGACACGCTGGACGTGTCTGATTGGGTGACACGCTGCTTGCGCAATGGCATTGATGAGTTCACCGCGCGCATGCAGGCCGGCTTGGCCATTCTGGCCTCCGTAGGCTCGACAGCGCCATTTGTCGGCCTGTTCGGTACGGTCTGGGGCATCTACCACGCGCTGATCGTGATTGGCACTTCGGGCCAGGCATCGATTGACAAGGTGGCTGGCCCCATTGGGGAAGCGCTGATCATGACGGCCTTTGGTCTGGCTGTCGCCATCCCTGCGGTGCTGGGCTACAACGCCATCGTGCGCGGCAACAAGGGTGTGCTTAACGGCCTCAACAGCTTTGCCCACGATATGCACGCTTACTTTGTGACCGGTGCCCGCATGAACGTGGATACCACGCCCACAGCCAGCGACAGTAACGTCCTGCCCTTGAAGAAAGGCGCGTAAGCCATGGCTTTCGGCACCCAAGATGACAGCGATGAAGTCATGAACGAAATCAACATGACGCCCTTGGTGGACGTCATGTTGGTGCTATTGATTGTTTTCATCATCACCGTGCCTGTGATGAAGCACGCGGTCAATGTGGATCTGCCACGCGTCTCCAATGAGCCGGAAGTGGTCAAGCCCCAAAACATCAGCCTGAGCATTGATGCCCAAGGCCAGTACTTCTGGGGCAAAGACGCGATCAGCGACGAAGAGTTACTCACCCGCCTGCAGGCAGAAGCAGCCAAGGATGTGCAGCCAGATTTGCACATCAGCGGTGACAAGGAAGTGCGCTATGAACGCGTCGCCAAAGCCATGGCTGCCGCGCAAAACGCAGGCATTCGCAAAATTGGTTTTGTGACGCATCCTGAGCAATAAGCACTGCGCCAACAGCATTCCACAGCCGAGAACTCCGAAGCGTTGCAAGACCTTCGGAGTTTTTCTTTATTGGCAGACAAAAAAGTGAGCTACTAGCCCTGGTATTTCCTAGGTTTCAGCAACTTACTTGCTGGAAAGCGTTGCTGCTCAATGGCGCTCCGCTCTCTTTTTTTAATTCTTCGCTCTTTAAAAGCACAATTTGTTGCCTTTCAGGAGCGTACTGGCGTTGACTCCTTAATAAGAATAGTTATCATTAACTCCACTTCAACGCCCTCCAACTTCGCACCATGCAAGCCACACAATCCACCTCTATGGCGCGCCGCCTTCCTACCGTGCAACCCGTCTTGGCAGACAGCACGGCCGCTGCAGCCGTGCAGCTTTTGCAAGATTTAAGTGTGGACAGCCAAATGCTGCTGCGGGGCAACAAGTCGATTTCCATCGTGCACAACGGTGCCGTCTACCGCCTGCAATCGACGAAGCTGGGCAAACTCATTTTGACCAAATAAACCGGATTTTGAGTTTCATCGTGGGGCGATGCGGGCAGAGGCCCGCTATCGTTTAGGCCAGCCAACAAAACCCTGGATAGGGCGATGCGTAGCCAGTCCTTTTTTCGATGAAACGACACCCACATCAAAAAAGCGACTCTCAAGTCGCTTTTTTGATGTGGGCAACGCGCTGGAAGCAAGGCTTACAGGCCCAATGCTGCAATTCCTGCGCTGGCCACTTGCGCATCTTCTGCAGCTTTCACACCCGAAACGCCCACCGCGCCCAGGCACTGCCCGTCCTTCATGATGGCAACGCCACCTTCGAGCAGACCATCCACAAACGGCGCGCTCAAAAATGCAGTGCGGCCATTGTTAATCATGTCTTCAAACGCCTTGGTGTCCTTACGGCCCACGGCGGCAGAGCGTGCCTTGGCGGGTGCCACATGTGCAGACATGGGCGCTGCGCCATCCAGGCGCTGCAGCCACAGCAGGTGGCCACCGTCGTCCACGATGGAGATCGTCACTGCCCAATTGTTCTTCAGCGCTTCAGCTTCTGCAGCTGCAGCAATCTTCTTCACATCGGCCAGTTCCAACTCAAACTTATTCTTCATGGCAAAGGTCCCAACAGGTTTTGTATTCAAACTTTAAGCATACTGACTATTAACGCTTCAGCCCTGCACTTGGGCGCAAAACATTCCAACCTTTAAAGTTGAAGAAAACTGGCGCAAAAACGAAGGATTTGGGAACTTAATGCGTTAATGCTGTCTCATAGAATGACAGAACACTAGCAATTCGCTACATCTTCTACAGGAGAAAACACCCCATGAACCATATGAACACTTTGGACTCTGCAGGCTACGGCATCTCGCAGCAGCAGCGCCACAGAGTGCTGCGTAACACCTACTGGCTGCTGGCACTGAGCATGTTGCCCACGGTTTTGGGTGCGTGGATTGGTGTGAGTACCGGCATTACCCGCTCGCTCACAGGCGGCATGGGTTTGATTGTTTTCATGGTCGGCGCTTTTGGCTTCATGTTTGCCATTGAAAAGACCAAGAACTCTGCCGCTGGCGTTCCCGTCCTGCTGGCCTTTACCTTCTTCATGGGTCTCATGCTCTCGCGCATGATTGGCATGGTGCTGGGCTTTAGCAATGGCTCTCAACTGATCATGACGGCATTCGCCGGCACTGCAGGCGTATTCTTTGTCATGGCCTCTCTGGCCACCGTGATCAAGCGTGATCTCTCGGGCATGGGCAAATGGCTGTTCGTCGGCGCCCTGGTGTTGATGGTCGGTGCGGTCATCAACGTGTTTGTGGGCTCCACAGCAGGCATGATGGCGATTTCCATGCTGGCTATCGGTATTTTCTCCGCCTTCATGCTGTATGACCTCAAGCGCATTCTGGATGGCGGCGAGACCAACTACATCAGCGCCACACTGTCGCTGTACCTGAGCATCTACAACGTGTTCCAGAGCCTGCTGGCCCTGCTGGGCATCATGGGCGGTGACCGCGACTAAGTCAGCTAAAGGCTGGTTAACCAAAGGCTCCTGCAGGAGCCTTTTTTACGGGCAACGCAAGAAACGCTTAATATTTGGCAGCACTTGTCGATAGAGATTCAGCATGTCAAAAACTTCCGCCCACACTCCCCGTCTTGCCGTCTTGTTGCTGCCTTGGGCAGCAGCCTTGCTGACTGGCTGTCTTGACCAAGTGCCTGGCTTGGGCCCAGACCCACGCACCGTGGTCAGGGAAAACGAAGCCAAAGCCGTTGGCAGTGCGTGCCGCCACGCCATGCGCGGCATTGAAGACTGTTACACCCTCAACCCCAAGGCGCCAAAGGCCATGGTTTTTGCAGGTTGGAAAGACATGGATGCCTACATGCGCGAGCACAAACTCGACGGTTCTCCTTCCGTGTTCACCCAAAAACCTGAGGCGCCTAAGGCGCGTCAAGACAACGATATCGAAACCGAATACGCACGCCCTCGCAGCTGAGTGCGGCCTCAACTGTAAAAAAGCCCGAGTCGCAAATTGCTGACTCGGGCTTTTTTACGTGCCCCGTGGCGCAACGCAAAGCTTGCATCACGAACCACGCAGAGCATGTTGCGCCTGCTTAGTCGATACGCTCAAAGACTGCCATGCTTTCAACGTGTGCAGTGTGGGGGAACATATTCACTACACCGGCCTGCACGCAACGGTAACCCGCTTGATTCACCAGCAAGCCTGTATCGCGCGCCAAGGTTGCGGGGCCGCAGCTGACATACACGATGCGCTTGGGGAACTTCCAGTTTTCATGACCTTCCGGCAGCGGCGCCAGCAAGTCGGGCTGTTCCTCGGTAGGCACGCCGGTTTGCTTGACACCGATGCGGATCTGGTGAATATCTGCCAAGGCCTGGCACAGCGCAAATGCGCCTTCACGGGGTGGATCAATCAGCCACTTGTCTGCGTTGCCGTCAGCCATCAAAAGCGCAGGCGTCATATTGAACAGGTTACGCGCAACAAACGTGGTGGGGGCCAACTTGTCGCCCTCTGCACGGGTGGCATTGGTGGCCGCGTAATTCTCGTGCGAGCGCTGCACCAGGGTGTCGGAACCTTCAATACCCAGCACTTCGCGCGCCTGGGTCGCCAGAGGCAGGGTGAAGTTGCCCAAACCACAGAACCAGTCGATCACTCGCTCATGCTTTTGAGCATTGAGCAAGCGCAATGAACGGGTGACCAGCACGCGGTTGATGTGCGGGTTGACCTGCGTAAAGTCAGTGGGCTGGAACGGCATGTGAATGCCAAAGTCCGGCAAGCTGTACGACAGTTGCGCACCGCCCTCTTCCATCTTGTGGATGGTCTCGGGCCCTTTGGATTGCAACCACCACTGCACGTTGTGAGCAGCCGAAAAATCGCGCAAACGCTGCTGGTCAGCCTCTGTCAACGGCACCATGTGGCGCAGAAGCAAAGCTGTCACATGGTCGCCACATGCGACTTCGATCTGCGGCAACTGCTCACGCGCATCCATGCTGGCGACCAACTCGCGCAGGGGCATCAACATGGCATCCACATGGGGTGGCAGCACCTTGCAAGTTTCCATGTCGGCGATGTAGCGGCTCTTGCGCTCGTGGAAACCCACCAGCACCTTGCCTTTTTTGATCACATACCGTACCGACAGCCGGGCGCGGTAGCGGTAGCCCCAAGTCGGGCCTTCGATGGGACGCATCATGGTTTCGGGCTTGACCTTGCCCAGATGCCACAGGTTGTCTTCCAGTACGCGCTGCTTGACGGCCACTTGGGCATTGATATGCAGGTGCTGCATCTTGCAGCCACCACACGCGCCTTCATGCAAGCCCGCATGCGGGCAGCCGGGCGTGACACGCTGCGACGATTCGCGGTGGATCGCAAACAGGCTGGCTGCCTCCCAATTGGCTTTCTTGCGGTGCACGTTGGCCGTGACCAGTTCGGTGGGCAAAGCACCGTCAATGAACACCACTTTGCCATCAGGCTTGCGGGCAATGCCTTTGGCTTCCATGTCCATGGAAACCACTTCCAGCCAGCCATCGGGCAGATCGGGGTTGCCGGTGGGCATGTCAGCGTAGGGGGCGTCGGGGGAAATCTTGTCGTTCTGAGCACTCATGATGGGCGACATTGTCTCAGGCTGGCAAGGGCGCAGGATATTGGCGATGGCGAAAACCTCGATATCGCCCCAGAGTGCCACAGGCCGCGCGCAGTACATAGAACGAAAAAGCATGCGAGAAGGCCGTCCAGTTCTTTCAACTTGATGGGGCAGTTCACCCCCTCTCGCACTGCATTGTCTATAGGGATCTTTCAAACAAAAAAATAGCTACTAGCCCTTTATTCATAAGGGCTAGCAGCCAATTTGATGCTTATTTCCTGCCAGCGCGGTTGGCAGCGTTGCGTCCGGAGGGACCAGGCCACCATGCTCCATACACACCCCATTGCCGGGCCGTAATGCGCAGCACCGATGCTGCTTGTACGCACCATGCATCACGTGGCAAAAAGGTATCGATGGCTGGAATTGCAGCGGTAGTAGACATGGATCACTCCTTTAAATCAAGGGTGGGCGCAGCGTCACCCTCTGGCCGCTTGCGCGGAAAAATTACTTTTTGGTGTAAATCTGGTCAAAGCTGCCACCGTCGGCGAAGTGCGCTTTGTCCGCTTTGTCCCAACCGCCGAAGGCTTGGTCAATGGTGAAAAGCTCCAGTGCAGGGAATTGCTTGGAAAAATCAGCTTTGACCTTCTCGTTGGTGGGACGGTAGAAATTGCGTGCGGCAATTTGCTGGCCTTCATCGCTGTACAGATATTCCAGGTAAGCCTGCGCCACCTTGCGGGTGCCCCTCTTGTCCACGACCTTGTCGACCACGGCAACCGAGGGCTCCGCCAAGATGGAAATCGACGGTGCAACGATCTCAAACTTCTCCGGACCAAACTCGCGCAGTGCCAGGAATGCTTCGTTCTCCCAAGCCAGCAGCACGTCGCCCACACCACGCTGCACGAAAGTAATGGTGGAGCCGCGCGCACCGGTGTCCAGCACAGGCACGTTGTTATAGAGCTGCTGCACAAAGTCTTTGGCCTTGGTTTCATCGCCGCCATTCTTGCGCTTGGCAAACTCCCAGGCAGCCAGATAATTCCAGCGGGCGCCGCCGCTGGTTTTGGGATTGGGCGTAATCACTTGCACGCCCGGCTTAACCAAGTCGCTCCAATCTTTGAGGCCCTTGGGATTGCCTTTTTTGACGAGGAACACGATGGTCGATGTGTAAGGCGCGCTGTTCAGCGGCAGTTTCTTTTGCCAGTCCGCAGCCAGGTGGGTGCCGTTTTTGACCAAGGCATCCACGTCACCCGCCAGCGCCAAGGTGGCCACATCGGCCTCAATACCATCAATGATGGAGCGCGCTTGCTTGCCAGAGCCGCCATGGGACTGCTTGACTGTCACGTCTTGGCCGGTTTTTTCTTTCCAGTGCTTGGCGAAAGCCTTGTTGTAATCGACGTACAGCTCACGGGTGGGGTCGTAAGACACGTTGAGCAAGGTCACGGCGTCGGCCGCAAATGATGGCACGGCAGCGAAGGTGAAGCCCGCCAAAAGGCTGAGGGCAACGGGAATCTTGATAAAGTTGCGGCGATTGTTCATTTTTGCTTTCAGTATTTGTTGGGGAAAACGGTTCGTTTCACCGTTGGATCGGATTCTGAAAGCACGACTTCAAAACTTAAACCAATAAGATTTCAGTTCGTTATTACCCAAACATCTGAAGTCACACAAGGACACTCCCATGGCACGTACCGTTCAATGCATCAAACTGGGCCAAGAAGCTGAAGGTCTGGACTTTCCTCCGTACCCTGGCGATCTGGGCAAGCGCATTTACTCCAGCGTCAGCAAGCAAGCATGGGCCGACTGGCTCAAGCACCAGACCATGCTGGTCAATGAAAACCGCCTGAATCTGGCCGATGCCCGCGCCCGCCAATACTTGGCCCGCCAGATGGAAAATCACTTCTTTGGCGACGGCGCAGATGCTGCGGTCGGTTACGTTCCACCCTCGGCGTAATCACTGAAGACGACGATAAAAGCCCCGTAGCAATTCACTACGGGGCTTTTTTATTGGCCAGATGCCCGGCAAGCTAGCGGGATGCCAGAGACGCGCCATAATCGCAGCTTCTGTATTCCGTGGGAGAGCGAGGCGGCAACCAATGCCAGTCTCCACCGAAGGCGCAAACTCCCATAATCGCTCAGGCACCCTGTACCACGGAACACTATTGCCGACTGGAGAGCAACCGGGGTCATCAAGACCGGCCGGTTCACCGAAGGGGCAAGCCCGTGCATGACGAACATGCGCGGCGCTAAAACTCTCAGGTAAAAGGACAGCGGGAGAGGCTACCCATGCCCAAGAAGCCTCTTTTTTAGCAGGCTGCTTGGGCGTGAGCACCAAGCTTTGCACCCGTGACTACCTTGTCCGATTTCTTGCACACCGTCTTCAGCACCCCGCTGGACGTCATTCTCGTCATCTATTTAATCGCTATCACTGCCGAAGCCATGTCGGGCGCGCTCGCCGCTGGGCGGCGCAACATGGACATTTTTGGTGTGGTGGTGATCGCCTTTGTGACCGCTTTGGGCGGCGGCACCATCCGCGATATGGTGCTGGGCAATTACCCCATCGGCTGGACGCAGCACCCCACCTATGTGTATCTGGTGGTGTCTGCTGGCTTACTGACCACCGTCATTGCGCGTTATATGCAGCGCATGAAGCATGTCTTTTTGCTGCTGGATGCCATGGGTTTGATTGCCTTTTCGCTGATTGGCAGCAATGTGGCCATCAAGCTGGGGTATGACCCACTGGTGGTCGTCATGGCGGGCATGATCACCGGCATCAGCGGCGGCATCTTGCGCGATGTGCTGTGCAACCAAGTTCCTGTCGTGTTCAGGCGGGAGCTGTACGCTAGTGTGTCCATGGCCGTGTGTTTGCTCTACCTTGGTTTGCAGACCCTGGAAGTGCCTCTGGGCATCAGCACCGCAATCTGCTTTGCGGGTGGGCTGGCGTTGCGTCTGGCGGCCATTCGTTTTGGCTGGCGACTGCCTGTGTTTTCTTACCAGCAGCGCTGGGAATAGCGCCCCGCCGGGTGGCTATGCCAGCACTGCTTTTACGCGTTCCATCTATGCTTTCAACACCCCATTCACCGCTGTACGCTTGGCAGGGCCGCCTTGCGTGGCACATGCTGGACACCCATTTTGGGCACGGTGAACGATTTTTAGCGGCTTGGTCCGCGTGGCAGGCCGACCCTCAGCGCTGCCCGTTGCTGCAATTTACGGCGGTGCTCCCTGGCGCTTTGTCGCCTGCTGAAGTGCAGGCCTGCCACAGCGAAGCCAGCCCTGCGCAAGCTGCTGCCTTGGCGCAGCGCATGGATGGCCTGCTTCCTGGCGTGCACCGCATCAGTTTTGAGCAAGGCCGCGTCATGCTCACGCTGTGGGTGGGCGAAGTGCAACCTATGCTGCGCCAGCAAAACGGCGTGGCCGATGTCGTCTGCCTCCAAGCGGACTTTGCTGACGATCCGCACAGCATCAAAGCCTTGGCGCGCCACTGTCAGCGTGGCACGGTGTTGCAGGTGCCCGCACTCACAGATTCGCTGGCGAAAGCGCTGCAAACCGCTGGATTCGTTTTTCAGGCGCCGTCTGACACCCCGCCCACCGCACGCTTTGAGCCGCACTGGGAACCCCGGCAGCGCGCTGCTGTGCCAGCGCCTGTGGCGCGCGCAGGCAGTGCGCTGGTGGTGGGCGCAGGCCTGGCAGGTGCAGCCACTGCGTACAGTCTGGCCTTGCGAGGCTGGCAAGTCACGGTACTGGCCGAGGGCGATAGCCCGGCGGATGGCGCATCAGGCTTGCCTGCAGGCTTGTTTTGCCCCCATGTTTCGCCCGATGACAGCGTGCTCTCGCGCCTTTCACGCAGCGGTGTACGCATGACGCTGCAGCGCTTGCGCGATCTCTGCCAAGAAGGTGAAGACTGGGGCCACACGGGCGTGCTGGAGCATTGCGCCGATGGTGGCACCGGCTTGCCCGCTCACTGGACACAAGGCCCCGGCCTTACTTGGAGTCACGCAGCCAGCAGCGCCCAACTGCAAACCGCGGATCTGCCAGAAGACACTGTTGCCTGCTGGCACGCCCAAGCAGGCTGGGTGCAACCTGCACGGCTGGTGCGCGCGCAGCTGGCGCATGCCAACATCCAGTTTCAAGGCCAATCCCACGTTGCCCGCTTGCAGGCAACGGAGCATGGCACTTGGCAAGCGTTGAATGCCCAAGGGCAGTTGCTGGCCCATGCCGATATCGCCATCCTTGCCTGCGGCCCGGCGACTGCGGCCTTGCTGCCTGAAGATGCTGCCTGGTCGCTGCAGGCCATACGTGGCCAGATCACCTGGGGCTATCACAGCATGCAAAACGCTTATGCGCTGCCACCCTTCCCGGTCAACGGCAATGGCAACTTGGTCACGCACATTCCGCTGGAGCAAGGGCAAGCTTGGGTCATGGGGTCAACGTTTGAGCGCGATGTCACGCAGATGCCGGTCAGCGCGGTCGATCAAGCAGTGGCGCACGCCGCCAATCACGCCAAGCTCGCCACCCTGCTGCCTGAAAGCGCTGCCCCTCTGGCCCCTTGGTTTGACCCTGCCGACACCCGTTGCCAGCCCACCTGGGGGCACGTACGCTGCGCCAGCCATGACCGGCTGCCGATTGCAGGCCCGGTCAGCGCCACTGCCCCCGGCCTGTGGGCACATACCGCTTTGGGCGCACGCGGGCTTACGCTCTCCGTGTTGTGTGGCGAACTGATTGCAGCGCAGTTACATGGTGAGCCGCTGCCGCTAGACGCTAAACTCGCCCAGCACCTGGGCACTGAGCGGCTGGGCCGCCAGAAGCTCCAAGCAACCCTCTAAAAAGAGAGCGGATCGCCGTTATAAATACTTGCTTTCAAATATAAACATCACTCAAAGCAAGCATTAGCAACGGCAGACCGCTATATTTTTTATACCACTCCCGCACCCTTCTTCATGTACACCATTTTCAAACACTCCCACATGCTGTTCGCAGTGCTCACACTGCTGCTGTCGATCGCCTATCTGGCCATGGCGTGGAAAACTCAACCCGCAGGCAAGTCCACCCTGATTTATGTGCTGGCCCGCATCTTTGGCGGCATCGCAGCCTTGACGGGCCTGGGCGTGACGTTCGTCGGCCCTTGGCAGCACATGATGTACCCCTACATTGGTTTGATTCTGTATGTGGCGCACGGCCTGGCCTTGGGTTTTGCCAAGCGTATGGCCCAGCCTCAGCAAGTGGGCATGCGCCGCAGCTTGCTAGGGCTGCAATTGCTGCTGCTATTGGCGTTGACAGGTTTGATGGGCGCAAAGCCTTTCTAACTCCAGCTTAGCTTTGCTGCGCGTTTGCGCAGCGCATTAAAAAACCCCCATGCCTTGCGCTGAGTGCGCGCAGCATGGGGGCTTTTTGGTCAGCATGACCGCCCAAAAAAGGGGGCCGCCATTGCTGGCTTAGTGCATGTGCAAGCCGCCGTTGACGGAGAAATCTGCACCGGTCGAGTAGCTGCCATCGCTGGATGCGAGCCAAGACACGATAGAGGCGATCTCTTTGGGCTCGCCCAAACGCTTGACAGGAATCGTGGCAACAATCTTGTCCAGCACGTCTTGGCGGATGGACTTGACCATGTCGGTGCCGATATAGCCGGGGCTCACGGTATTGACAGTGACGCCCTTGGACGCCAATTCTTGCGCCAGCGCCATGGTGAAACCGTGCATGCCAGCCTTCGCGGCCGAGTAATTGGTTTGTCCTGCCTGCCCCTTGGCCCCATTGACCGAGCTGATGTTGATAATGCGGCCCCAGCCTTTTTCAGCCATATCACCGACCACCTGCTTGGTGACGTTGAACATGGAGTTCAGGTTGGTTTCGATCACAGCTTGCCAGTCTTCGGGCGTCATTTTCAGGAACATGCGGTCACGGGTGATGCCCGCGTTATTGACCAGCACGTCAATAGCGCCATGTTCTTGCTTTGCAGCAGAGAAGGCTTCGACGGTGGAATTCCAGTCGCCCACATTACCGACCGATGCATAAAAGGTAAAACCCAATGCCTTTTGCTCATCAAGCCATTTTTTGTAATCACGGGTCGGGCCGCAACCAGCCAGCACTTTGAAACCATCTTCATGCAGACGCTGGCAAATGGCAGTTCCGATGCCGCCCATGCCCCCCGTAACGTACGCAACTTTTTGACTCATCACAATCTCCTAATTAGCAACATTTCAAATATGTTTTGTCTCAAATACTGTAGCTGCAAACGAGCGGCCGAAAGCTTGCGGTTAACCCGTTTCGCAGCTCTACAGTCTTTGTGTCTTATCAACTCTGCCTGCGCTTGTACCGAATGCTGCTTAGCGCTCTACAGCAAGCGCCACGCCCATGCCGCCCCCAATGCACAGCGCAGCAATGCCCTTTTTGGCATCCTGGCGTTGCATTTCATGCAGCAGTGTTACCAGCACACGGCAGCCTGATGCACCAATGGGGTGGCCAATGGCAATTGCACCGCCGTTGACGTTCACCTTGGCCGCCTCGACACCCAACACCTTGTTCACCGCACAAGCCTGGGCAGCAAACGCTTCATTCAACTCAAACAAATCCACATCACCCACTTGCCAGCCTGCACGCTCCAGCGCCTTGCGCGTAGCCAACACCGGGCCCATACCCATGGTGGCGGGGTCTAAACCGCTGGTGGCGTAAGCCTTGATGGTGGCCAGGGGCTTCAAGCCCAGCGCTGCCGCTTTGCTGGCACTCATGACGACCACGGCTGCCGCGCCATCGTTCAGCCCCGAAGCATTGCCTGCCGTCACCGATCCCGCTTTATCAAATGCAGCGCGCAAGCCGGCCAGCGACTCCAGATTGGTTTTGCGGTTGATGTACTCATCGGCTTCAAAGACGAGAGGCTCGCCTTTGCGCTGAGGAATCAGCACGGGGACAATTTCCTCTTTGAACTTGCCCGCGTCTTGCGCTGCAGCCGCTTTTTGCTGTGAGCCAATGGCCAGCTCATCTTGCTGGGCCCGCGAAATGTCGTTTTCCTTGGCGACATTTTCTGCAGTGATACCCATGTGGTACTGGTTGTAGACGTCCCACAAACCGTCCACGATCATGGTGTCCTGCATCTTCCAGTCGCCCATGCGCTGGCCGTCGCGCGAGCCTTGCAGCACGTGCGGCGAAAGACTCATATTCTCTTGGCCGCCCGCCACAACAATTTCACTGTCACCGGTTGCCACGGCTTGTGCCGCCAGCATGACGGCTTTCAGGCCCGATCCGCACACCGCATTGATCGTTAACGCGGGCGTCTCTTTGGCAACACCAGCTTTCATCATGGCCTGACGGGCAGGGTTTTGGCCCGCGCCCGCAGTCAGCACCTGGCCCATGATGACTTCACCCACTTGATCCAAAGGCACATTGGCACGTTGCAAGGCTTCCTTGATCACGGTCGCGCCCAATTCCACGGCAGGCACTTTGGCAAGGCTGCCGCCAAATTTACCGACCGGCGTACGAACCGCCGAAACAATAACGATGTCATCCATGATTGATCCCTCTAAATAGTTAAATTTGTCTATAACGGCCTAGCGTTATGAGCAACGTTCCAGCAAAGGATTAGGCCTTCTCAAGCACATAGCGACCAGGAGCTGGCTCCAGCGCTTTGTACTTGCTGCCCTTTCCGTAGCGTTTGGGGGCAGCAACTTGCTTGCCCGCATGCGCTTGCAGCCACTGGCTCCAGTCCGTCCACCAGCTACCAGGTAACTCTTGTGCACCAGCCAGCCATTCGCTGTGTGTGGCTGGCAAAGCGCCGTCTTCACGAATCCAATGACTGCGCTTGTTTTTGGCTGGGGGATTAATGACGCCTGCAATGTGCCCTGAAGCGCCCATCACAAAGCGCTTGTCTCCGGGCAACACTTGCGTAGAGGCATAAGAAGCCGTGATGGGCACGATATGGTCTTCGCGCGAGCCATAAATATAGATAGGAAGATCCAGCATGCCCAAATCTATGGCTGCGCCACACACCTGTAGCTTGCCCGGCTTGACCATGTTGTTCTCTAAATAGAGATTGCGCAAATACCACGCATACCAAGGCCCGGGCAGGTTGGTGGCATCGCTGTTCCAGTAAAGCAGATCGAAGGCCGGCGGGGTTTCGCCTTTCAAATAATTACCCACCACATAGTTCCACACCAAATCGTTGGGCCGCAAGAAGCTGAACGTTGAAGCCAGCTCCTGGCCTTTGAGTAAACCGCCTTTGCCCATTTGCAGCTCACGCAACTGTACGAAGGCCTCCTCAATAAATACATCCAGCACGCCGGTGTGCGTGAAATCAATCAACGTGGTCAGGAATGTGGCGCTGGCCACCGGTTTCTCGCCGCGCGCAGCCAGTACCGCTAAGGCGGCAGAAAGCATGGTGCCGCCTACACAGAAACCGAGCGCATTAATTTGGTCGGTATTCCCGATCTCCTGAACCACGCCGATGGCGCGGATCATGGCATCTTCAATATAGTCATCCCAGCTGAGGTGGCCCAAAGCAGCATCGGGGTTACGCCAACTCACTACAAACGTGCGATGGCCCTGGCTAACGGCATAGCGGATCAGTGAATTCTCAGGCTGCAAATCCAGGATGTAGTACTTGTTAATACAGGGCGGCACCAACAAAAACGGCCTTTCATGCACCTTCGCCGTCAGCGGTTTGTATTCGATGAGCTGAAACAGGGCATTTTCAAAAACAATAGCGCCTTCGGTCGTGGCAACGTTTTTACCCACTTCAAAAACCGATTCGTCGGTCATCGAGACATGACCTTGCCCCATGTCGTGCAGCAGGTTTTGAATGCCTTTGGCCAGGCTTTCGCCTTTTGTCTCAATCGCTTTACGCTGCGCTTGCGCATTCAGCGCCAGGAAGTTGCTCGGCGACATGGCCGCGACCCACTGCTCTACGGCAAAACGAATCCGCTGGCGCGTCTTCTCGTCGCCCTGAACCGCGTCGGCCATGCCTGTCAGCGCTTTGGCATTGAGCAGATAAGTTGCAGCAGTGAAGGAGGCCAGAGGGTTCGCTTCCCAACCTTCACCGGTAAAACGGCGATCAGCCAAGGGGGCCGGCTGTGCCAGGCCATTGGCCCACAGCTTGGCAGCTTCTTGCACGTAGGCCTGCTGAATAGCTTGTATTTTTTCTGATTCAAACTGCACTTTGGCAGTTTCCGTAGGCATACCGGGCATCTGGAAGGATGAGACTGCCTTGCCCCACTGGTCTGCAAAAAACTGCTGAAACTGTTCAGCGCTTTGTCCCCAAGGTGCTTTGGTACTCATGCTTGTCATCCTTCTTTATTAATCTAAATGAGCCAACATGCCAATTTAGCTCACAGCGTCGATTGTTATGCATCTCTTTGGATTGTGGCAATGCCATCCTGGGGCTTGCTCAGCAAAAGGCATGCCGCTTGATGCGAATCAAGCCCCAAGCAACCACTCTTGTATAAAAGCAGGCACAGTTCACCGCCATGTATTTAATTGTTATCGCTTGGTTGTATGTCACGGTCACGATGTCGATCGCCGAAGCCAGTAGCTCCCAAGGCACTGTGCTCGGAGCCATCGTTACCTTCTTCATGTATGGCTTGATGCCCATGGGCATTTTGATCTACATCTTCGGCACTCCTGAGCGCAAGCGCAGGCTCAAAGCGCAGCGTGAATCCGAGCAACGCGCGTGGGAAGCAGCCCAAGATGAGACCAGCAATGCAGACGCTTCAGGTTTTCCAGATACAGGCGGCCATGCGCCCGGTGGTGCCCAAAACAGCAGCATCGCGCCGGTGCGAGAAAAACAGTGAGGGATTGCCCACCGTGCACCACGCTGGCGATCCATCATTGCCATAGACATGAGTTATCCCCATCTGCCGCAGTCGCAGCCGCGCAAGTTGCGCTAAATCAGCCAGCCACTTGCCTGGCTGGGCATTGTGTGCCGCGAAGCAGGCCTGCGTTTGGGGGCTCTGCGCAAAGGTGCTTCGAACTGCATCGCCCACCTCAAACGCACTCGGGCCAATGCAGGGCCCGAGCCAGACCTGGGTGTGGCTGGCAATGTTTTCAGTAATGCCATGCAACTGCAGCTTGCTTGCATAAGCTTGCCACAAGGCCTCCAGCACGCCATAGCCGTGGGCCCCTGCCAATCCTCGCCAGCCGGCATGCGCGGCCCCTACTACCACGCCTGATTGGTGGGCGATCAGCACCGGCAAGCAGTCCGCCACCATGATGGTGCAGGCGACTTCTTGGGAATCGCTGACACAGGCATCGAAGGCTTGTGCTTCTATTGCTTCCCGATCTAGCACCTGCACGTCCCAGCCATGCACTTGCTGCATGAAAACAGGTCGCACTGCTTGGCCACAGCGCTGCGCGATGACATCTGCCAGAAGCTGGCGGTTAGCGGCTACCGGCCATGGGTCGTCACCAACATGGTCTCCTAGGTTCATGCTGTCCCAAGGCGCTGAACTCCTGCCTCCTTGGCGACAGGTAAACAGTGCCTGGACGCCTGCAATGGCGGGCCAATCAGGCTCCAGCCAGCTGGCAGATGATTCAAAATTGGTGGTATTCACCCTGTCAGCATAACGTGGTCCAAGGCCAAGCAGCACGAGGAGTCGTGGCACACTTTCAGCCTGCACTTCTCTCGCGTCGACCTGCCTGCCAGGTATTTCTCCATCTTCTTGTTTAAGAGCTGACCGCTATGCCTTTTGTGTTTACGCCACCAGTCCAAGCCGCTGTGCCTATCGTGGGCCAAACACAGCAGTTTCCCGTGCACCGCGTTTACTGTGTAGGGCGCAACTATGCAGAACACGCCAAGGAAATGGGCTTCACCGGGCGGGAGGCCCCTTTCTTTTTTCTCAAACCCGCAGATGCTGTACTGACTGCTGACCAAGGCAATGAAACCATCTTCATGCCATTCCCCAGCATGACGAGCAATTTGCACCATGAGATTGAACTGGTCGTGGCAATTGGCAAGGGCGGCAGAAATATTACCGCTGCGCAGGCTTTCGAGCACATCTGGGGTTATGCCGTGGGCCTGGACATGACTCGCCGCGATTTGCAAAACGAAATGAAGAAACAGGGCCGCCCTTGGTGCATTGGCAAAGCCTTTGAGCACAGTGCCCCGATCAGTGCCATTACCCCTGCAGAGCAAGCAGGCGATATCGAAAATGCAGCCATCTGGCTGCAAGTCAATGGACAAGACCGCCAGCGCAGCCATACCCATCAACTGATCTGGAACATTGCCGAAACCATTGAGCATCTCTCCCAGGCATGGGAGCTGCAGCCCGGTGATCTGATCATGACGGGAACCCCTGAAGGTGTCGGTGCTGTACAGGTCGGTGACGTACTGGAAGGCGGCATCGACGGCTTGAGCACTTTGCGTGTCCAAATGACAGACTGAGCCATGAGTTTTAGAGCTGCTATCAAATTCTGTAGCCAGTGCGGTCAGGCAGTGCGCCATGCGGTGCCTGACGATGGGGATACCCGCGTGCGCGCTATCTGCCCTGCATGCGGGGTGGTGCACTACCAGAATCCGCTCAACGTCGTGGGTTGCATCCCTGTCATGGATGACGGGCGCATCTTGCTGTGCAAACGCAATATTGAGCCGCGCTGGGGCAAGTGGACACTGCCTGCTGGCTTTATGGAGCTGGACGAAACCTTGGTGGAAGGGGCGGCGCGGGAAACCGATGAAGAAGCGGGGGCCGATATCGAGATGGGCCGCTTGTTCTCCGTCATCAGCGTGCCCCGCGTGGCGCAAGTGCACGTGTTTTACTGCGCACGCCTGCGCAGCGATGTGTTCAACCCCGGCCACGAAACGATCGAAGCGCGCCTGTTTGCCCCGCAAGACATTCCTTGGGACGAGCTCGCGTTTCGCACCGTCAGCACCACGCTGCAGCGCTATCTGGAAGACCAGGCCAGCGGTGCCGTGCAGGTGCACAACTTCGATGTGCTCTAAGCACTGAGAAAAACTGACCGCCATCAATTTTTGGCCCGGCTTTTGCATGAAACCACTGCACAGGGGCTGGGAAAAAAGAGCGCAGTGACCATCCAGCCCTCCATAAAGGGCTGGCATGGCAAGAGACAACGATATTCATATTGACACCTTCATCCCGTTTATGCGGGATGTCGCGCGTTGCGAGCGTTCACTGCATGAGCTCAACCTCATGTGGCGACTCATTGAATCTTCGGCAAAAATGAACTGCGCCGAAGAAGCACACAGCATGCTGCCCATGATGGCCGCCACACGCGCAGGCTTTCAGCGGCTGGAAAAAGACCTGGTGCAATCGATGGTGTCAGAGTCGATTTCTGAGGTCATGTCAGAAATCACCACGTGCGCCCACCATGTGATCGACATCGTGGTGCGCAACTTGTACGAGCGCACCGCCGACGTGGGCTTTCTGGCCACCGATCTGACGCTGTGCAACTATGTGGCGCAAGGTCTGGAAGAAAAGCCCATTGTCGAGCGCCTGCGCGAGTACCAGCGCAAATACACGGTCTATGACGAAATCATGCTCATGGATACCGTAGGAACGGTGGTGGCGCAGATCGATGAAACCTCCCCCGTTGATGGCTCGCACGATCCTGTACTGGCCCAGACGCTGGAAAGTGGCAGCTATGTTGAAACTTTCCGCCACACCAGCCTGCGCCCCAACAAAGACCACGCCTTGCTATACACACACCGCATGCTGCACCCGCAAACGGGTCAGCCTTGCGGTATTTTGTGCCTGTCATTTGATTTTCTGGGGGAGATGGCCGGCATCTTCGCGGGCAGCAGTGCCGCAGAAGGTCGCAGTGTCGCCCTGCTTCTTAACGACCAAAACCAGGTGATTGCCAGCAGCGACAGCCACTGGATCGCGCTGGGTACCAAGGTGCCTACCAACCAAAATGGTGCACCTGTTTTATACACACACTCAGGTCGCACCTATTTGGTGCAAACCGTGTCAGCCAGTGGTTACCAGGGCTATCCGGGCCCAGACGGCTGGAAAGGCCAGGTGATGATTCCGATTGAGCAAGCCTTTGGCACCAAAATCATGCGTTGCGTGGATGCTTTGCCTGCCGATGTGGCACAAGGGCTGCTCGGCCACGCCAAAAGCTTTTGCCCTCCGCTGTACGACGTCATCCAAGCTGCAGACTCCATTCGCCGGGTGGTGTGGAATGGGCAAGTGATGACGGCAGGCCAGCGCGGCGGCTCCAGCAAACTCAAATCGGTGCTGGAGCAAATTGGGGAGACGGGCACCCGCACCAACCAAGTGTTCACCCAATCCATTCGCGACCTGTACGACACCGTCTTGAGCGCAGGGCTGCGCGATAGCCAGTCACTCACCCAGTTGCTGGTGGATTTGCTGGATCGCAACCTGTATGAACGCGCCAATGATTGCCGCTGGTGGGCGCTTTCCCCCGTGCTGCGCCAGTTGCTCAGCGAGACCCATGCGCACGGTCAAGCCGATGCCGCTTTGCAGCAAGAAGCCACCCGGGTGCTGGAGCACATCAACAGCCTCTACACCGTTTACACCCGCTTGATGGTGTATGACCGCCACGGCCGGATTCTGTGCGCCAGCCAACCCCAGCTCACCGACGGGCGCAGCGTGCTGGAGCAAACCATAGATACCGTTACGCTGCAAAAAGTGCTGCAGCTGAGCGACGATCAGTCCTACCACGCCAGCGTCTGGACGTCCGACCAAGCCGGCACCGACGCAGCTACTTACGTCTACCACGCCGCCATCCGCAAAGAAAACGGCAGCGCCGTGGGCGGCATTGCCATTGTTTTCAACGCCATTCCAGAGCTGCAAGCCATGTTGAGCGGCGCGCTGGTGGGCAAATCCAAAAGCCGGGCGATGTATGTCAACCGCCAAGGCCTGGTGCTGGCCAGTACTGACCCGACCTCCCCACCCGGCAGCACCGTACAGCTTCCTGCGCCGCAGCTGCTGCAACTGGCAAGTGGTCACAGCGATGCGGCCATTACCACCTACCAGGAGCAATACTGCATTCTGGGCGCCAGCGTGTCGCGCGGCTACCGGGAGTTCAAGACCACCGATGGCTACCGCGACGATGTGCTGGCGATTTCGATGGAAAACTTCGGTCACGTGGAGTCTTCAGACAACGCGCTGTCTCCCACCGCCCCTACGATCCACAACGTCAACACGCCAGCAGCCATTGAGATGGCGACGTTCTACATCGGCCAGCAATTGTTTGCGCTGCACGCGCAATCTGTGCTGGAAGCGCTGCCTGCCACCGCCATCAGCCCGGTTTCTGCAGGCCGTCTGCCGCATTGCCTGGGCACCTTGGCGCGCCAGTCGCAAGGCCAGGTCACTGGCTATGTCTGGGTGTTTGACCTGGGAGCGCTGCTCACTGGCCAGCCCAGCCGCATTACGGAGCAAAGCCAAGTCGTAGTGATGGAACACAACAACCGCAAGCTGGGCTTGCTCGTCAGCGCCTTGCATGGCGTACACCATTTTGATAAAGAGAGCATCATCCCGGCTCCCACCTTGGCTGGAGGCATGAATATGCTGGTCAACGAACTGATCAAAGCCAACCAAGGCCAGCTCTTGGTGCAATGCATTCACCCTGAAGGTTTGCTCTATCTGGTGCAGCGCAAGCCCAGCACCGTGACATCCATCGCAACCACTGACGAGGCCCATTAGCCAGTGCAAGGTTTGGCGTGCTCACTGCTTTGGAGGTCTGGTCACGGGCGTATGGCGCAGTGCACTAAAGCACGCCGCCAGCAGCGCAAAGCCACCAGCCAGCCACAGCGAGCGCTGCTCAGCCAAGCCTTCACCACCAGGCCACAGCACAAAGGCACCTGCCAGACAAATCGCGCCAAAACCCTGCCCCGTATGGCGGGCCGTTCCCAGCATGCCGCTGGCGGCACCGCTGCGGTGCACGGGAGCCGCCATCACAATCGTATGGTTGTTGGGTGACTGGAACATTGCAAAGCCTGCGCCGCACAAAGCCATGCGCCAGGCGATGTTCCAGATGGCCGCATCGTTGGGCAGCAAGGCCAGCGCCCAGATGCCGGCAGCAAACAGGCCCATGCCGCACGCGCCCAAGCGCCCGGCAGGTACGCGGCCAATCTGGCGACCCACCCAAGGGGCAGCTACCGCCAGCGCCAGTGGCCAGGCGCTGATTAACAAGCCCGCTTGACCAGTACTGACGCCGTGCGCCTCAATCAACAGAAACGGCATGGCCAAAAATGCCATGGTCTGGGCAGTGAAGGCACAGACCGAGCCCGCCATCGACAGCGCGAACACCGGTATGCGCAACAAATCCAGCGGCAGCATGGGCTGACTTTGCTGGTTTTGGCGGCGTACATACCACCAGCCTGTCAGCGCCGCACCTGCCAGCCACAGCAGCGACCATGTCCAGCCGTTGCCTGGCTGGTAGTGGCTGATGCGGTCGAGTGCCAAAAACATGCAGCCAAACATGGCGATATTGAGCAGCACATCCAGCACGGAAAGGCGATCCCCCTCCACCGCTCGGTATGGCCTGGGCAAGGCGCGCAGGCCCAGCCAGCATATCCACAGCGACAGCGGCAAATGCAGGGTGAACAGCCAGCGCCATTGCGCGTAAGTCAGCACCACGGCGGCCAGCACCGGCCCCATGACGGTGCTCAACCCCACGGCCATGGAGTTGAACGCCATGCCCTGCCCCAGCTGGTTGCGCGGAAAAATCTGCCGCACCAGCGCCCCATTCACACTCAGCGCCCCGGCCATGCCCATCCCCTGCAAGGTACGCGCAGCAATCAGCCACGGCAGCGAGGGTGCCAGCGCTGCCATCACACTGGCAATACCAAACACCAGCATGCCCCACAGGTACACATGCTTGTAGCCCAGCCGGTCGCCCAGCGCCGCCAGCGGCAGCAGCAAAACCAGCGATGCCACCTGCCCGGCATTCACCACCCACAAAGTATGGGCAGGGTCAATCTGAAACTGGCGCGCCATCTGCGGCAGCGCCAGGTTCAGCATGGTGCTGTCCACCACGCACAGCACCAAGCCACTCAAAATCACCAGCATGGCCATGGTGCGCGCACGCCCTTGCATGCCATCAGGGGACGGCGAGGATGCGGAAGAAGAAACCGAAGAATTCATAATTTATAGCTATCAGCCTTTGCTACACAAGGGCTAGATGCCAATTTCACATAAAAAAACCCCGCACAACAAGAGCGGGGTTGGGGTGCCTTAAGGGGCGTTACATCTGCGCAATCATCCCGTCACCAAAGCCTGAGCAGGAGACCTGCGTTGCGCCATCCATCAAGCGCGCAAAATCGTAGGTCACCTTTTTGCTCTGAATGGCTTTTTCCATGGCGGTGATGATCAGGTCGGCTGCTTCCGTCCAGCCCATGTGGCGCAGCATCATCTCGGCACTCAAAATCATGGAGCCGGGGTTCACATAGTCCTTGCCCGCGTATTTGGGCGCGGTGCCATGCGTGGCTTCAAACACAGCGATGGCCTCCGACATATTGGCGCCCGGCGCAATGCCGATGCCGCCCACTTGCGCAGCCACCGCATCCGAGATGTAGTCGCCATTCAAGTTCAGCGTGGCAATCACGCTGTACTCATTGGGACGCATCAGAATTTGCTGCAAGAAGGCATCGGTAATGCTGTCCTTGATGGTGATGGTCTTGCCGGTTCTGGGGTTGGCCAGCTGCATCCACGGGCCGCCATCGACCAGCTCTGCACCAAACTCCTTGCCGGCCAGCTCGTAGCCCCAGTCACGGAAACTGCCTTCCGTGAACTTCATGATGTTGCCCTTGTGCACCAGCGTGACCGAAGGCTTGTCGTGGTCAATGGCATACTGAATGGCCTTGCGCACCAGGCGGTGGGTGCCTTCTTGCGAGACGGGCTTGATGCCCAGCCCGGAAGTCTCGGGAAAGCGAATTTTGTCGATGCCCAGTTCATCGCGCAAAAAGGCGACCAGCTTCTGGGCCTTGTCCGAGCCCGCTTCAAACTCAATGCCCGCGTAGATGTCTTCGGAGTTCTCCCGGAAGATCACCATGTTGGTCTTCTCAGGCTCACGCACCGGCGAAGGCACGCCCTGGAAGTAACGCACCGGACGCAGGCACACATACAAATCCAGCTGCTGGCGCAGCGCCACATTCAACGAGCGGATACCGCCCCCCACCGGCGTGGTCAGCGGCCCTTTGATGGAGACCACGTGCTCGCGCACTGCTTGCAGTGTTTCATCGGGCAGCCAGACATCGGGGCCATATACCTGCGTGGCCTTTTGGCCGGCATAAATTTCCACCCACTGAATCTGCCGCGCGCCGCCGTAGGCCTTGGCCACAGCGGCATCCACCACCTTGCGCATCACGGGCGTGACATCGCGCCCTACGCCATCGCCTTCGATGAAGGGAATGATGGGCTGGTGCGGCACGTGCAGTGACAGGTCCGCGTTGAGCGTGATTTTCTGGCCCTGCGCAGGGATTTGGATGTAGGTGTTCGATGTCATAGCGATGTAATGCCTCCTGCGGTGATTCTAGGGGCCACAGCAGGCGCTGGCCTGACGCCAATTCGTCACCTGCCAACGCGAATTACGCCGTATCAGCCCCATGATCGGCACAGCAAGTCTGCCGCACATCGCCAAGTCCAAACCACCTATCATTCACGCCATGCTGCTTTCTCTACCCCCAATGACACGCCAGAGCCTGGCCGCCCTGGGATGCTGGGCACTGAGCGCGCTCTTTTGCGCGCAGGCCCAAACTCCGGCCGGTGAGCCTCAAATGCACCTGCCGCGCATCGAGCTGCGCGCAGGCATGTTCCGCATTGATACGCAGGTGGCTGCTCAGTTTCACGAGCGCCAGACGGGCCTCATGCACCGCAAATCCATGCCCCAGCACGAAGGCATGTTGTTTGTGTTTGAGCAGCCCGGCGTGCAGTGCTTCTGGATGAAGAACACGCTGATTCCGCTGACAGCAGCTTTCGTGGCCGATGACGGCACGATTGTCAATCTGGCCGATATGCAGCCGCTCGATGAAAACACGCACTGCTCCACCCAGCCCGTGCGCTATGTGCTGGAGATGAACCAGGGCTGGTTCCAGGCTAAAAACATCCGCGCCGGTGCCAAGCTGACCGGCGCGCCATTTGCCAAGCCTTAAAGCGCTATCGCCTTCACAACCGTAACGCTTGACTCACAAACTCACAAAAAGAGAGCTACTTGCCCTTGGTTTGACTGGCTTTGCGAGTGTTTAACCTCTCAAATCCAAGCCATACCAGGGCAAGCAGCTCTCTTTTTTAAAGCCCGCAGCTTCATCCGCGGCGGGCTCTGTCACACTCAAGCCAGCGATGCAATCGCCGCGTTGAAGGTGGCGCTGGGGCGCATGATGGCGTCCAGCTTGGCGACATCAGGCTGGTAATAACCTCCAATGTCGGCCGCCTTGCCCTGCACGGCGTTCAACTCGTCCACGATCTTGGCTTCGTTCTCCGCCAAAGTCTTGGCCAAAGGCGCGAACTTGGCAGCCAAAGCTGCGTCTTCGGTCTGTGCAGCCAAAGCTTGGGTCCAGTACAGCGACAGATAGAACTGCGAGCCACGGTTGTCGATCTGACCGACCTTGCGCGAAGGCGACTTGTTGTTGTCCAGCAGCTTGCCGGTGGCTTCGTCCAGCGTCTTGGCCAGCAACTTGGCTTGCGCGTTGCCGTTTTTGATGCCCATGTCTTCCAGCGACACGGCCAGCGCCAGGAATTCACCCAGCGAGTCCCAGCGCAGGAAGTTCTCTTCCACCAGCTGCTGCACGTGCTTGGGCGCCGAGCCGCCCGCGCCAGTTTCGTACATGCCGCCGCCAGCCATCAAAGGCACGATGGACAGCATCTTGGCGGAGGTGCCCAGTTCCAGAATCGGGAACAAGTCGGTCAGGTAGTCGCGCAGGATGTTGCCGGTCACCGAGATGGTGTCCAGACCGCGCGCGACACGTTCCAGCGTGAAACGCATGGCGCGCACCTGGCTCATGATCTGGATGTCCAGGCCTTCGGTGTTGTGGTCCTTCAGGTAGGTGCGCACCTTCTTGATCAGCTCGGCTTCGTGCGGGCGGTATGCGTCCAGCCAGAAAATCGCAGGCATGCCGGAGTTGCGGGCGCGCGTGACGGCCAGCTTGACCCAGTCGCGAATCGGCGCGTCCTTGACCTGGCACATGCGCCAGATGTCACCGGCTTGCACGTTCTGCGTCAGCAGCACTTCGCCGGTGGCGATGTCTACGATGTTGGCCACCCCGGCTTCAGTCAACTCAAACGTCTTGTCGTGCGAGCCGTATTCCTCAGCCTTTTGCGCCATCAAGCCCACGTTGGGCACGGTGCCCATCGTGCGCGGGTCGAAGTTGCCGTGCCACTTGCAGAAGTTGATCATCTCCTGGTAGATGCGGGCAAAGGTCGACTCGGGCATCACGGCCTTGCAGTCGTAAGTCTTGCCGTCCGCGCCCCACATCTTGCCGCCTTGGCGAATCATGGCGGGCATGGAAGCGTCCACGATGATGTCGTTGGGCGAGTGGAAGTTGGTGATGCCCTTGGCCGAATCCACCATCGCCAGCTCGGGGCGGTTGGCGTGGCAAGCGTGCAGGTCACGAATGATTTCTTCGCGCTGCGAAGCGGGCAGCGTTTCGATCTTTTCGTAGAGCGTGGCCATGCCGTTGTTCACGTTCACGCCCAGCTCATCGAACAGCTTGCCATGCTTGGCAAAAGCGTCCTTGTAGTAAATCTTCACGCAGTGGCCAAACACGATGGGGTGCGAGACCTTCATCATGGTGGCCTTGACGTGCAGGGAGAACAAAACGCCGGCTTCCTTGCAGTCGTCCAATTCGCGCTCATAGAAGTCGCACAGCGCCTGCTTGCTCATGAACATGGAGTCGATGATTTCGCCGTCCTTGAGCGCCACTTTCTCTTTAAGCACGATGGACTTGCCCGATGCAGTTTCCAGCACCATCTTCACGTCACGGGCCTTGTCCAGCGTCATGGACTTTTCGCCGTGGTAGAAGTCGCCTTCGTGCATGTGCGAGACATGCGTTTGCGACCACTGCTTCCACTCACCCATGGAGTGCGGGTTCTTCTTGGCGAAGTTCTTCACGGCAGCAGGCGCGCGGCGGTCGGAGTTGCCTTCGCGCAGCACGGGGTTCACGGACGAACCAATGCACTTGGAATAACGCGCCAGGATGGCTTTGTCTTCCGCGGTCTTGGCGTCTTCCGGGTAGTCCGGCAGTGCGTAGCCTTTGCCTTGCAATTCCTTGATGGCGGCGATCAACTGCGCCACCGATGCCGAAATATTGGGCAACTTGATGATGTTGGCTTCCGGCGTGAGTGTCAGCTTGCCCAGGTCGGCCAAGGTGTTGGGCACGCGCTGCGCTTCGGGCAACAGGTCGTTGAACTCACCCAAGATACGCGCAGCCACAGAAATGTCGCTGGTCTCTACGTTCACACCAGCAGTGGAAGCGAAAGCTTGCACCACAGGCAGGAAAGCGCTGGTCGCCAGACGGGGGGCTTCATCCGTCAGGGTGTAGATGATGGTGGATTGTTGTGTAGTCATCTCTTGCTTTTGGCTCAATGGATTGCTGGGATGTGAATAGGCACTGAGGACCTGTTCCCGACTGGGTTGCCCGCCGCGGCGCAGAATTCTGTTCTGTGCACACAGCATCAGTCAGAAATTTCGCATACGTGAAGCGGACTCCCACTATGCAAAATTCTAACCGTTCATCCAACCTTTTTATTAAGTCTTCTACAAGAGTTATTTAAAAACTCTTCTATAAGACCAAGTTGACGCAAGACATTTTTAGTGCTTGCCTGTGCAATCTACCAGTGCGCCAAAAGAAAAGCCCGCGGGCTTTCACCAGCGGGCTTGACCATCGTCATGGTCTGCGATGACAGCTAAGCGTCAGTGAACGCTTTAGGCCGCGAAGTTTTCTTCTGCGAACTTCCAGTTGGCCAGGTTGTTCAGGAACACTTCCAGGAACTTGGGACGCGCGTTGCGGTAGTCGATGTAGTAGGCGTGTTCCCAGACGTCCACAGTGATCAGCGGTGTCTTGCCGTCCACGATGGGGTTGCCTGCAGCGCCAGTGTTCACGATTTCCACGGAACCGTCAGCGTTCTTAACCAACCATGTCCAGCCGGAACCGAAGTTGCCAGCGGCAGACTTGGCAAATTCGGCCTTGAAGTTGTCAAAGCTGCCGAACTTGGCATTGATGGCATCGGCCAGAGCGCCTGTAGGTGCGGCACCGCCATTAGGCGTCATGCACTTCCAGAAGAAGCTGTGGTTCCAGTGCTGGGCAGCGTTGTTGTAGATGCCGCCTGAAGCCTTCTTGACGATCTCTTCCAACGACAGGGCTTCAAACTCGGTGCCCTTGATCAGATTGTTCAAGTTCACGACGTAAGTGTTGTGGTGCTTGCCGTGGTGGTACTCGAAAGTCTCTTTGCTGTAATGGGGTTCCAACGCGTCGATGGCGTAGGGCAACTGGGGCAATGTATGTTCCATTTTTGAATCCTTGTCGTGGTTTAAATAGTTAGAAGGGCTGCACTGCAAGCTGCAGCACAGGGAAAAAAATCAAACGTGTATTTTGACGTGGCGCAAACTACACGCCTTGTCAGCCATTGTAGGAACAAGCCACGCCGATTGCAGCTAAAACCTACGGGCCGTGCCTGTAAAAGGCCAAGGCATGCGCGCGAGGGCGCTAGAGCAATTTGGGCTGCGTCACCGTCACATCCAGACTGCCTTCGGCCAAAACCGCTTTCAAAGGCATGCCAACAGGCGCTTGCTGCGCACTGGTAATGACTTGCCCAGCCTGGGTGGTCAGCACGCTGTAGCCACGCTCCAACACCCGCTGGGGGCTCAGCAACTCCAGCCCTATGCCCAACTGCTGCAGGTGGTGACGCTGCACCTCAAGTCGTCGTGCAGTTTTTTGAGCCAAATTGGCCTCTAGCCCTTGGTATATATGGGCTTGCTGCTGCATTTTCAAGTGCGCACCATGTCGCGCACGTTGTCCCAATTGCGCAAGCCGCAAATGCTGCTGCGCCATTTGCTGGCTGGGGCGCCCCAAGCGATTGGCCGCAGCGTCCAGACGCTGGCCTTGCCGGTCCACCTGCCGCAGCACCGCGTTATGCACGCGCTGCTCCATCAGCGCCAGCCCATCAAGCCATGCTTGGCGCGGCTGCGCCACCAGCTCGGCCGCCGCTGTAGGGGTAGGTGCGCGCAAATCGGCACAGAAATCGGCGATGGTGAAATCCGTTTCGTGCCCGACTCCGCTGATGACAGGCACCGGGCTTTGCACAATGGCGCGCGCCACTTGCTCATCATTGAAGGCCCAGAGATCCTCGATGGAGCCGCCACCGCGCACCAGCAAGATCACATCAATGTCGGGCACACCGGGCTCACCTTTGCACGCGGCCAGGGCATACAGCTGCTGCAAGGCTTGTGCAATGGCGCTGGGAGCTTCGGCCCCCTGCACCAGCGCTGGCGCGATCAGCACCGGAATATGGGGCACGCGGCGGCGCAGCGCGGTGGCGACATCGTGCAAAGCAGCAGCGCCCAGCGATGTCACCACCCCAATGCCGCGCGGCATGATGGGAAGCGTGCGTTTGCGCGCGGCATCAAACAAGCCTTCTGCCTCCAGCTGCGCTTTCACGCGCAGGAACTGTTCAAACAAGGCCCCTTGCCCGGCGCGCTGCAGGCTGTCCACAATCAATTGCAAATCACCGCGCTGCTCATAGACGCCCAGCTTGCCCCGCACCTCGACCAGTTCACCATCACGCGGCGTGAAATCCATGGCCATGGCAGCGCGGCGAAACATCGCGCAGCGCAGCTGCCCATTGGCGTCTTTGATGCTGAAGTAACAATGCCCACTGCCCGCGCGCGAAAAACCGGTGATCTCGCCGCGCACCGTCACGGGGTTAAAGCGTGCCTCCAGCGTATCGGCAATGGCGCGGCACAAGGTGCCCACATCCCAGACGCGGGGCTTGGATACAAAAGCAGGAGATTCAAAGTGAGACATCGAACAATCAGGCGGCTACTTCAGCAATAAGCGGCCTCAAATGGTGCATGCAAGCTTTGATCCGTGCCAATACATCAGCAATCAGCCTACAAAACACAGGCACAAGGCAAGGCCTGCGTGATAATGCCCGGCTGCACGCAAACACCTACAAGCACGGAGAAGAAAAGTTGCTGTCGATCATACAGGCCGCTGGCTGGCCCATCTGGCCCCTTATTGCATGTTCTATCTTCGCTCTGGCGCTGATTTTTGAACGTTTTGTCGCCCTCAAAACATCCCGCGTGATTCCCCCCAAGCTGCTCGATGAAGCGATTGCCGTCTCGCGCGAGCGGCTTCCTTCCAACGATGTGGTGCAACAACTGGCGCAAAACAGTGCGCTGGGCGAAGTCTTGGCCAGTGGTATGCAACAGCTGCACGCCAGCCCCCAAAGCACCGAAGAAGAAGTGCGCGCGCGCATGGAGTCCGCAGGCCGCGGTGTGGCACACCGCCTGGAGAAATATCTGGGCGCTTTGGCCACCATTGCGTCTGCCGCTCCTTTGCTGGGGCTGCTGGGCACCGTGATTGGCATGATTGAAATCTTCGGCTCACAAGCGGGCAGCGGCGCCATGGGCACGGGCAACCCCGGCCAATTGGCGCACGGCATCTCGATTGCGCTGTACAACACAGCGTTTGGCTTGATCGTTGCCATCCCTGCCCTGATCTTCTGGAAGTACTTCCGCGCCCGCGTCGATGCTTACCTGCTGCAACTGGAATTGGCCAGCGAGCAGTTTGTGCGCCACCTCAATCATCTGCGCAAGCCAGCGCCTACGCAGCGGTAACGGGAACACCCATGGCCATGAACTTTCGCACCCGCCGCGCCGAGGAGCCGGAGATCAACCTGATCCCCTTCATTGACGTGCTGCTGGTGGTGCTCATCTTTTTGATGCTGAGCACCACGTACAGCAAGTTCACGGAGCTGCAGTTAACGCTCCCGACGGCCGATGCCCAGCCAATGCGTGACCGCCCCAAGGAAGTCATCGTCTCGATTGCGGCCGATGGCCGCTATGCCATTGACAAAATCACGCTGGAAGACCGCTCCATTGACGCCATCGCCAGCGCGCTGGCAGGAGCAGCGCCCGCTGGCGCGGACAGCGTGGTCATCATCAGCGCCGATGCTGCTGCACCACACCAGGCCGTGGTATCGGCCATGGAAGCGGCGCGCCGTGCGGGCCTGTCGCAAATCACTTTTGCGACCCAGTCTGCCGCATCGGCAGGCAAATAGGCCTGCTGCATGACCACCCCCGCCCACCAGGGCACCGGCTCAGAGCGGCTGCGCAGCATCTGGCGCACACGGGGTTGGGCCGCCTGTGCCTTGCTGCCCGCTGCAGGCCTGTATGCGGCGCTCTCAGGCCTGCAGCGCAAACTGTATGCATGGGGTATTCGGCAAGCACAGCACCCCGGCGTTCCGGTCATCGTGATTGGCAACGTCATTGCGGGTGGTGCGGGCAAAACCCCGGTCACGCTGGCCACCATCGCACACCTGCAATCTCAAGGCCTGCGCCCTGGCATCATCTCGCGCGGCTATGGTCGCAGCAGTAACGACTGCCGGGAAGCCACACCCCAATCCTTGCCCCAAGAAGTGGGTGATGAACCTTTGCTCATGGCCCGCGCCAGCGCCGTGCCGGTGTTTGTGGCGCGCCAGCGTATCGATGCTGCCTGTGCCTTGCTGGCCGCCTATCCGGACACCCAGGTTCTGGTCTGCGACGACGGCTTGCAGCACCACGCGCTGGCGCGTGATCTGGAGGTCTGCGTCTTTAACAACGAAGGCATTGGCAACGGCTGGCTATTGCCTGCAGGGCCGCTGCGTGAGTCGTGGCCGCGCCCGGTCAGCGCCGTGCTGCACTCTGCGCCGCTGCCACCGCAAGGCACGCCCGCTTCTACCCCGTCCTTTACGTTCCAGCGCCAGCTTGCCCCTTATGCCGTAACGCGTGACGGCTCGCGGGTGCCGTTGGCACAGCTGGTGCAGCACAAAACCTTGCATGCACTGGCTGCCATTGCGCGGCCCGAAGATTTTTTTGCCATGCTACGGGCTCAGTCTCTGGAACTGCGCAGCACAGAGGCTTTACCGGATCACTACAATTTTGGAAGCTGGAAGCCTCCATCTGACAACGGCTATCAAGTGATCTGCACTGAAAAAGATGCGGCCAAAATCTGGCAAATTGATCCACACGCACTGGCAGTGCCGCTGCAGGTACATATCGATCAGGGCTATTTCAGACTCCTGGATCAGCGCCTGTGCCTATCATCCACCCCATTGAACACCGAACGGTAATTTGCCATGGACCCGAAACTGCTTGAACTCTTGGTTTGCCCCGTCACCAAAGGCCCGCTGCGTTTTGACAGAGAGCGTCAGGAGCTGCTCTCGCACAGCGCCCGCTTGGCCTATCCCGTGCGTGACGGCATTCCTATCTTGCTGGAAAACGAAGCGCGCACTCTGGACGACAGCGAACTGGAAGGCTGATCTGCTGTGAGCTTCACCGTCCTCATTCCTGCACGACTGGCTTCCAGCCGCTTGCCCAACAAGCCGCTGGCAGATATCGCAGGCCTGCCCATGGTGGTGCGCGTTGCGCTGCAAGCGCGCAAAAGCGCTGCAGCGCGCGTGGTGGTAGCGGCTGACAGCGCCGCCATCGTGCAGGCTTGTCAAGCCCACGGCATTGATGCGGTGCTGACCCGCGCAGACCACCCCAGCGGCAGTGATCGCCTGGCCGAGGCCTGCACGCAACTGGGTCTTGATGGCAATGACATGGTGGTCAATGTGCAAGGTGATGAGCCGCTGATTGACCCCCAGCTCATTAACAGCGTGGCCACCGTGCTGGCGGCTGCCCCGGCAGCCAGCATGGGCACCGCCGCGCACCCCATTGCCTCGCACGCAGACTATCTGAATCCGAATGTGGTGAAGGTGGTGTGCAACGCGCAAGGCTTGGCCCATTACTTCAGCCGTGCACCGATTCCGTTTCACCGCGACCAGTCGGACGGGCAATGGTGGAGCGAAAAAAGCGATTTCGCGCCCCTGCGCCACGTGGGCATATACGCATACAAAGCGGGGTTTTTGCGCAGTTTTCCGCAGCTATCTCCGGCCCCGACAGAAGCCGTGGAATCGCTCGAACAGCTTCGCGCCTTGTGGCATGGGCACGCCATTGCCGTCCACATCACGCAGACCGCGCCGGGTGCAGGTGTAGATACCCCCGAAGATCTTGCACGGGTGCGCCAAATCTTGGCTGACGCATAAAACTTCATTTTTCAGTAATTTCTGAAAAGTAAAGTAAAAATAAGAGCAGTTAGCCGTTAGTTTGCTTGAGTTTGCGTATAGATTGATTCGCAAACCCTGAATAGACAAAGGCCAGCTGCTCTTTTTTTATGCATATCAAAGCAAAGTCTTCTACAAGATACCAGCATGCAGGCGCTTTTGGCATTTCAAATATTTGCGACGTAGATAAAGTTCGTAGTGCCTTGTCAATGCTTTTGCATCTTTGCTTAGAAACTGTGGCTACGCCAAACCCGGGCCGCGCTGTAAGTCGCCACCAAGGGCTCGCGTGCTATCCTTGAAAGGATACCCAGCGGTTGTCGCCTGCTTTTTTCTCTTTAGAAAAGACCCGCTCCGCCAAGAATTTCTACATTTCGAGGACCTCCATGAAACTGATTTTGTTGGGCGCGCCCGGCGCCGGCAAAGGCACCCAAGCCACTTTCATCTGCCAGAAGTTCGGCATCCCCCAAATCTCCACCGGTGACATGCTGCGCGCAGCCGTCAAGGCCGGCACACCCTTGGGCCTGCAAGCCAAGGCAGTGATGGATGCCGGCCAGTTGGTCAGTGATGAGCTGATCATTAACCTGGTCAAAGAACGCATCGCCCAGGATGATTGCGCCAACGGCTTCTTGTTTGATGGTTTCCCCCGCACCATTCCCCAGGCCGATGCCATGAAGGCAGCTGGCGTGAAGCTGGACTACGTGCTGGAAATCGACGTTCCGTTTGATGCCATCATCGAACGCATGAGCGGCCGCCGCTCGCACCCCGCTTCGGGCCGCACCTACCACGTCAAGTTCAACGCCCCCAAGGTCGAAGGCAAGGATGACGTCACCGGTGAAGACCTGGTGCAGCGTGAAGACGACAAGGAAGAAACCGTCAAGAAGCGCCTGGATGTATACAGCAACCAAACGCGCCCATTGGTCGATTACTACCAGTCGTGGGCCCAAGAAGATGCGGCCAACGCACCCAAGTACCGCGCCATCAGCGGCATGGGCTCGGTGGACGAAATCACTGCACGCGCTTTCGAAGCTTTGAGCGCCTAAAAGGCTAAGCGCCTGCACGCGCTCAGCGCCTCCTGCTTTTGCACGGGGCGCTTTTTTGTGTCCTCAAACACCCTCTTCCCGATCCCACACCGCGCCGCGCCCCGTCTGCATACACCTTGGCATGTCAGCTTATCGCAAGAGCCCAATGAATAATGAGGCAGATATATAACGACAAGGAGACAGGTGCATGTCGCAGTTTGAGGATTTCCATCGCGCGTCCATTTCCCCCGAGCGCCGCGACGCTTTTTGGGCAGAGCAGGCCCAACTGGTAGATTGGCAGCAAGCGCCCACCGAGATTTGCGATTACAGCAATCCACCGTTTGCGCGCTGGTTTGCGGACGGTCAACTCAATCTGTGCCACAACGCGCTGGATCGCCACCTGGCCACACGCGGCGATCAAGCCGCGCTGATTGCCGTCTCTACCGAAACCAATACCGAAAAAACTTACACCTACCGCGAGCTGCATGCCGAAGTGCAGCGCATGGCAGCGGCACTGCAGTCGCTGGGCGTGCAAAAAGGCGACCGCGTCCAAATTTACATGCCCATGATGGCCGAGGCCGTCTTTGCCATGCTGGCCTGCGTGCGGCTGGGCGCCATTCACTGCGTGGTGTTTGGCGGCTTTGCCTCCGGTTCTTTGGCCTCACGCATTGATGATGCCGAGCCCAAAGTCATCGTGAGCGCCGATGCAGGCTCGCGCAGTGGCCGCGTCGTGCCGTACAAGCCTTTGCTGGATGAAGCGCTGCGCCTGTGCCAACACCAGCCTGCTGCGGTGCTGCTGGCCGATCGCAGCTTGGCACCCATGGACTTGACCGCCGGACGCGATCACCTCTGGGCAGATTTGCGCAACCAGTATTTGGACGCGCAAGTGCCCTGCACCTGGGTGCAATCGACCGATCCCAGCTACATCCTCTACACCAGCGGCACCACTGGCAAACCCAAGGGCGTGCAGCGCGACACTGGCGGCTACACCGTGGCGCTGGCGTCCAGCATGCCGCACATCTTTGGCGCCAAGGCGGGCCAGACCTTTTTTTGCACCAGCGATATTGGCTGGGTGGTTGGGCACAGCTACATCATCTACGCACCACTGATTGCCGGCATGGCCACGGTGCTCTATGAAGGCTTGCCCATCCGGCCTGATGCAGGCATCTGGTGGAGCCTGGTGGAAAAGTACCGCATCACGCACATGTTCTCCGCTCCCACGGCCGTGCGCGTGCTCAAAAAGCACGATCCTGACTATCTGCGCAAGTACGACCTGTCGAGCCTGCAAGCGTTGTGGCTGGCTGGCGAGCCGCTGGACGAACCCACCGCCCAGTGGATCAGCGATGCGCTGCAAGTGCCCATCATTGACAACTACTGGCAAACCGAAACCGGCTGGCCGATCATGACGCTGTGCAACGGCGTGCAGCAGCAAACCAGCAAATTTGGCAGCCCCGGCAAAGCGGTGTATGGCTACAACGTCAAGCTGATCGATGACAAGACTGGCGAAGAGCTGACCAGCCCCCACCAAAAAGGCGTGCTGGCCATTGAAGGGCCACTGCCACCGGGCTGCATGCAGACCGTATGGCGCGACGATGCACGTTTTGTGAAGACCTACTGGGAAAGCATTCCCGGCAAGCTGATCTACAGCACTTTTGACTGGGGCATTCGCGATGCCGAGGGCTACCACTTCATTCTGGGCCGCACGGATGATGTGATCAACGTTGCAGGCCACCGCCTGGGCACCCGCGAGATTGAGGAAAGCATCTCCGCCCACCCTGACATTGCCGAGGTGGCCGTGGTTGGCGTGGCAGACACGCTCAAAGGCCAGGCCGCGATGGCGTTTGCCGTGGTGCGCGATGCCACCAAGGTAGCGGACGCACAGCAGCAATCACAGCTGGAAGCGGAGGTGATGAAACTCGTGGACAGCCAGCTGGGCGCAGTGGCCCGCCCTTCGCGCGTGGTGTTTGTCACTGCTTTGCCCAAAACACGCAGTGGCAAATTGCTGCGCCGCGCCCTGCAAGCCGTGGCCGAGCAACGCGACCCCGGCGATCTGACCACGATGGAAGACCCGGCTGTGCTGGAGCAAATTAGCCAATTGATGAGCGCTGCCCGCAAGTCCAGCGTCTAGCACTAAGTGCCAGGTGCCCCGTGCTTTTTTGCCATGCCGAGGATATAAAAAATGTAGCAGCTAGCCGTTGATTTGCTTTGCTTTCCGATACTTAAGGCACGCAAACCAAGCAAATACCACGGCTAACTGCTCATATTTTTAAACCACCCCCAACTGCTGCATGGCTTTTTGACTGCGCGTTTTAGTCTTTCAGCGCCGCCAGCGGGTGCGAATGCGCGGGCCATGGGCTGACAAAAAAGGACTTCCACAAGTCTTCAGGCACGTCTTCAATGTGCGCAGGGTTCCACTGTGGTGCGTGGTCCTTGTCCACCGCCAAGGCGCGGATACCTTCCACCGTCTCGGACTGGCCTGGACGCAGGTAAAAACAATAGCGCACCATGTCGCGCTCCATGCGCAAATCGCTGGCCACATCCATATGGCGCGCACGGCGGATTTGCTCCAGCACCACGAACAGCATCAAAGGCGAGCGTTTGCGCAGCACAGTGGCCGTAGCTTGCGCCCATTCGCTGGCGCCATCTGCTTCCAGGGTATTGATCATGGCTTGTACGCTCGGCAAGGCAAAGACTTGGTTGATTTCGGCCACATCGCGCACAGCGCCGGGCGCAGGCGTTGCGGCTTGCAGTCGCACAAAAGCCTGCACCGCGTCGCCGTCGGCAAACGTCTGGGTGGCCAGTGCCTCCCACAATTGGCTTTGTTCGGCGCTGGGCACATAGGCATCGGCCAGATTGAAAGCGATGGCTTCTGCCGCACCGATGGTGTCGCCGGTAAGTGCCAGCCATTCCCCCACGGCGCCGGGGCAGCGTGAGAGAAAGTAGCCACCGCCCACATCGGGGAACAGGCCAATGATGGTCTCCGGCATGGCCATCTTGGTTTTTTCAGTCACCAAGCGCACGCTCGCGCCTTGGCTGATGCCCATGCCGCCGCCCATCACAATGCCATCCATGAAGGCGATATACGGCTTGGGGTAAGTAAAGATCAAGTGGTTGAGGGCGTACTCTTCGGTGAAGAAGTCTTCCAGCTCAGGGTTGCCCGTGCTGCCCGCCTGGTGCAAAAAGCGAATGTCACCGCCTGCGCAAAAGTGGCCAAATACGCCCTCTTTGTTGCTGCCGCGAATGGCCACGGCCAGCACTTGCGGGTCGTTCTTCCAGGCCAGCAATTGCGCGAGCAGATCGCGCACCATGCCCAGCGACAAGGCGTTGATGGCCTTGGGGCGGTTAAGCGTAATGAAACCGACTTGGCCGCGAACTTCAGCCACGACGTCTTGACTCATCTCTGTCATTTTCTTGGTGCTCCAGCGTCTAGGTAGGTAATGTCCAGGCAATGCGGACAAAGCTGCCAGCGTAGCGCAAGTGCTCCCCCACGCTTGTCACCGAGACTGCTTTTAAGCACAAAAAAGCCTGCACAAGGCAGGCTGTGGTCAGCGCTCTGTCAGTCAGTCATTTGGAAAACGTATCGGGTGACAGCGGCTTCTGTGGCGGCGTCTGCCCCTGCTTCTCGTCATGGCGGTGCTGCTGCTTCTCCTGCTCATTAACGGGTGGCATATTCGGTTGCACACCCGGCTTGTTGGTATCGACGGGGATATTTTCGGTCTGTTTCATCAAAGAACTCCTTGTCTGGAACGACAACAGCACAGGTTGGGGTTGCCTAAAGCCAGCATGCCGCATGCAGGCGTCAATTCTCTGTCGGTGGTTGACGACTCTCTACGTCAAAGCAGGCCTTGTGCCCCTGGGTTGAGCGCGCAGTCGACCACATAAAAAAAGGCCGCACTTGGCGACCTTTTTTTGGCAAAGCAGAAAGCTGCTTATTCACGGTGAGCGCGCTTGCGCTCATGTTCCTTCAAGAAGCGCTTGCGCACGCGCAGGCTTGTTGGAGTGATTTCCAGCAGCTCGTCGTCTTCAATGAAGTCCACACCGTATTCCAGCGACAGCTCAATAGGCGGTGTGATCTTGATCGCATCTTCCTTACCGGATACGCGGAAGTTGGTCAGCTGCTTGGTACGTGTCGCGTTCACGATCAGATCGTTGTCGCGGCTGTGGATACCAATGATCATGCCTTCGTACACAGGGTCGTTCGCCTTCACGAACATACGGCCACGGTCGTCCAGCTTGCCCAGGGCGTAAGTGAAGATTTCACCGTCGTCCATGGAGATCAGCACACCATTCTTGCGGCCACCGATGTCGCCCTTATGGGGTTCGTAGCTGTCAAAAATGTTGGCGATCAGGCCGGAACCACGGGTCATGTTCATGAACTCGTTGGTGAAACCGATCAGCCCACGCGCAGGAATGCGGTATTCCAAACGTACGCGGCCACGTCCATCGGGTTCCATATTGACCAGCTCGCCCTTGCGCTCGCCCAGGGCTTGCATCACGCCGCCTTGGTGGGCTTCTTCGATGTCGGCAGTCACCAGCTCGATAGGTTCGTGCTTGACACCGTCGATGGTGCGGAACACCACGCGGGGCTTGGATACGGCCAGCTCGTAGCCTTCGCGACGCATTTCTTCGATCAGGATGGTCAGGTGCAATTCACCACGGCCCATCACTTCAAAGATACCGTCTTCGTCGGTTTCCTTGACCTTCAACGCCACGTTGGAACGCAGTTCCTTTTGCAGACGGTCCCAGATTTGACGGCTGGTCACGTACTTGCCTTCACGACCGGCCAAAGGCGAGTTGTTCACGCAGAAGTTCATGGTCAGTGTCGGCTCGTCAATCTTGAGCATCGGCAGAGGCTGGGGATTGGCGGGATCAGTAATGGTTTCACCGATACCAATATTTTCGATACCGTTAATCAGTACGATTTCCGAAGGGCCGGCTTCCGTGGCTTGCACGCGGTCGATACCTTGGAACTTGTGGATCTGGTTGATCTTGCCGTTGTAAACCTTGCCATCAGGTCCCGCCATGATGGCCACTTGCTGGCCTACCTTCACAGTGCCTTGGGTGATACGGCCAACGCCGATACGGCCCACGAAGGTGGAGTAATCCAAAGCAGACACTTGCAGCTGCAGGGGTGCAGTTGCATCGCCTTGCACGTAAGGCACGTGTTCCAAGATGGTGTCAAACAGGGCCGACATGTCTTCACCCCACTTGCCGCCGGGCTCGCCCTCTTCCTTGGACGACCAGCCGTTGATACCGGAGGCGTAGACCACGGGGAAGTCCAGCTGTTCGTCAGTAGCACCCAGCTTGTCAAACAAATCGAACGCAGCATTGACCACCTTGTCGGGGTTCGCACCGGGCTTGTCCACCTTGTTAACCACGACGATGGGCTTCAGACCCAGGGCCAAAGCCTTCTTGGTCACAAAGCGCGTTTGGGGCATGGGGCCTTCTTGCGCATCAATCAACAGCACCACGCCGTCCACCATGGACAGGGCGCGTTCCACTTCACCACCGAAGTCCGCGTGACCGGGTGTATCCAGAATGTTAATGTGGGTGTCGTTCCAAGAAACAGCGCAGTTCTTGGCCAAGATGGTGATACCACGCTCGCGTTCGATGGCGTGGTTGTCCATGACGGTGTCCACGACTTTTTCGTGGTCGGCAAAAGTGCCCGATTGGCGCAGCAATTGGTCAACCATGGTGGTCTTACCATGGTCAACGTGCGCGATGATGGCGATGTTGCGGATTTGTTTGCTCATACGGTTTCCAAAATGCCGCGGTCTTGTGGGCGCGGCGTGCCTTCCAAAATTTGTTGAATTTCTAGGGGGCTGAGCAGGCGGTCAGGAATCAGCTCCCCACTTGTGATGTGCCCCACACCCAGCAAGGCGCGTGGTTCATCTCCATATACTGCGACGGCCTCGGCATCGAGCCATTCGCCGCGGCGACGCAAACCGGTCAAAAACCGGCCGCTTTCACTCGCGTCCAGCGTCACACGCGTATGGGCATGCAGCAGACAATCTGCCGGCTGCACCACGCTCATGCGCTCTTCTTCGGGCATGGCGATCAAGGCATCCAAAGTGATGCACCGATCGACACCAATGCCGCCCGTGTCGGTACGGCGCAGCGAACGCAGGTGTGCGCCACAACCGAGCGCCTCCCCCACATCTTCTGCCAACGTCCGAATGTAAGTACCCTTGCTGCAGGTGACTGTCAGTTGCAGGGCATCGCAACCGTCCACATCCTTGCACAAAACGATGTCCAGCGCATGGATGGTGACGTCGCGTGCAGGGCGTTCAATTTCTATGCCAGCCCGTGCGTATTCATACAGCGCTTTGCCATCTTTTTTGAGGGCACTGTACATAGGGGGGACTTGCTGGATCGGCCCCGTAAAGCGCGCTTGTACCTGTGCCAACACCGCAAGGGTGATAGCGGCCAGATCGACTGCGCGCTCGCGCAGCACCTCACCCTCAGCATCTGCTGTCGTGGTGGTTTGACCCAGACGGGCCACTGCAATATAGGTCTTGGCAGCTTCCAGCTGCAACTGGCTGAACTTGGTGGCCGCACCAAAGCACAGCGGCAGAACGCCGGTGGCCAAGGGGTCCAAAGTTCCAGTGTGGCCGGCCTTTTCCGCACGCAACAACCACTTTACTTTTTGCAAAGCGTCGTTACTGGAAAGACCCAGCGGTTTATCGAGCAGCAACACCCCATGCACAGGGCGCCGCTGCACCCGTGTGCGCGTGGCATTCATGACTTAGCCCTCTTCCGGGCCGCGCGATGCCACGGCCTTAGCGATCAAGGCATTCATGTCAGCAGCTTGCTCTGAAGTGCGGTCGTAGATGAAATGCAAGGTAGGTACGGTGTGGATGTGCAAACGCTTGAACAAGCCATTGCGCAGGAAGCCTGCAGCTTGGTTCAATGCCTTTTGCGACTCATCTGGGTCACCGATCAGCAAGCTGAAAAAGACTTTCGCATGTGCATAGTCAGGTGTCACTTCGACACTTTGCAGGGTGACCATGCCCACACGCGGGTCCTTCAACTCGCGGGCGATCAGTTCCGACAGATCACGTTGGATCTGGTCGTTGACTTTGAAGCTGCGATTAGGTGCAGCAGGTTTACGTTTAGGTGGCATTAAAAATTAGGAGCTTATAGCACTAGTCAGAGAAGGGTTTGAAAGTCTTTCAACCTTCAAACCCTTTATTAATCAGCGCTGTCAGCTATGGTTATAGCGTACGTGCGATTTCCTTGATTTCGAACACTTCCAGCACGTCGTTCTCGCGGATGTCGTTGTAGTTGCGCAGCTTGATACCGCACTCGAAGCCTTCTTTGACTTCCTTGACATCGTCCTTCATGCGGCGCAGCGATTCGATCTCGCCGGTGTAGATCACGACATTGTCGCGCAGCAAACGGAAGTGTGCGTTGCGAACCACATGACCTTGAGTGATATACGAGCCTGCAATCGTGCCGATCTTGGTCGCCACAAACACGGTGCGAATCTCGGCCATACCGATGATCTCTTCGCGCTTTTCAGGAGCCAACATACCAGACATTGCCGCCTTCACTTCATCTACGGCGTCGTAAATGATGTTGTAGTAGCGCAGATCCACACCGTTGCCTTCGGCCGTCTTACGGGCTTGGGCGTCAGCACGCACATTGAAACCGACGATGATGGCCTTGGAAGCCAGCGCCAAGTTGACATCGGACTCGGAGATACCACCAACGCCCGAGTACACGATCTGCACTTTGACTTCATCAGTTGACAGCTTGAGCAGCGATGTTGCCAACGCTTCTTGCGAGCCTTGCACATCCGACTTGATGATCAGCGGCAGCGTCTGCACGGAGCCAGAGCTCATGTCAGCAAACATGTTTTCCAACTTGGCAGCTTGTTGCTTGGCCAACTTGGTATTGCGGAACTTACCAGCCCGGTAGGTTGCGATTTCACGGGCACGGCGCTCGTCTGCCATCACCATGAAGTCGTCGCCTGCCAAAGGCACGTCCGACAGACCTTGGATTTCCACAGGAATCGAAGGTCCGGCCGACTTGGTTTGCTTGCCGTCTTCGTCCAACATGGCACGCACGCGGCCATAGGTTTGACCGGCCAAGACCACGTCGCCCACCTTCAAGGTACCGGATTGCACCAGCACCGTAGCCACGGAACCGCGACCCTTGTCCAGTTGCGCTTCGATGACCAGACCCTTGGCAGACGCATCTACAGCCGCCTTGAGTTCCATTACTTCAGCTTGCAGCAGCACTTGCTCCAACAGTTCGTCCACACCCATACCGGTCTTGGAAGACACAGCAATGAATGGGGAATCGCCGCCGTACTCTTCTGGCAACACGTCTTCTACGACCAACTCTTGCTTCACCTTCTCGGGATTGGCATCAGGCTTATCAGACTTAGTAATGGCCACAACGATAGGAACGCCAGCCGCCTTAGCGTGCTTGATAGCTTCCTTGGTCTGTGGCATCACGCCGTCGTCAGCCGCACACACCAAAATCACGATATCGGTAGACTTGGCGCCACGAGCACGCATGGCGGTAAACGCCTCGTGACCTGGAGTGTCCAAGAACGTCACCATACCGCGTTCGGTCATGACATGGTAAGCACCGATGTGCTGGGTAATGCCACCGGCTTCGCCAGTAGCGACCTTGCTGCGGCGGATGTAATCCAACAGCGAAGTCTTACCGTGATCCACGTGCCCCATCACAGTAACAACAGGAGCGCGGGACAGCAACTCACCGGTGTACTTGGAGGAGTCTTCTTCGCTGAATGCTTCTGGCGAATCCAGAGCTGCAATCTTTGCGATATGACCCATTTCTTCCACCACGATCATGGCGGTATCTTGGTCCAAAGGCTGATTGATAGTGACCATCTGGCCCATCTTCATCAGCACCTTGATCAGCTCCGACGCCTTCACCGCCATCTTGTGTGCCAATTCAGCCACGGTGATGGTTTCTGGCACAGAGATTTCCTGTGCACGGAATTCTGCCTGCTGCTGTTGTTGTTGCTGGTGATCGTTGCGATCGCCACGGCGTCCGCCACGAGGACCACCGCGCCAGTTACCACGGCTCGCGACACCTCCGGTGCTATCACCGCGGGTCTTGATTTCCTTCTTCTTGCCGTTAGCGTCGTTAGTCCAGGTAGAAGACAGCTTGGCAGACTTAACTTCCTTGCCACGGCCTGGTGCTGCCGTTGCTGCGCCTGCAACTGGCTTGCCATCCTTGCTAACTGCAGGCTTCTTGATTTCAGCAGCAGGAGCTGGAGCAGGCTTCTTCGGCTCTTCCGGCTTCTTGGCAACCAACACCTTTTTAGGTGCAGCCATCATGGCGCGAATAGCTTCAGCTTCTTGTAAAGCTTTGCGACGGCGATCATCCAAGTCCTTGGCGCGAGCAGCTTCCTCAGCTTGGCGCTGGCGCGACTCTTCGTCGGCCTTCGCACGAGCTTCAGCCTGTGCCTTGGCACGGGCTTCGGCAAAAGCTGCATTACCGGCAGCAGCTTCCTTCTGAGCTTCCTTAGCCTGGCGAGCCTTAGCAGCTTCAGCGGCTGCATAAGCGGCTGCACGTTCTTCCGCTTCCCGCTCTTTGCGGCCACGGTCTTCGCGCTCTTCACGCTTTTGGCGCGTTTGCGCCAGTTCAACTTCTTCTTGGCTAATCATCTCTGCTTGCTTGCGTACTTCTTCCTCGCGGCGAGCCAACTCTTGAGAAGCCTGCACAGCTTGCGCAGAACGGGCAGCAGCTTCGGCAACTACCTCGGGGGCATCGTCGCGTTTGATGAAAGTGCGCTTTTTACGCACCTCCACTTGGATGGTGCGGGCTCTGCCAGTGGCATCAGCCTGCTTGATCTCGCTGGTCGACTTTTTCGTCAGCGTGATCTTCTTTTTGCCATCGGTTTCAGAGCCATGACTGGCCTTGAGGTGCGACAGCAACATTTGCTTGTCCGTTTCGGTCAAGGGATCAGTGCTAGAGCTCTTAGCCACACCAGCGGCTTTGAGTTGTTCCAGCAGAGTCTCAGGGGATTTTTTAAGTTCGCTTGCGAACTCGGCAACAGTGTTCAAAGACATCTCCGTTCGATCCTCCCTGACCCTTATTCCTGACCGTCGGTGAACCAATGTTCACGCGCCTTCATGATCAAAGCCTTAGCTTCATCATCAGTTTGACCGGTCAATTCGGTCAGTTCATCGATGGCCAAATCGGCCAAATCATCACGAGTCAACACTCCACCAGCGGCCAATTTGGTCACCAGCTCAGGTGTCAGACCTTCCAAGTCACGCAACTCTTGCGAGACTTCGCTGACGCTTTCTTCTTGAGCAATTTCCATGGTGAGCAGCGCGTCTTTAGCACGGGCACGCAGTTCAGTCACAGTTTCCTCATCAAAAGCTTCAATTCCCAGCATCTCGGACAAGGGCACATAAGCTACCTCTTCCAAGCTGCTAAAACCTTCTTCCACCAAGATGCCAGCGAACTCTTCGTCCACATCCAACTTTTCCATAAACAGCTTACGAGCACCATCGGTCTCTTCAGCTTGTTTCTGGGCGGACTCAACCGCATCCATGATGTTGATTTTCCAACCGGTCAGGTCAGAGGCCAAACGTACGTTTTGACCACCGCGACCAATAGCAATGGCGAGATTTTCCTCATCCACCACCACATCCATTGCGTGCTTTTCTTCGTCTACAACGATAGAAGAGACATTCGCAGGGGCCAAAGCGCCGATCACAAATTGTGCAGGATCTTCTGACCAAAGCACAATGTCCACGCGCTCACCAGCCAGTTCAGTAGTTACTGCATTCACACGTGTGCCGCGCACACCTACGCAGGTACCAATAGGGTCAACGCGCTTGTCGTGCGATATAACAGCTATCTTGGCACGACTGCCTGGATCTCGTGCACAACTCTTAATTTCCAGCAGACCTTGCTCGATTTCAGGGACTTCGTTGCGGAACAGCTCAATCATGAATTCAGGTGCAGAACGCGACAGCACGATAGGTGCTCCACGCAAGGTCAGATCCACTTCCATGATCATGGCACGCACGCGATCGCCATTACGCAGATTTTCCTTAGGAATCATTTCGCTGCGACGCAGGCGGCCTTCTACACGACCGGATTCGACAATAATGTCGCCCTTGTCCATGCGCTTGACAGTACCGGTGAAAATTTTTTCGCCGCGCGCCATGAACTCGTTGAGCAACATTTCGCGCTCAGCATCACGGATTTTTTGCAAAATCACTTGCTTGGCGGTCATCGCACCGATGCGGCCAATAGGCAGCGATTCGATTTGCTCTTCTATAAATTCGCCTACCTGAATACCTGGTACGCGATCTTCCGCGTCCATCAACAGCTCTTCAGCTTCAGGATTTTGCAGACCCGCGTCGTCAGGCACTACCACCCAACGGCGGAAGGTATCGTAGTCGCCGCTATCCCGATCAATGGCTACGCGGATATCCGCATCACCTTCGTACAGCTTCTTTGTAGCCTGGGCTAACGCCAGCTCTACAGCACCCAACACCACATCGCGCTCTACGTTTTTTTCACGCGAAATGGCTTCAACCAACATCAACAATTCGCGGTTCATGCGACGACTCTCCTAATTTCTTTCATCCAACCGGGGCACCAGCTTTGGCACCTGTCCTTGCCTATTTAGCTGCAACGCGGCCCTTAGATGGGCTTAGCGGCACGCCCCTTGAAACTTACTATGGGCGCCAAGCGCGCCTCACGCAGCTCATCCAGCGTAAATCCCAATGCCTGTAGTGGCGCGGGCTCACGCTTTTTACTCACTCTCTGACCAGGCTTGCGTGGAGCTTCATCGCTCCACACTATCTGCCAGTCACCAGACTCCGCACGTTCCAGCGTGCCGCGAAATTTTTTTCGATTGGCATTCACCGAACCATTGGCAGCTTCAGCACCAATGGCTTCTTTTAAAGTGATGTCTACTTCAGCCCCTTTGAAACGGACAAAGTCCAGTTCATGGCGCAAGGGGCGATCAATACCAGGGGAGGAGATTTCCAGACGACTGTAGTCCACCCCATCAACCTCCAATGCAAATTGCAACTGGCGTGTAACCTTCTCGCAATCTTCGACAGTCACAAAGGCTTCAGACAAGGGCTCCGTGCCTTCCTCAGGCACCTGCCAAGGCAAATCGATGGTGATGCGCAACAGCCCAGCTGCGGAGCGCTCAATCTCCACCAAGTCATAGCCAAGGCCTGTCACAGTTTGTTCAACGATTTGCTGTAGTGCCACGTGTTAATTTTCTATCCCGAAAGTACAAAAAACCCGATAACCATCCCTGCAATTGCTTGCTGGCGGCTTCGAGCTCCAAATGCAAGCGACCAAAAAAAACGGACGGTTATAACCCGCCCGTTTGGTCGTGAAGTTGACATTGTATCCGCAAACTGTTGATTCGCAATGATAGGCACTAAGGATTTACCGTTTCAAGGAGTGCCATTGCGCAACAACACGACCCCAGAGCGGCTTAGCTTCTAACGGCAGGGTTGATGCAGCTTGCGGCGCAGCTTGCAACGCCAACAATAAACGCTCAAGCACTTTGATTTGAGGAAGCAAAGGCCCCAGAAACATAGGCCCACTCTTACTACCTACAAGCAGTGTCGGAAAAGTTTCTACATCAATGTCACCCAGGACGCACTCTTGGTCTTCTACATCCAGCCAAGCAAATTGAATATGAGGAAACTGCGCTTGCACGGCATTGAACTCCACCTCGTATTGACGACATACGCCACACCAAGCTGCACACAGGCAAACAACGTAGAGCTCTTCACTGCCAATCCTTGCCGCCGGCAACTCTCTCTCCTTATACTCTTCAAATTTCATATTGGTTTCTCCCGAAACTTTTAAGAGCATGGCGAGTGCTTATTTAAGCAACTTGAGTTTAAGACCACTCGCAATACATCGCGGCCTTACACATAACCCTCACCCCAAACGCAAGAAAGCCCCAGGTCACCCTAGGGCCTTCTATGCAATGGCGACTGTTAGAGGCAGCAACCAAAGTTTTCACGAATCAACCCGAATGAGGGCGCTTGCCTGCATTCTTTTTGCTGCGTGTGTGCGAACCGCGCTCCAAGCTCGAGCGCTGGCCACGACCTTCTGCCAACAATGTCACGCCGTTAGGAGCAACGGGACGGGGGGTGCGCTTGCGATCAGCTTCAGTAACGATCTTATTGCCCATAGCAATCTCTCCTGTTGAGGTTTGAGTAAACCTTGCATTTTTCCACACACTGCAATGGTACGTGGCACCAAAGCCTAAAAATATATCTTTTAAGTGCGCAAAAGCTCATATTTTCAACTGTAGCGGACACACACACCACATTCGCCGTCGCAAAAGCACAAGTTTTCTCGCAAGTGACCTACAAATACCAAGCAGCACCGCTACAAATACTGTGTGCTTTGCTTTGTCGCCATCGTGGCGCGCACCAAGCTTTAGCTAGAGGAATTTGTCCATGCCACTCTTTCATCGTCCTTGCAAAACCCGCTGCGCAAACGCTTACCCCACCTGCGGCAACCAAGAAGACTTACACAACACCGTGCAAAGCCTCACAACCGTCCTGCAACAACACGGCATTCACACACAAGCCCAGTCTGGATCAACCAACATGCGCCCCAGCAGTGCCGTATTGTGCGCGACTGCCTTAGCAGCATTGGCAGGCACGGCGCTCTATGCAATACGCAACCCTCGCACCCCCCCAGATATTCATCCTGTCGAGAACTTTGATTTAAGCCGCTATTTAGGCAAATGGTATGAAGTTGCGCGTATTGAGCACAGCTTTGAACGTGGATTGCAACGCACCCAAGCGGAATACGGATTATTACAAGATGGGTCTATTCAGGTCACAAACCGAGGCTACGACCCGAAACGCGGAGAGTGGAAAATCTCCCACGGCAAAGCCACACCCACTCTAGCCCCCGATATAGCAGCACTCAAAGTGTCTTTCTTTAGGCCTTTTTATGGCGGCTACAACGTTGTAGCGCTGGACAAAGATTACGAATGGGCCATGGTGATTGGCTCCAACCTAGACTATTTCTGGATTCTGTCGCGACAGCCTTCATTACCAGAAGGCATTGGAGATCGACTATTACATCAAGCCTCTTTACTGGGCGTAGACACGCAGAAAATACTTTGGGTTCACCAAGATGGTGTTAACCCAACGGGAAGTTATAAATAAAAGATGGAAGGGATTACTCTACTGTATAAAAAATCTTAGTTTTTGAACGGTTGAAGAGAACAAACTCTCAAATACTGTCCATTGTTGAAAATAATTTAAATATATACAGCGAAACCAACTTAATAAGCCTTGCAACAAAGGCGCCGCAAGGCTTTTTACAGCGCCTTAGCCACCCAAGAGGGGCTGCAAAGCGCTAATTATTAGGCGACTTCAGTCGACGCTACTTGCTCCCGAATCAGGAAGTTCAAGCGATCCTGACCTGCAATCCACAATGGAGGTTTGCCACGACCAGACCAAGTTGCGCCAGTGATAGGGTCACGGTACTTAGGAGCCACCGTTTTGACTACATACCCAGTAATGGAAGTACGCGTGATCTTCTTGCTAAAGAAGATATCTTCTTCCGTTAATTCATAGCCAAGTACGATTGCACGGGCTTCGGTGATCGCGGCGGCGATTGCCTCTTTACGCACAGCCTCAATTTGCTTTTCCAGCTCAGCACGCTGATTAAGGAGTTCTTTATAGGTAGTCATCAAAATAATTCCATCTATCATTTAATACTGCAATCTTAATAGAAACAATCGTTCAAGAAAAAAAACAGTGTGGCAATCTTTTGCTTTTCGATAAAAATCTTAGGAAAAGGCAGATTTTTACAACTCATGAAAAATGTATTGCCCCAGCGGCTTCTGCACGGATCATGCCGCTAATGCAAATGCCACAGCGGGAGTTTTCATCTTCAACGCTTGGTGCGGGCGCTGGTGGTTGTAAAAGCCAACCCAGACACTAACTGTCACATCCCGGACGATCTTTTTGTCCTTGATAATTCAGGGTGTGAAAAGACAGAAATACGCCAGCGACATCAGTCGCGAAAAATTTTCAGAAATTGAGTCAGAGCTGCGCAGCGTCCGGCGTACCACCAAGCCCACCAGTCTGGACTTGTACGATGTCTTTTGTGCGGTTCTCTACCTCCTTCGAACCGGCTGCCAGTAGCATTTGCTACTTACAGATTTCCCAAAATGGCAAAGTGTCTACGCCTATTGGAGCAAATGGAGTCAGCCCGACAAGCACGATACTAGCGTGCTTGAGCGGGAACTCAAAAAATCAGGTTAGTGCGGCCCGTGAGAAACTGTGGCGCAATGCCTGCAGCACGCTCTTGATTGTGGACGCGCAGAGCGTCAAGAACACCGATACGGCGGGCCTGAAGGGCTATGGCGCGGGCAAAAAGGTTTCGGGCATCAAGCGTGACATTGCAGTGGATACCCTTGTGCTGGCGCATGCGCTGGCAGTGACGGCAGCCAACGTCACAGATCGCCAAGGAGCCTTGCAAGCCTTTAAACGCTGCAAAGGTTCGCTGGGCAGTGTTCAAAGCGTACTGACCGATGCAGACTATGTGGGCAAGCCATTTGCAGATGGAGTCAAGGAACGATTGGGAGCCCATGTGACAATGCAGGTTGCCAAGCGCGATAAATGCACAGTTCCAAGGATCATGCCCAAACGCTGGGTGGTGGAGCGCAGCTTTGCATGGTTAGACAAGAACAGGCGACTGTGGAAGAACTGTGAGAGGTGGTTGAACACTAGCTTACAATTCGTTCACTTGGCATTTGTCGTATTGCTTTTGCGGAGATCGTAAACACGTTCTTAGGCAGTGCAGGGGCTTGCAGGCGGCGGTGCTCGCCCTCTTTGACTTGCCCAAAACGGGCATCGCCTGCTTCCCATTGCGCGCGGTAGCCGCGAATGGCCGCCAAGTCTTGGCCCAAAAAATCCCACCAGATGGTCACGCTATCAGTAAATGGCGCACCGCCCACCACCAGCAAGCGCGTTCCGGCTTGCAAGTGCACCTCAGCGCCAGCGCGCCCCACAGGCAGATAGGCCAGCTCATCTTGTCCAAACACCTCGCACTGCACCGTAAAGCCGCCTGTGAACGCCAGCAAGCCATACTCAAAGTTAGCCTGCAAATCCAGATGCATACTGCTTGCCTTTGTGGACAACACCTCCAGCCCCAGCAAGGGTGAATACAACTGTGTCGGTGCGGTGTGCGCACCGTAGCTGCCCGCCATCAAAGACCAACCACACCCCTGATTTGACCATTGCGGCACTTGGGGATAGTGGGCAAAAGCAGGTGCTTGGTCTGCAACTGCGTCAGGTAAGGCAATCCACAGCTGCGCGGCATGCAATCTTTCCCCACCACGCACCGAGTCTTCGGTGTGCGAGATGCCGAAGCCCGCCGTCATCAGGTTGACTTGGCCGGCGCGCAGCACCTGCTCATAGCCCAGGCTGTCGCGGTGCAGTAATTCACCTTCAATCATCCAGGTGAAGGTTTGCAAACGGGTGTGCGGATGTGCCCCACGTGCATGCCGCCTCCTTGAGGGAAAGCAATCGGTCCCAAATGGTCCAAAAAGCACCATGCACCAATCATGCGCCGCTGTTTGGCGGGCAGCGCGCGGGCAATGTCCATGCCTTCACCCAGACTTCCTTTGCGCGCCGCAATGCGTTCGATGGGGGCGATGGGATTCTCAACAGACATAAGTGCTCCAGTGCAGAGGGGGTGGTGATGGGGTGCCGGGCTTAAGCTAACTGCTGAATATGGTGCGCCAATGCTCGCGTGGCCTGATCTGACAAATCGTGTGCGGGTACGCTGCGTTTGTGCGCCCATTGTACAAAGTGGTTGGCCTGCGACCGTTCGTACTGCGGGTCATAGTGCAGGCGCATGAGTTCTTCGAACAACGCGGGCAAATTACCACTGCGAGCCCAGTCTTGCCAGCGCGTAATAGTCTCGTTGCCCTGAATTTCTTTGAGATAGCCCAAGCGATCGCACAGTAGCTCGACATGATCACCCAGATACGCATAGTCACGCAGCAAATACGCGAGGCGCGCCTCATCTGTGGCATCAATTTCCACCACAGGGGACTGGCGCATGTGGTACACCAGCTCCAGCGGCAAGGCCACGCGGCCAATTTTGGGGCTCTCGCCCTCAATGTAGACAGGGCGTGATACGTCCAGCGCCTGCAATTCATAGGCCAGCAATGTGTCGAAATGCTTTTGACTGGGCTGCTCAATACCCGGCAAAGCACCCAGTAGCGAGCCCTTATGCTGGGCTAGGCCTTCCAAATCCACCATTTGGGCACCATGCGCTTTTAAGGCCTGTAGCACCCGCGTTTTGGCGCTGCCCGTGGCACCGCACAGCACGCGCAATTTCAACTGCGGAACTATCGTTGCGATTTGCTCCATCACGTGGTGGCGAAAACCTTTATAGCCACCCGCCAGTTGCTGCGCATCCCAGCCCACCAAGCGCAGCCACGTCACCATCGAGCCGCTGCGCAGCCCGCCGCGCCAGCAATACACCAGCGGTTTCCAATGGGCGGGCTTATCAGCAAAAGTTTCGCGCAAGTGCCTGGCCAGATTGGCAGCGACCATGGCGGCACCCAGTCGTTTGGCCTCAAAAGGGCTGACTTGCTTGTAAATCGTGCCGATGGTAATGCGCTCTTCGTTGCTCAATACCGGGCAATTGATGGCCCCAGGAATGCGATCCAGCTCAAATTCAGCAGGGGTGCGCGCATCAATGATGGCGTCGAATCGGTCAATGTCCGTAATACGAACAGGCTGGCGGTGAGACATTAGGTCAATATTAGGGACAACGTCGGGCACGTGGCTTGGCAAAACAACAGACTACCTGCCTTTTACGAAGGCATGCATCAGCAAGGAAAGGTCGAGCCTCGACACCACCATCACCGCGCTGCGGCGGACATGGCCTTGCAACCAAGCTGTTGATTGTCGTGCGTAGACGGCCTGGAGCTTGTGTTCCGGTTAAACACCGCATTCCTTAGCAGGACAAGGATGGAAACGCTCTTATATCCGAAATCATTTTGTGCAACCATATTCCTGCATTCCCTAGCGAGTCGAAGCGTTAAACACTAGGGCATGACTCTTATATGAGACAGCTAACTAGAATTCTCCTACAAGCGTCAAGTTAAAAAAGGTAACCCCCATGGTGCAATTCTCCAGACGCCAGTTCATGAAAGTGACTGGTTCGAGTCTGGCGGCATCTAGCTTGGCAGTGATGGGCTTCTCGCCCACTGCTGCCCTAGCAGAAGTTCGCCAGTTCAAGCTGGCAGCTGCGACAGTGACACGTCAAACGTGTACTTACTGTTCCGTAGGCTGCGGTATTTTGATGTATTCGTACAGCGACGGCGTAAAGAACGCCAAGATGTCCGTGATGCACGTTGAAGGTGATCCGGATCACCCAGTAAATCGCGGCACGCTGTGTCCCAAGGGTGCTTCGTTGCTCGATTTCGTGCACAGCCCCAACCGCCTTAAGTACCCCGAGTACCGTGCTCCTGGCTCTAACGAGTGGAAGCGTCTGTCTTGGGACGAAGCATTGAACCGCATCGCAAAACATCTGAAAGATGACCGCGACGCCAACTTCGTTGAAAAGAATGAAAAGGGCCAAACGGTTAACCGTTGGCTCACCACCGGCATGTTGGCAGCTTCTGCTTCCAGCAACGAAGCCGGTTATGTCACACATAAGGTAGCCCGTTCATGGGGTCTGCTGGCGCTCGATAACCAAGCACGTGTCTGACACGGCCCGACGGTGGCAGGTCTTGCCCCGACGTTTGGCCGTGGAGCCATGACCAATCACTGG
>JADMKK010000051.1 GCA_015478895.1 Comamonas sp. | reverse complement strand
AGTCTAGGCCGGGCGTGACGATGGTGGACTTGATCGGGTCCAGCATGTTGAAGCCGTCAGCCAAATCACCAAAACCGTGCCAGTTGTCGAACTGCTTGCCGTTCTTTTTCTTGGACTTGGTTTTGGTAGACCCATCTTTGCCGCGAATGATCCAGTCTTCTGCGCGGCCCACGCCTTCATCGGCGAGTTTTTCAGGGCCCCAGACTTCAAACCACCAGTCGTCGTCGCCAAACTCTGCGTCCACCTTGCGCATGGCACGGCGAAAGTCCAGCGCTTCCAAAATGGACTCTTCCACCAGCGCGGTGCCTCCGGGCGGCTCCATCATGGCCGCGGCCACGTCGCAGCTGGCAATGATGGAGTACTGTGGGCTGGTCGAGGTGTGCATCAAGTACGCCTCGTTGAACAAATGGTGATCCAGCTTTTCGTTTTGCGAGTCCTGCACCAGCACGTGCGAAGCCTGGCTGATACCGGCCAGCAGCTTGTGGATGGACTGCGTGGCATACACCACCGACTCTTTCGGGCGAATGCGCTTTTTACCCATGGCGTGGTAGGTGCCATAGAAGGGGTGGAAGGCCGCGTGCGGCAACCAGGCCTCATCAAAGTGCAGGTTGGCGATGTAGCCGTCCAGCATGGTCTTGATGGTTTCGGTGTTGTAGAGCACGCCATCGTAGGTGGACTGCGTCAGCGTCAGCACGCGCGGCTTGACGGTTTTGGCATCCACGCCCTTGAGCAGCGGGTTGGCGGCAATCTTGGCCTGAATGGACTCGATCGAGAACTCGCTTTGCGGGATCGGGCCAATGATGCCAAAGTGGTTGCGCGTGGTCTTCAAGAACACCGGAATCGCACCCGTCATGATGATGGCGTGCAAGATGGACTTGTGGCAATTGCGGTCCACCACTACCACATCACCCGGCGCCACGGTGTGGTGCCAGACGATTTTGTTGGACGTGGACGTGCCATTAGTCACAAAGTAGCAGTGATCGGCATTGAAGATGCGCGCGGCATTGCGCTCGCTCTCGCCAATCGCGCCGTTGTGGTCCAGCAGCTGGCCCAACTCTTCCACCGCGTTGCATACGTCGGCGCGAAGCATGTTTTCACCGTAAAACTGGTGGTACATCTGGCCCACGGGACTCTTCAAAAACGCCACGCCACCGGAGTGACCGGGGCAGTGCCAGCTGTACGAGCCGTCTTCGGCATAGTCGAGCAGCGCCTTAAAGAAGGGTGGCTGCACGCTTTCCAGGTAATTCTTGGCTTCGCGAATGATGTGTTTGGAAACGAACTCGGGCGTGTCTTCAAACATGTGAATGAAGCCATGCAACTCGCGCAGGATGTCGTTGGGCAGATGGCGCGCGGTTTTGGTTTCACCGTAGATGTAGATCGGCACATCTTCATTTTTGCGGCGTACTTCTCCGATGAAGCTGCGCAGACTGTGAATGATCGGGTCTTCGTTGTCACCCGTCAGCTCTTCATCATCGATCGACAAAATAAACGCACTGGCACGGCTTTGCTGCTGCGCAAACTGACTCAGATCACCGTAACTGGTGACACCCAAGACCTCAAAACCTTCAACCTCGATAGCCTGCGCTAAAGCACGGATGCCCAAGCCAGACGTGTTTTCGGAACGGTAATCCTCGTCGATGATAACGATGGGAAAACGGAATTTCATGCGCAGCCCTTTGCAGTCGGGATCAATAAAAGTCAGATAGCCGCGCAGTGTAAGTAATATCTATGCTTTCGCTGCAAAGGACTGTGTTTTTCCATGTTTTGCAGCATCTTTCATAACAATACAAGCTTCAATAGAGCGCACAGGAGTTCACGCTATGGCCCCGAGCACTTTTTGGTGGATTCTGACTGGCGTCACCATCGCTGCTGAGTTACTGACAGGCAGCATCTATTTACTCATGATTGCTTTAGGGCTGGCTGCTGGGGCCGTAGCTGCCCATGCGGGGTTGGATTGGTCTTGGCAAATTACAGCAAGCGCTATAGTTGGCGCACTCTCAGTAGTGCTTGGGCGTCGTATTCGACGCAAACGTGGTCCGCAACTACCCGCAACAGCCAACCCAGATTTGAATTTGGACATTGGCGAGACCTTGCACGTTCCAGAATGGGGAACTGATGGCACCGCTCGCATCCCCTATCGCGGTAGCCACTGGACTGTAGCTCTGCGTGCAGGCAGCATGCCCGTACCCGGTTTGTACCGCGTTGTTGAGTTGCAAGGTAGCCGGCTTATTGTGGACAAGGCTTAGCGTCCCATTTTATTGCGCTACTAGGCTTTCTTCTACTTTTCTTCTTTTCAAAGGCATTGAGCATGGAATTCGCAATTGTTATTTTTGTCATTGCCGCCATTTTTATAGCGCAATCGGTGAAAGTTGTACCCCAACAGCATGCGTGGGTGAAAGAGCGCCTGGGTAAATACGCAGGCACATTAACTCCGGGGCTGAACTTCATCGTTCCCTTCATCGACAAAGTTGCTTACAAGCACAGCTTGAAAGAAATTCCGCTGGATGTCCCTAGTCAAGTGTGTATTACGCGTGATAACACACAACTGCAAGTCGACGGTATCTTGTACTTTCAGGTGACTGACCCCATGCGTGCCAGCTATGGCTCGTCCAACTACATCATGGCTGTAACGCAGCTGGCACAAACTTCGCTGCGCAGCGTAATCGGCAAGCTGGAACTGGACAAAACCTTTGAAGAGCGCGACATGATCAACGCGCAGGTGGTCAATGCCATCGACGAGGCAGCGCTGAACTGGGGCGTAAAAGTGCTGCGCTATGAAATTAAGGATCTGACACCCCCCAACGAAATCTTGCGCGCCATGCAAGCTCAAATCACCGCCGAGCGTGAAAAGCGTGCACTGATCGCAGCTTCTGAAGGGCGCCGGCAAGAACAAATCAATATTGCCACGGGTGAGCGTGAAGCCTTCATTGCCCGCTCTGAAGGCGAAAAGCAAGCAGCGATTAACAAAGCACAGGGCGATGCCACAGCCATCACCACTGTGGCAGAGGCTACTGCGCAAGCATTAGAAAGAGTTGCCATCGCAATCCAGCAACCAGGCGGTCAACAGGCCGTGCAACTCAAGGTCGCAGAAAGTGCCGTCGATGCTTACAGCAAAGTAGCCCAAGACGCCAATACCACCCTGATTGTGCCTAGCAATCTGTCAGAAGTCTCGGGTCTGATCGCTTCAGCTATGCGTGTGGTGCAACAAGGCAGCCAGTCTGTTTAAAAATATTTAAGAACCTGCTCAAAGTCTCATTTGCTGAATGTGAGAAGCTCGGTGGATAAGAAAAATTTACCCTCCTCCTGTGCCATCAAGCGCTAATAGTTCGAAGTGATCCGGCAATTGCTGGAGAGTGCGCGTAAAAAGAGAGCCTCACGCCAAACAACGAATACACAATGATTGATTCGGCCATCGTGCGGCCCACCAGCACAGCGCAGGTGCAAAGGTGGGCTTCAAACCCCAAGCCGCAAAAACGGCAAAGAAAATCGCAAGTGCGACAGGCACTTTTACAAAGCCAGGCGCCTTATTGAGAACTTCTTTGCCCGTTTGAAGCAATACCGCTGCATAGCCACGCGCTACGACAAAACTGCATGCGCATTCTTAGGTGGTATTCACTTGGCTGCGGCTACCGCTTGGCTCAATTGATGACGAGCCTTAAAAATCAGTACCCAAGCAATAAAAGAAATTAATAACCCCTCTTTTGCCTACACCCGTTCCCCCTTCTGAGGCTCAAAGAAATCCACCAGGTTATTGAGTTCACGCGCAGTGCGAATTAACTCTTCCGAGGCTTGCCATGCCAGTTGCGCCTCGCCCCGGTTTTCCACAATCAGGTCTGCCACCTGGCGCATGGAGCTGGCGACTTCTTCGGCGCCAAAAGCGGTCAGGCGAGTGGCGGTGGCCAACTCACGGGTTTCGTGGGCAAGGTTCTCGTCGGCGCTGCCGGCCAGGTGCATCAGGCGCTCGGCGCGTTGGCTCAGGTCGCTGGTTTCAGCGGTGGCGGCATTTAGCGCGCGGATGGCGGAGTAGACCTGGTCGTGCTGCGCTTCGGAGTGTTCGGTGACTTCATACAGCGCAGCATTGAGTTTTTGGCAGTGGCAGTGAATACGGCGCGCTGCCAGTGCAATTTCGTCGAGCATGACTTTCAGGTGCTGTTGCATGACGGTGGCAGCGTTGTTGAGTTGAGCCGTCTCGCCCGTGCCGGACAGGTCGGTGGCGCCTTGTAGATCGCCTTCGGCAATCCGGTTCAGGCGCCTAATCGCGGTATTGAGCGGGCTGACAATGCCGCGAATAAACAGGTGCCCGACCACGATCACTAGTATCAACCCCAGCGCAATACCGGCGATGGCCAGGTGGCGAATGCGCGCGTTGCGCTCCAGCGTGGCGCTAAATTCCTGTTGCGCGGCGTGGGCCAGTGTCTGGCGCAGGGCCTGGGTCGTCAAGATGGCTTTGTGCTCCAGCTCTAACAGGGATTGCTGCACGGCAACCAGGCTGGCCGGCGAGCTGTCGGCAGGACTGTTTTGCGTCAGTAGCAACCGGGCTTGCGCGGTGTAGCCCTTGAGGGCCTCTGTCAGCGCTGTATGCCCGGGCGACGCGGCCAATTGGGAGGCCTGCAGTTGGCCAAAGATTTCATCGATCTCGTCGTAATAGTCTTGCAACTGCACCATTTGCGACGGGGCTGCGGAGTCGGGGTTGTCGCGCCGTACCAATTGCGCTTCGAGCATATTGGCGCGGATGGCGTTGAACTTGGCTTCGAGCTGTCCGACGGCAATAGCGGGTTCAAACTGCTGGTGGTACATGCGGGCAAAGGCCGCATCGGCCAGTTGCAGGCCGCCAATGCCTAGCCCACCACCAGCAAGCATCAGCAGCGCGACGAAGGCTGTGCCTGCCCGCATGCCAAAGCGGATGCCCAAGCAGGCAGGCAGCTTCCACACGCGGGGCATGGCGCCGGCATGCATGGTTTGGTAGACCTTTTCAATGGCGGCCACGGCCTGCGGGTCTGCACGTTGGCGTACCGACATATAGCCAATGGTTTGCTCATTGCGGCGAATCGGCACCACACAGGCATCGACCCAGTAAAAGTCACCGTTTTTACAGCGGTTTTTGACCAACCCTTGCCAGGGTTTGCCGCTGCGCAGCACTTTCCACATATCGGCAAAGGCGGCCGGTGGCATATCGGGGTGGCGCACCAGGTTGTGGCTTTGGCCCTGCAGCTCGTCGAGTGTGTAGCCGCTGACTTGGACAAATGCCTCATTGGCATAGGTAATGATGCCTTTGAGGTCGGTTTTGGAGACCAGGTTGATGCCCGACGCAAGCTCCACCTGGTGCGTGGTCACGGGAAAGTTTTTCTTCATGGGGAGGTCTCTCAGAGGTGGGTCCACAGCCGCTTCATTAGCAACGGGGCGGAGCGGCATTCTTCAACGCGGATCACGCCGGTGATGGCATAGGCGGGATCGCGGGCATCGCGGCGCACGGGATTCATGATGGGCATGCCGTTTCGGTCGTACAGCGCCCATACATCGTGCGGCTGGTCTTTTTTCTGGCGCGTGCGGATGACGCCCAGCTCATCGCTGGCCAGCCGCACCATGGTGCCCGGCGGCAAGGTAGTGACAGAGCCCACGGCCAGGCGCAGCAGTTCCTCGTCATACAACACGGCGCGCTGCAGATACAGTGCCTTGAGCGCTTCCTTGGGGAATTTGCCCGAGCGATTCGCGCGCGGCGTGACCATGGCGGCGTAGGAATCGGCAATCGCCAGCAGCCGCGCTCCGGGCAGGATGGCATCGCCTTGCAGGGCGTGGGGGTAGCCAGAGCCATCCATGCGCTCATGGTGCTGGCGCACCAGTTGCAGCCACAGCGGATCGTCCACCCCCAGCGAGGCCAAAATTTCTGCCGAGCGCGTGGGGTGGTTTTTGATGAGTGCGTTTTGCTGCGCATCCAGCCCCTGAGTTTGCATGTCCAATTGGGCTTGCCAGGGCAGCAGCGCAATATCGCGTGTCAGGCTGGCGCAGGCCAAGGACAGACGGGTGTCTTCATCCAGCCCCATTTCTCGGGCCGCGATTTCCGTGAAAACGCAGCCCAATAACTGCTGAATGACCAGGTAGGGAGACTGCCGATCAAGATGAAATGCGGCCAGCAGAGCGTCGGCATCATCAGTACAAGCCTGAATCAGTGAGTGGGCTAGGCTGCGCACAATAGTGCGCAGTTCTGCCTGCAACGATTGGGCTTGTAAATGGGCGTGTAGGCGCTTGAGTGTCTGGGCCAAGGCCTCTGCTCGGCCAAAAACAGGTTGTACTGTGGGCAAGGCTTTGGATCTGAAGACATAGTCGCTACCGGCGTCTGGTGAAGGCGTTGCCTGCACAAAAGTAGGGGTGGCGTTGACCGAGGTCTGTACATAGGCTCCACGTTTGAGCAGGGAGCTTAAATGGCGAGGAATACTGATGACATAGCCCGCCCGTAGCAGTAGGTTGCCGCCTTCATCGTAGAGCGACCATGGCAAGGGCTTATCGAGGAGTAATTCACTTTGGTGAACTCGGCGCATATTGATTTACCAAGTTGAAATACACAAGATTGCATTTTTTGTTCCATTTATCTATTTGCTGTACATCTTTCAGATGCCGTTCTGATTTGTATCAATGTGTTTTTCACCAGGGTTTATACTGAACTACCACGCAGAAGTTGGGCAAAGCGCCAAACCAGTCGAGGAAATTTTTAGATGGAATTGGCCGCAAAATTCCAAATGACTTATAAATCCAGGTTAGAATTTCAGCTTCGGAAGGGTGGATGAGTGGCTTAAGTCGCACGCCTGGAAAGCGTGTGTGGGTTAATAGCCCACCGCGGGTTCGAATCCCGCCCCTTCCGCCAATACACCAAAAAAATCAATCGATTAATCAATGACTTGATTTTCTAGACCTCGTTCGTTGACGCAGGTCTGCCAAAAAATCCACGCATTTCACCAGTGCGTGGATTTTTTGTTTTCCGCCCAGCATCGCTACGGTGAAGACCCTGATGGGTGCCCTGAAAGAAAACGACTTGCGAACCAGCGCACAATACTGGGCATTGCACGTTGGCCGTGCAATCTCACTCCAGATCTGCAGCCACAGCGTAGACAGGCTGCCTCGCACATTGGCGCAACATGACCTCTATAGATACCCAGAATTCTTTGACACCCGTCGCTCCCCGGCTGACCTCGCTCTCCCACGGTGGAGGTTGTGGCTGCAAGATTGCACCCGGCGTACTGGCCAAATTGATTGGCCAGAGCACATTGCCCAAGCAGTTCTTTCCTGACCTGCTCGTGGGCACTGAAACAGCTGATGATGCGGCCGTGTATCGCATCAATGACGAGCAAGCGATTGTTGCAACGACCGACTTTTTCATGCCCATCGTCGATGATCCGCGGGATTTTGGTCGCATTGCCGCGACCAATGCGCTGAGCGACATTTACGCCATGGGCGGCACGCCATTGATGGCGCTGGCCATTGTGGGGATGCCGATCAACGTATTGCCGCATGAGACGATTGCCGCCATTTTGGAAGGCGGAGCGTCCATCTGCCAAGAAGCAGGCATTCCATTGGCGGGCGGCCACTCGATTGATTCCGTGGAGCCCATTTACGGCCTGGTCGGGATTGGCATCGTCAACCCCAAGCACATCAAGCGCAATGCAGATGCCAAGACTGGGGACGTGCTGATACTGGGCAAACCTTTGGGCGTAGGCATTTACTCGGCAGCGCTCAAAAAGAATTTGCTCGACGATGCGGGCTACCAGGCCATGGTCAACGCCACGACGCAGCTCAACCGCCCCGGGGTTGAACTCTCGAAACTGGACGGCGTGCATGCGCTGACCGATGTAACCGGCTTTGGGCTGCTAGGCCACACCCTGGAGCTGGCGCGCGGGGCCCAGTTAACGGCGCACTTAGACAGCCAGGCGCTGCCCGTGTTGCCGGGCGTGATGGCGCTGGCGGAGCAAGGCATCTTTACGGGCGCATCGGGCCGCAATTGGGCGGCTTATGGTGATGCCGTGCAACTGGCGGGCGACACCACTGAGGCACAGCGCGCCCTGCTGACCGACCCCCAAACCTCCGGTGGCCTGCTGGTGTCTTGCACGCCAGAGAGCGTGGATGAAGTATTGGCTATTTTTCAGCGAGGCGGCTTTGGCAGTGCCACGGTCGTGGGCCGCATGGAGGCTGGGCCCGCCCAAGTGGTGGTGGCGTAACCCCTGCTGAACTGCCCAAAAATCAAGCCCCTGCCACTTCACCGTGCAGGGGCTTTTTTATAAAAACATAGCAGCTACCCGTTGAAGAACAACGACTTCACAGTCCTATCACATCGAAATCATTGATTGACAACGGCAAGTAGCTCTTATTTTTACGGTTCACCCGTGGTCAATGCATCGGTGCCCGCGCTATCGAGCGCCAATACGCTGGCCTGCTCATTCGCGGAAGGCGGCGTGGGAGAAGCCCCTTTCAACACATCGCGACAGCTTTGCAGCCAGTCCCTCATGGCTTCGTCAAAGGTATTTTTGGGCTGTAGCACCTGGGGCCAGCGGCGGGTGCAGGTCTGTACGCAGTTTTCAATCTGCCACAAGGCTTCACGGTTGATCAACACCAGCTCAGTCATGCTGGCAGGGTCCTGCTCAAACATGGCCAGCCAATCTGCCTGCTGGCGAGGGTGCGAGCCCGACTCGGCCAGCGATTTCTCCAGCGCCAGCAGGCGTGAATCCACGTACACGCCGGATCGTCCGCCGGGCAATGTCTGCCATTTCTCGGGGAACTTTCGCTTGCACACCAGCCAGTGCTGGAACACGGCCCCCAGAGTGGCAATCACTTGCCGCACTTGCGCGCTGTTGTGTTCACCACAAGGCAGCGGCTCGCTCATGGCCTGCGACAGCAAAGCATGCACAAACTCTGTGAGCTGCTTGTCAAAGCGGTTGTGATTCATGCGCAGCACCAAGGACAGGCGCTGCGCTGGCATGTCCTGAAACTTGCTGTAGAACGCGGCCACCACTTCTGCCAGCATCAAAATGCGGCCCATCGGGCTGATCTCGTCGCTTTTGAGGTGGCGTGGGTAGCCGGTGCCATCCAGACGTTCGTGGTGCTCCATCACCGCATCTTCTACGCTGCGCGGATACACCTTGGCGGAGCGCACCACCATCATTCCCGTAATCGAATGGGCCGTGAGGTGCTTGCGCTCCTGCGGCGTGAGCTTGTGCGCAGCGTTGGCCCAGCTGGGCGGCATGAACAGCATGCCTACGTCATGCAGCAAAGCGCCAGCAGCCACATCGGCACTGTCTTGCATGGACATGCCTTGCTGGCTGGCCAGGAACACGGCGGCCATCATCATCAGTACGCTGTGTTCATAGAGTTCGTAACGCTGGCTGCGCATCACGGTCATCTTGAAACTGGCCGCCGCAGGCCAGCGCATATGGCGCAGTACGGCCATGAGCAGATAACTTTTATCTCCCATGTGCGCCACCAACTGGCGCCCCAAGGCATGCGACGCGCACAGTTGTATGACCAACGCCTCCACAGCGGCGGCGTCTACCGCGTCACTGGTTAAAAGTTGCTCATCGATGCTGCCATTGAGCTTGTGCTGCAGCAGCCGCTCATACAGGCTGCTGTCAATGCGTGCGCCCTTGTCCAGCAACTTGAGGCCACTTTCCGAATAAATCGACTCACCAACCACCACGTCTTGATCGTCGGCCATCTGCGTGACAGCGCGCAAATAATGTGCATCGTTGTGCAAACCTGCCGGGTGCAGCAGCGCGTCAAGTGGGTCTGGAGTGGCTTCGGTCATGCGCACGTGGTAGTTACAAATGAATGGGGATGTTACGAGGGTTTGGGACGTCTTCCAATCAAATGGTTCGCAACCGGGAAATCTCCACAAAAAAGCCCGCTGAGTACAGCGGGCCGATGACTTGAAGCGACTTGGTTAACGGATCAAAGCCACGCCGGTTTTGGACTGTATTTCGTCAAAACTGACGCCCTCTGCCAACTCCACCAGCTTGAGGCCTTCAGGGGCAACGTCCATCACCCCCAAATCCGTAATGATGCGATCCACCACGCCCACGCCGGTCAGAGGCAGGGTACAAGCGGGCAAGATTTTGAGATCGGTGGTGCCGTCTTTCTTTTTGGCAACGTGCTCCATCAGCACGATGACGCGCTTGACGCCCGCGACCAGGTCCATCGCGCCGCCCATGCCTTTGACCATCTTGCCGGGGATCATCCAGTTGGCCAGATCACCCTTTTCACTCACCTGCATGGCTCCCAGAATCGACAAGTTGATCTTGCCGCCACGGATCATGGCAAACGATTGATCGCTGCCAAAGATCGAGGAGCCGGCAATGGTGGTCACGGTCTGTTTGCCGGCGTTGATCAAATCAGCATCCACTTTGTCTTCGGTAGGAAATGCGCCAATGCCCAGCATGCCGTTTTCGGATTGCAACCAGACTTCCTTATCCCCCGTATGGTTGGCCACCAGTGTGGGAATGCCAATACCCAGGTTCACATAGAAGCCATCTTCCAGCTCTTGCGCCGCGCGTGCGGCCATTTGATCTTGCGTCCAAGGCATATCAGGCTCCTGCTTTTTCTGTGATGGTGCGCTTTTCAATGCGCTTTTCAGGGTTGGTGTTGTGCACGATGCGGTGCACATAAATGCCTGGCAGATGGATGTCGTCCGGTGCGATTTCACCCACTTCCACGATTTCTTCGACTTCCACAATGCACACCTTGCCAGCGGTAGCAGCGGCAGGGTTGAAGTTGCGGGCCGTCAAGCGGAACTGCAGGTTGCCGCTCTTGTCGGCACGGTGCGCCTTGACCAGCGAGACATCCGTGACCAGCGCGCGCTCCATCACATAAGTTTCGCCATCAAACTCACGCAGCTCCTTGCCCTCAGCCACCAGCGTGCCCACGCCGGTCTTGGTAAAGAACGCCGGGATACCAGCGCCACCAGCGCGCAGCTTCTCGGCCAGCGTGCCTTGGGGCGTGAATTCCAGCTCCAGCTCTCCTGCCAAGTACTGGCGTTCAAACTCTTTGTTCTCGCCGACATACGAAGAGATCATCTTTTTGATCTGGCGCGTCTCCAGCAGCTTGCCCAGGCCAAAGCCATCCACGCCGGCATTGTTGGACACCACGGTCAGATCTTTCACGCCGCTGTCGCACAGCGCATCAATCAATGCTTCAGGAATGCCGCACAGGCCAAAACCGCCAACAGCCAGTAATTGGCCATCAGCCACCACGCCTTGCAGGGCAGCGGCGGCAGAGGGATAGAGTTTTTTCACGTTGTCTCCTTGTTGTCTAAGCTGGCATCAAAGATACTACTTAGTCACATACGTAGTATTTCCTAAAGTGTTGCACCATGGACTTGGATCACCGACTGGCTTTTGATTTGGCACCTGTAGGACTGGTCATCTCGCGCAACCGCTTCATCGTGGACTGTAACCAGCGCGTCTGTGAAATGTTTGCCATCTCCCACGAACTGCTGGTTGGTCAGTCGTTTCAGGTGCTTTATCCATCGGCGGACGAATATGAGCGCCAAGGGGCACGCATGGCGCCCATCTTGAATGCCAAGGGTTCTTACTCCGACAACCGCATCATGAAGCGCGCCACGGGTGAGACCTTCTGGTGCCATGTCAGCGGACGGGCTCTGGACCGCATTAATCCCCACGCAGAAGGCATCTGGAGCTTTGAGGATTTGAGTGAGCAACGCCCCGTCAAAGCCTGCCTGACTGGGCGCGAGCGGGAAGTTGCTGCCAAGCTGCTCGAAGGCTTAACCTCTAAGGAGATTGGTCGCACGCTGGGTATCAGCCACCGCACCGTAGAGATCTACCGCGCTCGTCTGATGCGCAAGTACGATGCCTGCACCACTGCTGATCTGGTACACAAGCTGGTCTCAGTGGGATAAATTTCAGAGCGGCCATGCCCTGTCAAAGATTGCGGATATCAATTGGCGAAGCGAACCAGGCGTTATTCCAGTAAACCCTGATATAGCGCTACATCTCGATACTCAAGCCTTTTGCTGACAAGCAATTACGCAATCTGCTCAGCACAATCATTTCCAGTCAGCGCCTAGAACACACTGCCTTATGAAGATCATTGTTAAAATATATCAATCATGTAGTGACGATTGATAGTTTTTAATTAACAATAGCTTCTTCCACCGTGAATTTGCGCAGAGGGTCAAGAGGACAGCCTCTCTGCAAACTATCCAGTCTGTCCCACATCAAAAGGAAGCTTGCGATGAATCGTCTGACCACCGCCAACGGCGCACCGGTACCTAATAACCAAGACTCCATGACCGCTGGCCCACGCGGCCCCATGTTGCTGCAAGACTTGTGGCACTTGGAAAAGCTGGCGCACTTTCACCGCGAAGTCATTCCTGAGCGCCGGATGCACGCCAAGGGATCGGGCGCTTTTGGTACATTCACGGTCACAGGTGACATCACCCAGTACACACGTGCCAAGGTGTTCTCCGAAATCGGCAAGCAGACCAAGCTGTTCGCACGCTTCTCCACGGTGGCCGGGGAGCGCGGCGCAGCGGATGCTGAACGCGACATTCGCGGCTTTGCCGTGAAGATGTACACCGAAGAAGGCAACTGGGATCTGGTAGGTAACAACACTCCCGTGTTCTTCTTCCGTGACCCGCTCAAGTTCCCCGACCTGAACAAGGCCGTCAAGCGCGATCCGTACACCAACATGCGCTCGGCGGAAAACAACTGGGACTTCTGGACCGGCCTGCCTGAAGCGCTGCACCAGATCACCATCGTCATGAGTGACCGCGGTATTCCTACCGATTACCGCCACATGCACGGTTTCGGTTCGCACACTTACTCCTTGATCAACAAGGACGGCGTACGCCACTACGTGAAGTTCCACTGGCGCAGCCAGCAAGGTATCAAGAACCTGTCGGACGCAGAAGCTGCTGCGGTGGTGGCCGGTGACCGCGAATCCTCGCAGCGCGACCTGCTGGAAGCGATTGACCGTGGCGACTTCCCCAAGTGGAAGCTGTGCGTGCAAATCATGACGGAAGAGCAAGCCCAGACTTACCGCTTCCACCCCTTCGATTTGACCAAGGTCTGGTCCAAGAAGGATTTCCCGCTGATCGAAGTGGGCGTGATGGAGTTGAACCGTAACGCCGACAACTACTACGCCGACGTAGAGCAAGCCGCTTTCGCGCCGTCTAACCTGGTGCCCGGCATTGGCCCTTCGCCCGACCGCATGCTGCAGTCGCGGCTGTTCTCGTACGCGGACGCGGCACGCTACCGCCTGGGTGTGAACCACCACCAGATTCCCGTGAACGCACCCCGTTGCCCCACCAACTACTACCACCGCGATGGCGCGATGCGAGTGGACGGCAACTTTGGTCGCACCATTGCTTATGAGCCCAACACCAAGGGTGCATGGCAGCAGCAGCCGGAGTACGCGGAACCCGTGGAAAAGCTGTACGGCGACGCTTCGCGCTGGGATTACCGTGAAGATGACAGCGACTACTTCACCCAGCCCGGCGATCTGTTTCGCCTGATGACGCCTGAAAAGCAGCTGCTGCTGTGTGCCAACACGGCACGCAACATCAATGGTGTGTCGCAATACATCATCGACAAGCACATTGAGCACTGCACCAAGGCCGATCCGGCCTACGGCGCAGGCGTGAAGGCCGCACTGGAAGCGGTACGCGCAGGCACGCTGTAAGTCAGCAACCCACGCGCAGTGGTTGCGCACGGACATGTCGACCACTTCGTTTTTCAAGCCCCAACGCGCAAGCCTTGGGGCTTTTTTGTGCCTGCGCAAAGCAGTGGCGGCATTGCGTCAACACGGCTTCCCCTCTTGCCGCCGTTACGTTCATGCCACAAAGTTCCTGCCACACCATCTGGAAAGAAATTTGTGCCATGACCTCAACACGCTACCCCCACCCTGACTTCAACGCCCTGCCCGACGACATTCGCACGCGCATTCTGCAAGTGCAGGAAAAAGCGGGTTTTGTGCCCAATGTCTTTCTGGCATTTGCACGCCGCCCGGCCGAGTGGCGCGCTTTTTTTGCCTACCACGATGCCTTGATGCTCAAGGAAGAAGGCAGCCTGACCAAGGGCGAGCGCGAGATGATTGTTACCGCCACCAGCGCGGCCAACCAGTGCCTGTATTGCGTGGTGGCACACGGTGCGATCTTGCGGATATATGAAAAAAAGCCTTTGGTGGCCGACCAGGTGGCGGTCAACTACCGCAAAGCCGACATTACGCCCCGCCAACGCGCGATGCTGGACTTCGCCATTCAAGTGAGCCAGCACAGCCATGCAATTGAAGAGGCAGATTTCACCGCATTGCATGCCCATGGTTTTGATGATGAAGACATCTGGGACATTGCCGCCATCACCGCCTTCTTTGGCCTGTCCAACCGCATGGCCAGCTTCAGCGGCATGATGCCCAACCCAGAGTTCTACGCCATGGGCCGCGTGCCTCAAGTCAAATCCTGAAGCGGGTGAGTAGTAATAAAAAAGTGAGCCTATTGCTCTGATGCTTAAAGGACTTCAGGGTCTTTTATCTCTGAAAGCTAGGATACAAGCAGGCGCAGTGCTTCTGGAAGTGAAGCAGCCTTCTCCCGCACGGTGTCAATCCAGATCACGGTGGCGCCACCTGCCGCACAGATGACACCGGGTTCTGCGACGCGCTCCATCGTCGTCCACGTCTCAATCGTTGCCCGGGCCGGATCGCTCACATACATTTTGAGCAGCACCTCGTCGGGGTACTTGAGCTGGCGTTTGAAATTGCAAAATGCATTGGCCACGACCGGGCCTTGGCCATTGGGCAGCAACAAAAAACCTGTCTCACGAAACCAATCCACACGCCCGTGCTCCATGTACTTGAAATACATGGTGTTATTGACATGCCCCATCGCATCCATGTCCCCCCATCGCACGGAGAACGTGGTGCTGTAGACCAGCTTTTTGTGTTCTGGCAGCTCTAGCCGCATAAGCCTTTACCTCTTCATTGCGTGAATGCATGCATATTGCATATTTGTGCTGAATATAGGCTGCTGCGCTACGTCGCGCAGGCGTCATGCCTGTGTCAAAAAAGTCAACGTGCAGACAGACTGCGGTTCTTACGTATTCAGGTTTTACAGGCATACGGTGTAAGCCCGCATAGAATCAGCCGAATTTTGTGGCAATGCACCGCAATGCCTGCTGCGAACGGTTTTCTACTATCCAAGCGAGACACCCCGATGACAAACGAAGAAATCTTGGCGCAATATGGTCCGCGAGAGGCCATGGAATATGACGTAGTAATTGTCGGTGGTGGCCCCGGCGGCTTGGCCACGGCCATCCGCCTCAAGCAGTTGTCTGCGGAAAAAGGTCAGGACGTTTCCGTCGTGGTGTTGGAAAAAGGTGGCGAGCCCGGCGCGCACACGCTGTCCGGCGCCATCATGGACCCCAAGGCGCTGACCGAGCTGATCCCCGACTGGAAAGAAAAAGGCGCACCACTGAACCAGCCCGTCACTGAAGATGCCATGGTGTTCTTCAGCGAAAAAGGCTCCCTGCGCACGCCCAACTTCTTGCTGCCCAAGTGCTTTCACAACGAAGGCAATTACGTGGTGCGCTTGGGTTTCATCTCCAAGTGGCTGGCTGACCAAGCCGAAGCTTTGGGCGTAGAAATCTTCCCGGGCTTTGCGGCTGCTGAAGTGCTCTACCACGAAGACGGCGCTGTCAAAGGCATTGCCACCGGCAATCTGGGTGTGGGCAAAGATGGCGAGCCTACGGGCGATTTCCAGCTGGGCATGGAACTGCACGGCAAGTACACCATCTTCGCTGAAGGCTCACGCGGCCATCTAGGCAAGCAAATCATTGCCAAGTTCAAGCTGGACGAAGGCAAAGACCCGCAGGCTTATGGCCTGGGCGTCAAAGAGCTGTGGGAAATCGATCCTGCGCGCCACAAGCCCGGCATGGTGCTGCACACCGGCGGCTGGCCCATGGACAGCAAAACCTACGGCGGCGGCTTTCTGTACCACCTCGAAGACAACCTGGTTACGCTGGGCTTTGTCACAGGCCTGGATTACGCCAACCCGTACCTGTCGCCGTTTGAAGAAATGCAGCGCTGGAAGACCCACCCCAACATTCGCTACTACCTGGAAGGTGACGAGTCCAAGGGCATCAAGCCTGCCAAGCGCATCTCCTACGGCGCGCGCGCCATCACGGCGGGCGGCATTTTGAGCTTGCCGAAATTTGTGTTCCCCGGCGGCGCGCTGGTCGGTTGCGATGCGGGCTTCCTGAACGCCTCGCGCATCAAGGGCAGCCACGCTGCCATCAAGACCGGCATGCTGGCCGCAGAAGCGGCTTACGACGCCCTCGTCGCAGGTCGCCAGAGCGATGTGCTGAGCGCCTACGAAACTGCTTTTGAAAGCAGCTGGCTGTACGACGAGCTGTGGAAGGCGCGCAACTTCAAGACCTGGTTCAAGAAGGGCCTGTCCACCGCCACGGTCATGAATGGCTTGGAGCAGTTTGTGCTCAAGGGCTGCATTCCATGGACGCTGCACCGCGACAAGCCGGATCACGCTTACCTCAAGCCCGCAGCCGAGTGCCAGCCCATCAACTATCCCAAGCCCGATGGCAAACTGACATTCGACCGCCTTTCCAGCGTTTTCATCAGTGGCACCAACCACGGCGAAGACCAGCCCGCACACTTGACACTCAAAGATGCCTCAGTGCCCGTGAACATCAACCTGACCAAATACGCTGGGCCCGAGGCCCGCTATTGCCCTGCGGGTGTCTACGAGTTTGTGGATGATGAAGCCCAAGGTGGCAAGCGCCTGCAAATCAATGCGCAAAACTGCGTGCATTGCAAAACTTGCGATATCAAGGACCCAACCCAGAACATCGTCTGGGTGACACCTGAAGGCGGCGGCGGCCCGACTTACGCTGGCATGTAATCATTTGCATGCTTTCTGCAAAAAAGGCTCGAAATTCGAGCCTTTTTTTGTTTGCGAGCTATCGCCACCTGAGCACCTGCACCAAAACCAAGCGCAGCGCAAGAAAACTGCAGCATGTAGGCAATCTGTCACAGAGCAGGCTTTGCGCACAATCACCCAAGACCCGCTGCTATAGACTTATTCAGCGCAAAACGCTGCCGATTGGCCCATTCTTTGCATACACATACATCACGGTCGATTCGGTTTCATAACAACGGTGGAGATACCTCAATGAATTTCAAGTCTTTGGCACCTTTGGGTGCCGTTGCTCTGGCAATCGCTTCTTTGACCGGTGCCGCCTACGCACAGGAAAAGTCTGTCGCTGTGACCGCCATCGTGGAACACCCTGCACTCGACGCAGTGCGTGATGGCGTGCAGGCCGCACTCAAGGCCGAAGGCTTCGAATCCGGCAAAAACCTGAAATGGCAATACCAGAGTGCCCAAGGCAACACGGGCACGGCTGCGCAAATCGCACGCAAGTTTGTGGGTGACAAGCCCGATGCCATCGTTGCCATCGCCACCCCTTCCGCACAAGCTGTGGTGGCCTCCACCAAGAGCGTGCCAGTGGTTTACTCGGCTGTCACAGACCCCGTGATTGCCAAACTGGTGCCAAGCTGGGAAGCGTCTAAAACCAATGTGACGGGCGTGTCTGATCTGCTGGCGCTGGACAAGCAAATGGACTTGGTCAAACAAGTCGTTCCGAACGCCAAGCGCATTGGCATGGTCTACAACCCCGGTGAAGCCAACTCCGTCGTCGTCGTTAAAGAACTGCAAAAACTGCTGCCAACACTGGGCTTGACGCTGGTGGAAGCCGCTGCCCCACGCTCAGTTGACGTGAGCAGCGCGGCCCGCAGTTTGGTAGGCAAAGTGGACGTGATCTACACCTCGACCGACAACAATGTGGTGTCCGCTTACGAAGCGCTCGTCAAAGTGGGTCAAGACGCCAAAATCCCGCTGGTGGCTTCAGACACGGACTCCGTCAAGCGCGGTGCAGTGGCTGCTTACGGTATCAACTACCGTGATCTGGGCGAGCAAACCGGCCGCATGGTGGCCCGCATCTTGAAGGGTGAAAAAGCCGGTGATATCAAGTCCGAAGTCAGCACCAAGATGGAGCTGTTCGTGAACCCCGGCGCTGCCGAAAAGCAAGGCATCAAACTAAGCGAAGCGCTGATCAAGAACGCCGCGCAAGTGGTGCAATAAGCGTTTAAAACCTGGAAGGCAGGTGCCAGCTACGTGGCCCTGCCTTTTTCATTTCCAACCCAGCAACCGACTGTTTTCGCTCCATGTCCCTTTTCTCGCTGCTCGGCGCCGTTGAAATCGGCCTGATCTTCGCCCTCGTTGCGCTGGGTGTGTATATCTCTTTTCGGCTGCTGCGCTTTCCCGATCTGACCGTGGATGGCAGCTTCCCCCTGGGTGGCGCCGTGTGCGCGGTGTTGATTTCTGGCGGCACCAATCCGTGGCTGGCCACCTTGGCCGCAACCGCCGCTGGCGCGCTGGCGGGTATGGTCACGGGCTGGCTCAACGTCAAACTCAAGATCATGGATTTGCTGGCCTCCATCTTGATGATGATTGCGCTGTACTCTATCAACTTGCGCGTCATGGGTGGGCCCAATATCCCACTGATCAACGACCCCACCATCTTTAATCTGCTGCAACCTGAGAGCATGGAAGACTACGTTTTCCGCCCTCTGCTGCTGCTGGTGATCGTTGTGGCAGCCAAGTTGCTGCTGGACTGGTTTTTTGCCACCGAGCGCGGTCTGGCGATTCGCGCCACCGGCTCCAATGCCCGCATGGCGCGTGCCCAAGGTGTCAACACCGGCGGCATGATTTTGCTGGGTATGGCCGTGTCCAACGGTCTGGTTGGCCTGGCGGGCGCCATGTTTGTGCAAACCCAGGGCGGCTCCGACATCTCCATGGGCATTGGCACCATCGTGATCGGCTTGGCGGCAGTGATTGTGGGCGAGTCCATCCTGCCCTCGCGCAAGATCATCTACGCCACGCTGGCCGTGGTGATTGGCGCCATCGTCTACCGTTTCTTTATTGCCGCAGCCTTGAACAGCGACTTCATAGGCCTTAAAGCGCAAGACCTGAATCTGGTCACTGCCGTGCTGGTGACCATCGCCCTGGTCATTCCTCAGCTCAAACGCAAGTTCAGCCGCAAGCCTTGATGCGTTCAAAGGAAAGTAGATTGTTATGTTGAGCGCAAAAAACCTCGAACTCACCTTCAACCCCGGCACACCGATTGAAACCCGCGCCCTGCGTGGGCTGTCTCTGGAGATTCCGGATGGCCAGTTTGTCACCGTCATTGGCTCCAACGGCGCGGGCAAATCCACTTTTTTGAACGCGGTCTCGGGCGACCAAAGCGTGGACAAAGGCAGTATTCACATTGCTGGTGAAGACATGACACGCCGTCCGGTATGGGATCGTTCCCACCGCGTAGCGCGTGTGTTCCAAGATCCGATGGCAGGCACCTGTGAAGACCTGTCTATTGAAGAAAACATGGCTTTGGCGCACTGCCGTGGCACCTCACGGGGTCTGTCGCTGGCGGTAAAGAACGAGCACCGTGCGCTCTACCGCGAGCGCCTGGCCACTCTGGGATTGGGTTTGGAAAATCGCCTGACTGACCGCATCGGCCTGCTGTCTGGCGGCCAGCGCCAAGCTGTCAGCCTGTTAATGGCAGCACTACAGCCTTCGCGCATCTTGCTGCTGGACGAGCACACCGCTGCGCTGGACCCGCGCACGGCCGACTTTGTGCTGCAACTGACTGACCGCATCGTTCGCGAGAGCAAGCTCACCACCATGATGGTCACGCACTCCATGCGCCAGGCGCTAGATGTGGGTGAACGCACGGTCATGCTGCACCAGGGCAATGTGGTGCTGGATGTGTCCGGCGAAGAGCGCTCCAAGATGGATGTGACGGACCTGCTGCACATGTTCGAGAAAGTGCGCGGCGAAAAGCTGGCGGACGATGCACTGCTGCTAAGCTGATCGCAGCTTATTAAATAGATAGCTGCACGCCCTTTATCCATAAGGGCTAGCAGCTTTTTTTATGCTTATTTTCTTATTCAGTGCTGCGTAAAATTTCGTGGACACCCCACCAAGTTAGCTACCCTTAACTTGCTGTAGGGGCATTAATGCCATCGCAACACAAGAGCGTGGGCATCGCACAAAATCTCCAGCCTTACACCCCCCATTGGCCGCCATAGCGGCCTTTTTGTTTGCTGGTTGCGCAGGCCACGAGGCAGCGCACGGTTCTATTGGATTTATAGAGTTCTTATGTCAGCTGACTCTCAAGTGTCTTCCCTGCACCGCACCCTCAAGGCGCGGCACATGTCCATGATTGCCATTGGCGGCTCCATCGGTACAGGCCTGTTTGTGGCCTCGGGGGCCACCATTTCCCAAGCGGGCCCGGGCGGCGCGCTGCTGGCGTACTGCGTTATTGGCCTGATGGTGTACTTCTTGATGACCAGTCTGGGCGAGATGGCCGCCCACTTGCCCGTCTCTGGCTCGTTTGCCACCTATGGCGCGCGCTATGTCGATGAAGGCTTTGGCTTCGCATTGGGCTGGAACTATTGGTACAACTGGGCCGTGACCATTGCCGTCGATCTGGTCGCGGCGCAGCTGGTCATGGCGTACTGGTTCCCCGAAGTCAATGGCTTGTTATGGAGCGCTATTTTTCTGGCGCTGATGTTTGGCCTTAATGCGCTCTCAGCTAAGGGTTTTGGTGAGTCCGAGTTCTGGTTCGCGGCGATCAAGGTGACCACGGTGCTGGTGTTCATCGGTATCGGCGTCATGATGGTATTTGGCATCATGACGGGCGGCTCACCCGATGGGGTCTGGGGCAATATCGCCAACTTCACTGCCGGTGATGCGCCCTTTGCCGGGGGCTTTGCGGCGCTGATTGGCGTGGCCATGATTGTGGGTTTTTCCTTTCAGGGCACCGAGCTGATCGGCATTGCCGCTGGTGAATCCGAGAACCCGGCCAAAAACGTACCCCGCGCTGTGCGCAAAGTGTTTTGGCGCATCTTGCTGTTTTATGTGTTTGCCATTTTGATCATTGGCCTGTTGGTGCCCTACACCGACCCACGCTTGCTGCGCAACGACTTGGGTGATTTGAGCGTGAGCCCCTTCACTTTGGTATTTGAAAATGCTGGCCTGCTGGGCGCTGCAGCCGTCATGAATGCAGTGGTGCTCACCTCCGTGCTGTCGGCGGGGAACTCCGGCATGTATGCCTCCACCCGCATGCTGTACGCGCTGGCCAAACAAAACATGGCACCCAAGATCTTTGTCCGCGTCAATGCTCGTGGTGTGCCCATGATGGCGTTGCTGGCCACTACGGTGATTGCTGCCATGTGCTTTTTCACCAACGTGTTCAGCCCAGAGGCGGTCTACATCTGGCTGCTCAACCTGTCAGGCATGTGCGGCTTTATCGCGTGGCTGGGTATTGCGATCAGTCACTATCGCTTTCGCAAAGCCTGCGTGGTACAGGGCTTTGACACCAACCAGCTGCCCTACCGTGCCGCCGCCTTCCCTCTGGGGCCCATTTTTGCGTTTGTGCTGTGCTTGATCATTACCTTAGGCCAGAACTACGAAGCCTTTCTGGCAGACACCATTGACTGGGCAGGCGTAGTCGCTACCTATATTGGCATTCCATTGTTTCTGGCCATCTGGTTTGGCTACAAATTCAGCAAGGGCTCACGCTTTGTAAAACTGGAGAGCATGGACATCAGCGGCGCACGTTAAACACGGCGCAGCGTTTGAAATAGAAAAGGCAGCCTGAGCGATCAGGCTGCCTTTTTAACGATGTAACGATGAGCACTGCAGAGAGCTATCGCTCGTTAAGCAGCAGCTCTAGCTGGAGTAAATCATCTTGCACCTTCAGCGCCATGTCAGAGCCCGCCTCCAGCAGCCCCAATAGCACCTGCCAGTGCTGGCGGGCCAAGGCGTAATCTTGCACTTGCACCGCTGCAGTGCCCGCCAAGGCCAGCACTTTGGCTTGAGCAGGATAGAGTTTCAAAGCTTTTGCTATGGCGTCTGCCGCCGCACCGTCCAGCTTGCCGCCTTGGGCGGAGCCCAGCGCATCAGCCCGGTCAGCCCACAGCCGTGCCTGATCTTCCACGCCAAAGTCTTGTGATACAGCCACTTCAATCGCATGTTGGTAGGCCTCAGCGGCATCGCCATAGCGTTCTAACGTTTCATACGAGCGCGCCAGCATGACCCATCCCGGCAAGTTGTCAGGTTGCGCCTGCAAGCGGTCGGCCAATCCTTGCACCATGGCCTCGACCTGCTGATCGCTGGCGCCGTGGTTCATGTCGTCGGCCTGGGCCAAACGCGCAGCCGCCTGCGGGTTACCGACCTGCATATACAGGGCAAAAGCTGCTACCGGCACTACCACGGCAAGCAATAAGCCGCTCATGCGCGCAAGCCAAGACTTGTGTTGCCAGGTTCTGGGCTGAGTGCGCCGATCCAGTTCTGTCAGCAAGCGGCGCTGCAACTCGTCTTGTGCCTGTAAGAGTTCAGTTGTATTCAGATTACCCGCACGCTGTTCACGCGTCAGCTCTTGCAGCTGCTCGCGATACAGCGTGCGCAATGCGTCATCGCTGGTACTGGGCTGCGGCGCGCTGTCTCTCAGCAGGCTGGGCAGCAAGACCGCCAGACTTACCACCACCAGGCCCAAAGCCCCCAGCCATAAAACATACATGCTGCTCATCTGCGCTCCTCTCCACTGCCCGTAGCTGTTTTTTGCTCTAGCCACGCCTTGGCACGCAAACGCTCTTGGGGCGTGAGTGTGTTACGCACGACATGTTTACGGTTTCGCAGCGTGCGCCACAGCACAACAAACCCACCGATCAAGGCAATGAATGGCGTGCACCACAGCAGCCAAGTTGAAGGCTTCCACGGTGGTGTGTAGCGCACGAATGTGCCGTACCGCTGTTCAAAAAAAGCCACGACTTCCTCATCGGAGCGGCCTTGCGACAGTTGACTGACGATCTCGGCACGCATGTCTTTGGCAATAGGCGCTTGCGATTCTGCGACGGTCTGGTTCTGGCACACCACGCAGCGTAGTTGCTGGGCCAAAGCAGCTTCCCGCTCCTCCAAGCTGCCGGCTGCCGCTACACTGAAGCAGGCCAACGCGGTACATAGCACTAACACTAAATTTCTCATTGCACCGTCCTGATCACAGGCATGATTTTTTGGCTCCATACCTCTGCCGTTACCGGCCCCAAGTGACGGAATCGCACCTGCCCGTTGGCATCAATGACAAAGGTTTCGGGCACCGCATGAATGCCAAAGTCCATACCGACTCGCCCATTACCATCCACTGCGGATACCACATACGGGTTGCCGGCCACCCGCAGCAAAGCTTGGGCTTTTTGCGGCTCGTCTTTGTAGTTCAACCCGTAAACAGCCACTTGGTCTTTGCGCGACATCTGCGCCAAGATGGGCAGTTCTTGGCGACATGGCGCACACCATGAAGCCCATACATTCAGCACCCATACCTTGCCTTGCAATGACTGCGGGGTGAAACGTTCGTTCACCTCTCCCGCAAGCACCGGCAAATCGAACTCCGGCACGGGCTGCTCCAGTAAGGCAGAGTCAAAAGCGCGCGGGTCACGCTGAAGGCCCAGCCCCAGCATGACGGCCAGCCCGAGAAAAATAGCCAGAGGAATTACAAAGCGCATCACGCCTCCCTGTTCGCTGCAGCGCTGGAGCGTGCGCGCGGTTTGGGCAGCCGAAAACGCTTATCAAACAGGCTCAGGCCGGCCCCCAGCGCCATCATGAACGTGCCCAGCCATATCCAGTCCATGAAAGGTTTGATCTGCACGCGCAATGTCCAGGCCTTGCCTTGCTCGTCCAATGGCTCTCCCAAGGCAATGAAGACATCACGTGTCCAGCTGCTGTCAATGGCCGCTTGGCTCAGGCCCATGGTTTGCACACGGTAGGCACGTTTTTCGGGGTACATGTCCCAGCTGCGCTGCCCGTCGCTCACGCGGAAGTGCGCGCGCTGGGCGTCGTAGTTGGGGCCTGCGACAGCTTGCATGCTCATCAAGTTAAATTCATACCCTCCCACCTCAATGCTCTGGCCTTGGGCTACGCTGGTTTCGCGCTTGGTTTCCAGACCATCGGCCATGCTGACGGCCATTACAAAAATACCGATGCCAATGTGCGCGGTGAGCGTGCCCCACCAGCTCCATGGCTGGCGTGTCAATCGCTGCCAGCCTTCACCACCACGTAGTGCAGGCACCAAACGCTGCCAGGCGTGTGCCAAGGTGCTCAGCACACACCACCAGCCCAAAGCCACACCCAGCAATGTGGCAGGCGAAATTTTCCAGCCCCATCGGCCTTGCGCCAGCGCCAGCACGACGACGCCCACGACGGTTAACACGAGGGCGATACGCAGGCGCTGCCACAATTCCCGCCAGCCGCCTTGCTTCCAACGCGCCACCGTGCCAATGCCCATCAGCGCCACGGCGGGCAATACCAGTGGCAAAAACACCGCTTCAAAATACGCGGGCCCTACGGAAATTTTTTCGTTACGCAGCACATCCAGTGCCAGCGGATACAGGGTGCCAATGAGTACTGCCAGTGCCGCCGCGCTGAAGATCACGTTATTCACCAGCAGCAAAGTTTCGCGCGACAACAAGGCAAATTGGTCGCCGCCTTTTCCCAGTTCAGAAGCACGCCATGCATACAGCCACAGCGATGTGCCGACCACGGCCACGATAAAGCACAAGATAAACAGCCCGCGCCCGGGGTCTACTGCAAAGGCATGTACCGAAGTAAGTACGCCAGAGCGTACAAGAAAGGTGCCTAATAAACACAGGGAAAAAGCGCAAATGGCCAGCAGCGCTGACCAACTACGGAAAGCGCCTCGCTGGTCGGTCACGATCAGCGAGTGCAACAATGCGGTACCCACCAGCCAAGGCATGAACGAAGCGTTCTCCACAGGATCCCAAAACCACCAGCCGCCCCAGCCCAACACGTAATAAGCCCAGGCACTGCCCAGCAAAATGCCCAGTGTTAGAAAGCCCCAGGCTGCCAGCGTCCAGGAGCGTGACCAGCGTGCCCATGCGGCCCCCAGTTCACCCGAAATCAATGCTGCCAAAGCAAATGCAAATGGCACCGCAAAGCCTACATAGCCCATGTAGAGCAACGGGGGGTGAAACACCATGCCCGGGTCTTGCAGCAGCGGATTCAGGTCTTTACCTTCCAGCGCCGCAGGGACGAGGCGCGTAAAAGGGTTGGAGAGAAACAGCAAAAATAACAGCAGGCCCACGCTTACCCAGCCCAACACTGCCAGCACGCGCGCTACAAAGTCCTCTGGTAGCGCCTTGCTGCGACATGCCACGGCTACGCTCCAACACGCCAGCAGCATTTGCCACAGCAGCATGGAGCCCTCATGCCCGCCCCAAAACGCGGTGAGCTTATAGATAACGGGCAAGTCGCTGTGCGAATTGGCCGCCACATACAGCACAGAGTAGTCGCCGGCCCAAAAGCACCACACGAGCAAAGCTGTCGATAACAATGACAGCAGGCACTGCAACACCGCCGCTGGTCGAGCCAAACGCACCCAAGCTGCAATGCCCAACTGCGCGCCCAGCAATGGGAAAGTCGATTGAACGGCGGCCACTATCAGTGCCAGCACCAGCGCAAAAACACCCAATTCAGCAATCATGGCTGCGCCTTGGGGTTGCGTGCAGCATCTTCCAGCGCTTTCGCGGCTTCTGGCGGCATATAGTTTTCATCGTGTTTGGCCAGCACTTCCGTGGCTTCAAAAGACCCTGAGTTGTGCAATTTGCCTGACACCACCACACCCTTGCCCTCTTTAAACAAATCTGGCAGCAAGCCTTGGTAACGCACCGGCACGCGCTGTGCTTCATCGGTCACCACAAACTGCACCTGCAATCCATCAGCCATGCGCTGGATAGAACCTATTTCCACCAAACCGCCCACGCGAAACGCGGCGCCTTGCGGAGCCTCACCAGCATGCACTTGGCTAGGGCTATAGAAGAACATCACGTTGGCATCCAAAGCGCGCAATACCAAAGTTACAGCCATAGCGACCAGAGCAATGCCTGCGAGCACCCACATTACGCGTGTTTGGCGAGGTTTCATCACAGCTCCCTCGCTGGTACATTCTGTTTTCGCTGGGCTCTGCGCCAGCGTATATAAAGCCCTGCGACTTCAGCCACTAGCAGTAGCGCGCTGACGCCATAGGCCAGCGCCATATAGAAATTGTGTGTATGCATCAAAGCTGCTCCTGTGCAGCGCGTTCTCGAATCAAACAACGGGTACGTACCAAGCACACCACCAACGTGTAAAACCAGCACGCTAACGCCATCAACAACATGCCAACGAGCATGGCCTGCGTCATGCTCGGCGCAGCATTCATGCGAATCGTGGCACCTTGGTGCAAAGTGCTCCACCACTGCACGGAAAAATAGATGATGGGTACATTCACCACGCCTGCCAGCAAAACAATGGCACCTGCACTGTCGGCACGTTTGGAGTCTTCAATAGCGGAAGAAACGCCCATATAGCCGAGGTACAGAAACAAAAGAATGAGCTCGGAGGTCAGCCGTGCATCCCACACCCACCAAGCGCCCCAAGTTGGTTTGCCCCATGCAGCACCGCTCCACAAAGCAATCACCGTAAACATGGCACCTGTGGGTGCCAAGGCCCGCGCCAACAAAGGCGAAATCCGGGTGCGAAAAATCAGCCCCAGCCCCGCATGCATCGCAGCCGCAACGTAGATCAGCATCGACATCCACGCAGCAGGCACATGCAAAAAGATAATGCGGTACACCTCACCTTGCTGGTGGTCAGTTGGCGCTACAAAAAAACCGATCCACAAGCCGACCACCGCCAAGACCACGGCCAACGCCCCCAGCCAGGGCCAACTGCGCGCAGCCCAATAATCAAACACCGGAGGAGAGGCCAGTTGTCGCCAGCGAAAACCTGCTCGCAACGCTGCAGGCGTTGAGTCAAAGGCGTGAGAAGCAGAAGGTTTCATATCATTCCAGCGCCAAGCGCAGCGCTGCTGCAATCGCCCATGGCCCGGCCAGTAAAGCCAAACACAGGCATGCGCCCAGTAAATTCAAAGAAGGGGTAGCCGCCAAGCCTTGCAAGGCCTGCGTCACGGCATGACTACCAAAAATCAAAATGGGCACGCTCAATGGCAAAACGATCAAAGTGAGTAACAACTGCCCCCGTAAGCCCAAGGTAAGCGCTGCACCCAGGGCTGCCAAAATACACAAGCTGGGCGTACCCAGTGCCAGTGATAGCAGCAGTACGGCAATCACGTCACCCTCTAAGCCGTACTGCCACCCCAACAAAGGCGTTGCCAGTAGTAAAGGCAATACGCCTACCAGCCACTGCGCCAAAACTTTGAGCCCTACCAACAAGAGCAATGGCGATCTGGCCAACGCCCATTGCTCCAGCGAGCCATCGGCATAGTCGCTCTCGAATAAGCGATGCTGGCCTAGCAGCACCGCCAGTAACGCCGCCACCCACACCACGCCCGGTGCAATTTGTCGCAGCAATGCACTGTCAGGCCCCAAAGCCAATGGAAACAAGCTGCCCACCATGATGAAAAATGCCAGGCTGCTCAACGCATCAGCGGGGCGGCGCATCGCTAGGCGCAACTCACGCCAAACTACAGCACTTAGCATGCAGGCTCCACACAAATGGCGCGGGGAGCTTCGGCGCTCAAATCCAGAACTTGTGTCGGTGTATTTGGCACCACTAATCCACGGTGGCTCACTACGATGGCTAAGCCCCCAGCTTTGGCATGCTCAGCCAAAACTTGGACTAGAAAGTCGCTGCCGTTTACATCCAGCGCATTGTCGGGTTCATCCAGCAACCACAATGGGCGCTCACTGAGCATGACCCGTGCAATAGCCAGCCGCCGGCGCTGCCCTTGCGACAAGCGCCCTACAGGCCGCTGTGCCACTTCAGCAATATTCAAACTCTTGAGCACAGAAGCAACCCGCTCGGCGGGCCATACTATACCTTGCAAATCCAGCATGAAGCGCAGATTTTCCATGCCACTTAAAGCATCACTCATGCCGCATTGGTGGCCTAAATAAGAGAGCTCTTGTTGAAATGAGGGAGTGCTTGCAGACACCGCCTCACCGCACCATGTCAGCGTCCCTGCGCGCCACGACATAAGGCCCGCAAGGCTGCGCAGCAGCGTGCTTTTACCGCTGCCGTTGCCCCCTTTAAGCAGCAAGACTTGGCCAGCGTCGAGGTTGAAAGCAATATTGCGCAACAGGACTCGCCCATTGCGAATGCACCCAAAGCCTGAAATTTTCAAGCCCAAAGGTGCCATCGGCTGACTCAACATGAACTTAGGGCTTGGTGCCTGCTACAGGTGTAGGGACCATTTGACCGGGTGTATCGCTGGGCCCATAGCCAGGTGGGATGTGCGGCAGATTGTGTGCAATGCCCTTGTGGCAGTCGATGCACGTCTTTTCCTTGTTGGCCAGATATGTGGAGTGCATGTTCTGCGCGCGCTGGCTTTGGCGTGTGAAGTCCATAGATTCGTAGTTGTGACAATTACGGCATTCCAACGAATCATTGGCTTTCAATCGTGTCCATTCGTGCTGTGCCAACTCCAGACGTTTGGCGTCGAACTTCTCCGGTGTATCCACCGTACCAAAGATCTTGCCCCACACCTCTTTGGAGGCCTGCATCTTGCGAGCCATCTTGTCTGTCCAGTTGTGCGGCACATGGCAATCAGAGCAAATGGCACGCACGCCGGAGCGGTTGGTGTAATGAATGGTGGTTTGCAGCTCGGCAAACACGTTGTCACGCATTTCGTGGCAACCAGTACAGAACTTTTCCGTGTTCGTCAGCTCCATGGCGGTATTGAAAGCACCCCAAAACAAGATGCCGGCAATAAAGCCACCAATCGTCAAGAACCCAAGGCTGAAGTGCACACTGGGACGGCGTATGACCGTCCAGTAGCGCTTGAGTAGATTTCGCATAGTTGGGCCGCCTTATGTCAGTGTTTCTTTAGCGCGTTGGCAGAATTTTGCAACGCTTTCAGGAGCAGGCTGTCCACATCCTGGAACTTGTTTTCGACAAAAGGCGCCACATTTTCTTGGCCTACATGGCACTGCACGCAGTAATAGCGACGGGTCGAAATCTGCTCCAAGGTGTTGCCATCACGATCGTGGTAATGGGTGATGGAGACAGGCACGGCCTGTGAGGCTTCCGCTTTATTGCGCGAGTGGCAGTCCATGCACTTGTTGAAGTTTTTATCGACTTGGTAGCCATCGATACGGTGAGGAATGACAGGTGGCTGCTGCGCATAATTGCGTGTGCGGCGCACATCATCGTTCACCGCATTGCCCAAGACAGGCGGCGTCGTGGTTTCCAGCAGCGGAGTCGTGCCACGCGCCTTGTCATACAGTGGATCTGCAGCCACAGAGACCGTAGCCACGCCAATGCACAGCATCAGCGCCATTCCCAGTTTTTGAATGAGTTTCATAGTGCGCTCCAGGGCTTGTTCTTAGACTTTGGTCAGCTTCACTGCACACTTTTTAAAGTCGGTTTGCAGCGAGATAGGGTCTGTGGCGTCCAAGGTCACCTTGTTAATTAACTGGCTGGCGTCGAACCATGGCACATAGACCAGACCGCGCGGGGGCTTGTTACGGCCGCGTGTTTCGACACGCGAACGGATCGCACCGCGGCGAGAAGCAATCTCTACCTCGCTGCCGCGTCGCAGGCCCAGTTCCTTGGCATCTTCGGGGTGCATATAGCACAACGCGTTGGGCACAGCGCGGTGTAACTCAGGCACACGGCGAGTCATAGAACCCGAGTGCCAGTGCTCCAGCACACGGCCCGTTGACAACCAGAATGGGAATTCCTTGTCGGGCGCTTCTGCCGCAGGCTCATAAGGCAAACCGAAGATGATGGCTTTGCCGTCCTTGTGTCCGTAGAAGTCAAAGCCGCTGCCAGGTTTTACGTACGGGTCTGCTCCTTCGCGGTAGCGCCATTTGGTTTCCTGTCCATTGACTACCGGCCAACGTAAGCCGCGTACTTGGTGGTAAGTATCGAAAGGGGCCAAGTCATGGGCATGGCCACGGCCAAACGTGGCGTATTCTTCGAACAAACCCTTTTGGGGATAGAAGCCAAAGGCTTCAGCTTCATGGTTTTTATAACCAGCTTCCAAATCGCTCACAGGGAACTTGTCCACCTGGCCATTGCGGAACAGCACATCAAACATGGTCTTGCCACGCAGATGCGGTGCCTTGGCCAGCAACTCTTCAGGCCATACTTCTTCAATCTTGAAGCGCTTGGAAAACTCCATCAGTTGCCACAAGTCGGAACGTGCTTCGCCTGGCGCTTGCACCAACTGGTGCCAGAAATGCGTGCGTCGTTCGGCGTTGCCGTAAGCGCCCTCTTTCTCCACCCACATGGCAGTGGGCAAGATCAGGTCGGCCGCCAAGGCAGTCACTGTGGGATAGGCATCCGACACCACAATAAAGTTCTCTGGATTGCGATAGCCCGGGTAGCCCTCTTCAACAATATTAGCGGCTGCCTGCATGTTGTTCGTGACTTGCACCCAATATGCATTGAGCTTGCCGTCTTTCAGCATGCGGTGCTGTTGTACAGCGTGGTAACCCGGCTTATCTGGAATCGTGCCTTCCGGCAGTTTCCAGATTTTCTCAGCGATTTTGCGGTGCTCAGGATTGGTCACCACCATATCTGCAGGCAAGCGGTGCGAAAACGTCCCGACTTCACGCGCAGTGCCGCAGGCCGAAGGCTGTCCTGTTAAAGAAAACGGGCTGTTGCCGGGGGTGGCAATCTTGCCGGTCAACAAATGGATGTTGTAAACCATGTTGTTGGCCCACACGCCACGGGTGTGCTGGTTAAACCCCATCGTCCAGAACGACATCACCTTGCGTTTGGGATCTGCATACAGCTCTGCCAGTTCTTGCAGGCGATTCGCTGGCACACCGGTCAAGTCAGTGGTGTATTGCAGGGTGTACGTGGAGACGAACTTGGCGTACTCCTCAAACGTCATGTCTGTGGCACCGCCTGGGTCCTTGGCATTTTTGGCTGCTTGCTGCAGCGGATGCTCGGGACGCAAGCCGTAACCAATGTCAGTGTTGCCCCGCTTGAAATTACAGTGCTTGGCAACGAACTCTTTGTTCACGCGACCTGTCGTGATGATGTAGTTAGCGATGTAATTCAGAATGGCCAAGTCAGTCTGCGGCTTGAACGTCATCTCAATGTCGGCCAGCTCATAGGAGCGGTGCTCAAAAGTAGACAGCACCACCACCTTCACATTCGGCGCACTCAAACGGCGGTCGGTCACCCGTGTCCATAGCACGGGGTGCATTTCCGCCATATTGGAGCCCCACAGCACAAAGGTGTCCGTGGCTTCAATGTCGTCATAGCAACCCATGGGCTCATCCATACCAAAGGTACGCATAAAGCCAACCACTGCCGATGCCATGCAATGGCGCGCATTCGGGTCGATATTGTTGGAACGGAAACCTGCCTTGAACAACTTAGAGGCAGCGTAGCCTTCCCACACCGTCCACTGGCCCGAACCAAACATACCTACGCCCGATGGGCCTTTGTCTTTCAGCGCTTTCTTGAAGTGATGCGCCATCACATCAAAGGCGGTGTCCCACGACACATGCTGGAACTCACCATCCTTAGCGTATTGGCCGTTTTTCATGCGCAGCAAAGGCTGCTTGAGGCGGTCTTCGCCATACATGATTTTGGAAAGGAAGTAGCCCTTTACACAGTTTAGGCCCCGGTTTACCTCCGCTTGCGGGTCACCTTGCGTAGCCACCACATGATTGTCTTTAACTGCCACCATCACGCCGCAGCCTGTACCGCAAAAACGGCAAGGTGCTTTGGACCACTTCATCGGAGCATTGCCGTTGGCGGTGCTTTTGTCCTGCGAAATCGCGTGAATGGGAATGCCTGCCACTGCGCCAGCGGCGGCCGCTGCAGATTGACGAACGAAATCGCGACGGGTACTAGTCATGGTTGACTCCCTCATTGAGTAATTGCCGTGGTTCTGTATGTTGGTAGACCAATGAGACGTTGAGCACGCCTGCAATCTGCCGAATTTGGGAGACCTGATCCATGATCTCTCCTGCGGTTGCGCCCTCGAGCGTTACCACCAATTTGCCGTCGGGATGGGTGCCGTGCACCTGCATCTCTTTGTAGGCGCTCAGTGCCTGTTCAATCTGACTGAGCGCATCGGGCAGCACATGAACCACCAAACTGGCGATGTGCATTTCATCGCTGGCTGTTCGTGCTGCATCAGCCATGAGGCGGCCCTGCAAACATCTGGAAAATCCAGACCGCAAAACCATAGGCGGCAATCAAAGCGCCGACCAGCACCGGTGCCATGACAACGGTGAGGAAGGTAAAGCTCCTTAGCTCTTCTTTGCGCGAAGAAGTATTTTTCTTATCAGTCATGGTCCACCTTTCTGGGTGACTGCTCGCTGGGTGTGAAACGTCGCAACGCGCTTAGCGCTCGCTTAACTTCATCACACAACTACCGTGGGTATTGCCATGCACTTTAGTGGCCCCAAGGATGCTTTGAATTGATGAATATCAAATAGATATTTTCAAAACTGCTCTAAATCAGCCATTTTCAAGAAAATTGCGTGACATTCACCAAAAAACCTTTTTAAAAACAAGCTGCTCTCTGTAAGACCTAGAAAAAGTCACTCTGCCAGTCATTCATGTGATTTTGATGTACATCAACCAATCTACACCTACCCCAGATATTTGCTCGGGAAATATCTATTCTTCATCTATGTTTTGAAACCACCGGAAAGCTATGACATGGCAGATTTACTTCACATTGAAGAAGCCTCCGCAAAAAGCTCGCCCCTAAAAGCCTCACTCCAAGACTTTTTAGAACTGGGTTTTCGTCCGCTTTACCTTTGTGGTGCGACATGGGCCGTTGTTGCTGTGGCCTTGTGGGTGTTTGCCCCGCAATGGCTGCAAGGCAGTCTGTCGGGCGTTTTCTGGCATGCCCATGAAATGCTGTGGGGTTTTGTGGGGGCGGTCGCCGTAGGTTTTTTACTCACCGCCACCACCAACTGGACGGGGAAAAATCCTCTGCAGGGCAAAGCCTTAGGAGGCTTGGCGCTCGTCTGGTGCATTGCCCGTATAGGTTTTTTGTTTCCCGGAGATATTGCTTTTGCGATTGCCTGCGCCGCTGATTTGGCATTTTTTGCGGGTGCGGCTTTCGCCCTTGCCCGCTGCCTGTGGGCCCACCAAAGCAAATACAACTACGCTTTCCCTGCACTACTGCTAGGCATGGGGTTGGCGAATGCCGCTTTTCTCTACGCCATCTGGGAGCAGCGGGATTACGCCACGCTGATGCAGCGTTTATTCACGGGCCTGCTGTGCATGCTGGTGATTGCCTTGCTGCTGGCGCGCAGAGTGATTCCCTTTTTTGCGGGCCGTGCCGTACCGGGTCTGAAATTGGACAAGCACACCCGCAGTGGCCAATGGCAATCCGCATTGACGGTGCTTGCCATTGCGTGCATCCCACTGCAATTTAACAACACAGCTGCTGCGCTTTTTATAACCGCCGGCCTGCTTACGCTATGGCATTGGGTGGCTTGGAAGCCTTGGGCTGTACGCACGACTCCGCTACTCTGGATTTTGTACCTTGGTTATTTAGGCATGGGGCTGGGGCTGATTGCCACTGCTGCCTACACCACAGGATGGACTACACGCCTGTCTTGGCCCGTACACACCATTGCGATGGCCGGATTTGGCGCACTGATCCTCGGCATGATGACCCGAACTGCGCTGGGGCATACGGGTCGAGCCTTGTCGGTAGATGGGTACATGTTGCTCAGCTTTTATCTGCTGTGCATAGCCATCGTGTTGCGCATAGCAGCACTCAGTGCAAGCACCAGTAATGTTGCATGGCTCCATGCCAGTGCTGCTTGCTGGATGCTGGCCTTTGCGGTGTACCTCGTGCGATTTATTCCCATACTGACCCAACCGCGGGCGGACAAACGCCCCGGCAAGCCCATTTCTCTACAGCGCACTTAATATCTGCCGCCACTCTTATGCGACTCACGACCCTGACTGACTATGCTTTGCGCGTCCTGATTTACGCGGGCTCCCACAGTGAGCGGCTCTGCACCATCAGTGAAATTGCCAAGGCTTTTGACATCTCTCAGGCCCACCTGATGAAAGTCTCTCAGCAGTTGTCACAGAAAGGATGGATCACAACCATCCGCGGTAAAAATGGTGGCCTGCATTTGAGCCAGGCTCCTGATGGCATTAACTTGGGTGCCGTTGTGCGCAGCATGGAACCAGACTTTGCTCTGGTGGAATGCTTAGGCCAAAACAATGCATGCAAATTAACAGGCGGGTGCGCCCTGACCTGCATCATGAATGGCGCTTTGAGGGCGTTCTGGCAGCATCTGGATTGCTATACCTTGGCGGACGTCATTCGTACAAAAACAGGAATGCCGGGGATTGAAGGGCGATTTTTTGGTGCTTAACTGGGGTGGCGGCCCATTTCCTGGCCATCGTTGAAGTCCAGAGGGCCCAAGTAAGGCGCATCTTCAAAAGATTGCACAGAAATATCTTCCAGCGTGTCCGAGACTTCAGCCTCCGCAGTCAAGCGTTCGGTGGACTCTATAGCCACAGACAGCACGCTGTCATATTCATCATCCACTTCGATTTCAGGCAGATCAGCTGCGTCGGGTAGTGGGGGTGGTTTGATGGGCATCGCAAACTCCTTGGTATGTGGAACGCTCCACCACTTCAGTCTGCGCAATGGCGGCATAGGCAGCGAGTGCGGCCCCTGCGCACGCGCATGTAGGCAAAGGCCGATGTTGCAATACAGGTTTGCAGCGCAGCATGGAGTTTCTACCGCTAACGCCCCACAAAGATACAGACGCGGCCGTACTGAATGCTTAAAAATGAGAGCTTTATGCCATTGTATTTCCTTGATTTCACAATGATTAAGTCTTGAAGTCATTTATCTACCACGGCATGCCGCTCACTTTTTTCTAGTCAGTTGCCCAAGGGCATCTCTGCACGCTTCAGTGTTCGTAGCACAAACATGGACTGGCTGTGCTGAATGCCTTTGATTTTGTAGAGCTTTTCACGCAGCAACCGCTCATAGTCGCGCGTGTCCTCGACCATGACGCGCAGCAGATAGTCATAGGTGCCCGACACCAAGTGCGCCTCCACCACTTCCGGGATGCTGGCCAGTTGCTCGCCGAACTTCTCCAGGGTGTTGTCGCTGTGGCTGTTGAGCGTGACCATCAGCAGCACCGTATCGTTCAAGCCCACGGCCTGCGGGTTGATACGCACGGTGTAGCCCTCAATCACCCCTTCGTCTTCCATGCGCTTGATGCGTGTCCAGCATGGCGATGGGCTCAAGCCCACGGCCTGGCCGATCTCTTGCAGGCTGGCCCGCGCATTGCGCTGCAGCTCAGCAAGAATTTTTCTGTCAATTTTATCCATGCAGTAAATTTTGCTGCATAAATTCTAAATCAAGATTATTTTTCTTTTTTAATAGAAAATTCATAGCACTGCAGCAGCATTTTTTGCAACGCAACATGCACACTACCAGGCATGGAAGCAGCACCTACCGGAGTTGTTCAACGCCATTTCATCGCCAAGGCAATTGACCGTTTGCCTGCTGCCATGTGACACAGCCGTTCGAGCTTATGTAAAAAGGCCGATCTACTTATCCGCAGTAGATCGGCCTTTTTACTGGAGGCAGGCTAATACAAGCTGCAGCCGGGACTTCAGCCCACGCTGGGCAACGTTGCAGCTTCTTGGCCACCCAGAGCTTTCCACAACGTGACGCGATTGACTTGCTCTGCCAGGCGCAGGCTAATCAGTGTCTGCTGTGCCGCGTAAAGACTGCGCTGGGCATCGAGCACGGTCAGGTAGTTGTCTACCCCGGCTTGAAAACGCGCTTCTGACAAGTCGAACGCCTTTTGCGTCGCTTGCACCATGCCAGTTTGTGCGCCCAGGCGCTGGCCCCATTGCTCTCGGTCGGCCAGGCTATCGGCCACTTCCTTGAATGCCGTCTGCACCGTCTTTTCGTACTGAGACACCGCAATGCGCTGATTGGCTTGCGCCACTTGCACGCCAGCGCGCAAGCGCCCACCATCAAAAATGGGCAAGCGGACTTGCGGCATGAAGCTCCATGTGCCGTTGCCACTGCCAAACAGAGCGTCCAGCTCACGGCTGCCAGTACCGACACTGCCGGTCAGCGAAATGGTGGGGAACAGGGCTGCACGCGCCGCGCCAATATTGGCATGCATGGCGCGCAAGTTGTGTTCAGCAGCCTGTATGTCCGGGCGTTGTAGCAACACGGTGGACGGAACATTCTGCGGCACCGGCAGCAGGGCCAAATTTTGGCTATTGGCAACCATCAATGTCTGCGCTGTCGGCAGCAAGTCTGCTGCCACGACACCGCCGACCAGCAGCTGCAGCGCATTGCGCGAGCGCGCCGCCTGTGAGGTGAAGGCGGCCACATCAGCGCGTGCCGTTTCTACGGTGGACAGGTTCTGTGCCAGCACCAGCCCGGAGGTGGAGCCGATCTCAAACATGCGCTTTGTCAGCGCATAGGCTTTCTCACGGCTGGCCAAGGTCTCTTGCGCCAGCTGCAAACGCGCCAGATCAGCGGCCAGACTCAGCCAGGCATTGCTGACATCGGCCACCAGGGCAATTTGCACATTGCGCTGGTTGTCCTCAGACTGCAAAAAGGCCTGCAAGCCCGCATCGCTGAGGTTGCGCACGCGGCCCCAAAAGTCGATTTCGTAACTGGTAAAGCCCAGCTGCGCCGTGAATTGCTCGCTGATGCTGCCCTGCCCGGCGCTGCGCAAATCCTCACTGCTGCGGCTGCGCGTGCCCTGCGCTTGCGCGGCAATGCCGGGCAGCAAATCAGCGCGGGTAATGCCGTATTGGGCGCGTGCTTTTTCGATGTTGTCTACCGCTATGCGCAGATCGCGGTTGTGGGTCAGTGCCAGCGCCACCACTTCGCGCAGTTGCGCGCTGGCAATCCACGTTTGGCTTTGCGCATAGGCCAGCGCAGTTTCACTGGCCCACACTGGAGTGCCTGCCTGGGCAGACACAGTATCGGGCACGCCGGCCACCGGTTGCTCAAACTTGGGGGCTAAATTACAGGCCGACAGCGCCACGGCTGCCAGCGCAGCAGCCACCACGGGCCGCAAGGTCAAAGTGATTTTCATGCGTTGGTTTCCTGTGCGATGGCGGGGGTGTCTTGCGTGCGTGAGCGGCTCCTGAACCAGCTGCGCACCAGCAAGAAAAACACCGGCACGAGGAACAGGCCCAGCATGGTTGATGCCACCATGCCGCCCAGTACGGCGGTACCAATGGCGTTGCGGCCACCTGCACCCGCGCCCGTACCCAAGGCCAGGGGCAATACGCCGAAACCAAAGGCCAGCGAAGTCATCAAGATGGGGCGCAGGCGCATGCGCACCGCTTCGACCGTCGCGTCAAAGATGCTCTTACCTTGCTCTTGCAATTGCACCGCAAACTCCACGATCAAAATCGCATTCTTGGAGGCCAGGCCTACCGTGGTGAGCAAGCCCACCTGAAAGTACACGTCATTGGACAAGCCCCGGGTGTAAGTGGCCAGCAAAGCCCCGACCACACCCAAAGGCACGGCCAGCATGACGGACAGCGGCACCGTCCAGCTTTCATAGAGGGCTGCCAAGCACAAGAAGACGAACAAAATGGAGATGGCATACAGCAACGGCGCTTGTGCGCCCGACTGGCGCTCTTGCAGTGACGCACCCGTCCACTCGTAGCCGATACCGTTGGGCATGGTTTTCAGGATTTCTTCCACGACCTGCATGGTCAGGCCCGAGCTGACACCGGGTGCCGAATTGCCCACGATTTCATACGCTGGTGCGCCGTTGTAGCGCATCAGTTGAGGCGAGCCGTAGTCCCAGTACGTGGTGGAGAAAGCGCTAAAGGGCACCATCTCGCCGTTCTTGTTGCGCACGCTCCATTTGGCAATATCTTGCGGCAGCATGCGGTGCGGCGCATCGCCCTGGATGTAGACGCGTTTGACGCGGCCATTGTTCAAGAAGTCATTGACGTAAGTGCCGCCCATGGCGCTGGACAGCACGCTGTTGATGTCGCTGTACGACAGATTCAAAGCGGCGGCCTTGCGGTCATCAATATCCAGGCGCAGCTCGGTGGCATCATCCAGATTCGTGGTGCGCACGCCGGTTAACTCGGGGTGCTTGCGGGACTCCGCAATGAACTGGTCTTTCGCGGCCAGCAAGGTGCTGTGGCCCAGACCATTCAAGTCTTTGAGGACAAAGTTAAAACCCGCGCTGGAGCCCAGGCCCCGCACCGCAGGTGGCTGCATCACAAAAATGCGCGCATCGCGGATGGACGCCAGCTCTTGCGTCGCACGGTGGGCAATGGCTGCAGCAGACTGCGACTCCAAGGGGCGATCGGTCCAAGTCTTCAAGCGCACAAACCCACGCGCCGAGCTTTGGTCACCACTTAGACCCGAAATTTGGTTAAAGCTGATGACATCAGGTTGCTGCTCAAAGTACACACGCACCTGATCGAGCACCTCTTGCAAGCGCGCATCGGCAGCGCCAGCAGGCAGGTTCACGCTCACGCTGACAAAGCCCTGGTCTTCATCGGGCAAAAACGAGGTGGGCAAACGGCTCATCAACAGCCACACTGCTGCCAGCACCACCAAGAAGATCAGCATCATGCGTTTGGCACGCTGCAGGCTCCAGGCCACCGTGCTTTGATAGCGGTTGGCGGTTGCATCAAAGCTGCGGTTAAACCAGCGAAAGAACTTATCGTTCAAACCCAGCAGCCCACGACGTTGTTGCCGGTCGTGGCCATCTTTGGCCGGAGTTTTCAAAATGGTGGCGCACAGCGCGGGGGTCAGCGTCAGCGCAACAAACACCGAAAACGCCATGGCCGCCACAATGGTGATGGAGAACTGGCGGTAGATCACGCCTGTCGAGCCACCAAAGAACGCCATGGGCACAAACACCGCCGACAGCGTCACACCAATGCCAATCAGCGCTGAGGTGATTTCGTCCATGGACTTGCGCGTGGCCTCTTTGGCAGACAGCCCGGTCTCATGCATCACACGCTCGACGTTTTCGACCACCACAATGGCATCGTCCACCAGCAGTCCGATGGCCAGCACCATGGCAAACATGGTCAACGTGTTGATGGAGTAACCCGCGATCGACAGCACCCCCAGCGTGCCCAGCAGCACCACGGGCACAGCAATGGCGGGAATGAGCGTGGCACGAAAGTTCTGCAGGAAGATGAACATCACGATCACCACCAGCACCATTGCTTCACCCAGCGCTTTCACGACTTCGCTGATCGAAGCACGCACAAACGGTGTCGAGTCCGAGCTGACAAAGTAGTCAATCTCGTTCGGGAAAAATGGCTTGAGTTCTGCCAGTTTGGCGTTGACGGCATCCGAGACATCCATGGCATTGGCACCATCAGCCAGCACAATGCCCAGGCCCGCGCCCACCATGCCATTGATCTTGGAGGTGACCGAAAGACCATCTGCCGCCAGTTCGACACGCGCCACGTCCTTCATGGTGACCACGGAGCCATCGGGCGACGCCTTGAGCACAATGTCTTCAAACTGCTCAACGGTTTGCAGCTTGGTACGCGCTGTAATGCTGGCGTTGAGTTGCTGGCCTGGCACGGCGGGCAGCGCTCCCAACTGACCGGCAGACACTTGGGCGTTTTGGGCATTCAACGCGCTGATTAAATCCGAAGGCATCAATGCATACTTTTGCATCAGCGCAGGGTCCATCCACATCCGCATGGCGTAGTTGGTACCGAAAACGTTGATGTCCCCCACGCCATCCAGACGCCCGATGACGTCCACGATGTTGGAGTTCAGGTAGTCACCAATGTCCACCTGCGTCATGGACGGGTCGGTGGAATAAAAGCTGTAGGTAACCAGAAAGTCTTGGCCGCCCTTGTTCACAAACACGCCCCGGCTTTTGACCGCTTCAGGCAGGCGGTTCATGGCGGACTGCAGCTTGTTTTGCACCTGCACTTGGGCCACGTCAATGTCGGTACCGGGTGCAAACGTCAGCGTCGTGCGCGCGCGGCCCGACGCATCAGACGTCGAGCTCATATAGAGCATGTTGTCGATACCCTTAAGCTGCTGCTCAATGATCTGGGTGACCGAGTTCTCTACGGTTTCGGCCGAGGCCCCTGTGTACTGCGCACCAATGGTGACGCGCGGCGGAGCAATATCAGGGTATTGCTCCAGCGGCAGCGTAAAGATAGACAGTGACCCCGCCAACATGATGACGATGGCAATGACCCACGCAAAAATGGGTCGATTGATAAAAAACTGCGCCATGAACTGCGACCTTCAATTCTTACTTGGTGGGAGCAACAGCACGCAGTGCAGCAGCGGCGGCTTGGGGATCGACCGCTTTTTGCGTGGCGCTCTTGTTCAAGTCCACCTCTTGGGCATGAACCTTGTCGCCAGGCTTGATGCGCTGAAAACCGTCCACCACCACGCGCTCACCGGCTTGCAGGCCGCTGTTGAGCAACCAGTTCACACCAATGGCGCGGCCCAGTTCTACGGTGCGCTTTTCCACTGTGTCATCGCTTTTGACCACCAGCACGCTAGGACGACCGGTCAAGTCACGCGTGACCGAGCGCTGCGGCACCAGCAGCGCTTCCGGGGCCAGGCCTGTGGGCAGCTGCGCTTGCACAAACAAGCCGGGCATCAAGATGCCGTCCGGGTTAGGAACCACAGCGCGCAGTGTGACCGTCCCCATGGTGGTGTTAACGATCAAACCGGAAAACGCCAGTTTGCCTTCATAGGGGTAGCTGCTGCCGTCTTCCAGTCGAATGCGCACGGGGATTTGGTCGCCCTCCACTTTTTGATAGCGGCCTGCGGCCCAGTCATTGCGCAGTTGCAAGAGATCGGCGGTGGACTGGGTGAAGTCCACGTACATAGGGTCCATCTGGACAATTTCTGTCAGGGGCGTTGTCTGGTTGGCCGTTACCAGGGCACCCGGTGTCACGCTGGACAGGCTGATGCGACCTGAGATCGACGCTTCAATACGGCTGTATTTCAAGTTGATGCGTGCGGCATCCACATTCGCTTTGGCCACTGCGACATCCGCACGCGCTTGCTTGGCAGCCGCTTGGCTTTCTTCAAAGGCCTGCTGGCTGATGGCGGTGATCTTGACCAGCTGCGCATTGCGGCGCGCATTCGCTTCCTGGGTCTGCTGGCTGGCTTCTGCCTTGGCCAGCACTGCCACGGCGCTGGCTTCTGCAGCGCGCAGGCTGGCAGCATCCAGTTGGTACAAAGGCTGCCCCTGCTTGACCAAGGCACCTTCGGTAAACAAGCGTTTTTGCACGATGCCACTGACTTGGGGCCGCACTTCGGCACTCAAATAGGCACTGGTGCGGCCGGGCAGATTCGTATCCAGGGTCTGGCTTTGTTTTTGCAGCACTACCACGCCGACTTTGGCGGGTTCGGCTTGCGCTGCCGGCGCATCGGCCTTGGGGCTACAGGCTGTCAGAAGGGCGGCCACCATCAGCACAGTGACCAAGCCACCACTTCGTTGACGCTGCTTTCGTGTGGGAGAAAATCTGTCTGGCAAATGGTTGGCAGCACGAAGGTGAGCGAGAGAAAACGTCATGGGGACAATCAATAATTCGTGAAACGGTGCCATTCTCAGCCCGGAATGTTGCGTTGATGTAAAGCTAGGGCCAAGAAATCAGGGAATGAAGCGCGAGACAGCCCAAAGAAGTGCCAGACCCTTTTGCTTAAGCACTCTCAGGGCGACATGGAGGGCATCGAGCACTATGCATCTGCTTGTAACACGGCGGGAGAAAAATCTTGCCTCGGCAAGAAAGCAAAAACTGTAGCAATTCCTGTACCTGCGCAAGGAAGAAAGCCCCCGCAGTGCGGGGGCCATGCTACTTTTCAGTGAGTTGGTTAGAGGGCTGAAGTTCCACGCAATTCGCTGCGCAGTTGCGCACCGACTTCTGGGCGGCTAGCAAATGCATCCGTAGGATTGCGCAGTTCCATGATGTCTTCCATGCGCGTTTGCACGTTGCCCAGCGCTTGCGGATGGCTGAATATGTAGAACTGGTTGTCCGCCATGGCCGCAAAGACTTTGCTGGCAATGTCTTCGGCGGTGACTTTGCCGGACTTGACGGCTTTTTGCGTCATGGCGCGCGCAATTTTCTGGCTGGCAGTCATCTGGGCGTCGTCCAGCGCATCCGGGCGGTTGCGCTCGCTGGTAGCGATACCGGTAGGGACAAAGTAAGGGCACAACACGCTGCAATGCACTTGATCGGTCACCAGCATCAGGTCTTGATAGAGCGTTTCCGTCAGGCTCACCACGGCATGCTTGCTCACGTTATAGACCCCCATATTGGGCGGCGCCAGCAAACCCGCCATGCTGGCGGTATTGACAATGTGGCCTTGCCAGTCGGGGTCTTGCGCAGCGGCTTCCAGCATCATGGGCGTAAACAGGCGCACGCCGTGGATGACGCCCCACAGGTTGACATTGAGCACCCACTCCCAGTCGCGTGCGGATTGCTCCCACACCAATCCGCCACTGCCGCCAACGCCTGCGTTGTTGAACACAAAGTGCGGCGCACCAAAGGTGGCTTTGACTTCTTGCGCTAAAGCTTCCATCGCCTCGGCATTACCCACATCCACGGTACAGGCCATGACTTGCTTGGCACCCAGACTGCGCGCTTGCTGTGCTGCAAGCCCCAGAGCATCCGCCTGCACATCCACCAGCACCAGCTGCATGCCCGCCTTGGCAGCAATCCGCATGCATTCCAACCCGAAACCTGACCCTGCCCCCGTCAGCACGGCAGTTTTGCCACTCAGTCCATTCAACATGTCTGCCTCCTAGTTTTCTTCTGGAAAATCAGCCTACAAAAAAGGGCAGCCCGCAAGCTGCCCTGGTGGATGCTGACTTAAATAAGCTTAACCAGCTGCTTGCCAAAGTTCTTGCCTTTGAGCAGGCCCAAAAATGCTTGCGGAGCGTTTTCAATACCTTGCGCCACACTTTCGCGGGGGCGCAGTTTGCCTTGGGCCACCAAGGTGCCCAGTTCGGTCAATGCCTCGGGCCACACTTCCATGTGCTCACTCACGATGAAGCCCTCAAACTTCATGCGATTGATCAAGATAAGTGCCGGGTTTTGCAGCGGTAGCGGTGCACCGTCATAGCCAGCAATCATTCCGCACAGCGCCACGCGGGCGAAGGCGTTGGCGCGCAGCAGCACGGCATCCAGAATGTAGCCACCGACGTTTTCAAAATAGCCATCAATGCCATTGGGACAAGCTTCTTTCAAAGCCTTGTTCATGGCTTTGAGATCGTTGTGCACGCGGTAGTCAATGCAGGCGTCAAAACCCAGTTCTGCCGTGGCATAGGCGCATTTCTCAGGGCCACCCGCAATGCCCACCACGCGGCAACCCCGTGCTTTGGCCAGCGCGGCAAAAGCACTGCCGACGGCACCGGTGGCAGCGCTGACCACCACCGTCTCGCCCGCTCTGGGGTTGATGATTTTGACCAAACCGTACCAAGCGGTCACACCCGGCATGCCTACAGCGCCCAAGTAGTACGACAGTGGCACGTGCGTGGTGTCCACCTTGCGCAGCATGCCGGGCACGCCCGCATCAACCACGCTGAAGGTTTGCCAGCCGCCCATGCCAACGACTTGATCGCCAGCCTGGAATTTCGGATGCCGGCTTTCCACCACCTCACCGACGGTGCCTCCGACCATGGGCTCGCCCAAAGCCTGGGGCTGGGCGTAGCTTTTGCCGTCATTCATGCGCCCGCGCATATAGGGGTCCAGGCTCAGGTAATGGTTACGCACCAGCACCTGGCCATCTTCCAGCGCAGGGGTGTCGACTTCCACCAGCTTGAAATTGCTGACGGCGGCTTCGCCTTGCGGCCGGTTATCCAGCAGAACTTGTTGATTACGTGGCATTGCTTTGTCTCCTTTTAATAGCTACCAGCCCTTTATACATAAGGGCTAGAGGGCAATTTGACGTTCAAAGCTGTTCCAGCCACGGCTGGTTGGCAGCTTAGTCGGTCGCGATCACGGCCTGGTGGGTGCCGGGTTTTACGGTGCGAGGCATGTATTTGAAGGTGCCAGTGGCGTGGGTGCACAAGCGCCCTTCACTGTCATATACCTTGCCTTCGCAATAAGCCATACTTTTGGTGCGGTGCAAGACCAAGCCCCTGGCCACCAAAGGGCCACGGGCAGCTTGCATGAAACTGGTTTTCATCTCAATGGTGACGCAGCCCAAGTCATCGCTTTCCAGACTGCGGGCTGCCACGGCCATCGTGACATCCAGCAGCGTCATGCTGGCGCCGCCATGGGTGACACCAAAGGTATTCAAATGCTCGGGCAGCGCGGCGTAATGCAATTCAGATTTACCGTTTTCCATCTTGTGCAATGTGAAACCCAAATGGTTCACGAAAGGAATAGGGTTGGCACCAAAACTCAGCATGCAATGTCTCCGTATGTGTTCATGGGCAATGCGTGCAAGCATAGCGGCGCAGCCCCCAGAACCCCGACGAAAAGCTGTCACATTGGAGTAAGGGCGACAATCAAAACCGCGCAGGCGGACGGATGGCTTAGCCCAGTACGGCACTGACTCCACCATCCACAGCCAGCCACTGGCCGGTGATGTGCTTGCCTGCAGCGCTGGCCAGCAACACCGTCAGGCCTTTCAAATCTTCATCGTCGCCCAAGCGGCGCAGCGGCGCACTGCCGGTCATCGTCGCCTCACCGATGCTATCGATCAGCACCTCTGCCATCTTGGTACGGAAAAAGCCAGGGCAGATCGCGTTGACATTGATGCCATGCACGCCCCACTCCGCTGCCAGTGCCCGGGTGAAGTTCAGGACAGCACCTTTGGACGTGTTGTAGGCAATGGTTTTCATCTCGATGGGATTGCCGCCCAGCCCCGCAATAGAAGCCAGGTTGATGATGCGCCCGCCGCTTTGCAGCATGCCTGCCTTGGCCACGGCCTGGCTGAGCAAAAAGTAGCCGCGAATGTTCAGGTTCATCACCTTGTCCCATGCGGCAACGGGGTGCTCCTCTGCCGGAGCGCCCCAGCTAGCGCCGGCGTTGTTGATCAAAATGTCAATGCGGCCCAGCTTGGCAACGCTGTCTTGCACTAGCCGCTGAATGTCTTGCTCATTGGCGCAGTCTGCGGCAATCCACTGGGCATCGACGCCCTGCGCTTGCAATTGGGCCGCGGCCTGCTCCAGATCTGCGGCCTTGCGCGATGTCAGCACGACGCGCGCCCCTGCTTCGCCCAATGCCTGGGCCATTTGCAGCCCCAGGCCACGCGAGCCGCCCGTTACCAAGGCGGTTTTGCCCGTCAGGTCAAAGAGTTGTTGCACGGTGCGTGTCATGGAAAGCGTCTCCTGAAGATGAAATCGAAATGAACCCGCAAAGCGCGGTGCTCTGGCATTGTGCGATGGGGTCTTCTCGGACGCTTGTCACGCTGGCGAACTGAGAGCTAGTGGAATGCCCTGCCCCCCAGCGCCTTCAAAGATTTGCACACGGGCGCAAAAAATCTGTATATTCATACAGTCACTGTTGTTATATACATACTATGTTCGCAACCGAATCCACCCAAGCACTGAACCCTTTCACCGTCGCCCTGTGCGAATACCCTAACCTGCCCGAGGCAGATCGCTTGCGCGCTGAAACCCGCTACGCCCGCACACTGGCCCGCCAGTTGGGCGGCGAAACCAATGTGGTTGAAGCCCTGCGTTTGATCGAAAGCCTGGAAGACGCACCGCCCGAAGAAATTACGGAAGACGCCAAAACTGTCTACCAGCGCTGGATGAAAGCGGCACGCGCAGCCTCCGAAGCTGGCATGCAAGGCCTGGGCGGCGAAGAAGGTTGCTACTTTGAAGTGCGTTGCCAATAAGTTTGCGTCTGGGCTGCCCCTGGCGCATCTCGCTCAGCGAAGCCAATGGGCGTTGCGTGCGCTATCGGAGTTAGCAGTTAGCAGCGACGAGGGCTTTGAAAAATGCAATTGCTCAATACTCAATAATAGGAGCTTCATGCCCTAGTCCAGACTGGGATTGACAGTGAAAACACCTTCAATGCCTTTAGGGTCTAGGGCATGCCACTCTTTTTAAATGAGCAGTGCAGTCTGCCCTTCAGCCAAAAAACCAGTACGTCACCCCAATCGCCGCCACCACGCCCGCCAGCTCCGCGACCAGCGCGCACGGCACGGCGTGGCGTGCTTTTTGAATGCCGACAGCGCCAAAGTACACGGCCAGCACGTAGAAGGTGGTTTCGGTGCTGCCCTGAATAGTGGCGGCGGCCAGCGCGGCAAAGCTGTCCACGCCTTGGCTTTGCATGGTCTCGATCAACATGGCGCGGGCGGCGCTGCCGGAGAATGGTTTGACCAAGGCGGTAGGCAGCGCCTCCACAAATCGGCCATCCACGCCAACCATCTGCACGCACCAGCGAATGGCGTCCAGCACATAGCCCAGCGCGCCCGAGGCGCGGAACACGCCGACGGCGCACAACATGGCCACCAGGTACGGCAGCAAGCCCTTGGCCACGTCAAAGCCTTCTTTGGCACCGGTGATGAAGCTGTCGTAGACCTGCACTTTCTTGTAAGCCCCATAGCTGACAAACAGCACGATCAAGGCAAACAGCGCAAGGTTACCCAGCAGCGCCGACAACGATGCCAAGGCCGCTGCACTCAAGGTGGTGAGCAGCGCCATAAAGCCAGCCAGCCCCAGCGCCACGGGCAGCAAGTAAGCCAGCACCACCGGGCTGAAAAGGGGCAGGCGCTGCACCAGCGCCACGGCGACCAGCCCGACCAAGGTGGATGCTGACGTGGCCAGCAAGATGGGTAAGAACACCAGCGTCGGGTCTGCCGCGCCTTGCTGCATGCGGTACATGAAGATGGTGACCGGCAGCAGCGTGAGCGATGAGGCGTTGAGCACCAAGAACAAAATCTGCGCATTCGTTGCAGTGTCGGTCATGGGGTTGAGCGTTTGCAGCGCCTTCATGGCTTTCAGGCCCATGGGCGTGGCAGCGTTGTCCAGCCCCAGCCCGTTGGCAGCAAAGTTCAGCGTAATCAAGCCCAGCGCAGGGTGGCCGCGCGGCACCTCGGGCATGAGCTTGGCAAACAACGGCCCCAGCACCTTGGCCAGCCACTGCACGATGCCGGCCTCTTCCGCGATGCGCAAAAAGCCCATCCACAAGGTCAAGGTACCAAACAGCAGCACCATGACCTCGACCGAGAGCTTGGCCATGGCAAACAGCGCTTGCACCATGGCCGCAAATACCTGGGGCTGGCCGCCCACCAGCCATTGGGCCAGCGCGGCCACCGCAGCCACCAAGAAAAAGCCCAACCAGAGGATGTTGAGCATGCGTTTGCTCTAAGCCTTCAAACTTAGTAAGTGGTGGTGCGCACGCCATCGGCGCAGCCCAGCAGGCAAACCGTGGCTTTTTGGTGGGCAAACACACCCACAGTCACCACGCCGGGCCACTGGTTGACTTGGCTCTCGAACGCCAGCGGATCGGTGATCTGCAGGCCGCGCACATCCAGAATGTGCTGACCGTTGTCCGTCACCAGCGGCTGACCGTCTTTCTGGCGAATGATGGCGGTGCCGCCCATGGCTTCAAAGTTGCGCGCAATTTGTGCGGCGGCCATGGGAATCACTTCCACAGGCAGCGGGAAGTTGCCCAGTGCTGGCACCAGCTTGGATGCATCGGCAATGCAGACAAACTGCTTGGCCAGCGCCGCCACAATCTTCTCGCGCGTCAGCGCCGCGCCGCCACCCTTGACCATGTAGCCCTGTGCATCGATTTCATCGGCACCGTCGATATACACGGACAGGGATTGCACTTCGTTGGCATCGAACACCGTAATGCCCAGCGCCTTCAGACGCTCGGTGCTGGCGACCGAGCTGGACACGGCGCCCTTGATCTGGTCTTTCATGGTGGCCAATGCGTTAATGAACTTGTTGACCGTGGAGCCGGTGCCCACGCCGACGATCTCGCCGGGCACCACATAACGCAGCGCGGCTTGGCCGACCAAAGTTTTCAGTTCATCTTGGGACAGGGAGGCAATAGGTGTCGTCATGGGGGAGAATCCAGTTAATCCATCGAATTATTCCCTATGTCACTGATCCCCTACGCTCTCGTACGCCCCTTCTTGTTTGGTATGGACCCGGAAAAGGCCCATGACTTCACGATGAACACCTTGGCCAAAGGCCAAGGCACGCCGTTGCAGCTGGCATGGTCGGCACCGCAAGTGAATGACCCCATCACGCTGGCGGGCCTGACTTTCCCCAACCGCGTAGGCATGGCGGCGGGTCTGGACAAGAATGCGCGCTGCATCGACGCGCTGGCCGCCATGGGTTTTGGTTTTGTGGAAGTGGGCACCGTCACGCCCAAGGGCCAGCCCGGCAACCCCAAGCCACGCATGTTCCGCATTCCTGCGGCCAAGGGGCTGATCAACCGCCTGGGCTTTAACAACGACGGCTTGGCGGCCTTTATTGCCAACGTCAAGCGATCGACCGTGCGGGCGCAAGGCAAGCCGCTGCTGCTGGGCCTGAATATTGGCAAGAACGCGGCCACGCCGATTGAAGATGCCACCAACGATTACCTCATTTGCCTGGAAGGCGTGTACCCGCATGCCGACTACGTGACGGTCAACATCAGCTCACCCAACACCAAAAACCTGCGCGCGCTGCAAAGCGATGAGGCGCTGGATGGGCTGCTGGGCGCCATCGCCGCCAAGCGCGAGCAACTGGCCGCACAGCACAATCGCCGTGTGCCGATTTTTGTGAAAATTGCGCCGGACTTGGACGAGGCCCAAGTCAACGTCATCGCGGCCACGCTGCAGCGCCACGGCATGGATGGCGTGATTGCCACCAACACCACGCTCAGCCGCGATGCAGTCAAGGGCATGCAGCACGGCGAAGAAGCCGGCGGCTTGAGCGGCGCACCCGCGTTTGAAGCCAGCAATCGCGTGATCAGTCAACTGCGTGCCGCCTTGGGCAAGGACTACCCCATCATTGGCGTGGGCGGCATCATGAGCGGTGCAGATGCGGCAGCCAAAATCCGCGCAGGGGCGGATGTGGTGCAGATTTACAGCGGCTTGATTTATACCGGCCCAGGCTTGGTCAGTGATGCGGCCAAAGCCATCCAAGCCATGCGCTAAGCCGCTTCCGTTCTTGATGGCTGCACAAAACATAGCACCAAGCCATTGATGATATTGAACTTCAGTATCAAAACGTGCTGACAACGAGTCTTATCAACGGCAAGCTGCTATAAAAAAAACCAGTCATAACGGTATGACTGGCTTTTTGTTAGAGGGCGACATGCCAATGGATGCCGCTGCCCTTCAGCGCTTGAACTTGCTGATCAAAGGCAAGGCCACCGCGCCATAGCGCAGGAGTTTGCGGGGGCCGATCATCAAAGCCACGCTCGCCACCGCAGCCGTAGCCAAAGGGTGGAGCTTGGCAAACACCATCAGGCGTTCCGCCAAAGGTGCATCTGCCGGTACCGCTTGCACGTGAGCACTCAAGGCTTTTGCCTGCGCACGTGCCTGTCGGCTTGCGTGCAAACGATCACGCTGCATGGCAATGCGCTGCAGCACTTCGCGCTCAGCGTCACTGGCAGTGAGCCAGCGCGCCTCTTGCTGTAGCGCGGCCCAGGCAGTGACCGGCAAAGTGACAGGCTCAGCGCGCTCTGCGGCGGCGGGTATGGGTGTGTTCATAGCTTCTCCTTGATCGAGGCCCAGTCACGTGCCAGCTCAGCGCGTGTCAGTGCAAAGGGATGACTAGATTTACGCAAGGTGGACAGCAAAACCGCCAGCACCGCGCCCCAAGCCAAAGTCCATACGCCGGCGATGACCCACGCGACGACCGAACGCTGTGGGGAATCCCAGAAATGAATCAAGACGGCCAGCGACAACAGCACCAGCGCCACAATGGTCAGCCCACCTAAAACAATGCCCAAAACCATGATGGTTTGCAGGCGACTTTTCTGGGTATCCCATTCCAGACGAGCCAAGGCGACGCGGTCTTCCGCCGCCATGGCTCCTTCATTGAGATTGGCCCGCATACGAGCAGACAAGTTACCCAATCCGATTGCTGACATCCAATTCACGGCAGTCTTCCTGTGGTTAGTTGCTCGGGTTTGAATCGCTCAATAGCGCATCCAACTCGGAGAGAGTGCTTAGCGGCGTGCCAGCAAGAAACCAATCAGGGTACCGACTGCCAAAGCCGCACCCGCAACGCGCCAAGGCTCATCGTGGGCGTATCGGTCAGCCACATAAGCGGCTTCCTTGGCTTGGCGTGCAGCTTCCTGGGCGGCATGCACTGCGGATTCACGCGCGTGGCTGACACCGTCATCCAGGCGCTGGCGCAGAGCATGGATTTCTGGAATCGAATCCAGGTCTTTGCTGGAGAGCAATCCGCGCAGATCGGCAACCAGCTTGGTCAGGTCGGATTGAGCGTTGTTTACAGTGTCAGAAACGGAAAAAGCCATGGCGAACGCCTTTCTTGAGGATGGATAAAAAAATGCCACCATGACCAGCACCTGCAGGCACCAAGCTCAGTGGCTATCAGGGCATCTTAACGAATGCACAGTGGCTGACCAAGTCAGCGCACAGCGCAAAAAATCATTTTTTTATACCCACAGCATGCACCACCTGCTCGGCAATCGCCAAGCAGCTGGTCAGACCAGGAGACTCAATGCCGAACAGATTGACCAGCCCTGCCACACCATGTTCGGCCGCAGTCTGGATGCAAAAGTCAGCCGCGGCTTCATGCGGCCCGGAGATTTTGGGACGTATGCCGGCATAGCCCGGCAGCAAGCTGCCGTTTTGCAAATCTGGCCAGTACTTGCGCACTTCGTCATAAAAACCAGCGCAGCGCTGGGGATCCACCTGCAACTGTTCGGGGCTATCGACCCACTCCACATCCGGGCCAAACTTGGCTTGACCGCCCATGTCCAGCGTCAGGTGCACGCCCAGACCGGCGGCCTCGGGCACGGGGTAGATCAAGTGGCTGAACGGCGAGCGTCCTGCGAGGGTGAAGTAATTGCCCTTGGCGTAGTAAGCACGGGGAATATGCTGGGCAGGCAGCCCTTCAATACACGCAGCCAGCCGGGGAGCATGCAGGCCAGCGGCATTGATCAACAACTGTGTTTGCAGCTCGCTGCCGTCTTCGGTACGCACGTGAATGCCGTCCATCCCAACTTTGGCGCTGGCAAATGCAGACAATAAAGCCACTGCGCCACCGGCACTTTCCAGATCACCTTGCAAAGCCAGCATGAGCCCGTGGCTGTCCACAATGCCGGTGCTGGGCGAGAGCAAGGCGGCATGGCATTGCAGCGCGGGTTCAAGGGTTTGCGCCGCTTCACGGCTCAGCATGACCAAGTCGGTCACCCCATTGCTGCAGGCATTCTGGCGAATCGACTCCAACACCGCCACCTGCGCGGCCGAGGTGGCCACAATCAGTTTGCCGCAGCGTTGGGCCTCCACACCGTGCGTCTGGCAATAGGCATACAGCAGCTCTTTGCCGCGCACACACAGGCGTGCCTTCAGTGAATCTTGGGGGTAGTAAATGCCGGCATGAATGACTTCACTGTTGCGTGAGCTGGTGCCCGTGCCAATGGCATCGGCCGCTTCCAGCACGACGACCTCATGCCCTGCCAAAGCCAAAGCCCGCGCAACTGCCAGCCCCACCACCCCTGCCCCGACCACCACGCAATCAATGCTGTCTGCCATGTCGTCTACCTTTTTGTTTTTGCTAAAAAAATCATGCTGCACCGCAGGCGGCACACCGTCCGGCGCAAATCTACAGCAGCGGTGAGCAAAGGCGCGCTGCGGAATCTCCCAGTTTTTGCCAGAAGCCTTGCGGGCGGGCGTAACCCACGCGCCGTGCATGCTGGATGTCTTCCAAAAACTGATCCGCCAGTTTTGCCGTGAAACGGTCGCCATACACGACAGCGCAGACTTCGTAGTTCAGCCGGAAGCTGCGGTTGTCAAAGTTGGCCGTTCCAATGATGCCCACCATGTCATCCACGAGCATGGTTTTGGAATGCAGCATGCTACGGTGGTATTCAAACACTTTGACGCCGCAGCTGATCAACTCATCAAAATAAGAGCGGGCAGCTGCGGTCACAATTTTGGAATCTGATTTTTCAGGCACCAGCAGGCACACATCCACACCACGCAGCGCCGCGTTGGTCAGGGCCAGCATGGAGGCTTCGGTGGGCACAAAATAAGGCGTGGTCAGCCACACGCGCCGATGGGCCGCGTGAATGGCAGAAACATGGACCCGGTGGATAGCTTCCATATCACTGTCGGGGCCAGAGGCCATGATCTGCACGACTTCATCGCCTTCCGGCAAGTCTGGCAACAATTCATCCAGATTACGGGGCTCTGTCTTGCGGTTGTAATCCAGCGCATACGCCCAGTCTTCCAAAAATACCGTCTGCAACCAGCTGACCACAGGGCCCTCAAGTCGAACATGCACATCGTGATAGGCCTCTGCAAGGATGCGCTTGTCTTCTTCATCGGTGATGTTCACCCCGCCTGTGTAGCCAATGCGTCCATCAATCACCACAATTTTCCGGTGGCTGCGAAAGTTGATGACCGGCCGCACACGCCGTCCGAACTTGGTGGGGTGAAACAGTGCGAACTCACCACCGGCTTCTTCTAGCAACGCGTAATGCTTGCGTGAGAGCTTTTTAGAACCCAGTGCGTCCACCAACAGCCGCACATTGACACCTTGGCGCGCCTTTTCACACAACAGCTGGAGCAATGCCAGCCCGGTATGGTCTGGCTCAAAAATATAATATTCAAGGTGAATATGCTTCTCAGCCTTACTGACTGCGGACATGATGCTATCAAAAGTGTTAGCACCTCCCACCAGCAACTCCACCTTTTCAGCGGTACTCACGGGAAAATTGGTCGAAGCAGTCACCAGCTTGACCACCTGATGCAAACGCTCTGGTGCCTCTGGCACCTTTTCGCGCAGGCGCGCAATGCTGCTGCGTACGCGCGACTTGCGGCGGCTGCGCAAGCGGCGCAAGCGCTGGCGTTTTAATCGCCGCGGGCCTAGAAAGTAGTAAATACCGAGCCCCACCACCGGCAACACCGCCATAGACAGCAACCAACTGAGCGTAGCTACGGGGGCGCGGCGCTGCAGCAAGATCCATACGCCCACCACCACGACGTAGGCCGACCATACCAGCGACAACGCTAAAGTCATGTTTTCACGGCTCAGCCACTGTTCCATACCCTGGGCGCCTCCTACGCTGGATTGGTCTAATTTTTCCACCTGATCTGCATCCTGCGATGCGTAAGGCCGTGCTGCACAACAAAGAAAAAGCCGCCAGCTTGTAGGCTGTCGGCTTTCTCATGCAGGGCGCAATCTTAATCTGCGGCCGTTGCTTCTTCTGGCTCGGCAGGCTCAGATTTACTGCGTTCTTTCTTGGGCAGTGGCGTAATGTCCAGCAGCACATCGCCCTTGCCTTCGTTGCCCGCAGTGTCCCAGTCTACTTCCAGGCGACCACCATCCATCAGACGGCCAAACAGCAATTCATCAGCCAAGGAGCGGCGGATGGTTTCCTGAATCAAACGCTGCATGGGTCGCGCGCCCATCAGTGGATCGAAACCAGACTTGGCCAGGTGCTTGCGCAAGGTATCGGTAAAGGTGACTTCCACCTTCTTCTCGCCCAACTGTGTTTCCAGCTGCAGCAAGAATTTATCGACCACACGCAAGATCACTTGTTCGTCCAGTGGCTTGAAGCCCACGATGGCATCCAGACGGTTGCGGAACTCTGGCGTAAACAAACGCTTGATGTCCACCATTTCATCACCGGCCTGGCGCGCATTGGTAAAGCCAATGCTGGACTTGTTCAAGGTTTCAGCGCCCGCATTGGTCGTCATGATCAAGATGACATTGCGGAAGTCTGCCTTGCGACCGTTGTTATCCGTCAGCGTGCCGTGGTCCATCACCTGCAGCAGCACGTTGAAGATGTCCGGATGCGCTTTTTCGATTTCATCGAGCAGCAACACAGCATGCGGTTTCTTGGTCACAGCCTCGGTCAGCAAACCGCCTTGGTCGTAGCCTACATAACCCGGAGGCGCGCCAATCAAGCGGCTGACTGCGTGGCGCTCCATGTACTCGGACATGTCAAAGCGGATCAGGTCAACTCCCAAGATGTAGGCGAGCTGCTTGGCCGCTTCGGTCTTGCCCACACCCGTGGGGCCGCTGAACAAGAACGAACCAATGGGTTTTTCTGGCTTACCCAGGCCCGAGCGTGCCATCTTGACTGCGCTGGCCAAGGCTTCCAGAGCCTTGTCTTGGCCGAACACCACACTCTTCAGATCACGTTCGAGCGTCTGCAGCTTGCTGCGGTCATCGTTAGAGACATTGGCAGGCGGAATCCGCGCAATCTTGGCGACGATTTCTTCAATCTCTGTACGGCCAATGATTTTCTTGCGCTTGCTGGCAATGGCCACGCGCTGGGCTGCACCCGCCTCATCGATCACATCAATGGCTTTGTCCGGCAAATGGCGGTCATTGATGTACTTGGCCGACAGCTCTGCCGCCGCCTGGAGCGCCGCAGTGGCGTACTTGACACCGTGATGATCCTCAAAGCGGGTCTTCAGTCCCTTGAGGATATCGATCGTCTCCAGCACCGTAGGTTCCACCACGTCCACCTTCTGGAAACGACGCGACAGGGCCGAGTCTTTTTCGAAGATGCCGCGATATTCCGTGAACGTCGTTGCGCCGATGCACTTGAGTTGGCCGCTGGACAGCGCTGGCTTGAGCAAATTAGAGGCATCCAATGTACCCCCCGACGCTGCGCCAGCACCAATCAGGGTGTGAATCTCGTCAATAAAGAGAATGGCATTGGGTTTGTCCTTGAGTGTTTTCAGCACGCCTTTCAGACGCTGCTCAAAATCACCCCGGTACTTGGTACCTGCCAGTAGCGCGCCCATGTCCAGCGAATAGACCACGGCTTCAGCCAGCACCTCTGGCACGGCGCCTTCGGTGATGCGCCATGCCAGGCCTTCTGCAATCGCTGTCTTGCCTACGCCCGCTTCACCCACCAGCAGCGGGTTGTTCTTGCGGCGACGGCACAGAATCTGGATGGTGCGCTCGACCTCGTACTCGCGGCCAATCAGCGGATCAATCTTGCCTTCCTTGGCGGCCTGATTGAGGTTGAGCGTGAACTGCTCCAGCGGCGAAGCCTTCTCTGCACGTTCACCGCCCATGGAGGCTTCTTCACCCTCCATCTGTCCTTCCGCCTTAGCGGGCTCTGGGGGATCGCTCTTGCGGATGCCATGCGCAATGTAGTTCACGACATCCAGGCGCGTAACACCTTGCTGGTGGAGGTAGTACACGGCATGCGAATCTTTTTCACCAAAGATGGCTACCAGAACATTGGCACCGGTCACTTCCTTCTTGCCATTGCCTGTGGATTGCACATGCATGATGGCGCGCTGAATGACGCGCTGAAAGCCCAGCGTGGGTTGCGTATCGACCTCTTCACTGCCGGCAACTTGCGGCGTGTTGTCTTTGATGAAATTGTTCAGCGAGGCGCGCAAATCGTCCATGTTCGCGGAGCACGCGCGCAACACATCGGAGGCACTGGGGTTGTCTAGCAATGCCTGCAGCAAATGCTCAACCGTAATGAATTCGTGGCGCTGTTGGCGGGCTTCAACAAAAGCCATGTGCAAGCTGACTTCCAGTTCTTGGGCAATCATGTATGAACTCCTTCGTGCTTGCGGGTTGTGTGACTGTCTTGGTAATTCGGGGCGAACACCATTTATTCAATAGGTTCGCTGGTAGCTTGCAGGGGGTGGCCTGCCTGCTGTGCAGCATCTAAAACTTGCTCCACCTTGGTGGCAGCAACGTCGCGCGAGTAGACGCCGCAAATGCCGCGTCCATCGAGGTGAATTTTGAGCATGATCTGTGTGGCCTGCTCTTGGTCTTTACTAAAAAATTCCTGTAAAACCATGATCACAAACTCCATAGGGGTGAAGTCATCATTGAGCATGACCACCTGGTACATCGGCGGCGGTGCAAGCTTTTGAGTGCGACGTTCCAGCACAACCGAATTGCTGTCGTCATCTCGGATGACTTGATCAGGCAATACAGGGCGATGTGGAGGTTGTTGGGTAGCCATGAATTTCATTCTAGCGATCTGCCCTTAGCCATTGTTCAACTGGCTAGATGGGCATGAAAAGGGTGTATTCAAGAATTATCTTGTAGGACACACAACCGCTGTCCTTCAAAAGGTGAAGATGCCGGTTGTGCGCTGGGAATGTGATGCGATGTGTCAGCGCCACACAAGCTGGCAACCGGTACTACCTGTTTCGGCGCGCCAAGCGGCCAGGGCTGCATCGCTGGGGTAGAACTTGTTTTTGTCGCCCAGGTCCAATTCTGCGGCAGCCAGCATAGCTTCGCTTTTGCAGCGCACATTCAAGCGCACCTTGACGCCTTGCATCACGGTGCCTTGGTCACTTGCTTCCTCGCGGCAAGGGAACTCTTTCAGAATACGCGTGATATCAGGCATTTTCTGGCTGGCATCCACTTGCAAATAGCGCACAAAACGGCAGCGCGCATCTGCCAGACTCCAGACGTTTTGCACCTTGATACGCAGGCCGCCGCTGAAATGGTCGTGCTGCACGCGACCGCTGAACACCACAAACTCGTCATCCTTTAGCAATTCACTGTTGGCGTTGAGCGTGGCTTCGTCCACCGATGCTTCCAGCACCGCTGTCTTGTCATCGATCTTGAACAGGCACAGCTTGCCGCGTTGCCCGTTGATGACACGCAAGTCACTCACAATCCCGGCCAGCATCTGCGGCTCGCGGCTGTCGCCAAGCTCGCTCAAGGGGGTGCGAATGAAATGGCGCACCTCATGCTCCACTTCATCGAACAAATGCCCAGACAGATAAAAGCCGACCGCGCCTTTTTCCAAAGTCAGGCGCTCTTTGACGCCCCAAGGCAGAGCATCGGCCAAAGCAGGCTCTTGCGTGCTGGAGCCTTGGGCATCATCCCCCATCATGTCAAACAGGCCACCCTGGTTGGCATTGGCCAACTGGGCGTTACCGTACTCAAAAGCCGTATCCATGGAGCCCGACAGCGCGGCGCGATCCAGGTGAATGCTGTCGAAAGCGCCGGCTTTGATCAGCGCATCCAGCGTGCGTTTGTTGAGTTTGGAGCGATCCACGCGTGCGCAGAAATCAAACAGGCTCTTGAATGGGCCTTTGACATAGCCCTCAGGCCCTACGCCACTGCCTTCGCGCGCCGCAATGATGGCTTCGATGGCCTGCTGGCCCGTGCCCTTGATGGCACCCAGACCATAGCGAATGACTTTGTCCGTGACCGGCTCAAACCGGTAGGTGCCGCGATTGACATCGGGCATCTCAAAGGTCAAGCCCATCTTCAGCGCGTCTTCATAGAGCACCTTGAGCTTGTCGGTGTTATCCATTTCCACGGTCATATTGCCGCAGAAAAACTCGGCCGTGTAATGCACCTTGAGCCAAGCCGTGTGGTAGGCCAGCAAGGAATACGCAGCCGCGTGCGACTTGTTAAAGCCATAGCCCGCGAACTTTTCCATCAAGTCGAAAACTTCATCGGCTTTTTCGGCACTGATGTCTTTTTTCGCAGCGCCCTCACGGAACAGCAAACGGTGCTGCGCCATTTCCTCGGCTTTTTTCTTGCCCATGGCGCGGCGCAGCAAGTCAGCGCCACCCAGCGAGTAGCCGCCCAACACCTGTGCCGTCTGCATCACCTGCTCTTGGTAGACCATGATGCCGTAGGTTTCAGCCAGCACTTGCTCGACCAAGGGGTGCGGATATTCGATCTCCTCACGCCCGTGCTTGCGCGCCACGAAGGAAGGAATCAGATCCATAGGCCCGGGGCGGTACAGCGCATTCAACGCAATCAAGTCTTCCAGGCGCGAAGGCTTGGCATCGCGCAACATACCCTGCATGCCGCGCGATTCAAACTGGAATACAGCTTCGGTCTTGCCTTCCTGGAACAGCTTGTAGGTCGGGTAGTCATCCAGCGGAATGGTCTCGAACTGGAAGTTTTCCTGCCCCTTGTGGCGCTTGATGATGAACTCACGCGCGATTTCCAGAATCGTCAGCGTGGCCAGGCCCAAAAAGTCAAACTTCACCAGACCGACCAGTTCCACGTCGTCCTTGTCGAACATGGCCACGGCCGATTCGCTGCCGGGCTGCTGGTACAGCGGGCAAAAGTCGGTCAGTTTGCCCGGTGCAATCACCACGCCCCCGGCGTGCATGCCGATGTTGCGGGTCATGCCTTCGAGCTTTTGCGCCATCTCGATCAACAGCCTGACGTCTTCTTCCTTTTCCAGACGCTCGGCCAGCACGGGTTCTGCCTCCAGCGCGTAGGTGTACTTGTCGCCTTCCTTCTTCGGGTTGGGCGGGTATCTGAGCGTGACGTGCAGCCCCGGCTTGTTCGGAATCAGCTTGGAGATGCCATCGCAAAAGTTGTAGCTCAAATCCAGCGCGCGGCCCACGTCACGGATCACCGCACGCGCAGCCATGGTGCCGAAAGTGGCAATCTGGCTGACCGCGGTGCGGCCATAGCGGTCTTTCACATAGTCAATCACGCGGTCGCGGTTGGCCTGACAAAAGTCCACGTCAAAGTCAGGCATGGAGACGCGCTCTGGATTCAAGAAGCGCTCGAACAGCAAGTTGTAGTGGATGGGGTCCAGATCGGTAATCTTGAGCACATACGCCACCAGCGAACCGGCGCCCGAACCACGGCCTGGCCCCACCGGGCAACCATTGTTCTTGGCCCAGATAATGAAGTCCGCCACGATCAGGAAGTAGCCGGGAAAGCCCATCTTCAAGATGATGTTCAGCTCAAACTCCAGCCGCTCAACATACTGAGGCCGCTTGGCGTCACGCACCGCTGCGTCCGGGAACAGCAACGCCAGACGCTCTTCCAGGCCTTCAAAAGACGCATGGCGAAAGTATTCTTCAATCGACATGCCATTGGGCGTGGGGAAATCGGGCAAAAAGTACTTGCCCAGCAGCAGGGTGGTGCTGCAGCGGCGCGCAATTTCTACGGTGTTTTCAAGCGCGGAGGGAATGTCCGCAAACAGCGCTTTCATCTGCGCACTGTTTTTCAGGTACTGCTCGCGCGTAAAACGACGTATACGCTTGGGGTTGCCCAGCGTCTCACCCTCAGAGATACACACCCGCGCTTCGTGCGATTCAAAATCATCCGGCTTCAAGAACTGCACAGGGTGCGTGGCCACCACGGGTAAATTCAAACGTGCGGCCAGTTGCACGGTTTGCAGCACCAGCTTGTCATCTTCATTACGCCCTGCACGCTGCAACTCTAAGTAAAAGCGGTGTGTAAACAAAGTAGCCAGCCGCAGCGCAATGTCTGCTGCGCCCCGGGCATCGCCGCGCAGCAACGCTTGGCCCACGGGGCCCGCATTCGCGCCCGACAACAGCAACAGGCCTTCATTGAGTTCCTGCAACCACTCCCATTTGAAAAATGGCTGGGCCTGCACTTTGGAGACATTGCCCGTCCAGCCGCGCGCCAGAATTTCAGACAGGTTGTGGTAGCCCAACTGGCTTTGCACCAGCACCAAAATGCGGCTGGAGGCCCCACCGTCCATGCCCTCCATGTTCAGCTCAGCACCCAAAATGGGTTTCACACCCTTGCTTCGACCAGATTTATAGAACTTCAAGCCGCCAAACAAATTGTTCAGGTCGGTAATAGCCATGGCGGGCTGGCCATCAGCCGCCGCAGCGCTGATAACGTCATTGATACGGCAAGTTCCGTCAACGACGGAGAACTCGGAATGCAGGCGCAAGTGAACAAACATGGCCGCCATTGTAGGAAGGCCGGGCGTGCTGCGCGCTGAGTTTTTGCCATGCCCCAAGCCGCGTGTGGCTGCACCTTGCATGCAATGCACAAGATTTAGACCTATACAATGCAAGCCACCTTGCAGACCACCCGCCTGTGCTGAGGGGTGTTTTTCGCACCAAGAACTTATGACCATTTCTGTCCGAAAGCTGTTAGACATGCCACGCTTTTCAAGACCTGTTATTGCTGCTGCCGTTCTGGCAAGCCTGTTAGCTGGCTGCTCTTCGACCAAGGAAGACCCGACCGCCAACTGGACCCCCGACCGCATTTACACCGAGGCGCGCGACGAAGCCACCTCTGGGGGCTACGACAAGGCAGTGCCTTTGTTTGAAAAGCTCGAAGGCCGTGCCGCAGGCACCCCTTTGGCGCAGCAGGCACAGATCGAAAAAGCGTACGCCCAGTACAAATCTGGCGAAAAAGAGCAAGCTCAGGCCACGTTGGACCGTTTTATCCGCCTGCACCCGGCCAGCCCGGCCATTGACTACGCGCTCTACCTCAAGGGCCTGGTGAATTTCAATGACAACCTGGGTCTGTTTTCCTGGCTGTCACGCCAGGATTTGTCGGAACGTGACCAGAAGGCAGCCAAGGAATCGTACGAATCTTTCGATCAGTTGGTCACCCGTTTCCCGGCTTCACGCTATGCGCCCGATGCACGCCTGCGCATGACGTACATCATCAACTCGCTGGCCCATTATGAAGTGCACGTGGCACGTTACTACTACGAGCGCGGCGCTTATGTAGCGGCCATTGCCCGTGCGCAAGTGGCCTTGTCGGACTACCAAGGCGTGCCTGCCGTGCAGGAAGCGCTGGACATTCTGATCAAGTCCTACGACAAGTTGGGCATGAACGATCTGCGTGACGACGCCCAGCGCGTTTACGAAACCAATTACGCAGAGACGGCCGTTCCACAGAAGAAAAAAGATCCCTGGTGGAAAATCTGGTAAGCCAACTGTTCCATAAAAAAGAGCGCCTGCCCCTTTGCTTTACTTGAGTTCAGATAGAAAACCATCTGAATTCTTTTAAATACGAAGGGCAAGCGCTCTTTTTTTAGGTGCAACCACCGCAGTGGTCAGCACCTGAGCCATGCATTTACTTGTGGCTGATACGGCGCACAATCCAGTCGCCAAAGCTTTGGATGGCTTGCACAAAGAAGATCAGGATGATCACCACGGCCAGCATGATGTCGGGCAGAAAACGCTGGTAACCGTAGCGGATCCCCAAGTCACCCAGACCGCCGCCGCCAATCGCGCCCGCCATGGCAGAGTAGCCGGTCAGGCTCACCAGACTGATGGTCAAACCCGCCACAATCCCGGGCATGGCTTCTGGCAGCAAGACTTTCCAGACGATCTGGCTGGTGCTTGCGCCCATGGACTGGGCCGCTTCCACCAAGCCGTTGTCCACCTCACGCAGCGAGGTTTCTACCAAGCGCGCAATGAATGGCGCAGCAGCAATCGTCAACGGCACGACCGCAGCCCAGGTGCCGATGGACGAGCCGGTAATCAAACGGGTGAACGGAATGATCGCCACCAGCAAGATGATGAAAGGCGTGGAACGCAGCGCATTGACCAGCCAGCCCACCGTGTTATTGAGCGGAGCGTTTTGCAGCACACCGCCTTTGTCGGTCAGGCGCAGAAAAACGCCCAGCGGAATGCCAAACAAAGCACCCAGCGCGCCCGAGATGCCGACCATGATCAGCGTCTCCCAGAACGACTGGATGAACAGCTCAATCATCATTTCCGAAAAATTCTCGAACATCGCTTAACCCTTTACTTGCACCACTTGCACCACCACGCCGCTGCTTTGCAGATGGGTGATGGCTGCGTCAATCTTGGCCGCCTCGCCGCTGGCATACACCGCCAGCGAGCCAAAGGTCTGCTCCTGAATCTCGTCAATCTGACCGTGCAGGATGGACAGATCCAAGCCCAGCTCACGAATCAGGTGCGAAAGAATAGGCTCGTAGGCACTTTCGCCCGCATACGACAGGCGCAGCAGCTTGCCGCTTTGGCCGGCCGGCAGCTTGGCAGCCAGTGCGCGCACGCGGTTGCCCACGCTCTCGGGCAGCTCTTGCGGCACGATTTCGTCGATCAAACTCTTGGTAATGGTTTGCTGGGGGCGCGTGAACACATCAATGACCGGGCCCATCTCCGCGATTTCACCGGCATCAATCACCGCCACGCGGTCAGCAATCTGCTTGATTACTTGCATCTGGTGCGTAATCAAAACCACAGTCACGCCCAGCTCGCGGTTGACCTTGCGCAGCAAGTCCAGGATTGAGCGGGTGGTTTCCGGATCGAGCGCCGAAGTAGCCTCGTCACTCAGCAACACCTTGGGGTTGGAAGCCAAAGCACGCGCAATGCCTACGCGCTGCTTTTGGCCACCCGAAATTTGTGCCGGATAACGGTCTGACAAATGCGCCAGGCCGACCAGTTCCAGCAAGGGCTCAATGCGCGCTTTGATTTGCGCCTTGCTCATGCCCGCCAACTCCAGCGGCAGCGCCGCGTTGTCGTACACCGTGCGTGACGACAGCAAGTTGAAGTGCTGGAACACCATGCCAATTTGATGCCGCGCGATGCGCAGTTGCGCTTCATTCATGGTCATCAAATCAAGGCCATCGACCAGCATCTGCCCGCTGGTAGGACGGTTGAGCAAATTGATACAGCGCACCAATGAACTCTTGCCAGCGCCAGAGCGCCCGATGATGCCGAAGATCTCGCCTTGATCAATATGCAGATTGATGTGCTTGAGCGCTTCGACAGGCCCCTTGGGGCCTTGGTAGGTCAGGGTCAGATCCCGAATGTCGATCATGTAGATAGCCATTGCACGCTCAGCCACAGGCTGTGGGCGCGCTAGAAAATTTGAAGAGTGAAATGTAAAGCGCCGATATAAAAAAACAAACTAAACAAAAATTAAGTAATAAGACAAAACAGTTATATCGACGCTTGCGGGGCTCGAAAAGCCCCTTGGGACTAACCCGCAATGATGCCTCAATTACCGCCAATACCGCGCAGCAACGCGCCAAAACCATGCAACGAAGGCTTACAAAAAACCGCAGCGCACTACCAAAAAGTGAGCCTGTCGCCTTTGTCTGAGCTTGCTTTCCATGGCCAATGGCAGGCTGAATCAGGGCTTGGCGCTCTTATTTTCCGTAATTGGGCTCGTAAGTCTTGTCCGTGAAGATGCCCAGCAAGCCCACGGAGACTTCTTTGTCCGTGCCTTTATAGGCTTCGTACATAAAGCGTTTCAAGGCGTCGCCTGCCAAACTGTTGCGGTCACCGGAGTGCATGTTTTCCTCCAGCACGCCACCATCGGTGTTCACGCGCACCCATGCGCCCTTGCCAAAGCCCACGCGCTCCAGCGTATCCATGGGCACCACAAAGGCAGTGACGCCCGGCAGTGTGGAGGCGATGTTGGCTTTAGAGCGCACACGCAGCGGCGCATGTGGACGGGCATTGAATTCAATAGCTTCCACCACCGCTTGACCACCCCAAGTGCCGATCAGCAAAGTAGCGCGATTGGGCGTTGCACTGCTCCACTGCGCGCCCAAGGTCGGGCAATGCGCCACCCGGCCACAATCCATAGGCTGCGGGGCAAACTCCACCGTTTTCACGCGCGTGGCTTTGTCTTCCTGCACTTGAACCAGCGCTTGCGTGCCCCCTCCTTTGCCGGCACTGGCGCACCCTACTAAAGCGATTGTTCCTGCCACTGCCCACAGCCACTGCTTCATGCATCTCTCCTCAGCAAAACTTGTTATCCGCTTGTGCGGTCAAAACGCCATATTGCCACGTATTGCTACGTCGGCTTTCTGCTGCCTTCAAGCTTGGGCCAACGGGTAATCCGTCAAACCCTTGGCACCTCCGCCAAAAAACGTGGCCGCCTCAGGCGTATTCAGCAGCAAACCACGCTGCCAGCGCAGCGGAAAAATGGGGTTGGCAATAAAGGCACGACCTACGCCAATCAAGTCAGCCCAACCCGCATCCAGTGCGGTCAGGGCTTTCTCTGCCGTGTATTCGCCTGCGTAAATCAAGGTGCCGCTATAAATGGCTAATGCGATAAATACTAAACAACATCTCGATCTCTCCACAGCGTCACCCCATTGCAGCGTGACGCTCATTAAAAAATAGCTTCACTCCATCGCCAATACTAGGTTTTGGCAATATTTGTAGCTCAAACGCTTTAAGCAGAACGGCCTAAAGCTATCAATTTAGCTAATCGCACTGCGACCTCAGCGCAGCAGCATCCGGCTCTTTCGCCGCAGGTGCACCCTGCACAGCGCCCGCACCGTCAGTAGCTGTCAGGTCCCGGATGATTGGCTGCTTAAAAACAAGCGCCCTTTGCTCCATGGTC
>JADMKK010000050.1 GCA_015478895.1 Comamonas sp. | reverse complement strand
CGACCACCGACAGCGGCCACGGCCCTTTGCGCGAGAGGCGGTTGAGCTCTTCCATGTAGAAAGCACGGTTGCGCAACTGCGTCAGGACATCGTGCTTGCCCAGGTATTCCAGATAGGCCTCAGCCTGCTTGCGTGCGGTAATGTTGACCAGCGACATGAGCACCAGACCCCAGTTTTTCGCATGGCTGGTCAGGATGGAAAGCTCCAGATGGATGTACAGCGCATCCCCGTTGAGCGCGTAGTTCACCACCTCGCGTTGCTGCACCAGTTCACCATCCCACAAGCCTTGCAACTGGTTGGCAAAAGACTCATGCATTTCAGTGCGTAAAATTTTGGGCAGATTCTCGATCAGCTCAATTTTGGTGACCGCACCAAACATTTCCAGGGTTTGCTGGTTGACGTCGATGACGACGATCTCTTGCAGGCAGCGTTTGACAAACTCCGGGTGTACTTTTAAAAAAGTTTTGAAATCGGTAATTCCCTTGGCGCGCACTTCATCAAGCAAGCGTTTCACGCCGCTGAAATCTTCTACCCACAGTGAGATGGGCGAGTGCTCAAATAAATCGCGTGCGTATTGCTCGCTGCGCTGGATTTGCTCAATGCTGTGCACTTCTGCAGTGACATCTTTGAGCGATACCAGTACGCGGCTCCAGCAATTTTCATAGCCGGGCAGCACACGGGCGTTGACTTCCACATCAATTCTTCGACCTTGCAGGTCGTAATTGACGGAACGGGTGGTAAAGCTCAGCTCACCATTCCACATCGCCAGCAGCTCTACCAGAATGGTGTGGTGCATATCCCCGCGAAATACCTCATCCAGCCGCGTCTGCAAAGTGTGCTGGTCAGGGGCTTTGAATAAGTCCAAGGTGAACTGGTTGACGCGCAGCACTCGGTAGGCCTTGCTGCAGCGCTGCAGGCGTGCGGGGTCTTCCTGCAAAAAAGCGAGCAGATTGGTCACGCCCTCAGCGCGCCACTGGTCAAACAGTTGCTGGAGTCCGCTGTAATCCTCCATCCACAGTGAGACGGGGGCCATGTCAAACATGTCTTCAAAATCCAGCCCTTGTGCGAGCGAAACGGCCATAGCTAGCTCCTTCAAAGAAAATTATGCGCCGCGGTGGGGGCCGGGTTGAGAGGTTGTTGCATGGCGGATTCGAAGAAACTTTTGTACCCAATTGCGCGCATTTTTTACACCCACTTTGGTGTAGTGCAGCATTCTTGCAAAAAGTGGGTGTCCACGATAGCAGGCGGCAGCCTGCTGGTGTCAAGGCTTCAGGGCTTTCCCAAGCGTCAGACCGCGTTCGCTATGCTTGCAAGTCTTATGAGTGCAAACCATGCCTTCTCTTCAATCTTGGATATGGGCCAGCCTTTGACGGAGGGGGGCGACCGACTCCAGGCGCGCTTGCAGCAACCCATTCGCGTGCTGCAAGCGCACAACGCAGTCACGTTGCACCGCGTGCTGCAACAAGTCGAGCAAGCAGCGCGCGATGGTCACTGGTGTGTCGGAGGGCTGCGCTATGAAGCCGCCAGCGCTTTGCACCCCCACCTGCCCACCCAGTCTGCACAAGGCCCATTGGCGTGGTTTGCCATCTACGCGGCGCCGCAAGATATTGCTATAAAAAATGAACGCCTCCCCCAGGCAGTACCTGGGCTAGCGTGGGAAAACACCTTAAACCGTGCAGCATTTGATGACGGTATCGCTGCCATTCATGCGGGCATTGCGGCAGGTGATTACTACCAGATCAACTACACCCACCTGCTGCACGGTACGGCCGAGGGTCCGGTGAATGGGCCTGCGCTGTTTGCCGCTTTGCAGCAAGCGCAGCCCAGTGGGTATGCGCTGTATCTGGACATGGGTACGGAGCACATCGCCTCCGTTTCGCCAGAGCTGTTTTTTGACTGGCACCAGCCCGCTATGGGCAACGGTCACATTCTCACCCGGCCTATGAAAGGCACGGCCACGCGCGGTGCGACACCCGAGCAGGATGCGGCGCAGGCCCAGCACTTGCAAACTTCGGTCAAAGAGCGAGCCGAGAACGTGATGGTTGTGGATTTGCTGCGCAACGATTTGGGCCAGATCGCCGAAGTAGGGAGTGTGCAGGTACCCAGTCTGTTCAATGTGCAAGCGCTGCCGACTGTCTGGCAAATGACCTCGGATGTGCGCGCCCAGCTGCCGCATGGCACGGGTTTGCTGGAGGTGTTGAAGGCCTTGTTCCCCTGTGGCTCCGTCACGGGTGCGCCCAAGCGCTCGGCCATGCAGGCGATTGCGCAATTGGAGTCAGAGCCGCGCGGCTGGTACTGCGGTGCTCTGGGTGTGGTGCGCCCTGATGGCGCAGGCGGGGTGCGTGCCACTTTTAACGTGCCGATTCGCACGGTGGTCGTGCAGGGTGAGCACCGGCAAGCTTTGCGCTGCGGTATTGGCAGCGGCATTACGGCCGATGCCACGCCCGCTGGCGAATGGGCGGAGTGGCGCGCCAAACGCGCGTTTGTGGAAAGGGTGAGCATGGACTTTGAAGTCATCACGACCTTGGCGCTGGAGGAGGGGGTGTTCCGGCATCTGTCGCTGCATGTGCAGCGTCTGAAAGAAGCAGCTGCGCACTTTGGCTACCCGTGGAATGCACAGGCGCTGGATTTAACGCTGCAACCATTGCGTGAAGCGCAGCCTGCCGGCCTGTGGCGCGTGCGCATCGCGCTTCACAAAACAGGCTTGTTCAGCAGTCAGACCGTGCGCTGCCTGCCGCCGCCGCCCATCGCGTATTTACAGCGGGCACCGACCCCTCTGGCCGAGGCACACAGCGAATTTGTGCGCTTTAAAACCAGCCGCCGCGCGCATTACCAGCCGTTTGAGCCCAAGGAGCCCCATATCTTTGACACCCTGTTGTGGAACGAGGCCGGTGAAATCACTGAAGGCACGCGCGGGAATGTCGCTGCATTGCTGAACGGGCAATGGATCACCCCCGCCTTGTCTTGTGGCCTGCTGAATGGGGTTGGTCGTCAAGTGGCGTTGGCGCAAGGGCGGGTGGTGGAAGGGGTGATCCGGCTGGAGGATGTGCCCAAGGTGACGCAGTGGGCATTTGTGAATAGCTTGCGCGGGTGGCTGCCAGCGCAACTGCTGCCATCGCTGATGTAGGACGTTGTCCGGGATTCCACATGGTTAGTACAAAGCCCGGTTGCATTGCCAGGAAGCAAGACCTGAAATGGATGTTTTCTAGGCATTCATCACTGAGGAGGTATTGCATGACCACTGTCGCCGAGATCCTGAAATCCAAACCCGATTCACAGGTGTATGCCGTTGCCCCCAATGCAACTGTTTTTGAAGCCCTGCGGCTGATGTCCGAGAAGGGCATTGGCGCCTTGCTGGTCAAGGAAGCCGACAACATTGTGGGCATCTTTACCGAGCGCGATTACGCCCGCAAGATCGCTTTGATGGGGCGCGCCTCCGCGCAAACGCCGATTGCCGAGGTAATGACGACATCGGTGCTGTTTGTGCACTCCAATCAGAGCAGCGAGGAGTGCATGCAGCTCATGACCGGCAAGCGTCTGCGCCATTTGCCGGTGGTCGATGACGGGCAACTGGTCGGGCTGATTTCCATTGGTGATTTGGTCAAGGAAATCATTTCTGCGCAGCAGTTCACGATTGCGCAGCTGGAACACTACATCCACGGCGGTGTTCATTGAGCCTGAACAGCCACGCGGTATGAAAAAAGGCCAGGGTCGAAGCGACCCTGGCCTTTTTTCTGGCGGGGTTCAGCGCCTAGAGTTTGCCCTTGAAGTAGCTGGGCTTGTCCATATCCACGATGTCCACGCTCAGTTGCACATCCAGACCAGCTTGTGCAGGAATCATGGTTTTCAGGACTGCTGCCAAACGGTCTGACACTTCCTTTTTCACTTCTGCCGTTCGGCCTGCCATCCAGCGCAACTCCACATGGGCAAAAGCACGGCCTGCGTTGTTGCGGCCAATCTGGTAGTGGTTCAATGCGCTGATGCGGGTTTTGACATCGGCTTCATCGCTGATGGACGGGTGATCGCACACCGCATTGGTGAGCGCCACCATCAACTCCGCTTCATTCACGCCTTGCAGGTTGTTGGTGTATTCCACGGTCATATGGGGCATGGCTTGTCTCCGTTGGACGATTTACTGCTCGTCTTGGTCTTCAAAAATAGGCTCTAGCACGGCAGCCTCTACGGGCTTGTACGCCAAGCGCACATAGATGGGTGCATAGGCTTCGGCCTGGGTGATCTCAATGAGCGTTTCCTTGCCCAGTTCCAGCAGGGCAATGAAGGTGACCACCAGCACGGTGCTGCCCTTGCTGGGGTCAAAGATCTTTTCAAACTCTACAAAGCGTTGGCCTTGCAGCTGTTTGAGAATCTGGCTCATGTACTCGCGCACGCTCAGTTCTTCGCGCGTGATGCGGTGGTGCTGCACCAGCTTGGCGCGCTTCAAAATGTCACGCCAGGCGGCTTGCAGCTCGCTGATTTCCACATCTGGAAAGCGTGGCTGCAGGCTTTGCTCGATGTGCACCTGCGCTTTCACAAAGTCGCGCCCGTACTGCGGCACCTGGTTGAGCTGATGGGCGGCCAGCTTCATCTTTTCGTACTCGAGCAGACGGCGCACCAGCTCGGCGCGCGGGTCTTCGGCTTCTTCTTCGCCCTCTTTTTTCTTCGGGGGCAGCAGCATGCGCGACTTGATCTCGATCAGCATCGCCGCCATCAGCAAATACTCGGCGGCCAGCTCTAGGTTGCGGCTGCGGATTTCGTCCACATAGCGCAGGTACTGCTGGGTCACCCCCAGCATGGGAATGTCGAGGATGTTGAAGTTTTGCTTGCGAATCAGGTAGAGCAGCAAGTCCAGCGGGCCTTCAAATGCTTCCAAAAACACTTCCAGCGCATCGGGCGGGATGTACAGATCGGTAGGCAGTTTGAAAAGTGGCTCTCCGTACAGGCGCGCCAAAGCCACCTGATCGACCACGTCGGGCATCAGGTGGGGGGTGTCCGAGGCCGCCGATTGCGGCAGCTCGGCAGGCGCTAGCTCGGTGGCGGTTTCGCTCATTCGTCTTTAAAAAAGAAGCGCTCAGCCCTTGCTGCACAAGGGCTGAGCCATGAAAACGTTCTAAAAAGATTTCAGTGGTTGGAATGGTAGACGTAAGGCTGCTGGGCAACGCGAGCTTGCTCGGAGTCGGTTTGCACTTCGTAGTTCACACGCTTGTCCCACAAGAGGGCGCGGCCAGCGAGTTGCTGGGCTTCCAATTGGGGCTGATCCTTTTTCATCTGGTTGATGAAGTCGGTGATGTCGGATGTGTAGTGGGGGCGGGCGAAGATGGACATGGACTGGTAACCTCTCTGGATTGCCAGATTCTACCGGGACACCGTCCATGAACTTACTTCAGCGTGTCACAGCCATCGCTGCTGCCGTTGCCACCAGTTTTTTGACCTTGGTGGGCTGCGATCAACAAAAAATCCAAGGGCTGGAAGAAGGCCTGTCAACCGAGATTGATGTACGCAAAGCCTTTGGCGAGCCTGAAACCATCTGGCCCGAGCCAGACGGGGGCCGCACTTTGGAGTACCCGCGCCAGCCTATGGGCCACCGCAATTACATGATCACCATTGGCAGTGATGGCGTGATGACGGCGCTGCGCCAGGTGCTCACGCCGCATGCGTTTGCGCAAATCCAGCCCGGCATGACGCAAGAGCAGGTGCGTCGCATGCTGGGCAAACCGTCCAAACGCATGACGTACAACCTCAAGCAAGAAACCGATTGGGACTGGAATTGGATTGATCCACCCAACCGCGAGATGGAGTTCACCGTCACCTTTGGTGCGAACGGCACCGTCAAGCAAAGCGCCAGCCGCGAAAAATTGCGGCAAGGCGACCGCTGAGGTGCGTCAATCGGCCCTGACGTCTGGCGTTTGCAAAATGGCCAGGGCTTCGTTGGCCAGTTCAATCCACAGCTGTTCTTGGCGGATACCGGCTTGGAGCACCAGGTGCTTGAGGCGGTGCTCCCGGCTGGTATCGGTGCAGCTAGCAAAGTCTTTGTGCTCAAAAGATCGGTAGAGCGCCAACTTGGCCTCGTGCATCGCCACGCGCTGGGCGATGGCGGCGGCCAAGTCACTGGGGCCCACTGCCGCCGCAGCGCGCAAGCGCACCATCAACTCATCGCGCAAGGGGGCGGGCTGCGTGGGCTCTGCCAGCCAGCGCAACAACTCGGTGCGGCCCAGATCGCAGATGGCGTAGCTGCGTTTGCGGCCACGCCCACAGGGCACGGGCTCGGAGGCCACCCAGCCGGCGTCTTCCAGCCGCGCCAGCTCCCGGTAGATTTGCTGGTGCGTGGCATGCCAGAAGTGACCCAGGGAGCGGTCAAAACGCTCGGCCAATTCCAGGCCGGAGCCGGGGCGTTCAATCAGTGCGGTGAGCAGCGCATGGGGCAGCGACATAGGTTTTTCCAGTACAAGCGCGCCATAACAGTTCTCAAATAAAGTAGCGCATAGCCATTGTCAAATAAGGGCTAGCGGCTGTTTTGATACTTAAAACTACAGGCTAACCCTTGTGCAAAGGGTGAGACATTATTTTATGCAACCGGTTGCATAAAAATGCCATCGACCTATTCTTATGCAACTCGTTGCAATAAAAAAGAGGTTTGCATGTCCGCCTATCCCCACCTGACCGCGCCCTTGGATTTGGGCTTTACCACCTTGCGTAACCGCGTGCTTATGGGCTCCATGCACGTGGGTTTGGAGGAAGCACCCAACGGCTTTGAGCGCATGGCCGCTTTCTACGCCGAGCGTGCACGCGGCGAGGTGGGCTTGATCGTGACCGGCGGCATTGCTCCCAATGAGCGGGGCCGTCCGGCAGTCGGCGGTGCCATGTTGACCACCGAGGAGGAAGCGGCTAAGCACCGCATCGTGACCGACGCTGTGCATGCCGCTGGCGGCAAGATTGCCATGCAAATCCTGCACTTTGGCCGCTACGCCTACCACCCGGAGCAAGTGGCCCCCAGCGCCTTGCAAGCCCCCATCAACCCCTTCAAGCCGCATGCGCTAACAGGGGACGAGGTGGAGCAGACCATTGCCGACTTTGCACGCTGCGCCGGTTTGGCACAGTTGGCGGGCTACGACGGCGTGGAGATCATGGGCTCCGAGGGCTATCTGATCAATGAGTTCATTGCCGCACGCACCAACCATCGTGACGACGAATGGGGCGGCAGCTACACCAACCGCATGCGCTTTCCGGTGGAGATCGTGCGCCGCGTGCGTGAGCGGGTAGGGGCGAACTTCATCATCATCTACCGCTTGTCGATGCTGGATTTGGTTGAGGGTGGATCCACCATCGACGAGGTGATCGAACTGGCCCTGGCTATTGAGGCGGCGGGCGCCACCATCATCAACACCGGTATTGGCTGGCACGAAGCGCGCATTCCCACCATCGCCACCAAGGTGCCGCGCGCCGCCTATGCGTGGGTCACCCGGCGGGTCATGGGCAAGGTCAAGATTCCGCTGATTACGTCCAACCGCATCAACACCCCGGAGGTGGCCGAGCATTTGCTGGCCGAAGGCTATGCCGACATGGTCTCCATGGCGCGCCCGCTGCTGGCGGATGCCGAGTTTGTGCAAAAAGCGCGTGAAGGCCGCGCCGATGAAATCAACACCTGCATTGGCTGCAACCAGGCGTGCCTGGATCACACCTTTGGCGGTAAGCTGACCTCGTGTCTGGTTAACCCGCGCGCATGCAATGAGACGGAGTTGCGCATTACCCCGACTGCCACGCCCAAGCGCATTGCTGTGGTGGGCGCTGGCCCTGCGGGCTTGAGCTTTGCTGTGACGGCCGCACAGCGCGGCCACCTGGTCACGCTGATGGATGCGGCCCAGGAGATTGGCGGGCAGCTCAATATTGCCAAGCAGGTGCCGGGTAAAGAAGAGTTCTACGAAACCCTGCGCTACTACCGCCGCCAACTGGAGTTGCACCACGTCACGCTGCGCCTGGGCCAGCGCGTGGGTGCGCAGGAGCTGGCCAGCGAAGGCTTTGACGAGGTGGTGCTGGCCACCGGCATTCAGCCGCGCCTGCCCGCCATTGAGGGCGTGGAGCACGCCAAGGTGATGAGCTATCTGGATGTGCTGCGCGACAAGCGCCCTGTGGGCCAGAACGTAGCGGTCATCGGCGCGGGGGGCATTGGTTTTGATGTGAGTGAGTACCTGACGCATGCCGGTGACAGCGGTGCCGTAGTGCCCGAGAAGTTTTATGCCGAATGGGGCATTGACCCCAGCTACGCGCAAGCCGGTGGTCTGCGCCAAGAGCAGGTAGAGCCTGCGGCGCGGCGCGTGCACATGCTGCAACGCAAAACCAGCAAGGTGGGCGACCAGCTGGGCAAAACCACGGGCTGGATTCACCGCACTTCGCTCAAAGTACGTCAGGTGGGCATGACAGCAGGCGTGCACTACGAGCGCATCAACGATGCGGGCTTGCACATCACGGTCGATGGGCAGCCCCAGTTGCTGCCGGTGGACAACGTGGTGATTTGTGCAGGCCAGGAGTCGCAGCGCGAGTTGCTGGCACCGCTGCAAGCGGCCGGTTGCAGCGTGCATGTGATCGGTGGTGCCGACGTGGCCGCCGAACTGGACGCCAAGCGCGCCATTTTGCAAGGTACTCGGCTGGCGGCACAGATTTGACCAACACCTCACCCCTTCAGACCCCAAGACCCACAAGGAGACCAACATGAGCACCATGTCCCAGAACCTGCAACCCGCCGTAGCCACGGCACTGCAACGCTGGCACGAGATGCTGGAGCGCAAAGACTTCAGCCAGTTGTCTGAGATCGTTCACCCCGAGGCGGTGTTCCGTTCACCGATTGCCAACACCCCGTATGCACCGGCGCAGGCCTTGATCTTGGTGCTGACCACGGTCATTCAGGTGTTTGAGAACTTCGCCTACCACCGCCAACTGGCCACCGATGACGGCCTGAGCGTGGTGCTGGAATTCAGCGCGCAGGTGGAGGGCAAGAACCTCAAAGGGATTGACCTGATTCGCTTTAACAGCGATGGCCTGATCGTGGAGTTTGAAGTCATGGTGCGCCCACTCAACAGCCTGCAGGCGCTGGGCGCGCAGATGGCAGCGCGGCTGAGCGACAAGATGCCGGCCTTCAAGGTCAAGGCCAGCGCCTAAGACGCGCCTGCGCCACGCGCGGCAAGCTTGGTCAGTGCTGCGCGGTTTTTCGTGGTTTTCGATGCACAACAACGAGGAGACAAGCATGCACCCAGCCCCTTGGCAAACTAGCTATCCACCGGCCTTGCGCAACTACCAGCTCGATACCACCAGTTTGCTGCCCAACGCGGGCGCACTGGCCACCGAAGGCGCGCAGCGCTTTGGCGATCAGCCCGCCTGTTGTTTTATCTTGCCCTCCGGCATCAGCGTGGAGCGCAGTTTCAATGAGGTGGAGGCGCTCTCCAACGCACTGGCCAGCTATCTCGTGCGTGAGATGGCTTTGCAGCCCGGCGATGTGATTGCGCTGCAGATGCCTACCTGCTTGCACTACCCGATTGCCCTGTTTGCCGCATGGAAGGCGGGGCTGATCGTCACCAACGTCAATCCGCTGTATACCGAGCGGGAGCTGCATTACCAACTGGAAGATTCCGGCGCCAAGGTGCTGCTGGTGGCCGATATGTTCCTCAAAACCGCGCTGCCTGCAGCGATGGATTTGAAGCTGCGCGTGATGACGGCCAGCCTGTGGGATTTTTTCCCGCCGCCGGTGGCCGATGCCATCCGCAACCAGATGATGCCCGGTGGTGCGCCCGCGCTGCCGCCCGGCATCGTGCGCATGGTCGATGCTTTGGTGCAAGGCCACGCGCTGGCGCCCATCGAGCGCCGTGACCATCCGGTGGCGCTGTACCAGTACACAGGTGGCACCACGGGGCGCAGCAAGGGCGCGATCATCACGCACCAGAACATTTTGGCCACGCTCAGCGTCACACGCGACTATCTGCAAGCCTTCGATGGCAAGCACCAGGGCGAGACCATGCTCACCGTGCTGCCGCTCTATCACATCTTTGCGCTGACGGTAAACCTGCTGCTGTTCTACACCGTGGGGGCGCGCAATGTGCTGGTGCCCAATCCGCGGCCGGTGTCCAACCTCAAAAGCGCTTTTGAGCGCTACCAGATTGACTGGATGACAGGCGTGGACACGCTGTACGCCGGTTTGCTGGCCGAGCCCTGGTTTCAGGCCAACCCGCCCAAGGTGCGCTTTGCCATTTCGGGCGGTACGGCGCTGCGGCCTTCCACCGCCAACGCTTGGCAAGCGCTGGTCTGCCCGATGATGGAAGGCTATGGCATGACGGAGACCACCTGCATTGTCTCGTGCAGCCCGCCATCTGCCGCCGACCTGCGCACGGGCAGCGTAGGCCTGCCCGTGCCCGGCAGCCAGGTGCGCATTGTGGGAGACGAAGGGCAGGACATGCCGGTGGGCGAGCGCGGTGAGCTGTGGGTCAAAGGCCCGCAGGTGGTGGCGGGCTATCTGCATGCGCAGCAAGACAGTGCCAGCTCATTCACGGATGGCTGGTTGCACACGGGCGATATTGCGCAGCTCGATGCCGACGGCTTCATCCGCATCGTGGATCGCAAAAAGGACATGGTGCTGGTCTCGGGCTTTAACGTTTACCCCAATGAAGTCGAAGACGTGCTGGCCGCCCACCCCGAGATTGTGGAAGCCGCCGTCATCGGCGTGCCCGATGAGAGCACTGGCGAAGCCGTCAAAGCCATTGTGGTGCGCCGTTCCGAGGCGCTGGATGCGCAGGCCCTGCAGCAGTATTGCCGCAGCCAGCTGACGGCCTACAAAGTGCCCAAGCAGATCGAGTTTGTGGAACAACTGCCCAAGTCGCCGGTCGGCAAAATCTTGCGCGCGGCATTGCGCCAAGCTGCGTGACAAGCGCAGGGCAGGCATGGTGTAATTGCTGCACTGCAACAAATAGCCGCCTTGTCAGCCTGCACCCAGCAGGCTGCGTTACGGAATATGCGCCCTCTGTACCTGCAGATGGCGCATTTTTTGCTAAAGCTGCTGAAGCATTTGCATATTTGATGTCTGCCTTGCTGCCACAAGCGTGCAGGGCGTCTACCGGTAATCGCCATGAGCACAACCACTTCCGAGCCCGAGCTACGTTCCCCTCTTGCCTCCGCACCCTCTGCCGTGCCCGCTGCGCCTGCGGCCAGCCAAGTGGCCCGCCACGGGCCTTATGAAGATGCCCAGGCGCTGTTCTCCGGCTCACTCTTCGTGGGCATCACCATGATGATGTATGCCCAGGCCGGCTTGCTGACCGGCAGCACGGCAGGCTTGGCCTTTGTGCTGCACTACGCCACGGGCTGGTCGTTCGGCGCGATTTACTTTCTCATCAACATTCCGTTTTACTGGTTTGCCTGGAAGCACATCGGCAAGGAATTCACGATCAAGACGTTTTTGTCGGTGGCGCTGCTGTCGCTGGTCACTACCTTCGGCCCGCAGCTGATTCATTTTGACTACCTGCACCCGGCGTTTGCCGCCATTGCCGGAGGCCTGCTGATGGGCACTGGCGTGCTGTTTCTGGCGCGGCACAAGTCCAGCCTTGGCGGGGCGACGATTGTCTCGCTGTACGTGCAAGATCGCTGGGGCATTCCTGCGGGCAAGGTGCAGATGGCGATTGACTGTGTGGTGGTGGCGCTGGCCCTGTGGATCGTGCCATTGGATCGCGTGCTGTGGTCCATCTTGGCGGCGGTGGTGATGGGCATGTTTTTGGCGGTCAGCCACCGCCCTGGGCGCTACCACGGTAAATGAATATCTATAGCTGCTAGGGTGTGTTCACGTTAATAGTTGACTACGTATGCAGGCGCTGACAATCCA
>JADMKK010000049.1 GCA_015478895.1 Comamonas sp. | reverse complement strand
AGCGCGACTGCGGGACCATCACGTGGGCGAGCCTCTGCCCATGTGCTGGCGCACTTTTTCAATGGTGGGTTTCTGGCCTTCGGCCAATAAAGCGTCGGCTGCGGCCCAGACATCAGATTCCTGGATACCACGTGGTGTTTTTGGTGCTACAGATTGCATAGGAAGTAGATTACCATCGATAAGAGATTGTTATCGCGAGTTGTTAACTATTATTATTTAACAACATACATAACATGTAGTATTTAATACGTAACATAGAAAATATACAACATATGCAGCGCAAAAACGAGGTCATCGTCCCAACGGGCGAAAAAACGCTGACGCAGCTCAGCCACAGCACACTGAACGCGTTGCGCGAGCTGTTGAGAGAAGGGGAGGCTGAAAATACGGTGCGCAGCTACCAAAGCGCCATGCGCTACTGGGCGGGCTGGCACCAATTTCGTCTGGGCCAAGCGATTGCGCTACCCTTGCCGGTTGATACCGTGCTGCTGTTCATTGCGGATCACGCCCAGCGCAGCACGCCTTACGGCTTGCGCTGTGAGTTGCCGCCGTCAATTGACCATGCGCTGGTGCAGTCCGGTTGCAAGGCCAAGCTGGGCGCGCCTTCGCACAACACCTTGGTGCATCGCATTGCCGTGCTGTCCAAAGCGCACCAAAACCGTGGCCTGCCCAACCCCTGTCACGATGAAAAAGTGCGTGAGCTGCTCTCGCGCACGCGCAAGGCCTACGCCAAGCGGGGCGAACGCCCGCAAAAGAAGGACGCCATCACCAAAGACGTGCTGCAAAAGCTGCTGGCCACCTGCGATGACAGCCTGCGCGGCGTGCGGGATCGCGCCCTGCTTTTGTTTGCGTGGAGCAGTGGTGGCCGCCGGCGCTCTGAGGTGAGTAATGCCGACATGCAATACCTTAAGCCGATTGGCGCTGACCAGTATTTGTATGAGCTGGCTTTCTCCAAAACCAACCAGAGCGGCGCTGACTTGCCTGAGAACACCAAACCCGTTTTAGGTGCAGCAGGTAAGGCCTTGAGCGCCTGGCTCCAAGCCAGCGGCATTACTGAGGGCGCGATTTTTCGGCGCATTCGCAAGGGCGACCATGTGGGCGAGCCGCTGCAGCCGCCTGCCGTGCGCACCATCGTCAAAGAGCGCTGCGCGCTGGCCGGGGTGGATGGTGATTTTTCAGCGCACTCTCTGCGCTCCGGCTTTGTTACGGAAGCGGGTAAACGCAATGTGCCGCTGGCGGAAACCATGGCGCTCACCGGCCACCAGAGCGTGGCGACCGTGTTGGGCTACTTCCGGGCGGAATCCGTTATCCATAATCAAGGTGCCAATTTGATGGAAGACGATTGAGCTTGCTTGGCGAGGATTACTGTCACAGCAGCGAGAACTTCAAAGACGAACGGGCATTGATAGCGTTTCGTGCTACATAAAAAAGAGCTGCCTTCCCTTGAATTGCTTAGGTTTCAGCATGAAAGGTGCTTGAAACCCAACACTATCCAAGGCAAGAAGCTCTTTTTTTGTTAGCTATGTGGGCTATGTGAGCTAGCCCAAGCTGCATTCACAATGCCTGGTGCTGGTGCGACCCCAAGTTAAATTGGGCCACCACCTCTTGAATGCTTGAAGCGGTCTCTTCCAAACTGAGTAAGCGATAAGCCGCGTTTGCCTCAGGCGCCGCCACGCGGCAAAACGTCCACTTGGGCAGCGGCCAGCGAGGCATCGAGCCACTGGGGCCGCAGCTCCCCGCGGGCGATGGCGGCCATGCGTTCTGCCTCGCGCTGGTGCTTGGCCAGCGCTGCGCTCAGCAGCGCGTCCAGCCGCTGCGGAGGCACCACCACCACCCCATCGTCGTCCGCCACGATCCAGTCGCCATCGTGCACCACGGCGCCGCCGCACTGGATGGTGCCGTGCAAAGTGCCCGGCCCGCTCTTGAAAGGGCCTGCGGGGTGCACCGCAACCGCAAAGGCCGAGAGGCCCAAGGTTTGCAGTTCCTGCGTATCACGCATGGCGCCATCAATCACTACGCCGGCCAAGCCTGCGGCTTTGGCTTGGGTCATCATGATGCCGCCCATCAGGGCGCGTTCGGTGTAGCCACCACCATCCACCACCAGCACATCGCCCGCTTGGGCGCTGGCCAGTGCGGCGTGAATCGCCAGGTTGTCGCCCGTGGGTACTTGGATAGTCAGCGCACGGCCCACGATGCGGGTGCCGGGCGTCAGCGGGCGGATACGGCTGTGCATTGCGACCGCGCCCACATCGGCCAGCAAGGTGCTGGTCACTGACCAAAGTTCAGATGTCTTCATAGCTTGGAATGCGGCAAGGTTTAACGATTTTGGGCGCGCAGCAGCGCGTCCAGACGGGGGTAGACACGTCGTGCGTTGTGCTCGAACAATTGGGCGCGCACGGCATCGTCCACCCCGTTGGAGGCCTGCACATAGCGCTTGGTGTGGTCGTAGTGAAAGCCGGTCATCGGATCAATCCCTTTGACTGCCCCATGGGTCTCCGAGGCAAACAAGATGTTCTCCACTGGTACCACATTCAGCAGCAGGTCAATCCCTGGCTGGTGGTACACGCAGGTGTCAAAAAATACGTTCTGCAGCAGCACCTCCAGCGGCGGTCGGCCCAGTTGCTGGGCCAAGCCACGATAGCGCCCCCAGTGGTAGGGCACAGCCCCACCGCCGTGCGGGATCACAAAACGCAGCGTGGGAAAGTCCACAAACAAATCGCCTTGAATGAACTGCATGAAGGCCGTGGTGTCGCCATTCAGGTAGTGCGCACCAGTGTGGTGAAAGTTGGGATTACAAGAGCAGCTCACGTGCACCATGCCGGGCACATCCAGCTCCGTCATCTTTTCATACAGCGGGTACCAGTAGCGGTCGGTCAGCGGCGGGCCGGTCCAGTAGCCGTCGGAGGGGTCGGGGTTCACGTTGCAGCCCACAAAACCCAGCTCGGTGATACAGCGTTCCAACTCAGCCACCGAGGCTGACAAGTCCGCCCCCGGTGACTGCGGCAACTGGCACACGCCTACAAACTCGCGCGGGTACAAGCCGCACACGCGGTGAATCAAATCATTGCAGGCACGCGCCCAGTCCACACTGGTTTGCACATCGCCCACATGGTGCTCCATCGCACCCGCTGTGGGCGAGAACAGTGTCACATCAATCCCGCGTGCACGCTGGGTGGCTAGCTGATTTTTCTCCAGGCTCTCCCGGATTTGATCGTCGCTGATCTTTTGCGCGGAATGGAACGCGGGCCGCAGCGCCGCGCCCAGCTGCGCTTTTTGCAGTTTGCGGTAGTCCGGCAATGCGGGCGGGGCCGTGGTGTAGTGGCCGTGGCAGTCAATGATCATGGGGTGGGGCGCTCAGTTCAGGTGAAGGCCGGCTTCGCGGATGACCTTGTCCCACTGCGCGGTTTCTTTGCGCGTGCGATCGGCCAAAGCCTCGGGAGTCGTAATTTGCAAGTCCACCCCCTGCTCACGCAACCGGGCTTCAAAGCCACGGTCTGCGCCCAACTTGTGCAGCGACTGGCTCAGGCGCTGGACGATGGGCTTGGGCAGATCTGCCGGGCCGTAAATGCCATACCAGGTGGCGTATTCAAAATCGGGCAGTGTTTGCTTGATCAGGGGATAATTTTTGTAGATAGGCGATGCTGACTCTGCGGTGACGCCCACCACGCGGATCAGGCCCTGGTCCACCATGCCCTTCATAGATGGCAAGCTGCTGAACATAGCTTGCACCTGGCCTGAGGCCAAATCGGTCATGGCCTGCGAAGAGCCTTTGTACGCCAGGTGCTGGCCTTGAATCCCTGCCTCGCGCATGAACAGTTCTGCCGCCAAATGCGCCAAACCGCCTACGCCGGCCGATGCCATATTGAGGCTGCCGGGGTTGGCCTTCGCATGCTCGATCAGCTCTTTGGTGTTTTTGGCCGGTAATTTGGCCGACGTGACCAAGACGTGCGGGCTGGTGGTGACCATGCCCACGGGCGTGAGCTGGGTCAGTACATCCACGCGTTTTTTGGACAGCAAGGGCTGGATCACCACGTTGCCCGACGCCGCAAACAGCAAGGTATGCCCATCGGCCGGCGCACGCGAGACCGTGTTGGTGGCGGGCACGCCAGCGCCGCCGCCCATGTTCTCCACCACCACGGTTTGGCCCAGCTCCCGGCCCAGGTCTTGGGCCAGTTCGCGCGCCACCACATCGGCGGGTCCGCCGGCGGCAAATGGCACGATCAGGCGCACGTTTTTCGACGGGTCGGTCTGGGCCGACACGCTGCACGCCATCCAGACGGCGCAGCTGAGCAAGGTTGCTTTGAGGACAGTTCGTTTGCTGTTCATGGTGTTGTCTCCGAGTAATGCGACCTCCAACCGGAGGCATTCGCATAGTAGGGAGCACACCCGCATCGGGCTACAGCGTTACGCCTGACGTAACGCTCACCCCATTTGCGAAGCCTTGTGGCTGCAGATGAATCAGGGTGATGCCGTATGCAACCGGCTGTAGTCGAATTAGTGCGGATGCCAGAACGAGCGCAGTGCCGAAGCCGTCACGCCGCCGAGCTTCCACGAAATCTGCGCTGCTGCCTGCATCACTGCCGGCGCATACGAATGCAGCAGTGCATCGTTCAGCCGCTCTGCCGGTCCTGCGACCGAGACCGACCCCAACACCGCGCGGCGCGCGCCATATACCACCACCGACACGCTGGCCGATGTGGCACTGCGTTCCCCGCGCGTCACGCTGTAGCCTTCGCGGCGAATCAGGTCATAGGTCGCGCCCGGCTCGCCCAGGGCCGCCAAAATCACGCGCCCGGCCGATCCACGGTCCAGCGGCAGCACCTCGCCCGAACGCACATGCTGCGCCAAAGCACGGGGGCTTTCATAGCGCAGCAGGCAGCTGCGGGCATGGTTCTCGTACACATAAAACGACGCACTCTCACCGCTTTTTTGCGACAACTCCACCAAATACGGCTCGATGATGGTGTTCACATCAAACTGCGCCTGGTAGCGCGCGCCCAGCAAGCCCGCGCTTGGCCCCAGCCGCCACGCGCCATCCTCGCGCTGCACCAGGTAATTGGCTTGTGCCAACGTGCGCGCCAAGCGCAGCACCGTGGGCTTGTGCATGCACGTGCGGCGGGCCAGCTCTGCCAGGGTGACAAAGCTCTCATCGCCGGAAAAGGCATTGAGCACCGCCAGCGCCCGGGCCACGGCCGCCACATGGGTGCTGGAAGCTTCAATCAAGGGCACCATGGCGCAGCAGCCCATTTTTGCAGGACCTACCGCGCGCCCGCTGTATAACACCCATGCTCATACCGAACGCATCAACCCGCCATCGACGCGAATGTTCTGGCCGTTGATGTAGGCACCGCCCTCGCTGGCGAGGAAAGCAATCGTTGCCGCAATTTCCTCCACCGTGCCATAGCGCTGCATGGGCACAGCCGCGCGGCGCTCGTCTTTTTCGGGCAGGCTGTTGATCCAGCCGGGCAGCACATTGTTCATGCGCACGCCGTGCTTGGCGTATTCATCGACAAACAGCTTGGTAAAGCTGGCGAGGCCCGCGCGGGCTACCGCAGACGTCGGGAACAAATCTGCGGGCTCAAACGCCCAAGCGCTGGAGATATTGACAATCGCCCCACCGCCTTGGCTCACCATGATCGGCGTCACACAGCGCGCCGCGCGCACGATGTTGAGCAAATAGGCGTCAATGCCTGCATGCCAGTCGGCATCGGTCAACTCCAGCACCGGCGCACGCGGCCCTTTGCCTGCGGAGTTGACCAATACATCGACCCGACCCCAGCGTTCCATGACCAGATCGACCAGCTTCTGGATATCGGCTTGGTCTTGGTTGGTGCCTGTGACGCCCACACCGCCCAGTTCTTGGGCTAGCGCTTCGGCTTTACCGGATGAAGATAACAAACCGACGTGGTAGCCGTCAGCGGCGAGTTTGCGGGCGGTGGCTGCGCCCATGCCGGAGCCTGCGGCGATGATGATGGAGGTTTTATTATTCATGCTTTATTAAACTTGAGCTTTAATTCATCAACTCTTTTAATTATATACTGATCAAAAAGTGAATGATCGACTATATCTTTTAAATTTAAACGCCCCTGATAAGAGCGTCTGACTTTATTGTATAAGTCTTGATTATCGAGATGCTCACTTCCCTTAACTTGATTGGGCAAAATTGCATTTATTGAAGCAAGATATTTATGACCATCAGTTTCATCCAGTATTTGGCTCAAAATATCACGCCAAGCTCGATTATCTATTTCGGTAAATTCTTTATTTTTAACAACCCAGCAATTGTAATGAGTAGTATTTAAACAAAATGAAAACTCATGGAAATCTTGAGTATTTATAAAATTTCTGGCATCGTAAATATTTTTTAATTCGCCACTTAGAAAATCTCTTCCTTTTTTATATTTTTTTGTTATCAAGCCATCTTGATTCAGCTCAACACAGCCAATGTCACAATGAAATACCTTTATTGTCTTAATTAAAAATGCTTCTCTTGAGACTCCTGATTTTTCAAAAAGCTCTGTAAAAGTAGAAGCATAATTTTTTGAGTTTTTGAACTCATTATTTATCAATGATGTTGGAAGCAAAAGCTCTGATGCAAATGAATTGGCCTCCGATTCCATATTCTCATAATCAAAATCACCTTCAGTTTCACCTGACATATGGGAGGCCACTATTCCTGTATGCCACGGAATAATCACATGACCTAATTCATGAGCAAGTGTAAATTTTTGCCTTGTTTTCGGCCTATCATTATTAATGAGGATTTTTGGCCGCCCTGATTCTCCAAGACCGATAGTGATACCATCAAAATCAAAAGGAAAAGCCAGATATTCTAGATCTGCATATTTTAAAACTAATGCCTCAAGATCAAATGGGAAGCTTAGTTTATTTCTCTCCAGAACTCTCTTGGCTATCTTTTCGACTGATAACATTAAATTTTCCCAATTTTTTTAAGCCAAGTTGTTATGCGCTCGGTTTCTAGTGGACTGCCAGCTCTTGCGGCCATTGCATACCTTTGATCATCTAATTCTTGGCTTAGAGTTGTACCTCTTTTTTTTGCAGCAATAATAAATCTTAAAACTGATGGATTTGTTGCCCAAATTGAGTAATCTTCCCAATTCATGCCAAGATAAGTGTGCAACTCTACATCTAAGCTTTCGTCTTCATGCCATTTATCGACAAAATCATCTATTTCATCTTCAAGAGCTTCGCCATTAATGCACATTTCTATGAAGTTTGACATTGATATTCCTTTTAATTCAATTTTTGAATTCTTCGACCTCTAACAGCTGGTTTAATTACGTCACCTCTTATTGGATCCACGACGCCTAGATGTCGTCCCATTTTATTAAAAACCTCAATCTCACCATGAAGAGAATCCCAAGTATAATAGACATTCTCTTCATCATCTTTATAAACTTTACGTCCAGAATCGATCCCTACTACTCTACATCTATCTAATATTGATGGTTTTGGAACTGGTAACCCACCCATTTTATCTCCATGTAATTAAAAATATTTTTCAGCAACAAATCCATTTTTTAAAAAGTATGAATTATCTGATAAATTCTCCAATTTATTAACGTATTTATCAATAAGTAGTATTCCTTGATTGTTATTTTTTAAAAAATATAAGCAATCCCATATTTGTTTCCTTATTACCGGCGCCAACCCCTCCGTCGCCTCATCCAAAATCAGCAGCTTGGGATTGGTCGATAACGCCCGCCCAATCGCCAGCATTTGTTGCTCACCACCCGAAAGTTGGTTGCCCATGTTGTGCTCTCGCTCTTTGAGTCTTGGAAACAACTCATAGATTCGCTGTAAATCCCAAGCCGCTTCTTGTTGACTATCAGGCTTGCGCGCAAAGGCGATCAAGTGCTCTTTCACCGTGAGATTGGGAAAGCACATGCGCCCTTCGGGCACCAGCGCAATGCCACGGCGGGCAATTTCGTCCGCTGGGAGATTCGTAATCTCCTGCCCCTCAAAGAAAATCTGCCCCTTGCGCACGGGCAAAGCGCCGGTAATGCATTTAATCGTTGTCGATTTACCCATGCCATTGCGGCCCATCAGGCTCACGACTTGGTGCGGTGCAATGGTCAAACTCACGCCAAACAGCACTTGGCTGGCGCCATAGCCTGCTTCGATATTGCGCACTTCGAGAAATGGAGTTGCTGTGGAACCGCTCATGCCGCGCCCTCTTCTTTTTCTAGTTCATCTTCTTGGCCCAGATACACGGCTTGCACGCGCGGGTCGTTCTGGATTTGCGCGGCTGTGCCCTGCGCAAACACCTTGCCGTAGACCAGCACGGTGATGCGGTCGGCCAGTTGGAACACGGCGTCCATATCGTGCTCAATGAGCAAAATCGCCATGTCTTTGCGCAGCTGCTGAATTAACTCCACCATTTCTTCGGATTCGGCGGGCCCCATGCCTGCCATGGGCTCGTCCAGCAGCAAGAGCTTGGGCGTGGCGGCAATGGCCAAAGCCACATCGAGCTTGCGCTGTGCGCCGTGGGGCAAGGTGCCGGCGGTGGTGTTCCACTGGTCTTGCAGTTGCACGCGGTGCGCCAGCTCCCACGCTTTGGCTTTGAGTTGTGCATCCTTGTCCCGCACTTTGAACCAGCGAAAGCTATTGGCTTGGTGCGCTTGCACGGCCAGCAACAGGTTCTCGGCCACGGTGAGCTTGGGGAAGATGCTCGTAATTTGAAAGCAGCGCGACAAGCCCGCTGCCACACGCTGGTGGGGGGCAAGGTGAATCAGCTCCTGCCCATCAAGCTTTAAGGAGCCGCCGTCTGCGGGCAGCAAGCCCGAGATCAAATGCACCAATGTTGATTTGCCCGCGCCGTTGGGGCCAATGAGGGCGTGGATTTCGCCTTTTTCTACGGCCAGCGAGACATGGTCAGTGGCGGTCAAAGCGCCAAAGCGTTTGACGAGGTTTTGAATCAAAAGCAGCCTCATCCCTTGCCCTCCTTGGGCGGGTAGCTATTCTTTTTAGCTTTGCTGTGCTTTTTAGCAAAGAATGCCGCCAAGCCTTTGGGCGCGAGGAACACCACGGCCACCAGCAGCAAGCCCAGTGGCGCGTGCCAGTAGTCGGTGCTTTGTTTGAGCACTTCTTCCAGCGTCAGCCACACAGCCACGCCCAGCGGCGCGCCCCAGCGCAGGCCGATGCCGCCGATCACCACCATCACAATCAGCAGGGCCGACTGGTTCCACTGCATCAGGCTGGGGCTGACAAACAGGTTTTGAGTGGCCAGCAGCGCGCCGGACAAAGCGGCAATGCCGCCCGCCAGAGCAAATGCCAACAGCTTGAGCCGCACCGTGGGGTAGCCCATGGCTTGCATGCGCGTTTCGTTGTCCCGAATGCCTTCCAGCGCGCGGCCCAGGTAAGAACGCTCGATGCGTGAAAGTATCAGAAAGATAGCTGCTAGCCCAAGCAGAGTCAGGGCAAACAGCCAATTTCCTTCTGCATTTATCCCATCCCACAGTACTAAGGGCGAGTACATCGTGTAGCCGTCGTCCCCACCCCAGATGCGCAGCGACACGGCCAGGTAATACAGCATTTGCGCAAAGGCCAGCGTAATCATGATGAAGTACACACCCTGCGTGCGCACGGCCACCAGCCCGATCAAGGCAGAAATCACCATCCCCGCCACAGCCGCCACGAGCCAGATCAACCACGCATTGCTATAGCCGCCCTCCACCATGGCGACCACGGCATAGGCCCCCACGCCCACAAAACCGGCGTGGCCCAGGGCCACTAGACCGGCGCGGCCAATGAGAAAGTTCAGGCTGAGCGCGGCCATGCTGACGATCAGGATGCGGCGCACAAAGTCCACGTAATAGTCCAGCCCCAGCGCAGGGGCCAACCAGGGGAAGGCGCCAAGGATGGCGACCAATGCCGCCAGCACACTGTGGCTGACCCAGCGCGCATGGGCGTTGGCATTCAGCGGTGGTGGGGCGGAGGAAATCAAAGGGGAAATATCAGACACAGCCCACCACTTAAGCACGCGCCGGGAACAGGCCCGAAGGTTTAAAGACCAGCACACCGGCCATCAGCACATACATGGCAATGCTGGCCACGGCCGGGCCAATATCGGCGGCCAGCGAAGGCGAAAGCACCTCGCGCAGCAACGGCGGCAGCAAGGCGCGACCGGCGGTATCGACCAAGCCGACCAGCAAACTGGCAATCAGCGCGCCGCGCACGGAGCCAATGCCGCCGATGACGATGACCACGAGGGCGGGAATCAAAATGCTCTCCCCCATACCCACTTGCACGGCGCTGATGGGGGCCATCAAAGCACCGGCCAAAGCGGCCAAGGCCGCTCCCATCGCAAAGACGATGGCAAACACGCGGTTGACGCGAATGCCCATCCACTCGGCCATCTGCCGGTTGGATGCGCCCGCCCTCACCCACATGCCCAGTTTGGTGTGGTTGACCAGCAGGTACAAAGCCAGCGCTGCGCCCAGTCCGGCGGCCAAAATCAGCAGGCGGTAAGACGGATACGGCAGAAAGCCGAACAGATCAATCGGCCCCGAGAGCGCCGCGGGCGTAGGCGCCATGATGGGCGATGGCCCCCAGATGGCTTTGACAGCATCGTCCGCAATCAAGATCACGCCAAAGGTGGCGAGTACTTGGCTGAGGTGGTCACGCGCATAAAGGCGGCGAATCAACACCGCCTCCAGCAAGGCAGCAATGGCCACCGTCACCCCAATGCCCGCCGCAATCGCTAATAAAAACGAGCCGCTGTGCGTGTGCACAGACGCTGAGACATAGCCCCCCGCCATAAACAATGCGCCATGCGCAAGGTTGAGCGTGTCCATGATGCCGAACACCAGCGTGAGGCCCGCAGCCAGCAAAAACAGCATCAGGCCGTAGCCCAAGCCGTTGAGCAGTTGCTCGAAAAGAAAAACTGCGTCCATTACAAAGGAACCTACTTACAAAAAAAGCGCGGGGCTAGACGCTGCCCTCGCGCTCGATCACCAAAACCCTTGCAGCCCCTTGGGGGTGGGCTACGTGCTCGTCGCCGGGTTCTGCATAAAAGATGTCTCCTACATGCAAGACGTGTACCTGCTCTTGCCCGTCGGTGCGGGCATGCATGTGTACGCACCCATCCAAGACCACAAAGACTTCATGCCCGTCGTTGACGTGCCATTTGTAAGGCTGATCCGTCCAGTGCAGGCGCACGGTGGTGGAGCCTTGCAAAGTGGCAATGGGCAATGCCTCCCAAGCGCGGGAGCCGGTGAAGTCTTGGGGGTGAATAACTTGCATGCTGTGCCGTGCAGGCTTACTTCATCGCGCATTCAGCGGCAAAACTGTCTTGGTGCGCGGTGTAGATCTTGCCGGGCTGCAGCGCGTTGGTGATCTGGCCGTCTGCCGCCTTCACCACCTGGCGCAGGTAATAGTCTTGGGTGAGGAACTGGTTGTTGCCGTAGCTCACGTTGCCGCGCACCGAGTCGAACTTGGCGGTTTTGATGGCTTGGGCCACAGCGGCTTTGTCGTCCAGCTTGCCGCCGGTGGCTTTCACCGCCGCGTCCAAATTCATCACCACGTCATAGGCAAAGGCGGCGTACAGCGTGGGCAGGCGGCCATAGGCTTGCTGGAATTCGGCCACAAACTTTTTGTTGGCTGCGTTGTCCAGATCGTGTGCGTAGCTCGATGCGTTGAAGATGCCGACCATGGGCTCACCCACGGCAGCGATGATGTCCTGGTCTGCCGTGAAGGGGGACGAGATCAAGACCATGTCTTTGTTCAGCCCCGCGCCCATGAACTGTTTGATGAAGTTGATGCCCATGCCGCCGGGCTGGAAGATATAGACCGCATCGGGTTTGGCGGCGCGCAGCTGGGCGATTTCCGCAGCGAAGTCCAGTTGACCCACGCGGGTGTAAACCTCGTCAGCGACGGGCGACTTATAGGCGCGCTTAAAACCATTGGCGGCATCTTTTCCGGCTGGGTAGTTGGGCGCGAGCACCACGACTTTCTGGTAGCCCTTGTCAGCCGCGTGTTTGCCTGCGGCTTCGTGCATGGCGTCATTTTGGTAGCTGGTGCCAAAGAAGTAAGGGTTGCACTGCTTGCCCGCCAGCTGACTGGGGCCGGGGTTGGCCGACAGGAACGGTACTTTCGCGCCAAACAGGCCGGGGCCGACCGCCAGAACGACATTGGAGCCCACCGGGCCGGTGAAGAAATCGACCTTGTCGCGCTTGACCATGCGATCCACCACCTGGCGCGCGGTTTCAGGGTTGCCAGCGGTGTCGGCCTGAATGAATTCAGCGGGCACGCCCCCCAGCTTGTTGCCCAGCAGCTTAGCGGCCAAGTTCAACCCGTCCTTGATTTCTGCGCCGGGGCCAGCAAACGGCCCGGAGATGTCCAAACCCACACCGACTTTGATGGGGGCTGCGGCTTGCGCCCACGATGCAGCAGACAAAGAAGCGGCAAAAGCCGCCACAGCAGTGGCGCGCAAGGCAAAGGTGCGGAAGGTGGTGGTCATGTCTCGGGCAGTGATAGTTGGTATGGGGGAGCGCAGCCAGAGGCTGCACTGAAGTCGGGCAAGACTACACAGGAGCTGATTTTTTGAGGAGCACTTTGTGGCTAGTACTGCCATCGTTGGTGCATAACCAACACTCAACGCGCCCTACCCAAATCCCTCACCCCTACCCTCTATCGCAGCCCCATCAGCTCCAGCGCTGTCTGGTAGACGCAGGATTGCGTATCCGCCAGTTGCAGTGGCAAATCAAAATGGTTGGTGGCGGGTGCCTCTACCCATTGCCCCGGCAGGCAGCGCGCTTGCCAGGCCGCGAGGTATTCGCGCGACTGGCGGTGGAACTCGCGGCTTTCAAACTCGCCACAGGCCACGCGCAGCTGGCATTGGCTGTGCGTGGTGCTGTCCGGCAGCAAAAAACGCGGGCTGTTGCGCATGGCGGCGGCATCGTCCAGCTGCATCCACTCATTGATGTGGGTGTGGAGCAGTGGCTGCAAGTCAAACAAGCCACTCAGGGCCAAAGCCGATGCGGGCGTGGCGCTGGGCGGCAAGTCATAGTCTTGCTGCCAGCCTTTGGCCAGCAGCATGCCCACCAAGTGGCCGCCTGCAGAGCTGCCGCACACGCAGATATTGCGGGCATCTCCGCCATAAATCGCGATGTTGCGCACCACCCAGGCATAGGCTTGGCGCATCTGGTCGACGATGTGATCGAGTGTGACGGCGGGGGCCAAGTCATAGTCAGGCACCACCACCATGGCCCCTGCCTGCGTGAGCGCGGGGGCCATGAAGGCCGAATCGTTCTTGCTCAGCGCGCGCCAGTAGCCACCATGGATAAATACAAAAACAGGAGCTGCTTGCCCTGGCGTTGCTTGAGTTTGCGGCGGATATATGTCTAAAACTGAGCTGGGGCGAGGGCTATATACGTATAGCACCTGGCAGACCCAACGCGGCCTGGCTGTCGGCGCTGTAACGCGCCAGAAAGGCCAGCGGATCTTGCACGCTGGCACGTGCGTTGTACTGGCGGTCATAGTAAGTGTGGGCCGCGCTGGTGGTGCTGGGCGTCATGGCTTCAAGCCTTCAACGTACAGGCTTGCTGGGCCAGCTGGGTAATCTGTTTCCAGTCGCCGTCTTGCAGAGCCTGGTTGGGCACCAGCCAGGAGCCGCCCACACACTCCACGTTCGCCAATGCCAGAAAATCCGCAGCGTTGGTCATGCTGATGCCACCAGTGGGGCAAAACTGCACATCCCCAAAGGGGCCTTGCCAGGCTTTCAGCATGTTCAGCCCCCCGGCCTGCACGGCCGGGAAAAACTTGAGCTGCTGGTATCCGTCGGCCTGCGCGGTCATGATTTCGCTGCCCGTGGCTACGCCGGGCAGCAAAGGCAAGCCAATGGCGCGGCATTTCTGACCCAGGGCCGAGGTGTAGCCGGGGCTGACCGCAAAGCGTGCCCCCGCGTTCAAGGCATCTTGCGCATCTTGCGCGCTGCGGACAGTGCCCACACCCACCCATGCTTCAGGCAACGCTTTGGCGATGGCAGAAATCGCTTTTAGCCCCTGGGGGGTGCGCAGTGTGATTTCCAGCACGCGAACGCCGCCTGCCATCAAAGCCTCAGCCATGGGAATTGCATGGGACAGGTCATTGACGACGATCACCGGTATGACCGGTGCGTCTTGCATGATGCGCAGTGCGCTCAAGGGTTCAGCCATGTGCATGCTCCTTCTTCTGCGGTCAGGGCGTTATTGCGAAATGCGGTAAACAGATTGCGGCCAAAGCCTTGGCCGTTGGCGGCAGTCAGCGCAGCCGGCATGGTGGCCAGCGGGCGCGCCTCCCATTCGGCGGCAGGCACCAAAGCGGTCAATTCGCCCTGCACAGCATCAAGGCGTACCAAGTCACCATCTCGCAGTTTGGCCAAGGGGCCGCCGGCCAAGGCTTCGGGTGAAAGGTGGATGGCGGCGGGCACTTTGCCCGAAGCGCCGCTCATGCGGCCATCGGTCACCAGTGCCACCTTGAAGCCCTTGCCCTGCAGCACGGCCAGCGGAGGCGTGAGTTTGTGCAGCTCGGGCATGCCATTGGCGCGCGGCCCTTGCCAGCGCACCACGCAGATGACATCGCGATCCAGCTCTCCGGCCTTAAAGGCAGTTTGCAAATCTTCTTGTGAATCAAATACGCGGGCCGGCGCTTCCACCACATGGCGGTCTTGCGGCACCGCACTGACCTTGATGACGCTGCGGCCCAGGTTGCCCATCAACAGTTTGAGGCCACCGGTAGTGCTGAAGGGGTCGCTGGCGGGGCGCAGCACGGACAAGTCGCCCGACTCAGTGGCAGGTGTCCATTGCAACTGGCCGTCTTGCACCTGGGGCACGGCGGCAAAGGCCTGAATACCTTGCTCGTGTACGGTCAGCACATCGGCATGCATCAGCCCGGCTTGCAGCAATTGGCCAATCACATAGCCGGGGCCACCTGCGGCCTGAAAGTGGTTCACATCAGCGCTGCCGTTGGGGTACACGCGCGCCAGCAGTGGCACGACGCCGGAGAGGTCTGAAAAATCATTCCAGTCGATGAGGATGCCCGCGGCACGGGCCACGGCCACCCAGTGAATCAGGTGGTTGGTGGAGCCGCCTGTGGCCAGCAAGGCCACCATGGCGTTGACAATACAGCGCTCATCAACCACGCGGCCAATGGGCGAGAAGGTTCGGGATGCACCCTTGGGCGTGATCTTGAGCACAGCGCGCATGGCTTCGCGCGTGAGCACCTCGCGTGCAGACTGACCAGGGTTGATGAACGCCGTGCCGGGCACGTGCAGGCCCATGGCTTCCAGCAGCATCTGGTTGCTGTTGGCCGTGCCGTAGAAGGTGCAGGTGCCGGCGCTGTGATAGGCCGCAGATTCCGCTGCCAGCAATTCGGTACGACCAACCAGACCTTGGGCGGCTTGCTCGCGCACCTTGGCTTTGTCGTTATTGGACAGGCCGGAGGTCATGGGGCCTGCGGGCACAAAAATGGTGGGCAAATGGCCAAACTGCAAAGCGCCAATCAGCAAACCGGGCACGATTTTGTCGCACACGCCCAGCATGAGGGCCGCATCGAACACATCGTGGCTGAGCGCAATGGCAGTGCTCATGGCGATGGCATCGCGGCTGAACAGGCTCAGTTCCATGCCGGGCGCGCCTTGCGTCACACCGTCGCACATGGCGGGTACGCCCCCGGCAACCTGCGCGGTGGCGCCGTGCTTGCGCGCTTCGTCTTTCAAAATGTCGGGGTAATGCTGAAACGGTGCATGGGCCGAGAGTACGTCGTTGTACGCGGTGACGATGCCGACGTTGGCGCCCTTTTCTTCCACAATGCGCAGCTTGTCATTGCCCGGCAATGCGGCAAAAGCATGGGCCACATTGGCGCACCCCATATTGGCCACGCGCGCCGGGCGGTGGGCCATGGCATCCAGCTCTGCCAGGTAAGCATCGCGCGTGGGGGCGCTGCGTTCCTGAATACGGCGGGTTACTTGCGCTAAAACGGGGTGGATCACTGTTGTCATGCCGTGCTACTCACTAAAGAAGGTGAACCCAAAGTTCATCCTTTTAAAAACAATAGCTGCTAGCCCTTGATAGATAAGGGCTAGCAGCCTATTTTCCTCATGCTTATGCCTTATACCACTGCTGCGGCAGGCAGCCATGGTGGTGGGCCTGCCGGGCGTTTATTGTCCAGTGCGAACTTGCTTGAGCGCGCCTTGTACGGCATCCCAAGTGTCTTGACCGACTGCGCTGGCAATGCTGGTGTTGACTTCCACCAGCTTGCTGCGCATGCGATCGACTTCTGCGGCGGGCAGTTCATTGACCTGCATGCCCTTGGCCTTGATGTCGGCCAGCGCCTGGCTGGCTTCATTGCGGGTGTCTTTGCGCTCAAAATCACGGCTCTTGACGGCGGCGTCCTGCAGCACTTGCTTTTCTGCTGCATTCAGCGTGTCCCACCATTTCTTGCTCACCGTCACAATCCACGGGCTGTAGACGTGGTTGGACACGGTCAGGTACTTCTGAACTTCGTAGAACTTGCTGGAAATGACCGTGTTGAAGGGGTTCTCCTGACCGTCCACCGCACGGGTTTCCAGCGCAGTAAACAGCTCAGAAAATGGCAGCGGCACCGCATTGGCGCCCAGCGCCTTGAAGCTGTCCAGGAAGACATTGTTCTGCATCACGCGCAGCTTGATGCCGTTCATGTCTTCGAGCTTGGTGATGGGCTGCTTGTTGTTGGTCAGATTACGAAAACCGTTTTCCCAGTACACCAAGCCCACCATGCCCTTGGGCTCCAGCGAGGCTTTGACTTTTTCACCCACGGGCCCGTCCAGTACCGCATCGGCTTCTTTGACGGTAGTGAACAGGAACGGTGTATCCCACACGGCCATGGCAGGCGAAATACCCACCAAGGTGGCGGTAGAGCCCACCATCATCTCTTGCGCGCCACCAATCAGCGCTTGCTGCATTTGGGTATCAGAGCCCAAAGATGCATTGCCAATCGCACGCACCTTCATCTTGCCGCCGGTGGCTTTCTCTACTTCCTGGGCAAAGTAGCGCACGGCACGGCCTTGGTTGGAATCGTCGACCAGACCATAGCCAAAGCGCACGATGCGTGGCTTGAAATCCTGGGCTTGAACGGCGGTCGTTGCCAAAATAGCTGCGGCGGCAGCAGTCAGTACGAATTTAATGCGCATGCTTGTCTCCTTCAATTTAGTAAAGGCGGTGTGCCTTGGTGGGTCAGCGGGAAATTCTTATCAATGTGGGGGTCGCGTGTCAGTGCATCCATTTCAGTGGTGCTGTCACGATTTGCGGAAATATCACCAGCAGCATGGCCAGGAACACATAGGCCAGCAAGAACGGGCTGGTGCCTTTGATGACGGTTTCCATGCGAATACGCCCTACGCCCGCCACCACGTTTTGCACGGTACCTACAGGCGGCGTAATCAAACCAATACAGCCCACATAGATGAACATGAAGCCAAAGTAGACCGGGTCAATGCCCGCCTTGATGGCCAGTGGCGCGCACACGGGGCCAAAGATCAAGATGGTGGGCGTCAAATCCATCGCGGTGCCGACCACTAGCAGGAACAGCATCATCAAGGCCATGAACAGCATGGGCTGATCGAGCACGCCAGAGAAGGTCTCGGCCAGCATATTGGGCAAGTCTGCCAAAGTGATCATGTAAGCCGTGACCGTGGCGGCCCCGCACAGGAACATGACGACAGACGTTGTTTTGGCCGCTGACAAAAACACCTGGTACAGCCTGCCCCAGCTGATTTCCCGGTAGATCACCATGGAGACAAACAAGGCGTAGACCGCGGCTACCACGGCCGCTTCGGTCGGCGTAAAGATGCCACCCTTGAGGCCACCCAGGATGATGACGGGCATCATCAGCGCCCAAAAGCTTTTGAACAACACCTGCATGCGCACGCCCCAGCCCACGCGCTGGCCGCTGGACAAGTTGTGCTTGCGCGCAATCATGGTCCACGCCACGATCAGGAACACGCCCATGATGAGCCCTGGCACGATGCCGGACAGAAACAGCTTGCTGATCGAGGTATTGGTCGTGACGCCGTAAATCACAAAAGGCATCGACGGCGGAATGATGGGCGCAATGATGCCGCCTGAGGCCAGCAGGCCCGAGCTGTAACTATCGGGATATTTCTGGGCCCGCATCATAGGCAGCAAGATGGTGGCCAAAGCGGCGGTATCGGCAATCGCCGAGCCACTCATGGATGCCAGCAGCACCGCAGCACCAATGGCCACATAGCCCAAACCACCCCGAATGTGGCCTACAAAGGCACTGGCCAGATCAATGATGCGGCGCGACAGGCCGCCGGCATTCATCAGCTCACCCGCCAGAATGAAAAACGGCACGGCCAGCAGCGGGAAATTGTCAAAACCCGCTTGCAAGTTTTGCGCCAGCAACTGCGCGTCAAAAAAGTCCAGGTGCCACATGAGCACCACGCCCGTCAAGACCAAGGCCTGGGCAATAGGCATGCCAATGACCATGCCGCCAATCAGCGCAGCCAGAAAAATAAAGGTAACCAACATGGCGCGCGCTCCTTATTCCACGTCCACCGAAGGCGGTGTAGTGGGTTGCGCCGTGCCACGGCGTAAGTTGCGTGCGGACACCACCAGCATGCCGGCGGCCAGGGCCAGCGTGGCCGCTGCGCCCAATGCCAAGGGGTAGCCCAGCACGGTGCTGAAGCTGTCCAGCCCGGCTTGCACTTGCGTCCAGGAACCGTGCAGCAACAGCACCATACACACCACGATGATGGCTTGCGAGACGTAGAAGAACACCTTATTCCACTGGGGTGACAGGCGCGAAGTGACCAGATCAAAGCCCAGATGGCTGCCCTCAAACGCCGCCACGATGGAGCCGACTGCCACCAGCCACACAAACAGCAGGCGCGAAATTTCTTCGTACGAGACGATGCTGGTGTTGAACACATAACGCAGCACTACGTTGACGAACACGGCGATCACCATGCCCACCAGGGCCAGCACCATGAACAACTCAGCGGCATGCTGTATCCATGGTTTGCGCGGGGTGGGCACGGCGTTTTGTGAGGTGGGCATACTCATGTCTCAAGCTTCCGGTGAAATACAAATTCGGGCTGCGGGGCCGTCGCGCCAGGCCGTGATGCGCTGCACAAGCTCAGGCAAAGGCAAGGTGGCGCTGGCGGTCAACACCCCCTGCTCCGCATCGGGGCGCTCCAGCGTAGAAAACTGGTTGGCTACCAGATCCGCAGAGAAAAAATGGCCCTGGCGCGTTTGCACACGTTGCAGGGCCATCTCAAAAGAAAGATCTAAAAATACAAAGCCCAATGCACCTTGGGGTAGTGCGCTGCGCAGCACATCGCGGTAGCTGCGCTTGAGGGCTGAGCAGGTCAACACCATCCCAGCTTGCGGCGTGGCCTGGCTCAGCAGCACCGCCAAGTCTTTCAGCCAACCTTGGCGATCTTCATCGGTCAAGGCAATCCCGGCCTGCATCTTGCTGATGTTGCTGGCTGGGTGATAGGCATCGCCCTCGCAGACTGCCCAGCCCAGAGCCTTACCCAATAGCTGGGCCACACTGGACTTGCCGCATCCGGACACGCCCATCACGACCAGTGCGTAAGGATTTGATTGTTGGTTAGCGCTATCCATAAGGGTGCAAAAAAAGCCGCAAGCGCGACATATCAAAGGATCGATCAGGGCCGTTACATCAAGCTTTGCGGCCTATTTGGAGTCACCCCCATGACAGGCTTCAAAGATTGGTTAGCGCTATCATAATCAAATTATCTGGTCTTTCCACCAAGGATATTCCCTTGCCTCACCCCAAAAAATCAACTCCAGTGGCCCCAAAATCAGGCGATGGCACCGTACCTTCACTGCCTGGCTCCACAGGGCGCGTGCGTTCTTCACGTGCCAGTGGTCGGGTCACTTTGAGTGATGTGGCCAAGGCCACAGGCGTCAGCGCGATGACAGTTTCACGCGCGCTGCGTGGTGAGCGGCGCGTGCAGCCAGCACTGGCCGAGCAAATCACGCGCACCGCCCAGCAGATGGGCTATGTACCTGATCCTGCCGCGCGCGCGCTGGCCTCCCAAAAAAGCAATCAAGTGCTGGTGCTGGTGCCCTTGCTGTCGAATGCATTGTTTGTGGATGTGCTCGATGCCATCCACCGCGTACTTTTTGCGGCCGGACTTCACCCACTGATTGGCGTGACCCATTACGACCCCGCAGAAGAAGAGCAACTGCTGCGCACCTATCTGCCGCTGCGCCCTGCGGGTTTACTGCTCACCGGTTTTGACCACAGCCCTGCGGGGCAGGAACTGCTGGATAAAAGCGGGATTGCGTGTGTGCACATGATGGAGCTGTCGCAAGGCGATGGCCCGCTGAGCGTAGGGTTCTCCCAAGAAGACGCCGGTGCGCGCATCACCATGCATTTGCTTGAACGTGGTTACCGGCGCATCGCTTTCTGTGCCGGCCAGCTGGATGCCCGCGTGCGCCAGCGCGCCCAGGGCTGGAAGCGCGCCTTGCAACAGCATGGTCTGCATGACGCAGACCTGGAATATTTGTGGCCCCAGCCCACCTCTATGGCGTTAGGCGCTGAACTGTTGGGTGCGGTAAGGCTTAAAGATCCCACCGTAGATGCCATCTTCTTCTGTAACGATGACATTGCCCAGGGTGCCCTGCTGGAAGCTTTGCGCCAAGGTATCAAGGTGCCAGAACAAGTGGCCATCGTAGGCTTTAACGACCTGGCCGCCAGCGCGCAGATGGTGCCGCCGCTCACCACCATTCGCACGCCCCGCAAAGAAATCGGCGCTGAAAGCGCCCGCCTGCTTTTGCGCCTGCTGCGCAACGAGACCATCGACAAGCGCCAGGTGGATCTGGGCTATGAACTGGTGGTACGCAAAAGCAGTTAGGGCCATCAACCCAAAGCAGCAATCACATCGGCAGGTGCCTGCACCAGCTCAATCAGCACGCCCTCGCCGGCAATCGGAAACTCGTCATTGCTCTTGGGGTGCAGGAAGGTGATGTCGTAACCGGCCGCGCCCTTGCGGATGCCACCGGGGGCAAATCGCACGCCCTGGGCGCTCAGCCATTCGACGGCCTTGGGCAGGTCGTCAATCCACAGACCAATGTGGTTGAGCGGTGTGGCGTGTACGGCGGGTTTTTTGTCGATATCCATGGGCTGCATGATGTCCACCTCCACCTTGAATGCCCCCTTGCCCATGGCCAGGATGTCTTCATCGACGTTCTCGCGCTCGCTCTGGAAGGTGCCGGTTTGTTCCAGGCCCAGCATATCGACCCACAGCTTTTTCATGCGCTGCTTGTCGGTGCCGCCAATGGCGACTTGCTGGATGCCCAGCACTTTAAAGGGGCGCTGTGTGTTGTTCATACGTTTCCTTATTATTTGTATAGCGCCTTGCCGTTGTGTTTGCTAGGTTTCAAAGCTAAAACATCTTGAAACCTAAACAAATCAACGGCTAGGCGCTTCTATTTTTTACTCAAACTCAACGATCACATCGTCCACCGCCAGCGAATCGCCCTTGGCAGCGCTGACCTTGCTGACCACGCCGTCTTGCGTGGCAAACAAGATGTTTTCCATCTTCATGGCTTCAATCACGGCCAGCTTTTCGCCAGCTTGCACCTTCTGGCCCACTTGCACGGCCACATCGACCAGCAAGCCGGGCATGGGCGAGAGCAGGAACTTGGACAAATCGGGCGGTGCCTTGTACGGCATCAGCGCATGGAACTGCGCGCCCTTGGGCGAGAGCACCATGGCTTCAATCTGCGTGCCGTTGTGCGTAATGCGCAGGGCCAGCGGGTTCTTGGGCGTGCCGCGCTCTACCTGCACGGTGAAGGGCTCGCCATTGCAGCTGCCCTGCAGGCGCAGCTCGCGCATGGCGGACAAGCTCTGGAATTCGTAGCGCTTGCCGTTCAGGGTGACGGTGCTCTTGCGGCTGTCAAATTCAAACTCTGACACTGTGACGTTGTGGTGCTGGTTGTGACCCTCAGCGCCCAGAACCACGATGGTGTAGTCGGCCGACACCGCCAGCTCGTACCCCCGCATCTGGCCGCTGATGGTGGCCGCACGCGCGCGAAAACGGCGGTTCATGTGCGCGGCCAGGGCCACCAGAAAGTCTGGGTCGCTGTGCGGCACATCGCTGGCGTTAAAGCCGTGGGCATAGTGCTCGGCAATAAAGCCGGTGTTGAAGTCACCGCTCTGGAACTTGGGGTGCGCCAGCAGCGCGGCCTGGAACGGAATGTTGGAGCTGATGCCGCGAATCACAAAGCCGTTGAGCGCCTCGCGCATCTTGGCAATCGCCTCGTTGCGGTCTTTGCCGTGCACGATGAGCTTGGCGATCATCGAGTCGTAGAACATCGGAATTTCGCCGCCATCGACCACACCCGTATCCACGCGCACACCATAGCGGTGCTCGGTATCGGCCTGCCACATGCTTTGCTCAGGGGGGTTAAAGCGCACCAGGCGGCCGGTGGATGGCAGGAAGTTGCGGAACGGGTCTTCAGCGTTGATGCGGCATTCAATCGCCCAGCCTTCGCGCTTCACATCTTCCTGGCGGATGGCCAGCTTCTCGCCAGCAGCCACGCGGATCATCTGCTCCACCAGATCGAGGCCTGTGATGCATTCGGTCACCGGGTGCTCCACCTGCAGGCGGGTGTTCATTTCCAGAAAGTAAAAATCCTGGTCTTTGCCCACCACAAATTCCACCGTGCCAGCGGACTGGTATTGCACGGCCTTGGCCAGTGCCACGGCCTGCTCGCCCATGGCTTTGCGGGTTGCGTCGCTGATGAAAGGCGACGGTGCTTCCTCAATCACCTTCTGGTGGCGGCGCTGGATGGAGCATTCGCGCTCATTCAGGTAAATGACATTGCCGTGGCTGTCACCCAGAATCTGAATCTCAATGTGGCGTGGCTGCTCGACAAACTTTTCAATAAAGATGCGGTCATCGCCAAAGCTGTTGCGCGCTTCGTTCTGGCAAGATGCAAAGCCTTCAAAGGCTTCCTTGTCGTTGAACGCCACGCGCAGGCCCTTGCCACCGCCGCCGGCCGAGGCCTTGATCATCACCGGGTAGCCAATGCCCTTGGCGATTTCCACCGCCTGCTCGGGGCCGGCAATCGCATCGTTGTAGCCGGGGATGGTGTTGACCTTGGCTTCGTTGGCCAGCTTTTTCGAAGCAATCTTGTCACCCATGGCGGCAATCGAATGCGCCTTGGGGCCGATAAAGGCAATGCCCTCTTCTTCGCAGCGCTTGGCAAAGGCTTCGTTTTCTGACAGGAAGCCGTAACCGGGGTGAATCGCTTGCGCGCCGGTGGACTTGGCGGCTTCAATGATTTTGTCAGCCAGCAGATAAGACTCCCGCGAAGGCGCGGCGCCAATATGTACAGCTTCGTCGGCTAGCTTGACGTGACGCGCTTCTTTGTCGGCGTCGGAATACACGGCAACGCTGGCAATGCCCATCTTGCGGGCGGTGGCGATCACTCGGCACGCGATCTCACCACGATTGGCGATCAGGATTTTGGTAAACATGTGCTTGTTCTCCAGGTTCTTGTTCTTCTTAGAGCGGGATGTTGCCGTGCTTGCGCCATGGATTTTCCAGCTGCTTGTTTTTCAGCATTTCCAAGCTGCGGCAGATGCGCTTGCGGGTTTCGTGCGGCTGAATCACATCGTCGATAAAGCCACGTGCCCCTGCCACAAACGGGTTGGCAAAGCGTTCTTTGTATTCGGCCTCACGGGCGGCGAGCTTGGCAGGGTCGTTCTTGTCTTCGCGGAAGATGATTTCCACCGCACCCTTGGCGCCCATCACCGCAATTTCCGCGTGCGGCCAGGCCAGATTCACATCACCGCGCAAGTGCTTGGAGGCCATCACGTCATACGCGCCGCCGTAGGCTTTGCGGGTGATAACGGTGATTTTTGGCACCGTGCATTCGGCATACGCATACAGCAACTTGGCGCCGTGCTTGATGATGCCGCTGTACTCCTGCGAAGTGCCGGGCATGAAACCGGGCACATCCACAAAGGTAATGACGGGGATGTTGAACGCATCGCAAAAACGCACAAAGCGCGCTGCCTTGATACTGGATTTGATGTCCAGGCAACCCGCCAGCACCAAAGGCTGGTTGGCTACGATGCCCACGGTCTGGCCTGCCATGCGCGCAAAACCGATGATGATGTTTTTGGCGTAGTCGGGTTGCAGCTCAAAGAAGTCGCCATCGTCCACGGTCTTGAGGATCAGCTCCTTCATGTCGTAAGGCTTGTTGGCGTTCTCTGGCACCAGCGAATTGAGCGACAGATCGGCGCGGTCGGACGGGTCGGTCGTGTCCCGCACCGGCGCTTTTTCCTTGTTGTTCAGCGGCAGGTAGTTGTACAGGCGGCGCAGCATCATCAGTGCTTCGACATCGTTGTCAAACGCCATGTCGGCCACACCGCTCTTGGTGGTGTGGGTGATGGCACCGCCCAGTTCTTCCGCCGTGACTTCTTCGTGCGTGACGGTTTTGACCACTTCCGGGCCGGTCACGAACATGTAGCTCGAATCCTTGACCATGAAGATGAAATCGGTCATGGCCGGTGAATACACCGCACCACCGGCGCAAGGCCCCATGATCATGGAGATTTGCGGCACCACGCCCGAGGCCAGCACGTTCTTCTGGAACACATCGGCATAGCCGCCCAAGCTGGCCACGCCTTCTTGAATGCGGGCGCCGCCGGAGTCGTTCAAGCCAATCACCGGAGCGCCAACCTTCATGGCCTGGTCCATCACCTTGCAGATTTTCTCGGCATGGGTTTCGGACAAAGCGCCGCCAAACACGGTGAAATCCTGGCTGAATACAAACACCAAACGGCCATTGATCATGCCGTAGCCGGTGACCACGCCATCGCCGGGAATCTTGCTGTTTTCCATGCCAAAGTCGGTGCAGCGGTGCTCGACAAACATGTCCCACTCTTCGAAGCTGCCGTCGTCCAGCAGCAGCTCAATGCGCTCACGGGCGGTGAGCTTGCCCTTTTTGTGCTGCGCGTCGATGCGTTTTTGCCCGCCGCCCAGGCGGGCCTGTTCTCTTTTGGCTTCTAGCTGAGCCAGGATGTTGTCGTTATTCATATGTCTTCCTCAGTTCCTCTTGAAATAGAGATGGCTTATTTCTATTGCATGTAATGTCGATTAAGAAACATGCACACATCAAGTTATTCACTTTTTGTAGCTGCTGGCCCTTTTCCCATATGGGCTGAGAGCAGATTTCTTGCTGCAGTGCTGGCGGCCAAAGTGCCCGCTGCCACTTCGGCCTGCATCTGCGGCAGCAGTGCCTGCACTTGGGGGTGCTGTTTGAAAGCACGCTTGAGGCCGGCATCAATGCGCTCCCACATCCAGTCCAGTGATTGCTTTTCACGCCGTGCGGCCAGGCGACCATTGCTTTTTTGCAATTGCGCAAAGGACTGCACCGCCGCCCAGAACTGGTCAATCCCCTGCCCTTTCAAGGCGCTCAGTTGCAGCACCTTGGGTTGCCAAAAACTCTGGTCATGCCGCGCACTGTCTGGATTGCCGTGCATGCCCAGCAGGCGCAGGCTGGAGGTGATTTGCGCCTCGGCACGCGTGGCGGCAATCGGGTCAATGTCGGCCTTGTTGATGACCACCAGGTCGGCGCGCTCCATCACGCCCTTTTTGATGGCCTGCAGATCGTCGCCCGCATTGGGAAGCTGCAGCACGCAGTACATATCGGTCATGCCGTGCACAGCAATTTCGCTCTGCCCTACGCCCACGGTTTCCACAATCACCACGTCATAAGCTGCGGCTTCGCAGACCAACATGGCTTCGCGCGTTTTCTCGGCAACGCCGCCCAAAGTGCCGCTTGAAGGGCTCGGGCGAATATAGGCATGCGGGTTGACCGAGAGCTGCTCCATGCGGGTTTTGTCACCCAAGATGGAGCCGCCCGAGACGGTGGACGATGGGTCAATCGCCAGCACCGCCACCTTGTGGCCCTGCGCCGTCAAAGCCATGCCCAGCGCTTCGATAAAGGTCGATTTACCCACGCCCGGCACACCGCTGATGCCCAGCCGCAGTGCCTTGCCGCTGTACGGCAGCAAAGCGGTGAGCAATTCATCGGCCTGCGCTCGGTGGTCGTTGCGCGTCGATTCCAGCAAGGTGATGGCCTTGGCCATGGCACGGCGCTGCACGGCAGCGTTGCCGCACAGAATGCCCTCTTGGATTTGAGCGGGTGTCACTACAAGTTCTCTATGTTTTTGCTGCTTAGAGCGAGGCCGCTTTTTTGATGTTCTCCAGCACGTCCTTGGCGCTCGCTGGAATGGCAGTGCCAGGGCCATAGACACCTTTGACACCCGCCTGGAACAAAAAGTCATAGTCCTGCGCCGGCACTACGCCGCCGACAAAAACGATGATGTCGTCGGCGCCCTGCTTTTTGAGTTCTTCAATGATGGCGGGCACCAGCGTCTTGTGGCCGGCGGCCAGGGTCGAGACGCCCACGGCATGCACATCGTTTTCAATCGCCTGGCGGGCGCATTCTTCGGGCGTCTGGAACAGCGGGCCCATGTCCACGTCAAAGCCCAGGTCGGCAAACGCGGTGGCGACGACTTTGGCGCCACGGTCATGTCCATCCTGGCCCAGCTTGGCGATCATCACGCGGGGGCGGCGGCCCAGGCCTTCAGCGGCTTGGTTGATTTCTTCTTTGAGCTTGTCCCAGCCTTGCGCAGAGTCGTAAGCGGCAGCGTACACACCGGTCACCTTTTGCGTATCCGCACGATGGCGGCCATAGACTTTTTCCAGCGCATCCGAAATTTCGCCGCCGGTTGCACGCAGGCGCACGGCCTGGATGGACAGCTCCAGCAAGTTGCCTTCGCCGCTTTGTGCTGCACTAGTAAGAGCATCCAGCGCTTGCTGGACCTGGGCTGCATCGCGTTTTTGCTTCAAATCATTGAGGCGTGCAATCTGGCTGTCACGCACCTTGACGTTGTCGATTTCTAAAATTTCAACCGCATCTTCTTTGCCCAGCTTGTACTTGTTGACGCCGACGATGACATCTTTGCCTGAATCAATGCGCGCCTGCTTTTCTGCAGCGGCCGCTTCGATCTTGAGCTTGGCCCAGCCGCTGTCGACCGCAGCGGTCATACCGCCCATGGCTTCAACTTCTTCAATGATGGCCCAGGCCTTGTCGGCCATCTCTTGCGTGAGCTTTTCCATCATGTAGGAACCCGCCCAGGGATCGATCACGTTGGTGATGTGGGTTTCTTCCTGGATGATGAGCTGCGTGTTGCGCGCAATGCGGGCCGAAAACTCGGTGGGCAACGCAATTGCTTCGTCAAACGCATTCGTGTGCAAACTTTGTGTGCCGCCAAAGACAGCAGCCATGGCCTCAATCGTGGTGCGCACCACGTTGTTGTACGGGTCTTGCTCGGTCAAGCTCCAGCCCGAAGTCTGGCAGTGCGTACGCAGCATCAGGCTCTTGGGTTTTTTGGCACCAAAGTCTTTCATGATGCGGCACCACAGCAAACGGGCCGCGCGCATCTTGGCCACTTCCAGGTAGAAGTTCATGCCAATGGCCCAGAAGAACGACAGGCGACCGGCAAAGTCGTCCACATCCATGCCCTTGGCAGTGGCGGTTTTGACGTATTCCTTACCATCCGACAGCGTGAAAGCCAGCTCAAGCGCTTGGTTGGCCCCGGCTTCCTGCATGTGGTAGCCCGAGATCGAGATCGAGTTGAACTTGGGCATGTTCTTGCTCGTGTACTCGATGATGTCGCCAATGATCTTCATCGACGGCTGCGGCGGGTAGATGTAGGTGTTGCGCACCATGAACTCTTTCAGAATGTCGTTCTGAATGGTTCCGGACAGCTTGTCTTGCGACACGCCCTGCTCTTCCGCAGCCACCACATAGCCTGCCAGCACCGGCAGTACCGCGCCGTTCATGGTCATGGACACCGAGACTTTGTCGAGCGGTATCTGGTCGAACAAGATTTTCATGTCTTCGACCGAGTCAATCGCTACACCGGCCTTGCCCACGTCGCCCGCCACGCGGGGATGGTCCGAGTCATAGCCCCGGTGTGTGGCCAAGTCAAAGGCCACCGACACACCCTGCCCGCCGGCAGCGAGCGCCTTGCGATAAAAAGCGTTGGATTCTTCGGCCGTCGAGAAACCCGCGTACTGGCGGATCGTCCACGGGCGACCCGCGTACATGGTCGTTTGTGGGCCGCGAATGTACGGCGCAAAGCCGGGCATGGTGTCGGTCAGCGGCAGGTCAGCCGTGTCTTGCGCGGTGTACAGCGGCTTGACAGTGATGCCGTCTGGCGTAACCCAGTTCAGGTTGCTGACATCACCACCGGGGGCGGTTTTGGCAGAGGCTTTCTCCCACTCCGTCACGCTAATTTTTTGAAATTCTTGCGTGGTGTGGCTCTCTGCTGCACCTTGTTGCGTGTCAATACCCATGGTTGAAACGATCTCCGTATTAGTCAACTGCTGGAAAACGCCAGTGTTCTTCCCGCTCTTGTGATTCATAATTATTGATACATAACCACAACACCCGTTCTAGGGTTAGCCCTTAATCAATGCAAGCATCTACGTCTCTCATCCCGGCTCGCGCGCTGTATATCGAAGTCGCTGAGCTGTTACGGCAGCGGATTTACAGTCGTGAACTGGCACCTGGCAGCTGGATTGACGAGATGAAAATCGCGGAAGAATTTGGTATCAGCCGCACGCCGTTGCGTGAAGCGCTAAAGGTGCTGGCATCGGAAGGACTGGTCACCATGAAGGTGCGCCGGGGTGCTTATGTCACTGAGGTTTCAGAGAAAGACCTGCGGGATGTCTACCACCTGCTGTCTTTGCTTGAAAGTGATGCCACCGCCACCGTTGCCAGAAATGCCAAAGCAGAGGAAGTGGCCGAGTTGCAAGCGCTGCATGAGGCGCTAGAAGCTGCGGAACACAACCCGGACTTGTTTTTTGCGATCAACGAACAGTTCCACTTAAAGATTCTGGAGCTTTCAGACAACCGTGCCCTGTCGCAGGTGGTGGCCGACCTGCGCAAACTGATGAAACTCAACCGTCACCAGTCTCTGTTTAAGACAGGGCGTATCGAGGACAGCCTTGAAGAGCACCGCAGCATTTTGCAAGCCATCCTCGCTCAGCAGCCTGAAGCAGCACGCGCAGCAGTGCAGGCACATTTCAGCAATGGCTTGGTCGCAGCGACCTTGCAGTCTTCAACGTAAAGACTGCTATGTGCTAGTGCTATGGGTTCTCCTGAATTCTATTTTTTGTAAAACTTGCCACCAGAAGCATTTTTGGAGCGATAGTGCGAGCATTGCGGTGTTGAGAAAAACGTAAGCATGTATGTAATGTAGATTCGTAAGTAGAACTGATTTATTGATGCCGCAATGGTCTTGTTGCGTTCGGATCTGAAGGATGAAGCCTTGATTGATTTTTTCCTGACCAATACAAAGTCGGCCAACCAAGTCTTTCACGTGGGCCACCATGTGGAACTGATCGTGCTGTCGTTGATGGTGGCATTCATAAGCAGCTGGTCCGCGTTTTACATGGCGTATGCCAACCGGCAGGCCAACTCCCTCACGCATCGCCGGGTTTCGTTGGCATGCGCCAGCATGGTGCTGGGCCTGGGCATCTGGGCCATGCACTTTATTGGCATGCTGGCCATGCCCCTGCCCCAGCTCATCGCCTACGACCTAGGTTTGACGGCACTTTCTATACTTCCCGGCATGCTGGCGGCGTGGCTGGCGCTGCACTTCATGCAGACCCCCAATCCCTCCAAAGCACGCATTGTGGGCGGTGGCGCGTTGGTGGGTTTGGGCATCGCGGTGATGCACTACTGCGGCATCGCCGCGATGCAGATGTCAGGGGTTTTGCGCATCAGCTTTTCCGCTTTTGTGATTTCTGCTGTGGCTGGGCTGTTCTTTGCAGTCAGTGCGTTTGCGGTGCAACGCGTCCTCCATCAAAGCAAGCCCGCCTTACTGTCTTGGAGGTGGCGCTTGCTGCCTCCCAGCCTGTTGACTGCTGCCATTGCCAGCATGCACTACATCTCCATGCAGGGTCTGCGATTAATACCCGACGCCAATACACCGTCTCCTGCGAACGCAGCCGCTGGGGGCAGTGATGCCCTGTCGTGGGTCATCGCGGGCTTGACCATGGTGGTTTTGCTGATTTCAGGGCTGGCTACCGCCATATTGCGCTATCGGGATCTTTGGCAGGAAGTCGCTCTGCGCGACGCTCGCCTCAATGCGATGATTGAGACCGCCAAGGATGGCGTAATAACCATTGATGAGCGTGGGCTCATTCATGACTACAACCCGGCAGCAGAGAAAGTTTTTGGGTTTACCCGGGAAGAAGTGCTGGGGCGCAATATCTCCATGCTCATGCCCTCACCCTTGGCGGAACAGCATGATGGACATATCCAGCGCCACTTGGGGCACCCGGATGAACCCATCAGTGTCAATGGCCGAGAGGTGCTGGGTAAACGCAAGGATGGCCGCTTAATCCCCATACAGCTGGCGATTGGCAAGGCGATTACACCGGGCGGCACTTTCTTTGTGGGATATCTGCAGGATATTTCTGAGCGCAAACGCACCGACGCCCAGCTACGCATTGCTGCCAGCGTGTTTCAACACGTCCGCGAGGGCGTAGCGATTGTGGATGCCAACCACAATGTGTCGGATGTGAACCCCGCATTCTTGCGCTTGATGGATAAAACCCGCGAAGCCTGTATTGGCCGCTCGTTGGAAGAGCTTTATGAAGACGCTGACATCCCGCCCGAGATGAGCAAACTGTGGCGTGATGTTGCCACCAACCAATATTGGCAAAGCGAACTCATGTTCACGCGCGGCAATGGCTCCATGTGGGTACAGCGCCTGTCGATCTCTTCGGTGCTCAATGAACTCCAGCGGCCTCAACACTTTATTGCCGTAGTCAGTGATGTGAGTGAGCGGCCAGGCCTGGAGCTCATGCTGCCGCACGCAGACTTGCACGACAGCGCCACAGGCTTGCCAAGTAAAAAACTGCTGCTGGATCGACTCTCCAACAGCATTTTGACGGCACGCCGTAAATCGACCCAGCTGGGAATGGTGTTGATTGAGCTGCGCCAGTCCAGCACGGCAAGCAGTGAGCATGCCGAGGCTGATATGGCACGGGCCATCAAACTCATGGCCCAATTGCTGCAACAGCACTTGCGCAGCGCTGACACGCTGGCGCGCTTGTCCGTGCATCAACTGGCCATGCTGCTGCCTGATCTGAAAGCGGAGAAGGCTTTTGAGACAGTGCTGCAACGCATTCAAGAAAGCTTGCAAGCGCCCGCTTTGCTGCGGGGCAACCTTTCCTTGTACTCCGTGCATTTGGGGTGGAGCTCCTATCCGCAGCATGGCATTACCGCAGCAGAGATGATGGAGCATGCGCAGGCCAACTTAATGATGCACACGGGCCTGCAAAACAGGCCGCTTTCGCTCTGACGCAGATGCGCTATCCCGGACAATGGGCATGCCATTTTTGAGTTAACTTGCCTGCATGCCTTTCAGCCCTTCGACAGACGCACCGCTTCCCCTCCCTGCTGCCCTTGATGGTGAACAGGTGTTTGCCCACTGGTTGCTCACCTGTGGGCAAGACCCATGGATGCCATTGAGCCCTGAAGCGGCCAAGCCTTATGGCTTCATCTGGCAATCGTGGTTGCGCTTTCTGGTGGAGCGCAATGATGCGCAGCTTGCCTCCGTGGAAATCAGCCAGCGGTGGGCGCACGCAGCGCCGCTGCACGTGCTGGCCTTTATTAACCACGGTCCACAAAGCCCTAAACGCTCCAAACCCAGCGACATTACGCGCCGGCGTTACTGGCGCGTGCTGGACCGGGTGTATGACCACGGCGTGCTGCACGGCTGGGCTGCGCTCAATCCTGCCCAAGGCTTGAACGCACAGGACATGCCCCCCAGCGAAGACCCGCAGGGCGTAATTTTGTCCCCACGCATGTGGCGCGCGCTGGAGCGCCAGTTGCCCAGCCCAGACGATTTAATCAGCACCCGCGACCGCGCCGTGCTCATGCTGCTGATGGAGCTAGGATTGACGCCCGAAGAAGTGCGCCAGCTTGAAATGGACAATCTGCAGTGGGACATTGAGCAGCCCACGCGCCTTGCGGCCCTACAAGTGGTGGGTGAGCGTGACCGGCAAAGCCGCACGCTGCCCTTATCCAACAAGCTGGACGGCGCTTTGCGCCAATGGCTGCAAGCACGCGCTGGCTATCACGCCATGCAAGGCCAGCCTACGCTGTTTTGTACACGCAAAGCGCCCGTTTTATCCAAACACACCTTGCTGCACCTGGTGACCAAAACCCTGCAACAAGCCGCGCAGGCCAGCAAGTTAACAGCCCCTTTGCGCATGGGGCCCCAGGTGATTCGCAATACGGTGCTGGTGCAGTGGCTGGACAGCGGCTGCACCGTGGATGAAGTGCTGGAGCGCTCGGGCATGAAGCACCCCAATGCCTTGCTGCATTTGCGCGCTTACTTCAGTGAATTCAAAGACGATAAAGCATAAAACATAAAAAACAAGAGCTATTGGCCGTTACCAATCTTTGTTTTCAGATACTTTTCATACTGAAACCAAGTATCTACAACGGCCAGCAGCTCTCTTTTTTATGGTTTTTGTTTGCGCGCTTCAAAATAGTCGCGTGTCATTTGGATGATGACGGGCGACAGCAAGAGCAGCGAAATCAAATTGGGGATGGCCATCAGCGCATTCAGCGTGTCTGCAACCAGCCAGGCCACATCCAGAGTGACCACCGCGCCGATGAATACACCCACCACCCACAGAATGCGAAATGGCTTTTCGCACACAGGGCCGACCAGGTAAGTCCAGCACTTTTCCCCGTAATACGCCCACCCCAGAATGGTGGTGAAAGCAAATACCGCCAGAGAAATTGCCAGCAGATACTTGCCTATGCCGGGCATGGCCGACTCAAAGCTTTGCGTGCTGAGCAGTGCACCGCTGGCGCCGCTGTTCCATACACCGCTGACCACAATGGCCAGACCCGTCATGGTGCACACGATGATGGTGTCAATGAAAGTGCCCATCATGCCGACGATGCCGGAGAACACCGGGTCTTTGCTCTGCCCCGCCGCCTGCGCGATACCGGCCGTGCCCAATCCCGCTTCATTGGAGAAAATACCGCGCGCCACGCCCATGCGAATGGCCATCAACACGGTCGAACCCGCAAAGCCGCCCACCGCAGCCGTGGGGCTAAAGGCTTGCTCGACGATGAGCAAGAACGCAGCCGGAATCTGCGCATAAAAGCTGCCCAGCACCCACAGCACGCAGACGATATAAATCAGGCACATGGCGGGCACCAGTTTTTCTGCCACCGCACCAATGCGCTGGATGCCGCCCAGCACCACCGCCGCCGTCAGCAGCGCGATGGCCAGGCCGGAGATCCAGGTCTCCAGACCAAACGCACTGTGCATGGCCGATGAGATGCCGTTGGCCTGCACCATGGCACCAATACCAAAGCCGCCCACTCCGCCAAAAATGGCAAACGCTGCGGCCAGCCAGCGCCACCGGGGACCCAGGCCGTTTTTGATGGCATACATGGGGCCACCCACCCATTGTCCCTTGGCATTTTTTTCACGGTACTTGACGGCTACGACGACTTCACCGTACTTCGTCGCCATGCCCACCAAGGCCGTCATCCACATCCAGAACACCGCGCCGGGCCCGCCCACGGCAATGGCCGTGGCCACGCCGGCAATGTTGCCGGTACCCACCGTGGCCGACAGTGCCGTCATCAGCGCCGCATAAGGAGAGATATCACCACTGGAGGGGTCATCTACCTTGCGGCTCTTCCAGATCATGCGAAAGCCGTAGCCAATATTGCGCAGCGGCATAAAGCCCAGGCGCAGCTGCAGGTAAAAGCCCGTACCCAAAATCAATACGATCATGGGTACGCCCCACACCCATCCATTGAGGATATGAAGCCATTCAGTAAGTTGTTGCATACAGAGAGTTGTTCTTGAATTTTCAGCACGCAAATGGCAAAGCTGCCTTTGCGGAAAGGGGGGGATTCTCCGCTTGCGGGGCAATGCCTGCACACACGCTATGCCTTTCCCCTTATGACAACCGCTGTTTGGCGCATAACTTGCTTACGTAGAGCTGGTGACAGCTTCGCCCAGCAACAAGCAGCGTAATGGCGCAATTTTCAACCCCGAGAAAGGCTGCTGTCCGACGCACTGTCCAATGGGGCACTTTTAGAGTCAAAGCTCTTTATTAGAGGAGCAGACTAATGATGTCTCTTATTGGAACGCTGATCGTAGGCTTGGTAGTGGGTCTGATCGCGCGCGCGATCAAACCTGGCGATGACGATATGGGCTGGGTGATGACTATTTTGCTGGGTATTGTTGGCTCGTTCCTGGCCAGCTATGCCGGTTATGCCATGGGTCTGTACCCCGAAGGCAGCAGCGCTGGCTGGATTGCTTCTGTCATTGGTGCCGTGGTCGTGCTTTTTATCTACAACCTGGTTCGCAGCAAAAGCTCGCGTTAAGGCAATGGATGATTAAGGAATGAAATAAGGAATGAAACTGCGCCATATGCCCCCTCCCAACCCTTTAGGCAGCATGCCGGCAGACCAGCAGACGCTGGCCCAAGCCATTGAAAGAAGCCGCGCCAAATTGCACCGCAGAGCCCTGGTCGGCGGTGCTGTCAGTGCCGTACCCATCCCCGGTCTGGATTGGGCTGTGGATGCGGCCATTTTGTCCAAACTGTTGCCTGACATCAGCCATGAGTTTGGCCTCAGCCCTGAGCAAATTGATGCGCTCGACCCTTCGGTACGCGACCAGGTACAAAAAGCAGTGTCCATGGTCGGCTCGGTCTTTATTGGCAAGTTGCTGACCCGGCAAATGATCTTGCGGCTCGCGCGCACGGTCGGGGTACGCATGGGCACCAAACAAGTCGCCAAGTTCATACCTTTTGCAGGGCAAGCCATTGCAGCTGCAGTAGGCTATGGTGCCCTGCGCTATTTAGGCCAGCGCCACATCAACGACTGCATTCGCGTGGTCGAGCAAGCCCAGCAAAGTCTTTATACCGGGCGCACCTCAGCAACTGTGAATTAGCTTTATTAGCTTTTCCACACCGTGCTCGCGCCAAGGTCTGCCGCTTTTGCTGGCAGGCCTTTTTTGTGGCTGCACAATCGGACAGCCGCAGCCACACCTTTTGTATGACAGCCTCATCACCCCAATACTGGCTCATGAAAAATGAGCCCGATGCATACTCGATTGACCATGCGTTAAACGCTCCGGGCCAGCTGATGCCATGGAGCGGTGTGCGCAATTACCAGGCGCGCAACTTCATGCGCGATCAGATGCAGGTGGGCGACGGCGTGCTGTACTGGCACTCCAGTTGCGCCGAGCCCGGCATTCACGGCATTGCCCGCATTGCCGGCAATCTGCGCGTCGATCCTAGTCAGTTTGACCCGGCGGATCCGTATTACGACCCCAAATCTTCGCCCGATAATCCCCGCTGGCTCATGCTGGATGTACAGGCTGTGCGCAAGACACGCTATGTGTCCATTGCCGAGTTGCGCGAACACACGGCGCTCGAAGGCATGCGCGTGCTGCAGCGCGGCAATCGACTGTCCATCACGCCAGTTTCACAGCAGGAGTGGGACTTCATCACCGAGGTGATTTTGAAATAAGGAACGCTATGCGCGGCATGTTTGATTTCAGCTCTTGGAGCGCCCTGGCCAGCACCGTGCTGAGCTTGCTGCTGATGACGCTCATGATGATGGGCATGCGTTTGCTGTTCATGCAAACCATCCAGAAACGCCGAGAGCGTGAAAACCGCCAGATCAACGAACGCCTGCGCACATTGATGGCGGCCTATAAAACGCTGGGCGGCTCTTTTACCGGCAATCTGACCGTCAGCCCCATGCATCTGCGCGAGGCGCGTGCCATGACCCAGGCGGGGGAGCGCCCGGAAGAAGCTCTGCAAGATGCGGTAGACATTGACGGAGATGATGAAACCCCAGTCATTGGCGGCAGCTCAGAGCGCCAGCGCCGCACGCGCGATGTGGTGGAGGCCGCGCTGTCGGACATCATCTTGCTGGGCACTGAAGATCAGGTACGCATGGCGGCCCAGGCTGCGCAAGACATGGTCGCAGGCCGCCCCGTGCAAACGGCAGCGCTGGTCACATCGCTGCGCCAGTTCATTCGCGCTGCGCTGTATCTGGAAACCATTCCCCCCGATATCGCCATTCCCAACCAGGGCCCGCTGCGCCCCAATACAGCGGGAGGGCCAGGTGCTCGACGTGGAAACAATGCGGAAGGCGGGGCCAATGCTGGCGGGCGTGGCGGCGCTGGAGGAGGAGGTGGTGGTGCGGGCGGTGGTGGCGGGGGGATGGGCATGGGCTTAGGAATGGGTGCACGCCGCAGCGACGAGCAGCCCTAAGCCCTGCCAGCCACCTATGATGGGTGGGACTTTGCCAAGAACTGTATATTCATACAGCACCCCTGCTATTCGCCATTTTCTCCATTCTGATTGCCCATGTTTGCTCCCAATGCCTTTGCCACGGACTTTGCCCAGCCTTTATTACTGACGGCCGAGCAGCAAGCCATTGTCAGCAGCACGGCCTCCTCCATCATCGTGGAAGCGTTAGCAGGCACCGGTAAAACCACCACCCTCGCCTGCCGCGCCATTCAAGTGCTGCGCCAAAAGCCGCAAGCCAAGGTGCTGGTGCTGACGTACTCCAAAGCTGGCGTGCTGGCGTTCGAACAAAAGCTGCGCAAGCTGGTGCAGCACGTCCCCGGGCATTTGCGGGTGACTACGGTGGAGCGCTGGTCTGCCCAAGTCATGCGCCAGCGCGACCCACAATTGCAGTTTGTGGTGGATCCGCTGATCTTGCGCGCCCAAGCCAAACGCGCCATGGAGATGCTGCACACCCAGCAAGAACGCCAACCTGACCCAGCGCTGCACATGGATTACGAGCTGGATCTGCAGGATTTCTGGCAGTTCAACCACATAGCCAAAAAATCTCTGCTGCGCAGCAAGTGGGAAGATGCGGGCTGCAGCTTGGCCGAATTTTGCGAAGACTTGCAGCTGGACTACCGCCTGGCGCGCCTTTTCATGAACTATGAGAGCCTGCGCACCAACCACTGTGGAGATGTACAGTACTGCGCAGAAGGTGACTGCACTTATGCACTGGCCACAGACAGCGAGAACCAGGAATTTGCTTTCCCCAGTTATGACGTGGTGCTGATGGATGAAATGCATGACCTGGATGAAGCCGCTTTGCAGGTGCTGCGCCGATTGCTGCAGACCTCGGGCGCCCATTTCATGGGGGCCGGGGACTTTAATCAGCACATTGATGCGCAGGCATTGTCTATTTTTGAAGGCCAGCTCCAGCACCTGAGCGATTGCCTGCCGCAAACCACGGTACGCCTGCCGCTGACCTTGACACGCCGCTTTGGAGTGCAGGTGGCGCAAGCCGTGAATGCGTGGTTTGGCGTAGGTATGCAGGCCCACCGTTTGCGCCACAGCCACGTGGATCGGCTGATCTACCAGGACGACGCTGACTGCATTGCCCAGCTGCTGCAAGCGCAGCAAAAAATACCGCAGGGTACCGATGAGACCACTGCGGCGGCGCTGCCCCGCCCTTCGCTGCACGTGATTTTGCGCCACCCGCATGAAGCGTGTGCGCTGGAGTGGGCCATGTACCGCCAGGGCCGCTCCGTCAGCCTGCAAGGCTTGCAGCATTTTTATCTGGGCCGTGAAGTGGCCTTGCTGCTGGGCTTGATGTACGCCCACAGCACCCAGGCGCTGAACTGGAAAGCCGATGCGCCCTGCCTGCTCAGCGCCGAGATTTTGGAGGCATTTGTCGATGGCGCGCTTTACTACGGCAAAGGTCAGCACTTTGCGCAAGCTGCAGCCACCGCCGACGAGGACGATGTCGACGCGGACTTCTCACCCATTCACCATTTTCAGCAAACCTTGCAGACACGGCGCGAGGCCTACCAGCACACCCAAAAAGAAATGGCGCGGCAAATGCACGGCCACCCTTTGGCGATCTGGAACTTTTTGATGGACAAGGCCCACTTGCAAGGTGGCAGCCGCAACTTTGCGGCGTTCGGTCAGTTTTTGCAGTTGCCTCAGCATTACCAAGCCGATGCCGCGCAACTGCTGCAAGCAGCCGATGTCTGGGGCTTGTTTAACAGCACACCAATGCCGCACGATGAAGCGCAGCGCATGCGCTACATCGTTGAAAGTTTCCTGCACGCTATTGCAGGCATGAGCGTGGCGCAAGTGTTGGCGGATATTGAGGGAATGGCCCAGCGCGGTCGCAAGGTGCAGTGGCAGCGCAAGTTTTACGATTTCCGCCTGCTGACCATTGAACAGGCCAAAGGTCAGGAGTTTGACTATGTGGCCTTGCCGTTTTTGCAACCCGGTCGTTTTCCAGCCCCTGTACCTCACGACCGTGCCTTTTTAGAGCGCAACCGCTTGTATGTGGCCATGACCCGGGTGCGCAAACGCCTGTGGCTGCTGGAGCATGCGCAGCACCCGGTGCAGCCGTTTCCTACCCATTGAATTTGAACCGTTTCCAAGGATTTCGCCATGGCATTTGCCGTCAACCTTCAGCAACTACCCGCCGTCGACCATATTGCAGAGCTTCAACTGCTTGATGCACAGGGACAGGTTACAGCCAGCATTGCCAACCAGCCGGGCAAAGCCGGTTCGGTGCGGGTGTATGCCGCCTTGGCGGCGCAATACGGTTGCATCAACGTGGCCGCAGCGCAGCAAGGACTGCAATGGTTTGCCGAACACACCGAGGCCGCGCGTGCGCACCCTGGCAGCCACCCTAATATTGACCGCCTGTTTGCCATCATTGCTAATGGTCAAACGCTGCAGGTGCGCTTGCTGCCGCAACCGCAGTCGGCCAACGGAGGCAGTCAAGCAGCTAGCACCTAGAGAACAGGTATAAAAAAACCGGCCTGCATATGCAGGCCGGTTTTTGGTATGTGGCAGGGGAGGAAGGACTCGAACCCTCGCATGCCGGAATCAAAATCCGGTGCCTTGACCAACTTGGCGACTCCCCTTGAATCGATCCCGCAATTATGGCGTGACTTTTTGGCAGTAAATTTGAAAAAGGCTAAAAATTCAGAAATTTTCAGCCTTTCTGATGTTTTTTTAATGCATTCGCTTAAATATTAAGCAAAAACAGGCCCTAGCCCTTTACTGGCAAGGGCGAGTAGCTATCAATTAGAAGGTGCTATAGGCGCTGTTTGCCAAGGCGTATGAAAAGCTTTCTGCCACGCTTGGGCCAGATCGTTCAGCAGATCCTGCACCGCTTCAAGCCCCACGCAAAAGCGCACCACCGTGCCAGCTTTGACTTGGCCACGCCCGCCCGCGCGCATGCTGTCCAGCTCATAAGGCACCACCAGACTGACCGGCCCACCCCAGCTATAACCAATCTGGAACAACGCCAGGCTGTCGCAGAAGGTATCAATGGCGGCTTGTTCGTACTGCGGGTCAATCACCACGCTGAACAGGCCCGCAGCAGCGCCCTGCCCGTCCTGGGCTGCGCTACACAGAGCGTGCCACTGTGCATGACCCGGCGCACCCGCAAATGCCGGATGCAGCAGTTGCACGACAGCACTTTGCTGGGCCAAGGCAGCCGCCAAAGTGCGTGCGCTCGCATCATGCGCACGGTAACGCAGTGCCATGCTGGGCAGGGAGCGCAGCACCATCTCCGCATCATTGGCGCCCACACCAATGCCCAGGCGCATGTGCGTGAGCTTGATGCGCATATGCAGCGCCTGGTTTACGGTGGTGATGCTGCCCATCAGCACATCGCCGCCGCCGCTGGGGTATTTGGTCAAAGCGTGGGCCGAGACATCCACACCCAAGCTACCGCCATCAGCCAGCAAGTCGAAAGGCTTGAAAGCCAGGCCGGCGCCCCAGGTGTTGTCCAGCACCGTAGTCACGCTGCGCTGGCGGCACAGCTGGACACAGGCAATCAAGTCCGGGAACTCCATGCTGACGCTGCCCGGTGCTTCCAGCCATACCAGTTTGGTGGCCGGAGTGAGCTTGGCTTGCAGATCCTGCACATCCATCGGATCAAACAACACATGGCGAATGCCCCAGCGCGCCAGTTCATGCTCAGCGAAGTCTTTGTTAGGGCCATACGCGTTGTCGGGGATCAGCACCTCGTCGCCTGCCGACAGCAAGCCCAGCGCCACCGTGCTGATGGCGCTCAGGCCACTGGGCACCAGCAGGCACTGCTGTGCGCCTTCCAGGCTGCACAGGCGCTCTTCCAGCACATAGGTGGTGGGCGTGCCGTGCAGCCCGTAAGTAAAGCCGCTCTTATCGAGCCAGCGGCGCTTGCGCATGTCTTCAACGCTATCAAAAAAGACGGTTGAAGCCTTGTGCACTGCGGGCTGCGGGGCAAAAAACTGTGAAGGTGCCTGGTAGGCGTGGTGCACCAACTCGGTGGTGATGTGGCGTGCTGGATCAGTCATCGGGGCATGTTAAAGGCTCGGCCTGCGCTTGCCAGCGATAACGCGGAAAAACAAAGGCCACCCGAAGGTGGCCTTGTCATATTGTTTTGCTATTGAATGGGTTTGAGGCTAACTGACTTACTTCACAGTCAGCAGATTGTTGACGGAAGTCACACCTTCCACCGCTTTGGCGATATCGGTGGCGCGGTCTTTGGCTGATTGCGAAGGGGCTTCGCCGTTCAAAGTCACCGTGCTACCGACCGTGTCTACGTTGATCTTCAAAGCGCTCAGCTCTGGGTCACCGATCAAGGCTGCATTGACCTTGGCTGTGGTGCCGGCTTCACCGGCTACGGCCATGGCGTCGTTGGCAGCGTTCTTGCTGGCGTCCACGGCGTTGTCCATCTTTTGACCCGCAGCTTGCGCAGCGCGATCTGCTTCAACGCGTGCGTTGTCTGCTGCTTGCTCGGTGCGCTCAATGGAGTTGTCCAGCTTTTGACCCGCAGTTTCACCGTTGTTGGGACCGCAGGCAGCCAAACCCAGTGCCAAGGCAGAGATGGCCATAACGTGTGCAATACGCAAATTAATCATAGACATGGTGCAAATCCTCTTGAAAAAATTTATCTCGTTAAAGCCAAGGTTTTTCAACCCCCGCCACATGCAGCAGACTGTAGACAGCGCCTCAGTTACAAGTGGTGGGAGAGCACTTAAGCATGCGTAGGACAAGTGCGGCGATGATTTACGGCCTCAAAACCATCTCACAATAGAGCGCTTATGCGCAATTTCAGCATCACCCGGTGGTTTCCCTTTCTGTCTTGGCCACGCCCCAGCCTGGCACTGTTGCAACAAGAATTACTGGCAGGCATCACGATCAGCTTGATGCTGCTGCCCCAAGGCGTTGCCTATGCAGCGCTGGCGGGCATGCCACTGGTTACAGGCATTTATGCCGCCTTGTTACCCGCCTTGGTGGCCGTACTGTGGAGCTCTTCCCCCCGGCTGGGTGTGGGGCCCACGGCCTTAACCAGTTTGCTGATTGCTGCTTCTTTATCCGGCATGGCCCAACCCGCCAGCGCACACTGGGTCACGCTGGCTGCTTGGCTGGCCATCATGGCCGGTGTGGTGCAATGGACTTTGGGTGCGCTGCGTGGAGGATGGCTGGTCAATCTGGTCACCTCTCCCGTACTCAATGGGTTTACCCAGGCGGCAGGCGTATTGATTTTGCTGTCGCAGCTTCCAGCACTGTTTGGTTTGCGCAGCAGCTGGAGCGCCTTGGTGCACGAACCCAGCATCCACCACTTTGACATCCAGGCCTGCGCGTTGGGGCTGGGCAGCTTGGCAGTGTTGCTCTTGCTCAAGCGTTACGTCAAACGACTGCCTGCCGCCATGATCGTAGTGGGGCTGTGCGGTGTGTTGAGCTGGTGGATGGGGTTTGCCGAAAGCGATGGCGCCATCGTCGGTCACCTGCCCTCTGGTTTCCCCAGCTTGTCTCTGCCCGCTGCCATTAGTTTGGATGACTTTACGCAGTTGCTGATGCCTGTTTTCGTCATCAGCCTGGTGAGCTTTCTGGAGGTTGCCTCCAGCGCGCAGGTAGAGCACCGAACAGCGGGAACGCGCTGGAACGAGAACCAGGATCTCATCGCCCAAGGCATGGCCAAAGTGGCTGCCGGTTTTAGCGCAAGTTTTGCGATCAGCGCTTCCTTTTCGCGTTCTGCAGTCAGCCTGCACTCTGGTGCCAGAACAGGATGGGCTACGGTGTTTGCCATCTTGATGGTGCTCCTGGTCGTTCTTTGGTTCACACCCGTGCTCTACCACGTGCCACAAGCAGCCTTGGCTGCGGTGGTGGTGTCTGCCGTCATCAATCTGATTCAGCCACGCACGATGGTGGCGCTGTTTAAGATTTCACGGGCCGAGGGCGCCATTGCAGTCGTGACTTTCATATTGACCCTCGCCACAGCGCCCCGCCTGTATTGGGGCGTTTTGACGGGCGTGCTGCTGAGCTTGTCGCATTTCCTCTACCACAGGCTTCATCCGCGGCTGCTGGAGCTGGGCGAGCATGCCGATGGCAGCCTGCGCTCTCGCACCATCTGGAATCTGCCGCCCATCAATCCCAAAGTCTTGGCCGTGCGCATGGACGCGGAATGGGATTTCGCCTCTGCCGCCGCCTTGGAGCGTTATGTCGCGCAAGCCTTGGAGGGCAGACCTGAAGTGCAGCACTTGTACATCGATGCCCAGCCGATCAACCGCATCGACGTCACCGGCGTGGAAGCGTTCTTGCGCCTGCGCCAAAGCCTGCAAAAGCGGGGAATTAGCCTGCATATCGGGGGATTGAAACTTCCCGTGCAAGACACACTGGCTCGAGCAGGTTGCTTATCACTTGGTTCTGATCTGTTTCTCTATCGAACCAGCCATCAAGCACTCACCACATTGCGCGCTTATTAACAAGGAATGCGAGGGAGGCAACCCCAGCCAAAGCATGGATGGTGGAAATTCGCCAATTCGGGTTGAACCCCAAGGATGAAAACGCCACAAACCCGCTTACAGACTGCATGGACTGCTACACTTGTATGAATTATTTGTGCTGGATTTTTATTCGTGACTGGCCCTGACATCTTCCCCGTTGTTGCAATGCCTAAACTCCGTTTAAACGGAGCATGTGCATTGCTGGGGCATGATTTGCCAGCACTTCCAGAGCTAGAAGAAGATGCCACCCAATACCTGCAAGCCATCATTGATGGCTTGTGCGATTTATCCCTGCGAGATCCCTTAACTGGCTGCGCCAACCGCCGCCATTTTGTCTCGGTGCTGGAGCGTGAACTGGATCGCGTTGCCCGCTCCGGCGACGTGGCCCTGCTGCTGATGGTGGATGTAGACCACTTCAAGCGCATCAATGATGAGCACGGCCACAACGTCGGCGATCTGGTGCTGCAACAGGTGGCCAATTGTCTGGCCAATTGCGTGCGTCCGATGGACACCCTGGCGCGCTACGGCGGTGAGGAATTTGCCATCGTTTTACCTGCTTGCCAGACCGCCTATGGGCGCGCTGTGGCAGAACGAATTCGCCATGCCATTGAGACACTGAAAGTGCGCATCTCGCCCACGCAGACCATTCAAGTCACCGTCAGTGTCGGGGGTGCCTATGCACTACAGTGGATCCGCAGCACCCGCGAGCTTTGGATACAGCGCGCAGACCAGCGCCTGTATGCCGCAAAAAGTGACGGACGCAACCGTATTGCGATTGAAGAACAACCAGACAGTACCGTGACCGCAGAAGAAAAAAACCTTCTATTTGCACCTGCAGCATTTTCCTCGAGCACAACTTGGTCAGACGATTGGCCTGATATCGCCATGGCCCCGACAGATCCGACAGATGGCGACAACTGAAAGCATGTATTGAGATGAACGACGTGCTGTCACCCCCTACCAACACCCCGTCCGCTACCGCGCACGGCCACGTCGTACGCCCGCGCAGCCCTTCCGGCGCGCACATCATTGCCGTGACCAGCGGCAAAGGCGGCGTGGGTAAAACTTTTGTCTCCGCCAACTTGGCGGCGGCACTCACACGCCACGGCCTGCGCGTGCTGGTGCTTGATGCTGACCTCGGCTTAGCGAACCTGGATGTGGTGCTGAACCTCTATCCCAAGGTCACGCTGCACGATGTCTTTATCGGCAAAGCCACCTTGGAAGAGGCAGTGGTCACTGCGCCGGGCGGCTTTCACGTATTGCTGGCTGGCTCCGGCATGGTGGAGTATTCGCGCCTGACCCCGGAGGTGCGCAACCAGCTCATTCATGTGATTGATAAGCTGGCCCCTAACTACGACGTGGTCTTGCTCGACACCGGGGCGGGCATTTCTGATGTGGTGCTGTTCTCCGTCTCGCTGGCCCATGAAGTCTTGATCGTGGCAACACCAGAGCCAACCTCCCTCACGGATGCTTACGCTGCCATCAAAGTGCTGGCCACCCAGCAAAAACGCCACAACATGCGTCTGGTGATTAACCAGGCTGCCCGCCCGGGTGATGGTCGTGCCATTACCGGCCAGTTGCAGCAGGTGCTCAATCGTTTTGTCAATACTGAATCAGGTATGCCTTTGCGCTTGATTCACATGGGCGATATTCCCGCAGACAAAGCCGTGCGCGAAGCGGTCATGCGACGCCAGCTTTTGCTGCAATCCATGCCGGGCTGCGCAGCGTCGCTGGCCATTGCCCAGCTGGCCAACCGCGTCAAAGGCATACTGGTGCCGCGGTCGGACTAACGCATCCGCACAAAGCACAAAGCACAAAGCACAAAGCACAAAGCACAAAGCACAAAGCACAAAGCACAAAGAGCTGCATTGGCAGCTCTTTTTTTGAGAATGTTTTGAGAATTCTGTGGAGAAAGAATTTTAAAGAAATAAGCTTCTCGCCCTTGTGCAGCAATGGCTAACAGCTATCAAAATCACTTCATCCTCGCCCTCAGCATTACTGCTTTTGCCGCTTTCACCTCCGGCGCAGCCCATGCCAGCATGCGTGCTAGAAAACATCGAGTGCACCAAGAAAGTGCGTATCGCCATCCCCACCGACTACCCACCCTACGATCAGCCTCTACCCCTTGCTACATAAGGGTAAGCAGCTATTAAATTAATAAACTTACTGTGCGCGTTACGTCAAGGTACGCCCCAAAGCCTGGGCCGCTTGCTGCAAACGCGGCAAGCGCTCTAGCGCTTGGGCCAGGCTCATGCGGGCCACCGGAGCTTGCAGCGCCACGGCACAGCGCACACTGCGCTCGTCTTTGGCAAAGACCGGCACAGCCACGCAGACCAGCCCATCCACAAACTCTTCTGCATCCACCGCATAACCCTCTTTGCGGATGCGGCGAAATTCTTCATCCAGCGACTCGCGTGTTTTGAGCGTCGCTGCGGTGTAGCGCGTCAGCGGCAGCGATTCCAGCAAGCTGTTGCGGTGGGCAGCTGGCATATGGGCCAGGATCAGTTTGCCGCTGGCCGAGCAATGCACCGGCACATGGGTGCCGGGCCGCAAATTCAGCTGCAGCGGAAACGCCGACTCGATCCGGTCCAGGTAGACCACCTCCACCCCTGACAAGGCGGTGAAGTTGCAGCTTTCCCCAATGTCACTCACCAACTGTCGCAGCACTGCATGGCGCACGCTTTGCTGCGCGCTGCCTGCCAATGTCGCCTCCGCTAAATGCAACAGACGCGGGGCCAGTGCATAGCGGCGCCCGTCGGGCTCGCGGGCGAGCAAGCCCCCGGCTTCCAACTGGGCCAGTTGGCGGTGCACGCTGGGCTTGGGCCAGCCACTGGCCGCCACGGTTTCAGCCAAGGTCAAAGGCCGGGCTTCGCGCACCAAAATTTCCAGCAATTCAAACAGCTTCAGGCCAGGCGATGGGGCAGTTTTTGTCATAAATCTCAAAAAGCGAGACGATTAACTAAAATTTTTCGGGATTTTATGCTTTGAACATAGAGTGGTGACAGCTTTTTCTGGAGGGTCGAAAGCTATGTTTTCTGACAGCGCCACGCACTCAAGGGTTCGCCCCGCTTTCGCAATGCTGTGCTGTGCTGATAGGCGCTTGCGGCGGCTTGGACCCAGCCTTGGCACAGAATAACCATCACGACCACTGACGACAACAACAATGACGGAGACAAAAATCATGAGAACCGAGCCACACATCACCCCGGCCCCCGTGGCCGCCTCTTTGCCGGAGCACACGACCGAAGACATGATTGCCTTGATCGGCGCAGGCCCCTCTGGCTTGGCCGGGGCGCGCAATCTGCAAAAACAAGGCATTCCTTTTCAGGGCTTTGAGGCTTATACCGATGTGGGAGGGCTGTGGAACATCGACAACCCCCGCTCCACCGTCTATGCGTCTGCGCACCTGATCTCCAGCAAGCGCATGACGGAATTTGCCGAGTTCCCCATGACCGACTCCGTGGCCGACTACCCCAGCCATCGGGAGCTGTGCGGCTACTTCCGCGACTTTGCCGACAAGTTTGATCTGCGCCGCCACTTTCGCTTTGGCGTGCGTGTAGAGCGCATCGAACCCGTGCATCCGCGAGACCCTGACACCCCATGGCGCGTGACTGTACGCAATGCCCAAGGTGAGCTGGACACCGCGCAATACAAAGGCGTGGTGATTGCGAATGGCATCTTGGCCGAACCTAATTTGCCCCAGTTTGAAGGCCGGTTTGCCGGAGAACTGCTACACACCAGCCAGTACAAGCGCGCCAGCCAGTTAACGGGCAAGCGCGTGTTGATTGTGGGCGCGGGCAACTCCGGCTGCGATATTGCGGTCGATGCCGTGCATTACGCACAAAGCGTGGACATCTCCGTGCGCCGGGGTTACTACTTTGTACCCAAGTATGTGTTTGGCAAACCAGCAGACACGATTGGCGGCAAGAAACCGCTGCCGCGCTGGCTCAAGCAAAAGGTGGACAGCATCGTGCTCAAGTGGTTCACGGGCGACCCGACGCGCTTTGGCTTTCCCAAGCCTGCGTACAAGATGTATGAGTCGCACCCCATCGTGAACTCACTCATCCTGCACCACCTGGGGCATGGCGATATCCATGTGAAGGCTGACATTGCGCGCTTTGACGCTCACACCGTGCACTTCAAAGACGGTACGCAACAAGACTACGACATGGTGATGCTGGCCACGGGCTACACATTGCACTATCCCTTCATTGACCGCCAGCACCTGAACTGGCAGGGCATGGCGCCGCAGCTGTACATGAACATATTTGCGCCCCGATATACGCACTTGGCTGTGCTGGGCATGGTGGAGGCCAGTGGTTTGGGCTGGCAAGGGCGCTATGAACAGGCGGAGCTGGTGGCACGTTACTTCAAGGGCCTGCAGCACAAGCAACCCGCTGCCCAGCAGTTCAAGAGTGCCATTGCGGGGCCTGCGCCCGATTTGTCCGGCGGCTACCAGTACCTGCAACTGGAACGCATGTCCTTCTATGTGAACAAGGACGCCTACCGCACTGCCGTGCGCGAAGCGGTGGCCAAGCTGGCCTAACGACTCAGGAGAACACCATGCTACCTGTGGACGAAATCCGGTTGAACTTTAACCCCGCCTCGTTGGCCGTGCTCAATGCCGTGCTCGCTTTTTTGATGTTTGGCATTGCGCTGGACACCCGCATGGACGACTTCAAGCGCGTGGCCCGCATGCCTTGGGCCATGACCGTAGGCATCGCGGCGCAGTTTCTGGTGCTGCCCGCCGTGACCTATGGGCTGACGCTGATGCTCAATGTGGGGCCGAGCATTGCATTGGGCATGATCCTGGTGGCCTGCTGCCCGCCGGGCAATGTGTCCAACATCCTCACACACCGCGCACGCGGCAATGTAGCGCTGTCAGTATCCATGACCGCCATCTCCAACGCGGTTGCGATTGTGGTGATGCCGCTGAACTTTGCCTTCTGGGGCGGCATGCACCCCACCGCCTCCACGTTGCTCAAGTCCATCTCGCTCGATCCGCTGGAAATGGCGATCCACATCATCTTGATCATTGGTGTGCCATTTGTGCTGGGCCTGTGGTGCTCGCACCGCTTTCCCACAGCTACGCAGCGCTGCAAAAAAGGCGTACGCATCTTCAGCTTTGTGGCTTTGATCGCTTTCATCATTGGTGCAATTGCAGGCAACTGGCAGTTCTTTGTGGACTACATCGGTTTGGTCTTGCTGGCCGTAGTGCTGCATGACACCTTGGCTTTTGCCACGGGCTATCTCTGCGCCCGCGCTACCGGCTTGGCAGATTACGAGCGCCGCGCAGTCACCATTGAAGTCGGCATCCGCAATGCCGGTCTGGGTTTGGTGCTGGTATTCAGCTTTTTTGGCGGCTTAGGGGGCATGGCCGTAGTGGCCGGGGTCTGGGGCTTTTGGGACATCATTGCCGGGCTGGCTTTGGCTTCGTGGTGGGGCCGCAAAAACCCGAAAGGCCTTCCTACCATGCAAGGAGCACAAGCATGAACCAGCACCAACAACCCCTCCCTCTGTCGCCTGCTGAGCGTATTTTGATTACCGGCGCCGATGGTTTCTTAGGCCGTACGGTGGTTGCAGCCTTGGCCCGCAGGCCAAACACCACAACGGTGGCGGTGGACGTGCGGGCAGTGCCACCGGAGCGCCAGCAGCCCGGCGTGATCTACTTCCAGCAAGATGTGCGCGACCCTGCACTGGCCCAGACCCTGCACGAATACGCCATTGATACCGTGGTGCATCTGGCCTCCATCGTCACACCCGGCAAAGACTCCAACCGCGCCTTGGAGTACGACGTGGACGTGAATGGCACACGCAATGTGCTCGAAGGCTGCAAGGCTGCAGGCGTGCGCCATGTGGTGGTGTCCTCCAGCGGCGCGGCCTATGGCTACTACGCCGACAACCCCGCCTGGATCACCGAGAAAGACGCATTGCGCGGCAACCCCGTCTTTGCCTATTCGGACCACAAGCGCTTGGTGGAAGAAATGCTGGCCCAGTGGCGGCAAGACCATCCACAGTTGCAGCAAACCATTTTGCGCATTGGCACCATCCTAGGCGAGCGCGTGGACAACCAGATCACCGCACTGTTTGAGAAGCCCCGCCTGCTGGCCATTCGCGGCAGCGACAGCCCGTTCGTGTTCATCTGGGACGAAGACGTGACAGGCGCCATCGTGCATGCCCTCAGTGGCGCGGCCCCCGGTGCCTATAACCTGGCGGGTAATGGCGCTTTAACCATCCACGAAATTGCCGCGTGCCTGGGCAAATCCACGCTCAACCTGCCTGCCGGACTGCTGCGCAGCGCGCTGTGGCTGGGCACGCAGCTGGGTCTGAGCCGCTATGGCCCTGAGCAGCTGGACTTTTTGCGCTACCGCCCGGTGCTGCTGAACACTGCACTCAAACAATGGGGCTATGTGCCACGCAAAACCAGCGCGCAAGCGTTTGAGGCCTTTGTGCAGGCCCGCACCCAACACGGCAAACCCGTGCGACTGGCGACATTGGCATGAGCGCGCTGACCGTAACCACCACGCGCATGTCGCGTGGCGATTGGCTGTGCGCGCTGGCCGTGATCGTGATCTGGGGGCTGAACTTTGTGGTCATGAAGCTGGGACTGGAAACGCTCAGCCCCATGGTGTTGGGTGCCCTGCGCTTTATGGCGGCATCGCTGCCATTTCTGCTGTTTGTGCGCCCCCCAAAAATGCCGTGGACGTATGTGGTGGTCTATGGACTGGCGCAAGGGCTGGGGCAGTTTGGCCTGCTGTTCATCGGACTCAAGCTGGGCATGACTGCCGGTATGGCCTCGGTGGTCATGCAAACCCAAGCCTTTTTTACCTTGATTTTGGCCGTGACTCTTTTGGGTGAGCGTGCCAAACCCCCGCAGTGGTGGGGGCTGGTTGTCGCATTTATGGGCTTGGTGGTGATTGCGGCAGGCCGTGGAGAAGGTGCGCTGCAAATGACGCTGGCCGGCTTGGTACTCACGCTGGGCGCCGCCTTCATGTGGGCGGTGTCCAACCTTGTTGCCCGCAAAGCCAGCCAGATCGCGCCGGGCTACGCGCCGCTGCCGTTTATCGTCTGGAGCAGTCTCGTGCCCATCGCTCCGTTCTGGCTCCTTGCCTGGGCGCAGGAAGGCACGGACGGAATCATCCAACAGTTGCAAGCCGCTGACAGTAAAGCGTTGTTTGCCGTGATGTACCTGGCACTGCTAGCCACCGTACTGGCCTACAGCCTCTGGACGCGATTGTTGCAGCGCCACACCGCCGCCCGCGTCACACCCTATTCACTGCTGGTGCCCGTGGTCGGGCTGATTGCCGCCATGGCCGTGCTGGGCGAACAACCCACCGCTTGGCAATGGCTAGGCACGGCCACAGTGATTGCAGGCATGCTGGTCAACCAGTTTGGCAGCGCGGTGTCTGCGCGCATTGGGTGGCGGCGCAAGCGCTGGGCTTAGAGCTGCTGTAACACCACTCAAGATACGCCATAGCTTTGCCTTGCCTCTCACGCAAAGCTGCGGCTTTCTAGGCATGGCCGTAGAAGTTAAGCATCAAAATGGCTTTCAGCCTTTATCCATCAAGGGCTAGTTGCTATTAATATTTTAGAACTCTGCTGTCCGCAGCCTGGCCCACGCTTCAGGTGCTGCGCTAGGGAACCTCTGCACAAATCGAATTCCCAGGAGGTAGAGCCTGGACGAGCAGATTTCATGTGATTCACCCGTCCCAAGATGCCCGCGCTTCGCGGGCATCTGCCTTTTTAGGCACGCATCACTGGCTTGAAATTGCTGTTTGTCAGCAAGCGGGCACGTGCCATCCACAAGTTCGCCAAAGCAAACAAGGTGTGCAGTTGCTGGGTGTTCTTTCTCAAGCCTCGGTAGCGAGTCTTGACGTGGCCAAACTGGCGTTTGATCACCCTAAATGGATGCTCGACCTTGGCTCGAATACTTGATTTGACCTTTTCAAGTTGCTCCTGCAAGGCTTCGATTGGCTGCTGTGGATCCAGTGCTTTGCGCTTTTGGCGCTTCATGGCGATGTGCCAGCGCAGCTTGCGCTGCGGTGTCTCTGCTGGCATGTCAGCACGCTTGTCTGCACCTTGGTAGCCAGCATCACCGTAGCCATCGGTTTCTTGTCCATGAAGCAGGCTGTTTGCCTCCACGACATCATTGACGTTGGCTGCGGTGCCACGCACGGTGTGTACCAAGCCAGAATCAGCATCCACGCCAATATGGGCCTTCATGCCAAAGTACCACTGGTTGCCTTTCTTGGTCTGGTGCATCTCTGGGTCACGCGAGTGGGTGCTGTTCTTGGTGGAGCTGGGGGCCGCAATCAATGCCACTAAGTCTTTCCATGGAACGACCTGCTGCATCTGCTCCAGGAATTCGCGTTTGCGTGTCTTTTTGATAGAGAGATTCAGGCCGAGATCAAATTGCTGCATGGGCGCAGATGCTGCCGCACCCGTATGCAGAGGTTCCTTAAGTTGGCCGCGCTATCACCCTCCCAACTCTTGCGCTAAGCGCTCTAAGCTGCGCGCGCCTGCAGCTTGCTGTACACGCTTTTCAAAACGCTCAATGAGCAGCACGCAGCCTGAGCAGGGCACGCACGCGCAAGCCCCGTTATTACGCCGAGTGCATATTCACCGGTTATGAGAAGTTTCTAGAATTCAAAAATATCCATTGTTGCAAGAAACTGAATAATCATTATTAATAATCAAATTTACAACAGCATTATTTTTGTTGACCATATGGGTATGCAAAAAAGTATTCCCTGCACATTAATGCGAAGTGGCACTTCACGCGGCCCATTTTTTCTAAAAAATTGGCTGCCTGAAAAAACAGAAGAGCGTGATGCTTTATTGCTCAAGGTAATGGGTACGTCCCACCCCTTGCAAATTAATGGCTTAGGTGGTGGCAGCACCCTCACCAATAAAGTGGCGATTGTCTCAAAATCCACACAGCCAGATTGTGATGTGGACTATCTATTTGCTCAAATCACTGTCGACTCTAATACCGTTGATACCCGAACTAATTGCGGAAATATGCTGGCCGGCGTAGGTCCCTTTGCAATTGAACAAGGTTTGGTAAATGCAAAAAACACAGAGACTAAAGTCCGCGTCTACAATATAAACACCAAATCCAAAACTGATTTGGTCGTCAGCACCCCCGATGAAAAAGTCATTTATACGGGCGATGTGCTAATTGACGGCGTATCAGATTGCGCCGCCCCCATTTATTTGAACTTTAAAACCATGTTGGGTGGAATTACCGGCAAGTTATTTCCCACCGGTCAGCGCAAAGAGAAAATATTGGGCGTTGATGTAACTTGCATTGATGCTGCCCAATTGATGGTGCTGATGGACAGCCACCAGCTCAACTTGCGCGGCGATGAGATGCCTGATGAATTGCATGCCGATAAGGCATTGCTGGAAAAAATTCACGCTATACGCCATGAGGCTGCAGCGCGCATGGGACTGGGTGACATCACCGACAGCGTGCTGCCCAAGCCCGTTCTCATCGGTAGAACCGATGCGTGGAACATCGTCAATTCACGCTATTTCACTCCAAAGGTTTGCCATGCTGCCCATGCCGCCACGGGCGCTGTCGGCATTGCCATATCGACCTTGATGCCTGGCACTTTGTGCCACCAAGACGGCATCAAAATAGAAAATAAAAACCACATCTATATTGCCCACCCGAGTGGAAAAATTGAAGTCTGCGTCGATTATGACCACAGCCTCAATGACCTTGAATGCATTACCAATGCAAGCATGATACGCACGGCCCGAAAGATATTTGAAGGCCATGTTTTTTTAGATTAGGACAATCAAGGAGACCAAACCATGAACAAAAAAACTGTTAAAAATATCTTCGCCGTAGCCGCTCTGACCCTGCCCGCACTGGCATGGGCACAATACCCCGACCGACCAATTACCATCGTAGTTCCTACCGCTGCAGGTGGCGGCAACGATGCCATGGCGCGCATTATTTCGCAACGTATGGGTGAGAAACTCAAACAAAGCTTTATTGTCGAAAATAAAGCTGGCGGTAATGGAGCTATTGGTACCGAATATGTCGCCAAAGCCAAACCTGATGGCCACACTATTTTGTTTGGCTATATTGCGACGCATGGCATGAATCCCGCCTTGCAAAAATTGCGCTATGACCCGGTCAAAGACTTTGAGCCCATTGGTTTAGTTTGTGAATCACCTACTCTGATGGTTTCGACCAAAAACCTCAAAGTGGATTCGCTCAAGAGCTTTATTGAAGAAAGCAAAAAAATCCCGATAAATTCAATTACGCTTCGGCAGGTAATGGCACGGCTCCGCATTTTGCGGGCGAACTGTTCAAACTGGTCTCTGGCGCAGAAATGCTTCAGATTCCCTACAAAGGCTCGGCACCCGCCATGGCTGACACTGTGGGTGGCCAAACGCAGATCATGTTCCCCAGCTTGTTCTCGGCCTACCCCTTTGTGAACGCAGGCCAAGTCAATGCCGTTGCAATTGCCGGCAAAGAGCGCGTCGCCGTGCTGCCAAACATACCCACCCTGGCAGAGCTGGGCGTAAAGGGCGTGGAAGTGGAGCAGTGGTACGCTTTTTTTGCGCCCGCGAAAACGCCTAGCCACATCATTCAGACCCTCAACAAGGCCCTGAACGAAGTGCTGCAAGAAAAAGAAGTGGTCGACAAATTTGTGGCCCAAGGTGCCTATGTGCGCACCAGCACACCTCAAGACTTGCACAACCTAGTAAGCAACGAAGTGCAAAAGTGGAGCAATGTGGTGAAGACCGCTAACTTGAAGACGGACTGATTCGCCACCCGTCCCCCGTATTTCCAACTTCTTTGACAGCCAGCGGGCCCACCAGCCCCTGGCTTTTTTAATGGTCGTGCAACTGATTGTTCCGAATGAAATCATAGAAATCATTGGCAGCATCCTGCAAATGCACCCCGCGCCGTTTGATCAAGCCAATATTGCGGGTGATTTTTGGCTCCATCAAAGGCACCGAGGCCAACACCGGATGCTTGAGCGAAGGCATGGCCAAACTGGGTACCGCTGCCACGCCCATGCCCGCCTCCACCATGCCAATCACCGTGGTGACATGCTTGGCTTCAAACTTCAGCGCCAGAGAAATCCCGTTGTTAGCCAGTTCAATGTCTTGCAGCACGCGGTTGCCTGAGGTCTTACCGACACCAATCAGCGTTAAGTCTGCCAATTCCTTCCAGCCAATGGTGCTGCGGCGCGCCAAAGGGTTGTCTTGCCGGCAAGCAAGCACAAACTGGTCCATGGCAATGGATTGAAACTCCAAATCGGACTCTTGGTTGCCGATGAAGTTGATACCAAAATCAACCTCGCCCTTGGACACCGCCAACAACACGTCATTGGCACTGGCGTCGTAAATATTCACTTTCACATTGCTGTGTTTGGCGGTGAATTCACCGATATATTGCGGCAAAAAATAGTAGGCCACCGACGGCACGCACGCGATAGATATGGTGATCACGCGGCGCTGCTGAATTTCACTAGATCTAAGAACGATGTTGTCAAAACCATCAATCCATTTGGCCACTTCGCGGTAGAACTCACGCCCAGTCATCGTCAAGTCAATGTTGCGCGTGTCTCTTTCAAAAAGTTTGACACCCAAAGAGTTTTCTAGATTTTGAATTCTTCGCGTAAATGCCGGCGCGCTAATGTTCATCTTTTCCGCGGCAACTTTGAAATTGTTTGTCTCCACGGCTTTCATGAAAGACTCAATTTCCAGCAGTTTGAATTTTTTTCTAAGTCCCATACTGCAGCCTCTTTCATCAATTTTCATCTTGGTGATTGGCATGTCACAAGCCCCAAAGGCACGCTGAAATCCCTTCTGGCGCAGCCCATCACCCAACATCGAACGCCATATGACTATTAGAGAAAGGATAGCGCCTAGAACCTTGGCTCCCCGGTGCTGGACACCGCAGTCCACGAACAGGCCCCTATGTATCTAGCGCTGCCTTCCACGCTTGCAACTGGCTGGGTAGCAAACCATAGCGCGCCAGCACGCCTTCGTGCAGGCGGCGCAGCTCATCCAAGATCAAAGCACGCACGGTGTCTGTGATGAGGGTGCGGTGCATGAGGCGCAGCAGGTCGGGCTCGGCCAGTGGAAAACGCCTGCTCAAACGGTCTAGCAAATGCAGCACCTTGCGTCCACATATTTTTTTGCAGTGCAACATTAATTTATCTCATGCCATCGCCGAGGCGAAAACATATGATCGCGCCCGTCCATTGCCTTCTTGCAGCGCTACGCTGAGCATCGGCATGGCGCTGTAGCGTCGTTCGGTCTTACATCGTGAGAAGCTCAATCTCAAGCACACCGACGAGGCCACACGGCATCTGCCCTGGATTGGGCATGTGCCGTGCCTTTCTCCCTCGAACCGGTTTGCCATGAATCACCTCAAAATCGCGCACAAACTCAATCTGGGTTTTGCACTCATCGTTGCCCTGTTCTTGTTGATGACAGGCATTACCGCTTGGCGTGTCGAGCAGGTGTCTTTGGCTACCAAACGCATGGAAGAAGCGTCTGAGCGCCTGAAAATCGGCAGCGCCTGGCAAGGCGATGTGCGCCAGAACTCCGCGCGCTCGCTGGCCGTGGGCTTTGCTCAGGGCACGGAAATGCTGGACTTTTTCAAGAGCGCCATGGCGGCCACGTCGCAAGACACCAATGTGAAGCAGCAGGCCTATATAGACCGTGCCACCACACCGCAGACCCAGCAGCGTGCCCAGAAAGTGGTGGAACGCCGCAAGCTCTGGCTGGCTGCACGCGATGAAGTCAACGACATGAAGCTGCGCGCTGATGCGCAGCAGATACAACGCTACGTACAGCAGACCTTCATTCCCGCCACAGACACCTATATCGCCGCTATTCAGGAACTGGTTGATGGTGAAACGCAGGACGTTGCCGCTGCACAGGCCGAGATTCGTGCCATGTTTGCGCAGCTCTACACCATCGCCGGTATTTTGATCGCCCTGACTGTGCTGGCCGCCGTAGTAATCAGCTGGCGCCTGTCGCGCGGCATTTCGCGAGGTGTAGAACGCGCCCGCAACGTGGCGGTGCGCATTGGTGAAGGCGATCTGAGTGAAAACATTGAGGTGCTGACCCGCGATGAAATCGGGCAACTGCTGGGCGCGCTGCGTGACATGCAAAACAGCCTGTCCGGTGTGGTGCGCACCGTGCGCCACGGCTCAGACAGCGTCTCACTGGCCAGCGCGGAAATCGCCCAGGGCAACAAGGATCTTTCCTCGCGCACGGAAAACCAGGCGGCCGCACTGGAAGAAACCTCGGCATCTATGGAACAGCTGGGCTCCACCGTGCAGCAAAACGCAGATAACGCGCGCCAAGCCAACCAGCTGGCACAAAGCGCCTCTAGCATTGCCATGCAAGGCGGACAAGTGGTGGCCGAGGTGGTGGACACCATGAAGGGCATCAGCGAATCCAGCACCCGCATTGCCGACATCATCAGCGTGATTGACAGCATTGCCTTTCAGACCAATATCCTGGCGCTCAATGCTGCGGTGGAAGCGGCCCGCGCGGGCGAGCAAGGCCGTGGTTTTGCCGTGGTGGCCAGCGAAGTGCGCACCCTGGCCCAGCGCAGCGCCGAAGCGGCCAAGGAAATCAAGTCGCTGATCACCGTCAGCGTGGAGCGTGTGCAGCAAGGCACCACCCTGGTGGACCAAGCGGGCAGCACCATGGACGAAGTGGTCAGCAGCATCCGCCGCGTGACCGACATCATGGGCGAGATCAGCGCCGCCAGCACCGAGCAAAGCGCCGGTGTCAGCCAAGTGGGTGAGGCCATCACGCAGATGGACCAAGCCACCCAGCAAAACGCGGCCTTGGTGGAAGAAATGTCTGCCGCCGCTACCAGCCTGAACAGCCAGGCGCAAGAGCTGGTGCAGGCCGTGGCCACCTTCAAGCTGACAGGCCACGGCCACCAGAGCACGCCCGCTGCCAATCGCCCCCAAGCAGCACCCCGCACCATCGCATCACCTGCACCGTCTGGCGCCCGCACTGCGGCACCCCACCCAGCACCTGTCGCCAAAATTCTGCCAGCAGCCACCCTCAGCAAGCCTGAAACGGATGAATGGGAAAGCTTCTAAAGCCCCCATGCCCGCTACCCAAAAAGCCTTGAATCAATCGTCAGGGCTTTTTTTATCAGGCATCAGGTGCATGTTTTTACGCTGATTGCAATATTTTCAAGCACCAAATATGCCTCTAGCCTTTATGCAGCAAGCGCTGCCAGCTATTAAATAATTAGATATTCGCACTAATTAAACAAAAAATTACCTGATCGGGTAATTATCCTCCTGATATTTCAAAAAGCCAGAAATATTACCCGATCAGGAATTTTCCACCCAACAACAACCAAGCCAGATGTGCTCGATCAGTAGTTAAAAGCCACTCAGGCGGCGGCGATACGCCTCAGCGTCAAAGCGCAGCGCTGCTCGATCAATTCAATGATCTGCTCCACCACAGCGCTGCCTGCCAACCCGTGCTGCGGGGCGGCTTGCAGTTGGTGTGCGGCCAGCGGCAGCTCGGTGGCCAGTGCTTGCAAACGCTTGCGGGTGGCTGCCTTGGCCAAGCCTGCTTCTGCCGCAAACTGCTCCCAGTGGCGCGGCTCCAGTTCGCTGAACTTGTATTTGCTGCCCAGCTTCATGGCCATCTTGGGTGTCAGCGTGGGGTAGACCGCCGTGGAGAGCAGATCGTAAAACGGTGCCAGCACGGCCCCCCTGGCGCCATACAGCAGGGAGAAGTTCTTGCCATGCGCATCATGGTTGCCAATCAGCGCGTTGAAGATCACCCCGTCCAGCAAGCGCAACACCTGGGGCGCGCTGGGCCGGGTCACGCTGCGCAGCAGGGCAAAGCATTGCGCCAGACTGGGCCCGCCCTCGTTCTGGTATTTGAGCTCAGGCACCACACCCAATGCCTGGCAAAAGTCTTCCTGGTGTAGCCGCTGGCGCTGGCCTGCCGGGTCTGCCGCGTCGCGCACGCGGTCATAACGCTCTACCAGCAAAAACGAGCGGCCCCGCACCGTGTGCATGCGCGCCTGCGCCGGGCGCAGCCCCATCACCTGGGCCAGCAGCATGCAAAAGCCTTCATTAGCCACGCTGTCGTGCACCGCATGAATGGCGGGCTTCAAAATGTGCGAGCTGGGCGCGCCATGCAGCGGCAAGCCCAAGCGCGGCTGACCTGGCACGCTGTCATCCAACACCACTGGCAACTTGTCTTGCGCCCCTGCCAGCGACAGACGCAGCCCGTCAGCACCCGCCAGCATGGGGCGGCGCGGCAACTCGTCCAACACCGCCACCAACTGCTCATCGCTGAGCCACTGCACATTGCCCGCCACTGCGGTTGCATTAGTCGCAAGGGTTGCATTCACCGGATCGCTCGTATCTGTCTGCGGCAAGGCCTGCCCTGGCTCCAGAAAAGTCACCGCCCCCGCGCACTCGCCGCCAATGTGCTCCAGCAGCGCAAAGTCGTTCTGGCCCGAGACCTGAAACTGCTGGGCAATCAGGCGGCGCATCTGCCCCTCGGGCAGCAAACCGGCAAAGAAAGGCCGGGTCTGGTGATCGTCAAACGGCGGAGCCTGCAAAGGCAGCGAATACGACAAGGCACGGGCCTGCGGCAGCGCCAGCCACTCGGGCGCGTAGGTAAAGCTCAGCCGCCCATGCACCAGCGACAGGCGGCCCACGCGCCGGTCAAACAACCAGACCTCGAGTTCATGCGTAAATTCAGACGCCATGGTCTGTGCCCCCTGCTAACGCGGTGGCCCCGTCCGCAGCGCCTTCAGACACTGCATCCGGCAAGCCGCCCAGTTGCAGCGCAATGCCCAACGCATCCATCACACGCAACACATGCTCCAGCCGCACCGTGGGCTTACCCGCCTCCAAATCCACAATAAACCGCGTGCCCACACCTGCGGCCAAGGCCAGCTGCGGCTGGGTCAGCCCCAGTTGTTTGCGGGCTGCGCGCAAGGCGGTGCCCAGCTGATCGGTGGTGTGAATGGTGGACATAAGGTGGATGGCTCTGAAAATTACCGTTCGGGAAATTATGCGCCCAAATGCTGCGATAGGGAATCAATACTTCCTGATCGGGAAATTAACGAGCAAGTGAGTTCTCTCCAGCCCCAAAAAGAATCAGAGCCAAAACAGGATCTAGCGCTTATCTAACAAGCGCTGGTAGCTCATTTTTTATTTATGGTGCATCGGCTTCCGCTTCCGGCCACAACTTGGGAAACAAGAAGCGCAGCGCATGCTGCGGCAAGCCAAAACGCACCTTGCCTTGCGGGCTGTCGCTGCGCAGATAGCCACGTTTGACCAAGGCGCCCAAAGCATCGGTCGCCAGGCGGTCGCTCAAGCCCAGCATGGATTTGAACTCGCCCCGTGCCAGTTCTTCGCCGCTCAGGAAAAGATAGTGCAATGCCCGCAGGCTTTCGGGGCGCACGCCAGATTTGTGCACCGTGGCCTCCACCACCAAGGCCGCCTCAATGCGCTGCTTGATGGCATCAAAGTCCAGCATCTGCTGCATGAACTGCACCTGGTCCAGGCCCATGTCCAGCACATAGTCAGCCCAGGTCACCAAGGCTAGCTCACTCAGATTACCGCGCCCATCCAAATCGCCGCGGCGGGTGTTGTCTGCCTCAGCCAGCAACATGTAATAGCGTTCCTGGCTGCGGGCAAAACCACGCAATGGCGACCACAGCCCATTGGTCAGCCCCAAAGCGTGCAACACCAAATGCGTGTGCAGCCGCATGACGCGGCCATTGCCATCGGGGAATGGGTGAATCCAGCCCAAGCGGTGGTGGGCACACGCCATGGTCACCAAAGCCGCCTCCCCCCGGCGCACGCGGCCATAGCGCTGCGACCAGCGCGCCAAAAACTCTGGCACATGCGCCGCCGCTGGCGCAATATGCTGCCCCACACGCACCTCACGCCCACGCAACTGGCCGGGCACCACGACTTGGCCTTCGTTCACCTCCCAGTCCTGCTCTGGCAAACGGCCAAACAATTCGCGGTGCACATCCTGCACGGCCTGCTGGCTATAGAGGGTTGCGACGGCCGCTTCACCGGCATAACGCTGCTCCAGCGCAGCTTCTGCCTCAATGTGCGCCACCGCCAAACGCTGCTTGGCCGCCAGCTCTTTGTTGGCAGAAAAGTCTTTGCGCAACGCCTGCTCAATTTCATGCGGGCGCGTGTGCTGCCCTTCAATGCGGTTGGTGTAGTAGGAATTCATGCTACGCAGCAACACATGCAGCTCTGGCTGTACACGCTTGCCTGCCAAGGTGGTGGCAGCACGCACCAAGTCACCGGTTTTGGAGAGCAAAGGCTCTTGCTTGAGATCCGAGGGCAGCAAGGGTTAAAACGGATGGAGTGAGTTATAGAGCGCAGTTATCCGCCAAGTTGAACTCACGCATAACCAATTGTTTTTAATTATTTTTATCAATAATTTTCGAATTTTTCCACCAACTTTATTGCGAAGTTTTTTGCCGTGATGTTGGGGCATTTGTGAGGCTGCCTCTTTGAGCTATTTAAATTAGCATCAAATATGGCTATAAGACTTATGCAGCAAGCGCTGATAGCTATTAAAACTATAAGTCTTGTGCATCTTGCAAAGCCTTGGACTGGCTGAGGAGCAAGCCATAACGCGTCGGCATGAGCGCATCGGCATCGATGCATGCCACAGCACGCACGATGTCATAGTGAGTGTGTAGAGCTTCAGGCCCAGCGGGTCTGGTTCTGGTTCTACCGAACTCTGGCAAATGGCCACGTATTCTTGCGTACTGCGCTCATAGCTCTACATCAACAAATGCGCAGTTGAACCACAAAACTAAATTATTAAAATTTTCTATCGATCTTCATCGGAGCAAACATCTAGAAATATCATTAATTAAATTTTCCGCGAATTTAATTTCATATTATTATATAAATGCTATTTAATAATTTCAATAATATCTTTTAGTTTTTTATATCTATCATCAGATAACGGATCATATATACCATTACTCTTGGATTTTATTAATTCTCTAGCTCGCGCCAATCTATCAATTAATGGAATAACTAGACCATCAACTTTTTCTACAAAATCAATAACGTCCTTATATCTTGTTGGTATTTTATATCCATCATTAGATGAGGCAATTATCAAGCCTGAGTCTCTTAATTTTGCAATCACATTACTTCTAAATTGTTGATCGCCAATTTCAGGGTAGCCTTGCGAATTCAGATACCCTTTTATTTCAGGAATCTTCAAATATCTATTACCATCATAAATAGCATTAAATAGGAGATGCCCAACAACAGCGACCTGCATCTGAACAAATTCATCTGTGATTGAAAAATTTTTACTTTTAAAATTTTGAGCTAAAGATATAGATAAATCAGCCACTAGAATATCTTGCTTGAAATCACCTTCCTTAACGACTTGACTTCTGCGTGAGCGCAATGGCCACTCATCAATAAACAGGCAAGACTTCTTTTTATAATCCAAGAATAAATCATTAATTTCTTTATTTTTACCCTCATAGAATAATCTTACAGTACCACTAATCAAATCAGCAATCTGTATTATCTTCTCTTGCTTACTATCAACATGCTTAACACTAACAGGCTTAAAAAGCTGATCTCTAAAATTTTTCTCCACATAATTTAAAAAACCAGAACTAAAATCGTCGCCACCATGCTTATCCGCCAATATTGTCAATGGCTCATGCCTAACAACTAACTGAGAATAGAAAATTTTATTTATATACTTAATAAATACTTGCTTGTAATCCAATGCGGAATCTTTAGAAATTTCATCTTTATTAATTGCCATTGTTGAAAATTTAACATCATTTTCAATTAACAATTTTAATATTTTTATTCTTCTTTCAGGTTTTGTCTTGTTTGATTTTATTTCACCGCCGCTATAGAAATCTAAAGATATTTTGGATGCAAGCTGATTCAATTTATCTATTGAATTACTATCACAGACGACTGCTGCTAGAACAAAATATTTTGTTGCACCATCTTTTTTTGTATTTAACGCGTTATTTCCAGATTCATCTATAAATGCAAAAAATTCACTCATAAAATCAAAAAATTATTTTGGAGCATTAAATGATATATAAATAAATTATAAATATCAAAAATAATTTAATAAGTGACGTAAAAATGCAATTGCTCCTACCCCATGCGCGCGCAAGCGTCGCGCATGGCTTCGTGGAAATCCTTCATATTTCCGGCGGCTGTTTGAGCAGAGTGACGACGGAACGCCGCGAGTTCTGCGGGACAGCCGTCGGCAGACGCGCTTCTTTGGTGACTTTCTTGTCGCGAACAAGAAAGTTACTCGCCCGCGGGGGCGAAATCCCCGCCTCTGCCCTCAAGCAAGCAACAAAACCAAAATCAGAGCCAAATCACCTTCTAGCCCTTATCCAACAAGCGCTAGCAGCTATCAAATCCAACAATTCAGCCCATAAAAAAGGCAGCCATAAAGGCTGCCTTTTGCTTCAAAGCGCTGAGTAAGACCCAAGCGCCAAGTCGTTCGCCTTAACGACGCACCGGAGGTACATCTGTACAAGACCCATGCGCCACTTCCGCCGCCATACCAATCGACTCGCCCAGCGTCGGGTGCGGATGAATCGTCTTGCCGATATCAACGGTGTCTGCACCCATCTCAATCGCCAAGGCAATCTCACCAATCATGTCGCCCGCATGCGTGCCAACCATGCCGCCGCCCAGGATGCGGCCGTGGCCGTGGGCTTCGGGGGAATCGTCAAACAGCAGCTTGGTGAAGCCTTCGTCGCGGCCGTTGGCAATGGCGCGGCCGGAGGCGGCCCAGGGGAACATGCCCTTCTTGACCTTGATGCCTTGTGCCTTGGCCTGGTCTTCGGTCAGGCCCACCCATGCCACTTCGGGGTCGGTGTAGGCGACTGAAGGAATCACGCGGGCGTTGAACGCGGCGGCTGCCAGTTCTTTGTTGCCCTGCAATTCACCGGCGATGACTTCGGCGGCCACGTGCGCTTCATGCACGGCCTTGTGCGCCAGCATGGGCTGGCCCACGATGTCGCCAATGGCAAAGATGTGCGGCACGTTGGTGCGCATTTGGATGTCGACGTCGATAAAGCCGCGGTCGGTGACGGCCACGCCGGCAGCTTCTGCGCCAATCTTCTTGCCATTGGGCGTGCGGCCCACGGCTTGCAAGACGAGGTCGTAGGTTTGTGGCTCAGGCACGGTGACGCCGTCCTTGGCTGGCGCAAACGACACCTTTATGCCTTCGGGCGTGGCTTCGGCACCCACGGTCTTGGTGTTGACCATGATGTTGTCAAAGCGCGGCGCGTTCATTTTTTGCCAGACCTTGACCAGGTCGCGGTCAGCGCCTTGCATCAGGCCGTCCATCATTTCCACCACGTCCAGGCGTGCGCCCAGCGTGGAGTAGACGGTGCCCATTTCCAGACCGATGATGCCGCCACCCAAGATGAGCATGCGCTTGGGCACAGCCTTCAGGCCCAGCGCGCCGGTGGAATCCACCACGCGCGGGTCTTTGGGCATGAAGGGCAGGTGCACGGCTTGCGAGCCAGCGGCAATGATGGCGTTCTTGAACTGAACGACCTTCTTGGCCCCGGTCTGCACTTGCTTGTCGCCTTCGGTCTCGGCCACTTCGATGTGGTGCGAGCCGACAAAGGTGGCCACGCCACGCACCACAGTGACTTTGCGCATCTTGGCCATCTGGGCCAGACCGCCAGTCAGCTTGGTGATGACCTTGTCTTTGTGGCCACGCAGGGTGTCAATCGACACCTCGGGTGCGCCAAACTTGACGCCCGCGACTTCGAGGTGCTTGACCTCGTCAATCACGGCAGCCACGTGCAGCAGCGCCTTGGAGGGAATGCAACCCACGTTCAGGCAGACGCCGCCCAGCGTTTTGTAGCGCTCAACGATCACCACCTTCAGGCCCAAGTCCGCAGCGCGGAAGGCTGCGGAGTAGCCGCCGGGGCCACCGCCGATGACGACCACGTCAGCGTCCATATCGACCGTACCCGCAAAGTTGCTTGCTACAGGAGCAGGAGCTGCTTGCCCTGGTGTTACCTTGTTTTCAGGTACTTTTGTATCCGAAACCTTGGCTGGCTGCGGGCTAGCTGCTTGTGCTTCAGGAGCAGAAGCGGGTGCAGCAGCGAGCGCAGCAGGTTCTGCCGCCGTCGCCGCGCCCTCTGCCACTTCCAGCGAGATAACCGCCGAGCCTTCGGCGATTTTGTCGCCCATCTTCACCAGGACGGCCTTCACCACACCGGCGTGGCTGGAAGGAATCTCCATGGAGGCTTTGTCGGATTCGACGGTGATGAGCGACTGGTCCACGGTGACGGTGTCACCGGGCTGCACCAGCAGTTCGATCACGCCCACTTCGGCGAAGTCGCCAATGTTGGGCACTTGAATATCGATGATTGCCATAGTGTTGCAGCCCTTCGTTTACAGCAGGATGCGGCGGTAGTCCGCCAGCACTTGGCCCAGGAACGCGTTAAAGCGTGCAGCGGCTGCGCCATCGATGACGCGGTGGTCATACGACAGGCTCAAAGGCAGCATCAGACGAGGAACGAACTTTTCTTTGTCTTCGTTCCACACCGGCTGGATGGAGCCCCGCGACAGGCCGAGGATGGCCACCTCGGGCGCATTCACAATCGGCGTGAAGTCGGTGCCGCCAATGCCGCCTAATGACGATATCGAGAAGCAGCCGCCTTGCATGTCCGCCGCGCCCAGCTTGCCGTCGCGGGCCTTTTTGGCCAGCAGCGACATTTCTTCGCTGATCTGCAGGATGCCTTTTTTGTCTGCATCTTTCAGTACCGGCACCACCAAACCATTGGGCGTATCTGCCGCAAAGCCGATGTTGAAGTACTGCTTGTAGACCAAAGTATCGCCATCCAGGCTGGCGTTGAACTCTGGGAACTTCTTGAGCGCAGCGACCACGGCCTTGATGACGAAGGCCAGCATGGTGACTTTGACATCGCTCTTGGCCTTGGCCTGTTCACCGTTGGTGGAGACGCGGAAGGCCTCCAGCTCGGTGATGTCGGCCAGGTCATTGTTGGTGACGTGGGGAATCATCACCCAGTTGCGGTGCAGGTTGGCGCCCGAGATCTTCTTGATGCGCGACAAATCCTTGCGCTCGACCGGGCCGAACTTGGCAAAGTCCACCTTGGGCCATGCCAGCACTTCCAGGCCGCCGGTGTTGCCACCGGATGCAGCTGCAGCCTTGGGGGCGTTGGCAGCTTGCGCCACAGTCTGCACCGCGCCGGCCATGACGGACTTGGTAAAGCCCATCACGTCTTCCTGCGTGATGCGGCCCTTTTGGCCGGAACCGTTGACTTCAGCCAAAGGCACGCCCAGTTCGCGGGCGAACTTGCGTACCGATGGCGATGCGTGGGGCAGTTGGCCCGAAGGTGCGACGCTGGGGTTGTGCGCAGGCACAGGTGCCGCAGCGGGTGCAGCCACTGCAGTCGTTGTAGCTACGGGTGCAGGCGCAGCAACGGCGGGAGCCGCTTTGGGCGCTTCAACCGCAGCAGCCGGCGCGGGCGTGGCAGCCGGTGCCGCAGCGGCGGGGGCTGCCCCCTCCACGCTCATGGTGCCGACCACGTCACCGATATTCACCGTGCCGCCGATTTGCAGCGTCAGCGCGGTGATGGTGCCTGCAGCAGGCGATGGGATTTCCATTGATGCCTTGTCGGACTCGACCGTGAACAGGGACTGCTCGGCGGTCACGGTATCGCCCACCTTGACCAGCATTTCAATGACGGCCACGTCTTTGAAATCACCAATATCGGGGATCACGATGTCCATAGAGCTTGCTGCGCTTGCAGGCGCTGCATTTTCAGGAGCTGCTTGCCCTTGATTTTGCTCAGTTTCAGCAGGTTTTGTCTCTGAAACCGAAGCAGTGCCAGGACTGGCAGCTTCTGTTGTTGTAGCAGATG
>JADMKK010000048.1 GCA_015478895.1 Comamonas sp. | reverse complement strand
TCGTCTCCATCGCTTTGATTTGCGAACACCTGCGGTAATGTGAACACGCCCTAGCTGCAGTTGGTCATCATCGAGAACGGCAATGCGCATTCAAGAGCCCTCTATCTTTGGTCGTTATCAACTCTAGGCGTTATCAACCAGCGTCCTGCAGAAGCTGCAAAGCTTGCTCAACATCTGTCTTTATCACGCCATCTTGCATGACTAAATGGCTGGCCAGCGTCGCCAATGCGGGAGCACCTTGCTTTTGCAGCTGACCAATGCACTGGCCTGCCAGCTTGGGCTGATCAAAGCCTGTACTTTGCAGCAACATGCGCCCGTCTGCTGCCAGGAACTTGAAGTAGAACTTGCCGTCCGACTCACGGTATTGCTTAAAGCTGGGCAGGGCAACTTTAGTGGCCTTTACTTTTTGCGGGCCTGCGTCTTGGCTGGCCAAACTGCGCAGGCCCACTGCGCTGCGCAGCTTCTGGAGGAAAGGGCCCGCCAAAGCGCGGGCGCGCTCGGCGCCAATTTGCAGGGCCGCTTCTACCTTCTCCGGGTGGGCCATCAAGTCTTCATAGCGCTCACGCATGGGTGACAGCTCCGCGTCAATGCGCTCAAACAGCATCTGCTTGGCATCCCCCCAGCCGATACCATTGGCAAAGGCCTGGCGCATGGCAGCCGTTTCCGTATCCGTGGCAAAGGCCTGGTAGAGCTGGAACAGGGCGGAGCCTTCGGTGGCTTTCGGTTCACCCGGTGCACGTGAATCCGTGACGATGCTGCTGATGAGCTTTTTCAACTCATTGCGGGGCGCAAACAGCGGGATCGTGTTGTCGTAGCTCTTGCTCATCTTGCGGCCATCAAGACCCGGCAAGGTCGCTACATTTTCTTCAATGGCAGCTTCCGGCAAGACAAAGTGTTCGCCATACAAATGGTTGAAGCTGGAGGCAATGTCACGCGCCATTTCAATGTGCTGGATCTGGTCGCGGCCCACGGGCACCTTGTGGGCGTTGAAGATCAAGATGTCTGCGGCCATCAGCACGGGGTACATGAACAGGCCGGCAGTCACGCCGTCATCCAGCTCACGGCCTGCTTCAGCGTTTTTGTCTTGCGAAGCCTTGTAGGCATGGGCACGGTTCAAGGCACCTTTGCCGGTAACGCAGGTCAAGAACCAGTTCAGCTCAGGAATCGCTGGGACATCAGACTGGCGGTAGAACACCACATTCTCAGGGTTCAAGCCGCACGCCAGCCAACTGGCTGCAATCTCCAGTGTGGAGCGGTGAACGCGGGCTGGGTCCTGGCATTTGATCAGCGCGTGGTAGTCCGCCAGGAAGTAAAAGCTTTCCATGCCGGGTGTACGGCTGGCTGCAACCGCGGGGCGAATCGCACCGGCGTAGTTGCCCAAATGGGGCGTGCCAGAAGGCGTAATGCCAGTCAGAAAACGGGTAGTACTCATATCGAAAAACCAAAGTCAAAAGGATGGCCGCAGGGGAATGGGCCAAAAATATCAGGGCTGAGCTCAGCGCAAGAGGGCAACCAAGGGGGTAATGATCCAGTTGATCACTGTGTAACCCATATCCATCAGCGGGCGCAGCCAGATCGTGCCCACAATCCCAAATACCACCAGCGCCAGGACGATGAAAAATCCAAACGGTTCAATGCGCGAGAAGGTCATGGCCATCTTGGTCGGAAGCAGTCCCGCCAAAATACGCCCGCCATCCAGTGGCGGCAAAGGGAACAGGTTAAAGGCCCACATCACCAAGTTCACCATGATGCCAGCGCGGGACATCTCTAAAAAGAAGCGTTCATGGGTGTTGGTAGTCACCAAAACCACCAAGACGATGGCCCACAAAATGGCTTGAAAAAAGTTGGAGGCTGGGCCTGCAAGGGCCACCCAGATCATGTCCCGCTTGGGGTTGCGCAAATTGCCAAAATTGACAGGCACGGGCTTGGCGTAGCCAAACAGAAAGGCCCCGGAAGTTGAAAAGTACAACAGCAGCGGCATCAAGATGGTGCCAATCGGGTCAATGTGCTTGATGGGGTTGAGGGTGATGCGGCCAAGCATGGCCGCCGTAGGGTCTCCGAAATAGCGGGCGGCGTAGCCGTGGGCAGCCTCGTGGACCGTGATGGCAAACAGCACGGGCAAGGCATAGATCAGGACAGTTTGGATGAGTTCAGAGGCGTTCACACCTAGATTGTCGCAAACATGGCCGCAGCTGGGGGCGTTACAGGCCGATAGCTTGCAGCGTGCCTGCGCCTTGGCGTATCAATGTGGCGTCTCCGCCGTTGCCCATCGAAGTGAGATCCAGCACCGTCGTGGGCTCCAGCGGGCAGGCCCCCGCATCTACGACGCCTTCAATCTCATGCTCAAAGCGTTCACGAATGGCTTCGGGGTCATTCATTGGCATGTCTTCTCCGGGGGCAATCAAGGTAGTCGCCAGCAGCGGCGCGCCCATCAGCTCCAGCAGCATTTGTGTGCCTTTGCGGTCCGGCACGCGCAGACCAATGGTTTTGCGCGACGGGTGGCTGACCCGGCGTGGCACTTCCTTGGTCGCATCGAGGATGAAGGTGTAAGGGCCGGGGGTGGCCAGCTTCATCAGGCGGTATTGCCGGTTGTCCACCATGGCGTAGTTCGACAGCTCTGACAGATCCCGGCACAGCAGCGTCAGGTGGTGTTTGTCATTAACCTGGCGAATACGGCGCAGTCGATCCACGGCATTCCTGTCATCAAGCTGGCACACCAAGGCATAGCTGGAGTCGGTAGGAATGGCCAGAATGCCGCCTTTTTGCAGCAAAACTACCGCCTGTTTGAGCAGGCGGGGCTGTGGATTGTCCGGGTGAATTTCAAAATACTGCGCCATAGATTGTCCTTAAGCGGTTCATCAATCAACCTCGCTGCTGGGTCGTGTGTTTGGGGGGTACTTTAAGGGGCGTAGAGGATGCGGTCTGTCAGCAAATCCCAGACAGGCTTGAGACCAGAAGGATCGGCAGGAAGCGCGCCAAAATCCACTCTGGATTCCTGGGGACTGTGAAAGTCACTGCCACGCGAGGCGGCCAATCCAAAACTTTTGGCTACGGCCGCGTACACCGCATATTCGTGGGGCGCGTGGCTGCCGGTGACCACTTCCACAGCCTGGCCCCCATAGTCTTTGAAGCTGCTAAACAGCGCATGTTCTTCATTGGGACTGAGGTTGTAGCGCGCCGGATGCGCAATCACTGCTACGCCTTGGGATTCACGAATCCATTGCACCGCTTCTTTCAAGCTGGCCCAGCGCTGGGGCACATAGCCGGGTTTACCTTCCACCAAATAGTGCCGGAACACCTCGTAGGTGTCTTTGCACACGCCGCTTTCCACCAAAAAACGAGCGAAGTGGGTGCGTGAAATCAGATCGGGATTGCCCACATAGCGCAAAGCACCTTCGTAGGCGTTGGCAATGCCAACTGCTTCAAGCTGCGCCGCCATGGCCTTGGCTCTCGGACCTCGTTGATTGCGCAGGCCGTGTAAGCCTTGCTGCAGGACGGGGTGGTGCGCATCAAAACCCAAACCAACGATGTGCACCGTCGTGCTGGCAAAGCTGACGGAGATTTCCACGCCCGTTAGAAATTGCAGGCCCTGGCTGTGGGCGGCAGCTTGAGCCTGCGCCAGGCCTGCGATTTCGTCGTGATCGGTCAGCGCCCACAAGTCGGTGCCCTTGCCCTTGGCCCGTTCGGCCAGTTGAACGGGCGTTAGCGTCCCATCGGAAAAGGTCGAATGACAGTGCAAGTCAGCGTTGAGGTAATTCAATGGCATGGAAAACGCTAGGGCGCAGAAGGAGTGGGCGGTTTATTCATTATTTGATAGGGACTAATACCTGTCACGGAAACGCTAATTTTTTTTACATTCATACACAAGGTCAGCGTATTGATTTCAGACAAATACAGGTAACGAATCAAGCGAGCCACTTTCACCATGAATAGTAAGGATGCGGCATGCAGTTGAGAAATTGGTCGGTAGGCACAAAAATCTGGTCGCTGGTGCTGATGACCACCATCATCCTGATTGGCCTGAGTACGGCCTTGGTGTATCAGCTCCATCGTGTGAGCCAGCAAGTCCAGACAGAGGCTTTGGACTATGAGCAACGCATCCGCATGGTCGTGGAATGGCGCGGCGTCACTGAGCTGGCGGTAAGTAATGCCGTTGCGGGTGCCATGTCTGCAGAAGAGCACGTATGGTCAGTACTGCAGGAGCAATCCGCTCAAAGCCTGGAGCAGGCCACACAGCTGCAGCAAAAACTGGAGGCGGTGCTGCAGCAGGTGCAAGCCAAGCAACAGTTGGCGGTGATTGTGCAAAAGCAGTCCACCGTGATGAATTTCATCAAAAAAGTCATAGATGCACGCGATAACAGTGCGTTCATGGAGTCGCAAGAAATGCTCAAGCGTGACTTACTGCCCTCCGTGGTGGTTTACAAGGATGCCTTGGCAGAGCTGGTGACTTTGCAGGAGCGCCTGCGCGACGAGATGATCGTGCAAGGCAATGCGCAGTACCGCCAAACCCTTTGGATGGGTGCTTTACTGGCAGCAATGGTCGTGGCTCTGGGTTTGCTGGCTGCTCGCATGGTGGTTGTCCAAGTCACACAGCCCTTGCATAGAGCAGTCACGCTGGCCCAGACCATCGCTGAGGGGGACTTGACGACCGAGGTGCACGATGAGCGCAAAGATGAACTGGGGCATTTGCTGCGCAGTCTGGGTCAGATGAACCAGCGTTTGCGTGACGTGGTGGGCCAGGTACGCCATGGGGTGGAATCGGTATCGAGCGCTGCCTCGCAAATTGCCACCGGAAACCATGATCTCTCGGCCAGAACCGAGCAATCGGCCGCCAACCTGCAGCAAACCGCAGCCAGTATTGAAGAGCTAACGGCCACGGTTTCGCAGTCTGCAGATACTGCGCGGCAAGCCAATCAGCTGTCCACGACAGCCGTGCAGGCGGCTACGCGCGGTGGCCAGGTGGTGCAGCAAGTGGTGGCCAGCATGCAGCAAATCACCAGCAGCAGCCACAAGATTGCCGACATCATCGGGGTGATTGACTCGATTGCATTTCAGACCAATATCCTGGCGCTCAATGCGGCCGTGGAAGCCGCAAGAGCGGGTGAGCAAGGGCGTGGTTTTGCGGTGGTCGCCAGCGAAGTGCGTAATCTGGCCCAGCGCAGCGCTGAGGCTGCCAAGGAAATCAAGGCGCTGATCACCACCAGCGTGGCCAATGTCGACACGGGGTCCACCCAGGTCGCGCAGGCTGGAGAGAGCATGCAGGAAATCGTCAGCAGTGTGCGCCGCGTGTCTGACTTGATTGGTGAAATCACCGCAGCAACCAGTGAGCAGCGTGATGGTTTTACGCAAGTCAACCAAGCAGTGAGCCAACTTGATCAGATGACCCAGCAAAACGCCGCTTTGGTGGAGCAGTCCAGCGCGGCAGCGACCTCCATGAGTGAACAAGCCCAGCGCCTGGCGCAAGTGGTGTCCGTGTTCCATGTCGAAAATGGCACTTCGCAATCCGTGCAGGCCAGCCCCATGGCTGCGCCAGCGATCACCAAGCCGCTTGCCCAGCGCGCACCGTTGCTAAAAACACAAACACCCTCCACGTTGAAGACCGCCGTGCCACGCGCAAGAGGCGCAGACAGCCAGCGAGCAGCACCCCGGCCGCTGCAAAAGCCCGCCGCTCAACCCGCCATGCAAAGCGACACGGGTGGTGAAGACGACTGGGAGACCTTCTGAAATCGCTGTTGCCAAGCTGTCAAGACAGGGTTAGCTAGCTCTAGGCAAACCCATCGATTTTGTGAAAACCTGAAACGTTTTCTGGTGATGCAAGTGACTAGGGACGGCGTGTGGTGCATAGCGCCACAGAGACACAAAATCGAGAGACGAACATGCGTTTGAAAAATATTCCTGTGGGCGGAAAACTCTGGGGCGTGGTGTTGGGGTGCATGGGTTCCATGCTGGCATTGGCGTTGGGCTTGCTGGCATTTTCGGAGCGCATGGAGGAACGCGCTTTCGCAAAAACGCAGCTGGCAGATCAGCGGATCGCCACCACCATGCGCTGGAAAGCGCTGACAGAAATCACGGTGGAGCGGGTGGTGGTCAGCGCCATGTCCTCCGAGTCTCAACTGGTGCAGGAGATGTCTGGATTGGCCAAGCAAGGCATTGAGGGGGTCACTGCCCTGCAAAAAGACGTAGAAGCGCAGGCTGATTCTGACGAGGAGCGTGCGCAGCTGGCGGTGGTTGCCGCCAACCGTGCCAAGGCGCTGGGCGCTGCGGCGCAAATCAACAAATCACGGGAAGAAGGCGACGTTTTGCAGGCTATGGGCATTGCCGTCAATGAGTTGCGGCCTGCGGCACAGGTGTACGTGGCCTCGCAAGAGGAACTCATCAAACTCCAGGAGCAAAAGCGCATTGCGCTGCGCGAGCAAGCGGCCCACGAACGTCAAACGGCCTACTGGTGGGCGGGCGCTTTGAGCTTGCTGCTGGTGGGCTCGGGTCTGGTGCTGGCGGGCATGATCGTGCGCTCCATCACGCGACCGCTGGATCGGGCGGTGCATCTGGCGGACACCATCGCTTCCGGTGATTTAACGGTGGATGTGCACGATACGCGCAAAGACGAACTAGGGCATTTGTTGCGCAGCCTGAGTGCCATGACGCAAAAACTGCGCACGGTAGTGGGCGAAGTGCGCAATGGGGTCGATGCCGTCTCTTCCGCAGCCAGCCAAATTTCCACGGGCAACCATGACCTGTCGGCACGCACCGAGCAAACGGCGGCCAACCTGGAAGAAACCGCCGCCAGCATTGAAGAACTCACGGCCACGGTCAGCCAGTCTGCGGATACTGCCCGACAAGCCAACCAGCTGGCCAGCACCGCTGTGCAAATCGCCGAGCGGGGCGGCACGGTGGTGGAGCAAGTGGTGCAGAGCATGGCGCACATCAACACCTCCAGCCGCAAGATCAGCGACATCATCGGCGTGATCGACGGCATTGCCTTTCAGACGAATATTTTGGCGTTGAACGCTGCGGTAGAAGCCGCACGTGCGGGTGAGCAGGGGCGTGGCTTTGCGGTGGTGGCCGGTGAAGTGCGCAGCCTGGCAGGGCGCAGCGCAGAAGCTGCCAAAGAAATCAAGGCGCTGATTACCGCCAGCGTTGGCAATGTGGATGCAGGTACGGCGCAAGTAGCCCAGGCAGGGGAAAGCATGCAGGAGATTGTGGCCAGCGTGCGCCGCGTGACGGATTTGATTGGTGAGATCAGCGCCTCTTCGACCGAGCAGCGCGACGGCATCTCGCAGGTCAACCAGGCGGTGAGCAACCTCGATCAGATGACGCAGCAAAACGCCGCGCTGGTGGAAGAGTCCAGCGCCGCTGCCATGGCGATGAGCGAGCAAGCGCAGCGTCTGTCTGATGTGGTGTCGGTGTTCAATGTTGGTGATCTGGCGCACCGCTCTGTCGTGCGCAGCCAGTCAGTAGCGCCGCCCCAGGCCAGCGTACCGCGCCGCGCCAATGCCAATGGGCCAGGTTCTTTGGGGCAGGCTAAGCCGCACAAAACCACTTCAGCGCCTGCGCCCAGTGCCTCGCTCAAGCTGTCAGCAGTTCCAGCCTCCAAGCCCGGCAAAGCGACAGAGAGTGCTGAAGACGATTGGCAAAACTTTTAGGAGCAGCTTGCCGTTGCTATTGCATCGTTTCAGGTAGATAGCTATCTGAAAACAAGCATTGGCAACGGCATATAGCTCTTTTTATAGGAGCTTCAGCCTTGGGTGCCTTCGACAAGAAACTGCACTTTGCGCTCACCACGAAATTCATTGATGTCCAGCCGAAACGCCATGTGTACCCAGTTGGGCAGCGGCTCGGTGCGGCCAAACCAGATGCCGTCGACCACATCGCCGCGGTGCAGCACCTGCAGCTTCAGGTGCTTTTCGCCCACCAGGCGCTGGGAGATGATTTCCACATCTTCGCTGAACATTGGGTAGGCAAAACCTTGGCCCCAGACCTCCAGGTTCAACTGCTCCACCACTTCGGACTGGCGGAACGCCGGGTCTAACGGGCCGTCGGTTTCGACGCAGCGCGTGAGGGTTTTGGCGTCCAGCCACTCTTGCGCCACCTGGGCAAAAGCTCGCTCGAAGGTGTGAAAGTGATCTTCCAAAATGGTGCAGCCTGCCGCCATGGCGTGGCCGCCAAAGCGCAGCAGCACGCCGGGGTGGCGCTTGGCCACCAGGTCCAGCGCATCACGCAGGTGAAAGCCGGGGATGGAGCGGCCTGAGCCTTTGAGTTCATGCGCCTTGCCCTCGGCCTGGCTGGCAGCAAACACAAAGGTAGGGCGGTGCAGACGGTCTTTGACGCGTGAGGCGACGATGCCCACCACGCCTTCGTGAAACTCCGGGTCAAACACGCTGATGGCGGCGGGCGGCGTCACCCCGTCTTCAAACAGCTCATCGGCCAGGGCAAAGGCTTGCATGCGCATGCCCGATTCCATTTCCTGGCGTTCGCGGTTGATGCGCGTGAGGGTGCGCGCCAGCTCCAGCCCCACGCCATCGTCATCGGTCAGCAGGCATTCAATGCCAATGGTCATGTCGGCCAGACGGCCTGCGGCGTTGATGCGCGGGCCCAGGCCAAAGCCAAAGTCAGACGTGCAGGCCTGCCGGAAGTCTTTGCCCGCCGCTTCAAACAGACCGCGAATGCCCGCCTGCATATGGCCTTTGCGAATGCGCTGCAGCCCTTGCGCCACCAGGCGGCGGTTGTTGGCATCCAGCTTGACCACGTCGGCCACGGTGCCCAGTGCGACCAGTGGCAGCAGGGTATCAAGCTTGGGCTGGTTTTGCGCGGTGAAGGTGCCGCGCACGCGCAGTTCGGCGCGCAGCGCCAGCAGCACATAAAACATCACGCCGCAGCCCGCCATGGCTTTGCTCTCGAACGTGCAGCCGGGCTGGTTGGGGTTGACCATGGCGTGGGGCGTGGGCAGCGCGTCGCCGGGCAAATGGTGGTCGGTAACGACCACGGTCATGCCCAGTCGCTGGGCCTCGGCCACACCCTCCACGCTGCCAATACCGTTGTCTACTGTCAGCAGCAATTCGTGCCCGGCAGCATGCACGCGGCGCGAAATGGCGGCGGACAGGCCATAGCCATCCACAATGCGATCGGGCACTTCGTAGCTCACATGCTGGGCGCCCAGCATGCGCAAGCCACGGACACCGACGGCGCACGCTGTAGCGCCGTCGCAGTCGTAGTCCGCAACGATGCAGATGCGGCGTTGCTGCGCAATGGCATCGGCCAGCACCTGGGCCGCAGTCTGGATGCCCAGCAAGCCTGAAGGTGGCAGCAACTTGGCCAAGCCCGTGTCCAGCTCGTCCAAGGACTGCACACCGCGCGCCACATACAGGCGTGCCAGCAAGGGGCTGATGCCCGCTTGCACCAGCGCCTGCACGGTGACAGAGGGAATCTCTCGCTCAATAATCTTCATAGCGCTTGGTGTAAGCCAGCAAAGCGCTGGGGGCTGAAAACATTCCTGATTTTTTGCAGCAGGCTGCGCGGTGCCGTGGTGTAGCTGCGGGCATGGCGCTCGCCGCACAGCGTCAAGGTGGCCTGCCCGCCTGCGGCCACATGGCGCGCCAGTTCGGCCAGCGGGCCAGCATCGGCTTGTTCCCAGGCTTGTTTCCAGGCCGGCCAGTGCTGGCGCAGCGTGGCCTGGCGCAGGCCGTCGAGCACCTGTACAGCAGGGCGGGGTTGCTGCAATTGGGCAGTGCTCAAGCTGCCCGCGCCATGCAACCAGAAAGCGTTGATAGGCTGCAGGCCATGCTCGCTGCGATCCTGGTTGAACGCATGGGTGTAGAGCAGCATCTGCACTTCACTGTGCAGGCGGTGCAGCTGGCGGGCCGTGTGGGCGTCGGGCAGCCATGCGGTGACATCGCGCAGCAGCACGCGGTCCATCGATGCCGTGCTCAGAGCCTGCAGCGCTGCGCCGCTGATGAGCCAGCGTCCGGGTTGAACAATCGTCAGCGTAAAGCCGTCTTGCGCAAACCACGGCTGCAAGATGCTGTGCAGGGCGCGGGCATCGTGCATGTCCAGCGGCAGACGGGCGGGGTCATCCATGCGCACTTGATCGGCCCCTGCGGTCCAGTGGCACAGGCTGAACCAGGCACACGGCGAATCGGCCTGTGCGTTGGCCAAGGCGGCCCAGGCGGGTGCCTGCGGGTTCAGCCCCCACAGGCGCGCCACGGCGCGTTCATGCGGTGGGGTGGTGCTGTCGTCCGCGCCCTCATCCAGCTCCAAAGGGCTCAGGGCCTGCATCAAGCTTTCAAGCTGCGGCAGTGCTAGGCCCTGCAGTACATGCTGACAACTTTCATTGTTTAAGGCCGCATAGGGCACGATGACGTGGTGGTGCGCCGCGGGGGGCGCAGTCGCCGTATCAAACGGCAGGGGAAACACGGGCAATTCGGAAAGCGGCATAGCCTTGTATTGTCGCTAAACGGCAGTGCAAGCGTTGACCTTATATGACAAGCCAGTGCTTGCGCCAATGCCACAATGCGGCCCACGTATGAAAATTCCCTACGAACTTGCTCTGGGCTGGCGCTACACGCGCGCTGGCCGCGCTACGCGGCGCAATGGCTTTATTTCTTTTATTTCCGGGGTGTCCATGCTGGGCATCGCCCTGGGCGTGGCGGCGCTCATCATTGTGCTGAGCGTCATGAACGGCTTCCAGAAGGAAGTGCGCGACCGGATGCTCAGCGTGGTGTCGCACATCGAAATTTTTGCACCCAACGGTCAGGCCATGCTGGATGTGGACACCACCTTGCGCCAGGCCAAACAACACCCGGAGGTGGTGGGCGCTGCGCCCTTTGTGGCCGCACAAGGCCTGATTGCACGCGGTGAAGATATGAAAGGCGCCATCGTGCGCGGCATTGACCCGCTGCTCGAAGGCGAAGTGACCGAGCTGGCGGCCACCAACGCGCAGGTGCTCCAGCTGCTCACGCCGGGCACTTTCAACATCGTGCTGGGCCAGGAATTGGCCAAGCAGCTGGGCGTGGGGGCGGGCGATAGTGTCACGCTGATCGCGCCCAGCGGGCAGGTAACGCCTGCGGGCGTGGTGCCGCGCCTCAAACAAATGACGGTGGCGGGCACGTTTGACTCGGGCCACTACGAATATGACTCGGCCATGGTCATGCTGCACCACGAGGATGCGCAGCGCATCTTCCGCCTGGAAGGGCCGACGGGCATTCGCCTGCAACTGAAAAACTTGCACGAAGCCCCGCGCGTGGCGCAGGAGCTGGCGGGCATGATCACGGAATTTTTGTACCTGCGCGACTGGACACAGCAAAACAAGACGTGGTTTGCCGCCGTGCAGATGGAAAAACGCATGATGTTCATCATCCTGACGCTGATCGTGGCCGTGGCAGCGTTCAACCTGGTCTCCACCTTGGTGATGACCGTGACCGACAAGCGCGCTGACATCGCTATCCTGCGCACGCTGGGGGCATCGCCCGCGTCCATCATGGGTATCTTCATGGTGCAAGGCGCCATGGTGGGGGTGATTGGCACCTTCGCCGGGCTGGCGCTGGGCTTGGGTATTGCCTTCAATATTGATGTGATCGTGCCGGCCATTGAGCAGGCGCTGGGCGCCACCTTCTTGCCCAAGGACATTTACCTGATCAGCAAAATGCCCAGTGAGCCGCAGTACAGCGACATCATGCCAATTGCGGTGATTTCTTTGATTTTGTCTTTTGTGGCCACCATTTACCCCAGCTGGCGTGCCAGCCGCGTGAACCCAGCGGAGGCCTTGCGTTATGAGTAATCAAGTTGTTCTGGACGCGCGCCAGCTCTCCAAGCGCTTTGAAGATGGTCGCCTGAATGTGCAGGTGCTCCAGGGCGTAGATTTACAGGTGCATGCTGGGGAAACGCTGGCAATTGTGGGTGCTTCCGGCTCGGGCAAAAGCACTTTGCTGCATCTGCTGGGCGGCTTGGATGGCCCCAGCGCAGGCAGTGTGAATCTGCTCGGCCAGCCGCTGCACACGCTCAGCCCTGCAAGACAGGGCGCGCTGCGCAACCAGCATCTGGGTTTTATCTACCAGTTCCACCATCTGCTGCCCGAATTCAGTGCGCTGGACAACGTGGCCATGCCGCTGCGCATTCGCCGCGATCTCAAAGCCGACGCACAGGCGCAAGCCGCCAACATGCTGCAAGCCGTGGGCTTGAAAGAGCGCATGCTGCACCGGCCCGCAGAGTTGTCTGGCGGTGAGCGCCAGCGCGTGGCGATTGCACGGGCGCTGGTCACGCGGCCGGCCTGTGTGCTGGCCGATGAGCCCACTGGCAATCTGGATCGCTCCACCGCCGACGGCGTGTTCGCCTTGATGCTGGAGCTGGCGCGCAACCACGGCACGGCTTTTGTGATGGTGACGCACGACGAATCGCTGGCTGCCAAGTGCGACCGCATGGTGCGGCTGGTGCAAGGTCAGTTGGCATAAAACCAGAGCAGGGTGCCGGCGTGTTTGCTCGATTCCGGATATAAAAGTAGCTGAAATCAAGCAAATGCAAGGGCATGCCGCTCATTTTTTAAATTTTATGTGGATCGACACCCATTGCCACCTGGACGCTGCCGAGTTTGATGCGGACCGCAATGCCGTACGTGCGGCGGCGCAGGCAGCAGGTGTCGGGCACATCGTGATTCCGGCCGTAACCCGTGCGCACTGGCGCGAGGTAATCGCGTTGGCGCACCGGCACGGTGACAGTTACGCGCTGGGCATCCACCCGCTGTACACCCCGCATGCGCAAGACAGCGATATTGGTGCATTGAGGGCGCTGCTGGACGAAGTGCAAAGCGATCCACACTTGGTGGCGGTGGGCGAAATAGGCCTGGATTTTTTCGTGCCGGGGCTTGATGCGCAGCGGCAAATCTGGTTTTACGAGCAGCAAATTCAAGTTGCCCGTGATTTTGGCTTGCCCGTGATCTTGCATGTGCGCAAGAGCAGCGACCGATTGCTCAAAACCCTGCGCGCCAGGCCGGTGGTGGGCGGCATTGCCCATGCTTTTAATGGCAGCGCGCAGCAGGCGCAGGCGTTTATCGAGCTGGGTTTCAAGCTGGGTTTTGGCGGTGCGGTGACGTATGAGCGCGCGCTCAAGCTGCGCGAGCTGGCGGCCACGCTGCCGCTGGAGAGCCTCGTCATGGAAACCGATGCGCCCGACATTCAACCCCACTGGATCTACACCACGGCCCAAGAGCGCGCCGCAGGCCAAGCACAGGGCCGCAACAGCCCCGCCGAGCTGCCGCGCATTGCGCAGGAAGTGGCCGCCTTGCGCAATATCTCTGTGGATGCATTGGCGCAGGCGACGTCGCACAACGCCCGCCATGCGCTGCGTGGGCTGCCAGTTTTTTAGTCTTTTATGCCTGTAGCCTTGATAGATAAAGGGCAGGTAGCTATATTTTTGTAAACTCCACACCGGGCATGCAGCATGGGTTTGCCCGCACAATGTTCAGCCATGACCCTGCCACCTTTTGATGCCTCCTCTCGACTGCAAGGTTTGCCGCCCGTGGCCGATGCGCGCACGCGGCTGGTGATTCTGGGCAGCTTTCCCGGCGTTGCCTCGCTGCAGGCGCAGCAGTACTATGCGCACGCGCAAAACAAGCTGTGGCCCATTCTGGCTGCGCTATGGCCCCAGTTTCCACAGCCGCCGCGCAGCGACTACGCCGCCCGCTGTGAATGGTTGCTGGCGCGCGGTTTGGGCCTGTGGGACGTGTATGACAGCTGCGAGCGCACAGGCAGTCTGGACAGCGCCATTCGCACCCCGCAGGTCAATGACTTTGCCGCGCTGCGCGTGCATTGCCCCATGCTGCAGGCGGTGGCGCACAACGGTGGCGAAAGCTTTAAGCACGCCAGCAAACTGACGGGCTTGGGGCTGCAGGTGTACAAGCTGCCATCGACCAGTCCGGCCAATGCCAGCTGGAGTTTGGAGCGCAAACTCAGCGCGTGGCGTGACGTAATGCAGGCCGCAGGCCTTTTATAGAAAGACAAAGACGTGGCTGCACGCAAGAAAATTTCCAGCGGAACCGTGGAAGAAGAAATGCCGCAAGTGAGTGTGTCGGACGACGGCATCGCACGCTATCTGCATCTGGGTACGCCGTGGGTGCAGGGCTCCATGAAGCTCAAGGAGCCGTTTGAGATTGATCTGGAATACGTGCAGCGCATGATGGCGTGGCTGCTGTTTGTGGACCTGGACACCCTCACCGAGCGCAAGGCCGTGCAACTGGGTCTGGGCGCTGCGGCGCTGACCAAGTTTCACTACAAGAAGCTCAAGATGCACACCTCGGCGGTGGAGATCAATCCGCTGGTCGTCAACATCTGCCGCACCTGGTTCAAGCTGCCGCACGACAACGACATGCTGGAAGTGGTGCTGGGCGATGCCTCCATGGAAATCCTGAAGCCCCGCTGGCAGGGCGCGGTCGATGCGCTGCAGGTCGATTTGTACGACCACAACGCTGCAGCGCCGGTGCTCGACAGCGTCGAGTTCTACAGCGACTGCCGCAACATGCTCACGCCCGAAGGTTGCATGACAGTAAACCTGTTTGGCCGTGCATCAAGCTACCAGCGCAGTCTGGACAAAATCACCGAGGCCTTTGGCCAGGGCCACGTCTGGGCTTTCAAGCCGACACGCGAAGGCAACACCATTGTGCTGGCGCAGCGCGTGCCCACAGCCTTGTCGCGCGAAGAGTTGCAAGTGCGCGCCGAGGCCGTGCAGGCGCGTTTTGGTTTGCCGGCGAGCAAGTGGCTCAAAGTGTTCAAGCAGGTGATGGACACACCGCCGAAAAGCGCCTGATCCAAGCAAGTACAGTAGGGACAAACTGCTTTCTATTGCTTGCTGACCATGACCTCTATCACGCCTTCTGCTGCCTCGCTCTCGCTTCGTTCTGTGGATGGGCCACACAGCGGCTGCGCGCTGGAATGGCGATTGGTGCTGCAGTGGCTGCGCGAAGATGGGGTGGTGGATGCTGCCGAAGCTGAGCGCGTGCATGCGCGCTGCGCCACGGCTGAAAGCAGCCAGCACCCGCTGGTGCGACTGGCCAGCGTGGGCGTGGCCCGCTCCAGCGATGGCATGCCTTTGGATCTGGAGAGCCTGACGGCTTTTGTGGCAGCCAGCACTGGCATGGGCTATCTGCGCATTGACCCGCTCAAAGTGGATGTGGCCCGTGTGGGCGATGCCATGAGCGCACCTTATGCCACGCGCCATAAGGTGCTGCCGGTGCAAGTGGGCAACAGCGAGATTGTGGTGGCCACAGCCGAGCCCTTTGTCGTGCACTGGGTGGCTGAGGTGGAGCGCCAGACGCGCAAATCGGTGCGCCGGGTGATGGCCAACCCGGCCGATATTCAACGCTATACCAGCGAGTTTTTTGCGCTGGCTAACTCTGTGCGTTCTGCCCAGAAAGCAGGCCATGCGCCGCAGTCAGGCAGTTTTGAGCAACTGGTGGAGCTGGGACGCAGCAACAAGCAGCTGGATGCCAATGACACCAGCGTGATCCGTGTGGTGGACTGGCTGTGGCAGTACGCTTTCGATCAGCGGGCCAGCGATATTCACCTGGAACCCCGGCGTGAGCAGGGCGTGATCCGGTTCCGGATTGATGGCGTGCTGCACTCCGTGTACCGCATGCCCATGGGCGTGCTCAACGCCATGATTGCGCGCATTAAATTACTGGGCCGCATGGACGTGGTGGAAAAGCGCCGACCGCTGGATGGCCGCATCAAAACCCGCAACCCGCGGGGTGAAGAAATTGAAATGCGCCTGTCCACCTTGCCCACGGCGTTCGGCGAGAAGATGGTGATGCGTATTTTTGACCCGGACAACACGGTCAAGCAGCTCGACCAGCTCGGTTTTACCCCGCACGATGCGCAGCGCTGGGAAACGCTGGTGCAGCGCCCGCACGGCATCATTTTGGTCACAGGCCCTACGGGCTCTGGCAAGACCACCACGCTGTACGCCACGCTCAAGCGCCTGGCGACCGAAGAAGTCAACGTCAGCACCATTGAAGACCCGATTGAAATGATTGAGCCTGCGTTTAACCAGACGCAGGCTCAGCCGCAGTTGGACTTTGGCTTTATCGAAGGTCTGCGCGCGCTGATGCGCCAGGACCCGGACATCATCATGGTCGGAGAAATTCGCGACACCGCCACTGCAGAGATGGCCGTGCAGGCGGCCCTGACGGGGCACTTGGTGTTCTCAACGTTGCACACCAACGATGCTCCCAGCGCAGTGAGTCGCCTGATGGAGCTGGGCGTGCCTGCGTATTTGCTCAACGCCACTTTGCTGGGTGTACTGGCGCAGCGCCTGGTGCGCGTGTTGTGTCCGCAATGCAAGCAATCCGACCCCGAGACCACGCCTGAAATGCTGGCGGAGTTCATGGCGCCGTGGAAGTTCAGTGGCAGCTCCAAACCCTACGCGGGCGTAGGCTGTGAAGCCTGCCGCATGACCGGCTTTAAAGGCCGTATGGGGCTCTATGAACTGTTGCTGAGCAGCCAGGCGCTGCAGCAGCACATTAACCAGACGCCATCCATCGATGCCTTGCGCCGGCAAGCCGTGCAAGACGGCATGCGCCCTTTGCGTCTGTCGGGCGCTTTGCGGGTGGCAGAAGGCATCACCACCTTGGCCGAAGTCATCGCCACCACCCCACCTTTGCGGTAACTGCACAGCGTTGTTTGAGCTGGCGACAAAAGCGCAGCACAGGTTGCTGCCGCGTTACATCCCGACGCACCTCATCAGGTTTAAGGCTGTGACTGCATGGGGTGTTTTTGAGGGTAAACGCGTATAAGCACGTGTAAAACAAAGAGATATTCATCACCTCTGTAGGTGGAACCCACATAAATTTGCCTTCACTTTGCTTACAGAATTGCACCGGTCGCAAATCCTTTGTGGAGACGTTTCGTGAAAATTAAGAGTCAAAAAGACTTCTTTGCCGGATTGATGTATCTGGTGGTGGGCCTTGCTTTTGCTATCGGTGCGATCGACTACAACGTCGGTACCGCAGCGCGCATGGGGCCTGGTTACTTTCCGCTGATTTTGGGTGTCTTGTTGTCCCTGATTGGCCTGGTGATTTCGTTCAAAGCCACGCTGCAGGGCCCCAGCGACGGAGACCCTATTGGCAAGTGGGCATGGAAGCAAATCTTCTTCGTGCTGGCTGCCAACTTCACCTTTGGTTTGCTGCTGGTCGGCGTGCCTGCTTTGGGCATTCCCGGCTTTGGCTTGATGGTGGCCATCATCGGTTTGGTGTTTATCGCCAGTACAGCCGGTAAGAATGTCAATTACAAGGAAGTGCTGGTGCTTTCCTTGATCTTGGCGGTTGGCAGCTATGCGGTGTTCGTGTGGGCTTTGAACCTGCAGTTCCCCGTTTGGCCTACCTTCATCGTTGGCTAATTCCCCCAGGAGACTTGCATCGTGGAATTGTTTGAACATTTATCGCTGGGGTTTAGCGTAGCTTTCACCGCGCAAAACCTCATGTACTGCCTGATTGGCTGTATCTTGGGTACGTTGATTGGTATCTTGCCGGGCTTGGGCCCTGTTGCAACGATCGCCATGCTGCTCCCCGCCACTTACTCGCTGCCGCCTGTGGCTGCGCTGATCATGCTGGCTGGTATTTATTACGGTGCGCAATACGGTGGCTCGACCACAGCCATTTTGGTGAACTTGCCGGGTGAATCATCGTCGGTGGTGACGATGATTGACGGCTACCAGATGGCGCGCAAAGGGCGAGCAGGCCCGGCGTTGGCGGCAGCAGGTATCGGTTCTTTCTTTGCTGGCTGCGTAGGTACTGTGATCTTGGCGGCGTTTGCGCCTCCATTGACTGAAGTGGCCTTCATGTTTGGCCCGGCAGAGTACTTCTCGCTGATGGTCTTGGGCCTGATTGGTGCCGTGGTGCTGGCCTCTGGCTCCCTGCTCAAGGCCGTGGGCATGATCGTGCTGGGTCTGCTGTTTGGCATGATCGGCACGGACGTGAACTCTGGCGTGGCACGTTACAGCTTTGACATTCCAGAACTGACCGACGGTATCGACTTTGTCGTGATCGCCATGGGTGTGTTTGGCTACGGTGAAATCATTGCCAACTTGTCCAAGCCCGACGATGAGCGCGAAGTCTTTACTGCCAAGGTCACGGGCCTGATGCCGACCAAGCAAGACTTGAAGCTCATGTTCCCCGCCATGGTGCGCGGTACTTTGCTGGGTTCTTCCTTGGGTATCTTGCCCGGCGGTGGTGCCATGTTGTCAGCGTTTGCTGCTTACACCATCGAAAAGAAGACCCAACTGCGCCCCGGCGAAGTTCCATTTGGTCAAGGTAATATCCGCGGTGTGACAGCCCCTGAAGCTGCCAACAACGCAGGCTCGCAAACTTCGTTCATTCCTTTGCTGACACTGGGTATCCCACCGAACGCTGTGATGGCGCTGATGGTGGGCGCGATGACCATCCACAACATCCAGCCTGGCCCTCAGGTGATGACCAGCAACCCAGAACTGTTCTGGGGCCTGATCGCCTCTATGTGGATTGGTAACGCGATGCTGATCATCTTGAACCTGCCCATGATTGGCATGTGGATCAAGTTGCTGTCGGTACCTTACCGCTGGTTGTTCCCTGCGATTGTGCTGTTCTGCGCAGTGGGTGTGTACGGTACGAAGAACTCCGAGTTCGACGTGTGGATGGTGGGTATCTTCGGTTTCATCGGCTATGTGTTCTACAAACTGGGTACCGAGCCTGCACCGTTGTTGCTGGGCTTTATCTTGGGCCCGATGATGGAAGAAAACCTGCGCCGCGCACTGCTGCTGTCGCGTGGTGACTGGTCGGTCTTTGTGACCCGTCCCATCTCTGCCGTAATGTTGTTCCTGGCTGTGGTGTTGCTGGTGGTCGTGTGCTTGCCATCGATCAAGAACAAGCGCGAAGAAGCCTTCGTGGAAGAGTAATTCGGAAAGTTGGTAATTACTTCAATAAAAAGCACCCCGCGGGGTGCTTTTTATTTGGAATTCTGAGAAGAATTAATTGGTAGTAACCATTAGGCGAACGCTTGGTTACAACATAATGGGGCGCCCGGTTGAAAGTTTGCCAATGGTTAAAACTGATCGTCGATGGTGCGGGGCTTTAGCTGGGCAAGCAGACTGCTGATGCTGCGTTGGTTGTGGTTTTTGGCAAATTTTCCCCCGGTGAACACTTTGGTTGCATACGGGGCCACGATAGGTGAAGAGAATAAGTTGAGTTATGAATTTGAAGAATATGCGCGTGGCACCTAAGCTGTGGGGCGCGATTTTGGGGCTTTTGGTTGCGATGCTCTTGAGCAATCTGTGGATGCGTAGCTCTGCAGAAAATGCGCTGGAAAAATCACTGCAAGACATTCAGCAGATTGAACGCAAAATTGCACAGCTTCAATATGTGCGTGGCACGGCCTTGGCTGCTTCAGAAATTGGTATCGCGCAATTCGGTAGCAATGAAGAACGGGTGCAGGCAGAGCTCAGAAAGCGTTTGAATGAGAACGTCAAAGTTACGGTGGCTGCATTCAAGGAGCTGGAAGAGTCTTTGAGTACGGACAGCGAGCGAGAGCAATACGCGAAAATTTCCAAACTGCGTGGAGATTTGCGAGCACTGCGTGTGCAGGCCGAAAAAGATCTGAATGATGAGGACTATTACGGCCGCGCTAATTTTGCTTTTGGCCCTTATGCAGCTGGCGCGAATACCTATTACCAAGCTTTTGATGGCTTCATTGATTTCCAGCGTTCGCAGTTGGAAATTGTCAACAATGCCGCTGAAAAAGTGCGTGCGCAGGCCACATGGATGGGCTGGGCAGTCTCTACCGCGTTACTGCTGATTGGTATTTTCTTGGCGCAGTGGCTGGTGCGCAGCATTACCCAGCCGCTGAAAGAAGCCGTGTCTTTGGCAGAAAGCATTGGCGATGGCAAACTCACTGTGAATGTGAAGTCCCATCGCGCAGATGAATTCGGGCAATTGCTGCGCGCGCTCAACGAGATGGCCGGCAAGTTGCGTGCCGTGATTGGTGAGGTACGCACTGGCGTGGATGCGGTGTCTTCCGCGGCCAGCCAAATTGCTTCGGGCAATCAGGATTTGTCTTCGCGCACCGAGCAGTCGGCGGCCAGCTTGCAGCAAACTGCCGCCAGCATTGAAGAGATGACCGCCTCGGTCAACCAAGCCGCCGATACTTCGCGCCAGGCCAACCAGTTGGCAGCGACCGCCGTGCAAGCCGCCACACGGGGTGGCGATGTGGTGCAGCAAGTGGTGTTGAGCATGGAGCAGATCAATGCGTCCAGCCGCAAGATCAGCGACATCATTGGCGTGATTGACGGCATTGCCTTTCAGACCAATATCTTGGCGCTGAACGCCGCTGTGGAAGCCGCGCGCGCTGGCGAGCAAGGGCGTGGTTTTGCCGTGGTGGCCGGTGAAGTGCGCAGCCTGGCCGGTCGCAGTGCAGAAGCGGCCAAGGAGATCAAGACGCTGATTTCGGCCAGCGTAAGCAGTGTGGAGGCTGGCGCTGTGCAGGTGTCCCAAGCGGGCAGCAACATGGAAGAGATTGTGGCCAGCGTGCGCCGCGTGACGGACTTGATCGGTGAGATTACTGCCTCGGCCAGCGAACAGCGCGATGGTTTCTCCCAAGTGAATCATGCGGTCAGCAACCTGGACCAGATGACGCAGCAAAACGCTGCCTTGGTGGAAGAGTCCAGCGCTGCTGCGAACGCCATGAGCGAGCAAGCAAATCGCTTGCTGCAAGTGGTGTCGAAATTTGATGTCGGCCACAGCAAGCCTGCTGCCTCTTACCGCACGCCAGCACCGGTCAGCGTGGGCGCATCCGCTCCGCGCTCCACCAGCAAGAAGGTGCCTGCAGACAAGCCCGCAGCGATGATTGCCAAGGCAAAGCCCAAGGCGGTGGCACAGACCAAGGCAGTCGCGCAGGCCAAGGCGGCGAGTGACGACGATTGGGAAACTTTTTAAGCGGCAGCCCTGCTGCGGCAGGCTGACCAACCGCCAGGTTGGGTCGGCACATTCCTGGCCCCGCGATGCGGGGCTACTTTGTTTGCGCTGCCGTCAGCACGGTGAAAGCCCCACAATAAGCGGCTAAATAGCTGTTTTCGTGTGCCGATTTTCCCCGTTTTATGCCAGTTTTGCCCCAAGCCGCCCAGCACCCTTTGCGTGCCCTGTTACACAATGAAGTCCACGCCCGGCCCGCAGAGGCTGAACAAGGCCCCGCGGCAATTACCCATTTGGTGATGCTGGTCGATGCCCAGCAGCGTGAGCAAAGCCGTCAGCACCTGGCGACTTTGATGCATGACCACCACCGCACAGGGCCCGACGCCGATTGCACGCATTTGCGCATGGACTTTGGCGCGTTTCGCTTGCGCTGGGAACTGCACACAGAATTTGTCTGCTGGACGTTCATGGTGCCGTTGCCTGCTGATGCGCCGTTGAATGCGCGCTCGCCTGCCTGCGCGATTGAAGAAGTGCCGCAGCAGTGGCTCAAAGATATCCCTGGCTTGTGTCTGAGCAGCGTGCACCTCTGGATCGTGCAAGACATTCAGTGCGAGCACAAAGGCATTCGGCACCTGGTGCAGCAAATGCTCAATGACGACACCTTGGCGGGCTCCTCAGTGCATGTGGGGCACACGGAGCTGTGTACCGACTTTGCGATTCACGCAGACGGCTATTCGCGCATTTTGGTCAAACCTTCGGCCAGCGTCAGCCCGCGCCGTCTGGGGCGGCTGGTGCAGCGGGTACTGGAGATTGAAACCTACCGCATGGCAGCCTTGTTGGGTCTGCCTGCTGCGCGCAAAGCGGCGGCCGTACTGGGTACGGCAGAAAAAGACTTGGCCGATCTGGCGCGTGCCATTCGGGAAGCCGGGCGCGAAGATGAGCCCGACTTGCTGGACCGCCTGACCCGCTTGGCCGGGCAGGTAGAGAGCGAATACGCAGCCACGCACTCGCGCTTTTCGGCCAGCAAGGCTTACTTTGAGCTGGTGGACAAACGCATTCACGATTTGCGCGAAGAGCGCTTGTCGGGCTTGTTGACCATTCAAGAGTTCATGGAGCGGCGCTTGTCGCCCGCGCGCAGCACTTGCGAGTGGGCCGTACACCGCCAGAACGCCCTGTCGCAGCGCGTCTCGCGCGTGAGCAATTTGCTGCGCACACGGGTGGAGATTGAGCAGCAGCAAAGCAACCAGGAAATTCTGGCAACGATGAACGACCGCCAAGGTATGCAGCTCAAGCTGCAATCCACGGTCGAGGGCCTGTCGGTCGCGGCGATTACCTACTACATCACCGGGCTGATCAGCTACCTGGCTAAGGGAGCGCAAAAGCTGGGCTGGCCCTTGTCGCCCGAGATTACGGCAGCGATTGCCATTCCCGTGGTGGCGTTCAGCGTGTGGTGGTCGCTGCGCCGTCTGCACCACCGTTTATTTGGTGGCAAACATTAAAAATGAGAGCTGCTAGCCGTTGTGTTTGCTAGAGATCGGGAAGTATTGTGTCTGAAAACCTTCAATCATCAGGGCCAGTAGCTAACAAAGGCATAGCGCTGGGGCTCACGCTGGCCATGCTGGGCGCGATTGCCTTCAGTGGCAAGGCCATCATCGTCAAGCTGGCCTACCGCTATGGCGTGGACGCCGTCACGCTGCTGATGTACCGCATGCTGTTTGCGCTGCCAGTCTTTTTGCTGATGGCCTGGTGGGCCGGGCGCGGCAAGGCAGCGCTGACGCGCAAGGACTGGCTGGGCGTGATCGGGTTGGGCTTTTCGGGCTACTACCTGGCCAGTTATCTGGACTTTGCCGGGCTGGCCTACATCACTGCGGCGCTGGAGCGCCTGATCCTGTACCTCAACCCGACGCTGGTGGTGATCTTTGGCTGGGTGGTCTACAAGCGCGGGATTACGTGGGGGCAGTTTGCAGGCATGCTGGTGAGTTACAGCGGCGTGCTGCTGGTGTTTGGCCATGAGCTGGGCGCGCAAGGCAGCAATGCCGCGCTGGGCGCATTGCTGGTGCTGGGCAGTGCCATCAGCTATGCCGTTTACATGGTCTACAGCGGCGAGATGGTCAAGCGCCTGGGCTCGCTGCGGTTGGTGGGGCTGGCGTCCAGCGTGGCGTGCTTCTTTTGTATTGCGCAGTTTGTGCTGACGCAGCCCCTGTCTGCCATGCAGGTAGCGCCGCAGGTGCTGTGGCTGTCGCTGCTCAATTCCACCGTCTGTACGGTGGCCCCGGTGTTGATGGTGATGATGGCCATTGAACGCATTGGCGCGGGCATGACGGCGCAGACGGGCATGATTGGCCCGCTCTCCACCATCTTGATGGGCGTGTGGTTGCTGGACGAGCAGCTCAATGTCTGGATGGTGGCGGGCACCAGTTTGGTGATGGTGGGTATCTTTGTCTTTACGCGCTGGGCCAAAAAACCGGCCACAGCCGATCAAAAAGTTTAAGGAGCAAGGCACATGGATTTAGGTATTGCGGGCAAATGGGCTCTGGTGTGCGGCGCAAGCAAAGGCTTGGGCTATGGCTGCGCCAAGGCGCTGGTCGAAGAGGGTGTGAACGTCGTCATCAATGCGCGCGGTGATGCTGCACTGCAAACGGCTGCTGCCCAATTGAGAGCTATCAGCCTAGATGCAGCAAGGGCTAGCGGTCAAAAAGCCGTAGAAGTCTTGGCGGTCGCCTGTGATATCACCACGCCTGAAGGCCGCGCTGCGGTGTTCAGCGTGGCCGGTGGCCCGGGCACCGATTTCGACATTCTGGTGACCAACGCTGGCGGCCCGCCGACAGGTGATTTCCGCGACTGGGAGCGCGAGGACTGGATCAAGGCGGTGGATGCCAACATGCTCACGCCCATTGAGTTGATCAAGGCAACCGTCGATGGCATGGCAGCACGCGGCTTTGGTCGCATCGTCAATATCACCTCCAGCGCGGTGAAGGCACCAATTGATATTTTGGGCCTGTCCAATGGCGCACGCACCGGGCTGACGGGCTTTGTAGCGGGCCTGGCGCGTTCAGGCATTGCCGCCAAGGGCGTGACCATCAACAACCTGCTGCCCGGCAAGTTCGATACCGACCGTCTGGCCTCCACCCACCAAGCTGCGGCCAGCAAGAGCGGCAAAGAGGTGGCCGACATTCGACAACTCCAATCGGCGCAAATTCCTGCCAAGCGCTTTGGCAATGCTGCGGAGTTTGGCGCGATCTGTGCCTTTTTGTGCAGCCAGCACGCCGGCTATATGACGGGCCAGAACATCCTGCCCGATGGCGGTTTGTTTGCCGGGACGTTCTAAAACGCTCTCGCGCGTACAAAAAAAGCAGCTGAGGCTGCTTTTTTTGGGAAAAATTGACCCGCTTACCTGCGCGATGACACCACGATGCCGCCCACAATCAGCGCAAAAGCCACCCCATGGTAGAGCTGGGGGATCTGCCCCAGGATGGGAATGGACAGCAAAGCGGTAAACAGTGGAATCAGATTGGCAAAAAAACCCGCCGTGGCCGGGCCTGCGCGGCGCACGCCTTCGCCCCAGAAACGGTAGGCCAGAATGGCCGGGCCAATCACGATGAACAGCATGGCAGCAGCCAGCTTCCAGCTGGGGATGAAGACCAGGCTACCGACCGCGGCTTCACCGCCAGCCAGCACCGCCGACCAGCCAATGCCAAACACCATTTGCGCCATCAGGAATGCGGCCCAGTTGCTGCGCACCTCGTGCTGGCTGGGCATGGACTGTGCGCTGCGCGAGAGCAGCCAGCTGTAGAGCGACCACACAATCGTGGCCATCAAGATGAACCAGTCGCCCGGCACGAGTTGCAGCTTCAGGAGTTGCTGGGCATCGCCTCGGCTCAGCACAATCGCGACGCCCAGCACCGACAAAATAGCGCCCAGGGTCTGGCGCCCGCTGATGGCGGTGCCAAACCAGATGCGGCCAATCAGCAGCATCCAGATGGGCATGCTCGAACCCACCAGGGTCACGTTCAACGGTGACGATGTCTTGAGCGCCAGATACAGCAGCGCGTTATAGCTGCCAATACCCAGAATGCCGAGCACGGCGTACTGCTTCCAGCACTGCCAAATGGCACTGTTTTTGCGTAGCACGTAGGCGGCCAGTGGTAACAACAGCACAAAAGCAATGCACCAGCGCACCAGATTCAGCGTAAAAGGGGAGATTAGATCGTGAACAAGGCGGCCAACGATGGCGTTGCCTGCCCAAAGCAGCGGGGCCATGGTCAGCATGGCAACCGTACTGAATGTCAATGGGGAACTCATCCACCGGATGGTAGCGCGCATGTGTCACGGTGATGCGTCGCGCGCGTGGCACGATAGAAGACTTGCCAGCGGATCAAACACTGTAGGAGACTGAAAAGCATGAGCAGCGCAATGAGCAAAACTGTCCAAATTACACGCACGGGTGGGGCTGAGGTTCTTGAACTGGTGGAGCGCCCCGTCGGGCAGCCTGCCGCAGGAGAAATCCTGTTGCGCCACCACGCTATCGGGCTCAATTTTATTGACGTCTACCAGCGCTCGGGTGTCTACAACTTGCCTTTGCCACTGCAGCTGGGGATGGAGGCTGCAGGTGTGGTCGAGGCCGTCGGCGACGGCGTGGCCCATCTCCAAATCGGTGACCGCGTGGTGTATGCCAGCAACCCTCCGGGCAGCTACTGCGAGCGCCGTGTCATGCCTGCCACGCATGTCTGCAAGCTGCCCGACAGCATCAGCTTTGAAACGGGCGCCGCCATGATGCTCAAGGGCTTGACGGTGCAGTACCTGCTCAAACAATGTCTGCCCGCACAAGGTTTGCAAAGCGGAGATTTTGTGTTGTTCCATGCGGCCGCCGGCGGCGTCGGTTTGATTGCCTGCCAATGGGCCAAGGCGCTAGGGTTGCAGTTAATTGCCACGGCAGGATCTGATGAAAAATGCCAGCTTGCCCTTGCCAATGGGGCCTCGCATGCTATCAATTACCGCACACAGGATTTTGCCGCCCAGGTGCAGGCGATCACTGGCGGCCAGGGCGTCAAAGTGGTGTATGACAGCGTGGGCAAAGATACGTGGGAAGGCTCGCTGGCTTGCTTGCGCCGTCTGGGTCTGATGGTGTCGTTTGGCAATGCCTCCGGGGTGGTACCGCCCTTCGGCCTGGCGGCGCTGGCGGCCAAGGGGCTGTATGTGACGCGGCCCAGCGTATTTGTGTACGCGCACAGCCGCGAGACCACACAGGCGATGGCTGACGACTTGTTCAGCGTGGTGCAAAGCGGGCAGGTACAGATTCATATATCCCAGCGCTATGCCTTGCACGAAGTACGCACAGCCCATGTAGCGCTGGAGGCGCGCCAGACCACAGGGTCAAGTATTTTGACCTTGTAAGCTGAGGCAGCGCAGAAGATTGGCCCACCAGGAGAGATGATGAATTGGTTAGAAAAGCTTCGCAGTGAATCACAGTGCCCTCCCGCAAAACCGCGTGTTCCCTTGCTGTGGAATGGACAAATCATTGGCACAGTGGCACAGGGCTTGCTGGATAACTTGAGAGTCGATCGATTGCTGGGCCAGCGCATTGCCTTGACGCACAAAAAAGCCCCCGGCATGGGAGAGGCATGGAGTCTGACGGCCCCGGAAGCCAGCTTTGGTCTGAACGCTTTGGCGCAGTTGCTGCGCGAAGCGGGCAGCATTGGCCCGTGGCGCGATGAGCAGATTGCCGTGAGCACCGCACAGGGCCAGCGTGTGGCCACGGTGGAGCGTGGCGCTGTGCGCGTGCTGGGCGTGGTCACGCATGCCGTGCACCTAGTCGGGTTAGCGCCCAATGGCTGCATGTGGGTACAGCAGCGCAGTGCCACCAAGTCGCACTATCCCCATCAGTGGGACACGCTGATGGGCGGTATGGTGGCCGCCACCGATAACCTGAAACAGGCACTGGCCCGAGAGGTGCAGGAAGAAGCGGGGCTGGACGTTACCCAGCTGCTGAAACTGGAATACGGCGGGCATGTGGACATGGCTTGCCCCAGCGATGAAGTGGCCGGTGGCATTGCCTATATGCGGGAGCGTATCGACTGGTTCAGCGCCACGGTGCCTGCCGACATGGAGCCCCGCAATCAGGATGGCGAGGTGCAGCAGTTTCAGTGCTTCGACGCCGCCACGCTGATGGAGTGGCTGGTGCAAGGCAAGTTCACCCCCGAAGCCAGCCTGGTGCTGGCGGCGTACCTGAAGCTGTAAGGGTTAAGGATGCCCACCCCATAAAAAAAGCCGCTGAAAACTCAGCGGCTTTTTCGTCACAGACTTGGCTGCGCAAGAACAGACTCATCGATCAGCGAAACTGACTTAGCGGTCGTTCAGGGGTTCGCGCAAGCGGTTGGGTGCCAGCGCGCCAGCGGACTCCAAAATTGGATAGGCCACCGAGCACAGCAGCGAGTTGATGCGCTTGAGGTCACTGATCAAGTCAATGTGCAGCGAGCTGGTTTCAATGCTCTGCACCGTGTTCTCCGACAGGCGATCCAGGTGGGTGGCGGAATAAGCCAGCTCCAGATCCCGAAAACGTGCCTTTTCTTCCAGCAGCTTTTGTGCATCGCGCACATTACCGTTGAGGAACACGCTCATGGCCAGACGCAGGTTGTCCACTAGGTGCGCGTGCAGCAGGTTGATTTCTTCCAGACCGGCCTGCGAGAAATGGCGCCCCTTTTTGATCTTCTTGTCTTCCACGTCCTGCAGCACGCGCTCGACCAGATCGCCCACTTGCTCCATGTTGATGGTGAAGCTGATGATGTCCGTCCAGCGTCGGCCCTCTTTTTCATCGAGTTCCGCGCGGGAGATCTTGGTCATGTAGTACTTGATGGCGGAGTACAGATCGTCCACTTCATCGTCGAGCTTGCGCAGCTCCTGCGCCAGTTTCTGGTCATCGGTCTGCCAGACTTTCTGCAAGCCCTTCAGCATGGATTCCACCACGTCGGCCTGGTGCAGTGCTTCGCGGGCTGCGCAGGAAATCGCCAGTGAAGGCGTGCTCAAGGCGGAAACATCCAGATGGTGTGGGCGTGAGCTGGAAGGCGAAGCGACTTCAGTGGGCAGCAGCTTTTGCACCAGCCACGCAATTTTGCCGGTCAGCATGATGCAGACCACGGCCACGATCAGGTTGAAAGCCAGGTGGAACAGCACCACCAGCGATCCTGTCTCGCTGACCACGCCGCTCATGTAGGTGTGCCACGGGTTAATCAGCGGAATCATCAGCACGACGCCGATCATCTTGAACATCAAATTGCCCAGGGGCACCTGGCGCGTCTGGATGCTGGACTTCAGGGTGGTCAGCACTGCAAGCAAACCGCTGCCCAAATTTGCGCCAATCACCAGGCCCAGTGCAACTTCCACCGGAATACCGCCCGAGGCCACGAGTGTGGCCACCAGCAACACCGTAGCCAAGCTGGAGTAACAAATAATGGCCAAAATGGCGCCGGTCAGCACCTCCATGGTGATGTCGCTGGTCAGCGCTTCCAGCAGCGTCACCATCACCGGGCTTTGCGTCAGCACAGCGGTCGCTTCGGTAATCAGCCGCAGCGCCAGCAGCATGAGACCCAGACCAATCAGCACGCGGCCGACGCGCCCCACCGTCTCATCCTGGCGGGCGACAAACATTACCACGCCCAAAAAGATACACAGGGGCGACAGCCACGACAGATCCAGCGAGAACACCACGGCCATCAAACTGGTGCCCACATCGGCCCCCAGCATCACGGCCAAGGCCGCGGTGAGCGAGATCATTCCTTGCCCGACGAACGACGAAACAATCAAGGCGGTGGCCGTGCTGGACTGCACGATGGCCGTTACGCCAATTCCCGAGAGTACGGCCGTAAGGCGCGTGCTGACGCCCCGGGAAATGAGTTGCCGCAAATTGGCACCGAACACGCGCAAGATGCCGGTTCGTACCAGTTGAGTGCCCCAAACAAGGAGGGCTATCGCCGCCAAAAGATTCAATAAATGCTTCATGTACGCTCTGCAAGGAAGCCAAGGAATATAAGCCCGACCCGCGAAGACCGATGCCAGACAATGCCAATAACGCACGATAGGGTGCGGTTTGTATACAGGATTGACTGGGCCTCATTAAAAAAAGCAGGTGATGCACCTGCTTTTTACGTTTACGGAGTCGGCCTGTGGCTCAGGCAGACGCTGCGCTGCGTTTGGCCCTGCGTGCGCGAAGTATTTCGTCCAGAACCAGGCAAGCTGCGCCCACGCAAATGGCCATGTCGGCCACGTTGAACGCCGGGTAGTGCCAGCCGCCAAAGTGAAAGTCCAGAAAATCCACCACATAGCCATGCTGCAGGCGGTCCACCACGTTGCCAATCGCGCCACCCAGGATGGACGAGATGGAAAAGCAAAAGAACTTTTGCGCCGGGTGCTTGCGCAACTGCCAGATGATCAGCACCGTAGCCACCACACCAATCAGCACAAAGAACCAGCGCTGCCATCCGCCCGCTTCCGCCAGAAAGGAAAACGCTGCGCCCGTGTTGTGTGCCCGCACGATGTTGAAGAAGCTGGTGACGGGCGTCCAGTCACCATACTGGTAGAGGCTCAAAATCCACTGTTTGGTCACTTGGTCGATACCGATCAGCGCCAGCGCCCATACCAGCCAGGGCCAGTAAGCAGCGGTGCGGGGCTGTCCATCAACAGGGTGGGCAGGTGTAGCAGTCATACGGGGCCTAAAAAAGGATGCTGTAGAAAACATAGCTAGATGCCCTAGTGTTGATTGGCTTTCCGTATGAAACCATAGGGAAAGTCAATGTTTACTAGGGCATGCCGCTACTTTTATTGCAAGACCTGTGCTTATGCCTGGGTGCGTACTTCGCCCGCACCATGCAGGTTGCTGTCACAACGCCCGCACAGGGTGGGGTGCGCAGGGTTCACACCCACGTCTTCGCGGTAATGCCAGCAGCGCTCGCACTTGGCGGCTTCGCTGGCGTTTACCGATGTAGTCAGTGCGTCGCCTGCAACGGCAGTTGCTGCGGAGGTGATGAAGACAAACTTCAGGTCGTCCTTCAAGCTTTGCAGCAGCGCCAGGTCTTCGGGCTCGGCCGTCAGCGTGACTTCGGCCTGCAGCGACGAGCCCACGGTGCCGGTGGTGCGCACATCTTCGATGTCTTTGTTGACCACATCGCGGATGGCGCGCAGGCGTGTCCACTTGGCCAGCAAAGCCTCGCTGCCTTCGGGCAGGTCGGTGAAGGTTTCCAGGAAGATGGAGTCGCTGTCGCCATAAATCTTCCACGCTTCTTCAGCCGTGAACGACAGGAAAGGTGCCATCCAGCGCAGCAGTGCGTGGGTGATCTGGTGCAGCGCGGTCTGCGCCGAGCGGCGTGCCAGGCTCTTGGGTGCGCTGGTGTACAGGCGGTCTTTCAACACATCCAGGTAGAAGCCGCCCAGGTCTTCCGAGCAGAACAGCTGGATCTTGGCGACCACGGGGTGGAACTCGTAGACCTTGTAGTGGGCCAGAATGTCTTTTTGCAGCTCGGCCGCACGCGCCAGCGCGTACTGGTCAATCTCCAGCATGTCGGCGTAAGGCACCGATTCGGTGGCCGCATCAAAGTCGCTGGTGTTGGCCAGCAAGAAGCGCAGGGTGTTGCGAATGCGGCGGTAGCCGTCGACCACGCGGGCCAAAATTTTCTCGTCAATGCCCAGGTCGCCCGAGTAATCGGTCGAGGCCACCCACAGGCGAATGATTTCGGCGCCCATCTTGTTGGACACGTCCTGCGGCGCCACGGTGTTACCCACCGACTTGGACATCTTCTTGCCCTGGCCGTCTACGGTGAAACCGTGCGTCAGCAGGCCACGGTACGGCGCGCGGCCAAAGATGGCCGAGGCCAGCAGCAGCGAGCTGTGGAACCAGCCACGGTGCTGGTCGTGGCCTTCCAGGTACAGGTCGGCCTCAGGGCCTTCGTTGTGGTGGTGCTCAGGGTGCGTGCCGCGCAGCACGTGCCAGAAGGTGGAGCCCGAGTCGAACCACACTTCCAGAATGTCGGTGCTCTTGGTGTAGTGCTTGGCTTCTTCGGCACCCAGGATTTCTTCGGTGGTCACGCGGCTCCAGGCCTCGATACCGCCTTCTTCGATCATGGCCGCAGCCTGATCGATGATTTCCATCGTGCGCGGGTGCAAAGCGCCCGTGTCCACATGCAGGAAGAAGGGAATCGGCACGCCCCACGAACGCTGGCGCGAGATGCACCAGTCTGGGCGGCCGGCGATCATGGCACGCAGGCGATCCTGGCCGTTTTGCGGGTAGAAGCTGGTCTGCTCAATCGCGGCCAAAGCAATCTGGCGCAGGGTTTGTGCAGGCTTTTGGGCGGGGTCGGTGAACACGCCTTCGCCTTCGTCCATGCGGATGAACCACTGGGCCGCTGCGCGGTAGATCACCGGCGTTTTGTGGCGCCAGCAGTGCGGGTAGCTGTGCTCCAGCCCGGTGGTGTCCATCAGGCGGTTCGCCACCTTCAGCGCATCCAAGATGACGGGCACGGCCTTCCAGATGTGCTGGCCACCAAACATGGGCAGGTCGGCGGCATACACGCCGTTGCCTTGCACGGGGTTCAGGATGTCCTTGTAGTCCATGCCATTGCTGACGCAGGAGTTGAAGTCATCCACACCGTAGGCCGGGGCCGAGTGCACGATACCGGTGCCGTCGTCGGCGGTGGCGTAGTCGGCCAGGTAAACGGGCGAGATGCGGTCAAAGCCCTTGTCCACATGGGCCAGCGGGTGCTTGAAGGGCATGTGGTCGAGCGCTTTGCCCAAAGCGGTGGCCACGACCGAGCCTTCGATCTTCCAGCGCGACAAGCACTTCTCGACCAGTGCAGAGGCCAGCACTAGCAGGCCGCGTTCGGTGTCCACCAGGCTGTATTCCAGATCGGGGTTGACGTTCAGCGCCTGGTTGGCGGGGATGGTCCACGCGGTGGTGGTCCAGATCACGACAAAGGCTTCTTTGGAAAGCTGAGGCAGGCCAAAGGCTGCGGCCAGCTTGGCAGGCTCAGCCGTCGGGAACATCACGTCCAGCGTTTGCGACTTTTTGTCTTGGTATTCGATCTCGAATTCGGCCAGCGACGAGGCGCAGTCAAAGCACCAGTACACGGGCTTCAGACCTCGGTAGACAAAGCCACGTTCCATGACCTTTTTCAAGGCGCGCAACTCAGCGGCCTCGTTGGCGTAGTTCATGGTCTTGTAGGGGTGGTCCCAGTCGCCGAGCACGCCCAGGCGCTTGAAGTCTTCCATCTGCTGACCAATTTGCTCGGTCGCAAATGCGCGGCTCTTGGCCTGCATCTCGTCGCGCGGCAGGTTGCGGCCGTGCAGCTTTTCGATGGCGTTTTCAATCGGCAGACCGTGGCAGTCCCAGCCCGGTGCGTACAGCGCGTCAAAGCCTTCGAGCTGGCGGCTCTTGACGATCATGTCTTTCAGAATCTTGTTGACCGCATGGCCGATGTGGATCTTGCCGTTGGCGTAGGGCGGGCCGTCGTGCAAGATGAACTTGGGCTGGCCCGCACGCGCTGCGCGCAGCTTTTTGTACACGCCTTGCTCGTCCCAGGCCTTGGCCCATGCAGGCTCGCGCTTGGGCAGATCGCCGCGCATGGGGAAGGCGGTATCTGGCATGTTCAGCGTGCTGCGATAGACAGACGCTTCGGGCTTGTTCGATTTCTGTTCAGACATGGGGGAACCTTGAAGGCATGCCGGGCGTTAGGGCCGGGCGAAAAAAGCGAGGGGTGGAGCACCGAGCGCAATGTCGGCGCCCGAGCTGACGAAGGCGAGGAGCGTCAAATTCGATCGCGCGTGGTCTGGCGATGCGTTTCAGTGTAGGTCGCGAAAAACGCCTGCGCGTCATCGCAGTCCTTGGCGATGCCTTGGGTCAAGGCATCCAGACTGTCGTATTTCAGCTCGTCGTGCAGTTTGTGCAAAAGTTCCACGCGGATGATTTTACCGTAGCCCCCTTCGCCACCCAGTGCAGACGGCCAATCCAGGCAATGCGTCTCCAGCAGTACGCGCCCGCCATTGACGTCCTGGGGGTCCAAAGAGGGGCGTACACCCAGGTTGGCCACGCCGCGCAGGGGCTGATCGTGCAGGCCATGCACCAGCACGGCAAAAATGCCACTGGCAGCAGGCTTCCAGTGGTTAAAGCGCAAATTCAGCGTGCGAAAGCCATCCAGCGCGCCGGGCGTGGATTCGGCCAATTGGCGCCCCAGCTTGCGGCCATGCACTACATGCCCGGAGATGGTGTAGGGGTGGCCCAGCATTTGCGCCGCCAGCGTCATGTCACCGCCTGCCAATGCAGCGCGTACGGTGGTGCTGGAGACGCGCTCGCCATGCACCTCGTAGCTGTTCATGCGGGCCACATCAAAGCCCAGTTGCTGGCCAGCGGCATCCAGCATGGTGTAGTCACCGGCACGCTGGGCGCCAAATTTGAAGTCATCGCCCACCAGCACATACTGGGCGCCCAGACCGTCCACCAGCACTTCCTGAATAAATGCTGCCGGGGTTTGGCTGGCCAAGGCTTCATTGAACGGCAGCACGATTACTTGGTCGACCCCGCAGTGCTGTAGCTGCGACAGCTTGTCGCGCAGCGTGCCGACACGGGCCGGGGCCAGCTCGGGCTTTTTGAATTTGGCAGCGAAGAAATCGCGTGGATGGGGTTCGAATGTCAGCACACAGGTAGGAATGCCGCGCTGCGCAGCTTCGGCAGACAGCAAGGCCAGCATGGCCTGGTGCCCACGGTGTACGCCGTCAAAATTACCAATGGTGACCGCGCAGCGCGGGGCCAGGCCAGGGTGTTTGAATCCACGAAAAATCTTCATTGTGTGCTTTGGTTTTTATAGCTCTCAAAACCTGCCCGACGGGTCGTGGCGGCAGTTTGTCAACGAAAGCAAGTATATTGCGCTGTAGATAGACGGCGCGCTGAGCCCGACTGTGGGCCGCAGCTTGCGACCTGCTGTTGTGCAAGGAGGCCGAACGTGAGAGTTTTGAAGCTGTCCGCCCATGGCTTGCCCCAGTCGTGGATCACCCTGGGAGAGGCGGTGCTGCACTATGCCGCAGACGATGTGCGCTGGACCATGGGCTCCTCAGTGGCCGTGTTTCACGGTGGGCACAATGCCGTTTCGGGCCTGCAGTCCTGCATTGAGGTACACAGCATCATCGGCACACGTGGCGTGCCCCGCACCCACCAGCAAGGGATGACACCGGGCCTGACAGGCCCCAAGCTGTTTGCCCGCGATTGCAATATGTGCGCTTACTGCGGCAAGACCCTGGCGGTGGAGCATCTCACGCGCGAGCACATTGTGCCGATTTGCCAAAATGGCCAAAACACGTGGATGAACTTGGTCACAGCCTGCGCCAGCTGTAACCACCGCAAGGGCCCACGCACGCCCGAGCAAGCGTGCATGCCGCTGCTGTATGCACCCTATGTGCCCAGCATCTGGGAAGATTTCATCTTGCGCAACCGCCGCATCTTGGCTGATCAGATGGAGTTCTTGCGCATGCACGTACCCAAAACCTCGCGGCTGGCGCCCGCTAAAGACCATGCTCTTGGGTTTGAAACTTTCAGTCATGTCTGAAATGAAGATTTGCGGCGTGGTGAAATCAAGGGTTTTCCCTTGGTGTCAACCACAATGATTGTTCAAGAGCGTCCTAATGGGCTGACCCTGTTTCTCATCATGAGAGGGTCGGTGTTGCAGCGCATCAGTTGGAAGCTCAGCATCAATATCTTGCTGGCGGTGTTGGTGACGTTTGCCCACGGCTATCTGTTCGATATCAAGATCACCGTCACCACCATTCCCTTTACCTTGATTGGCCTGCCACTGGCTATTTTTCTGGGCTTTCGCAACAACACGGCCTACGACCGTTATTGGGAAGGGCGCAAGCTCTGGGGTGATCTGAACATTCGCGTGCGTGTCATGGCACGCCAATGCCTGAGCTTGATTCGCATGGATGAGCCTCTGCAGCCGCACAACCGCGAAGGCGATGTGCGCGTGCGTGTGGTGCATCGCACGCTGGCCCACTCCCACGCTTTGCGTGCGCAATTGCGCGGCCATATGGATGATCGCGCTGTCGAGCGCTGGCTCACCAAAGAGGATTGGAACAAGGTACGTAATTTACCTTTGAGTTTCCGGGGCGACGCCATCGTGCAAGCGAACGCGCAAGACTTGGTGCAGTGCATGCATGAAGGTCGCATTGACCCCATCAATTACAACAAGATGGATGAGACCCTCACGCACATCACGTATGCAGCGGCCTGCTGCGAACGCTTGCGCCACACGCCCATGCCGTTTTCTTACTCGCTGCTGCTGCACCGCACGGCGCACATGTATTGCTTTTTGCTGCCGTTTGGTTTGGTGGATGTGACTGGGTTCATGACACCTTTCGTGGTCGGTATCGTGGCTTACACCTTCTTTGGCCTGGATGCCCTAGGCGATGAGCTGGAGGAGCCTTTTGGCATGGATAACAATGACCTGCCGCTGGATGCGATGTGCCGCACCATGGAAATGAATGCGCTGCACTTGCTGGGCGATACCGAGATCCCAGAAGCCATGCATCCCCAAGGCAGCCGCTTGACGTAAAGCGGCACCATCGCTGGGCTGCATGTAAAAAGGCCACAGTGAAGTGGCCTTTTTTTGGGTAGTGATTAGCTCGTGCGGCTTATGCCTCGCCCACGCCCGCAGTTTCTTGCATGCGTGCTGACAGCTCACCCAGGTGGTGCAGGCCGTCACCGTAAGTCATCTCCAGCTGGGTCAGTTTCTTGAACTGGTGCGAGACGATGTACTCGTCTGTTACGCCAATGCCGCCGTGCAATTGCACGGCCTGCTGGCCCACAAAGCGCATGGACTGGCTCAATTGCACCCGAGCGCGCGCCATGGCACGGCGGCGCTGATCGGCGGACTGGTTCAGCTGCAAGCTGGCGTAGTAGCTCATGGAGCGGGCCAGCTCCAGCTGCATCTTCATATCCGCCAAACGGTGGCGCAGGGCCTGAAAGCTGGCAATCGCCACGCCAAACTGCTTGCGCTGGTTCAGGTAGTCGGCGGTGATGTTTAGCACCTGGTCCATCACCCCAACGGCCTCGGCGCAGACTGCCGCGCTGCCGATGTCTACCGCTAATTCCAAAGCGGCCAAACCCTCGGTGGTGATCAAGGTGGCAGGGCTCTGCTCGGCTTCTACCTCGGCGGCGCGGCTGCCGTCTTGGGTGGTGTAGCCCCGGGCAGTGACGCCAGCGGCAGTGCGCTCCAGCAGGAACAGCGCCAGCTTGCCATCCAGTTGTGCGGGCACGATGAAGGCATCGGCCTGATCGCCGACTGGAACTATGCTTTTGTGAGCTGTAATCCTATACCCATCAACGGCTTTTGAGGCTTTTGACTCACAAACGTCCAAACGATAGCGGGAGCGACGTTCCTGGTGCGCCAGTACCACCAGCGCCTCACCGCTGGCCACGCGGGGCAGCCAGTCAGCCTGCACCGCATCGGGTGCATAGTGGCACAGCACCTTGGCTGCAATAAAGCTTTGCGCCAAGGGTTCGAGCACCATGCCGCGGCCCATTTCTTCCATCACCACCATGGCTTCCACGGCGCCCATGCCCATGCCGCCATGGTCCTCGGGCACATTCAGCGCGGTCAGGCCCAGCTCGGCCAAGGCGTTGTAGGTGTCACGGCTAAAACCACCCGCGCTGACCGCGGTGCGGCGGTGTTCGAAGGTGTAGGCTTTGTCTACCCAGCGGCGAGCGGCATCACGCAGTTGCTGCTGATCGTCAGAAAAATCGAAATCCATGTTGTTGTCTCCCTCTTAGCCGAGCAAGGTCTGCGCCACGATATTGCGTTGAACTTCATTGCTGCCACCGTAGATGGTGGTCTTGCGCATATTGAAGTAGCTGCCCGCCAGCGGGGCATTGCCCACGGTGCCACCGGGGAAGTTGCCTTGCCAGCCCGCTTCCATGGCTTCTTCGATGAAGGGCAGGCTGTAAGGGCCAGCGGCCAGCATCATCAACTCGGCATAGCGCTGCTGAATTTCGCTGCCCTTGATTTTCAAGAGGCCCGCAATGTCCAGCGAATTCTTGCCACTCTTTTCGGCGGAAAGCACGCGCAGCACCAGCATCTCCAGCGCAATGATGTCCACTTCGAGCAGCGCGATCTGGTCGCGAAAGCGGCTGTCTTCCCACACACCTTCTTGCTTGGCGATGCGCTTGAGGCGTTCCAGCTCGCGTTTGGAACGGTTCACGTCGGCGATGTTGGTGCGTTCGTGCGCCAGCAGGTGTTTGGCATAGGTCCAACCCTTGTTTTCTTCGCCAATCAGTTGGTCAACGGGTACTTTCACGTTGTCAAAGAAGACTTCATTGACTTCGCACTCACCGTCCAGCAGCTTGATGGGGCGCACGGTCACGCCGGGGCTCTTCATGTCCAGCAGCAAGAAGCTGATGCCGGTTTGCGGCTTGCCTTCGTTGCTGGTGCGCACGAGGTTAAACATCCAGTCGCCGTACTGGCCCAGCGTGGTCCAGGTTTTCTGACCGTTGACAATGTAGTGGTCGCCCTGGCGCTCCGCGCGGGTTTTGACACTGGCCAGATCCGACCCCGATCCGGGTTCTGAGTAGCCTTGGCTCCACCACACTTCGCCGCTGGCAATGCCGGGCAAAAAGCGCTTTTGTTGCTCAGGCGTACCGTAAGCCATGATGACCGGAGCCACCATCACCGGGCCAAACGGCACCACGCCGGGCGCGCAGGCGCGGGCGCTTTCTTCGGCAAACAAATGCTTTTGTACGGCCGTCCAGCCGGGGCCGCCAAACTCTTTGGGCCAGGCGCTGGCTAACCAGCCTTTTTGGCCCAGCACCTTGGCCCAGCCTTGCATGTCTTCGCGGCTCAGGCGCAGGTCATCGCGCACTTTGGCGGCCAGGGCGGGGTCGAGGTTGTCTTGGAGCCAAGCGCGAACTTCTTCGCGGAAGGCCTGTTCTTCGGGCGTGTATGCCAAGTCCATGCAGATGCTCTCCTAATAGAACGGGCGTGCTGCCCGACATGATTCAGAGAGTGCCGCCCTCAGCTATTGCACTGCAACAGGGGGAACGCGGAGAACTTGTCGCTTAGGTGCCTGATAGGGGTCAAGCCTGCTCCTCGCCCAAGGCTGCGCACAGGCGTTGTACCTGTGCTTCCAGGGCGGCAATGCGTGCTTCCAGCGCTTCAAGGCGTTCGCTCTCACCCTGCTTGCTCACAGTTGCCGGGTTGTGCGCGCTGGCGCTGGGCAGACTCGGTTCACCGCACAGCAACTGTGCCCAGCGGGCTTCCCGTGCGCCGGGGGCTTTGGGCAGCAGTCGCACCAGCGCGCCGCCTTTGACTTCCGCGCGGTCTTGCAGTTCTTCCAGAAAAGCCTCCACCGAACCGGTATCGGCAAAACGGTGCCAGCGCTCGGTATTGGTGCGCAGCTCGGCAGCGGTTTGGGGGCCGCGCAGCAGCAGCAGGCCCAGCAGCGCGCTGGACTGGCTGGGCACGCCCAGTACGCGTTCAAAGTTGTGCTCCCAGCGCATAGCACGCTGGCCGCTCACTTCAATGACCAGATGGCGGTCACGCAATGTGTCCAGCGTGCTCAGGATGTCGGTCTCGCTCAGGTTCATCACCGGATCGCGGCTGGTTTTCTGATTACAGCCGCTCAGCAGACTGTTGAGCGTCATGGGGTAACTGTCGGGCACAGTCCGCGCTTTTTCCATCAAGGTGGCAAGCACGCGTGCTTCAGTCGGAGACAGGGGCTGGTTCAGGTGATCGAAGGTCATGGCAGGGATAATCGCACGGCAATGAAAAACATCGTGATTTTGATCTCTGGCGGCGGCTCTAACATGGCTGCCATTGTGAAAGCTGCCCAGCAGCAAGACTGGGCACACCGCTATGGGGCCCGTGTGGCAGCGGTCGTGAGCAACAAGGCCGATGCCAAAGGCCTGGTTTTTGCCAGGGAGCACGGCATCGCAACGGAAGTGCTGGACCACAAAAAATTTGATAGCCGCGAGGCGTTTGATGCCAAGCTGGCCCAAGTAATTGACCAACACAACCCCGCAGTCGTGGTGCTGGCCGGTTTCATGCGCATTCTCACGCCTGGCTTTGTGCAGCACTTTGAAGGCCGCCTAGTCAATATCCACCCTTCATTGCTGCCCGCCTTCACCGGCTTGCACACGCACCAGCGCGCGATTGACGCGGGTTGCAAGTTTGCCGGTTGCACCGTGCACGGTGTCACTGCAAAGCTGGATGTCGGGCCTATTCTTGACCAAGCGGTGGTGCCGGTACTGCCCGAGGACACGGCAGACACACTGGCCGCGCGGGTGCTCACGCAAGAGCACGTCATTTATCCGCGCGCAGTGGCCGCGTTGCTGCAAAAAGCCTGAAGCTTTATCTTCAAGTCGAGGGCGTACCTTCCGGGCAGCGGGCAAAACGCGGTTGTTGTACACCATTAATCACCACAGTTTCGTTGAACATGGCGGCCGGTCGCACCCACAGCCCACGCTCGCCATACAGGGCGCGGTAGAGCGTCAGCGGTTCCATGGTTTCGCTATGGCGCACGGTGTCGATCACCTCGTACAGATTGCCTTTGTAGTGGCGGTACAGACCGGGTGAGGTGGTGATGAACTCGGGTAATGGCTCAGATGTCATAACTTGGTGATGTAAAAATGAGAGCTGCCAGCCTTTGCTGGTACTGGGCTAGAGGTCAAAAATTCTTTAAAATTACTTGGCTGACGCGGCGAAGTCTTGGATTTTGCACAGCTGCTGCAGCCAGCGCCCCACCGGGGAATGGGGTCAGTGGGACAATACAGCTTATGCACCCCAAAGCCCTCCTCGACGCTTGCGCCGAACTGGTCAAGCTGACCCTTACTTTCCAACACCCGGCCGACTCCGTGGTGTCCCGCTACTTTCGAGATCACCGTAACCTCGGGCCGCGTGAGCGCGGCACTCTGGCGGAGACCGTTTATGCGGTACTGCGCAAGAAAACCTTGTTTGAAGCGCTGGCCCGCTCCGGCTCCGGCCCCAAAGAGCGCCGTCTGGCCATCCTGGGTTTTCATGGCCCCCGCACTTTTCTCAAAGCCGCTCTGAGCGATCAGGAAATCAAGTGGGTGGACGAGTGCGACGCCATCAAGCCCGAAGAGCTGATGCCGCAGCACCGCCACAATTTGCCCCAGTGGATGGCCGATGCCCTGCAAGCTCAGGTCGGAGACCAGTTTGAAGAACTGGCCGCCAGCATGCTGGAAATTGCACCGCTGGATTTGCGCGTCAACGCCCTGAACGCCAAGCGTGAAGCTGTACAAAAAGAGCTGGCCCGCGAAGGCATCCAAACGGTGGCGACCCCTTATTCCCCTTGGGGCTTGCGCATTGATGACAAGCCCGCTCTGACCAAGCTGGCCGCCTTCAAGGAAGGCCGTATTGAAGTGCAGGATGAAGGCTCGCAGTTGCTGGCCTTGCTGCTGGATGCCAAGCGCGGCGAAATGGTGGTGGATTTTTGCGCCGGAGCTGGTGGCAAGACCCTGGCGATTGGCGCACAAATGCGCAATACCGGTCGCCTCTACGCGTTTGATGTATCTGCCCACCGTCTGGAGGCCTTGAAGCCCCGTCTGGCACGCAGCGGTTTGTCCAACGTGCACCCAGCCGCCTTGGCGCACGAGCGTGATGAGCGCGTCAAACGCCTGGCTGGCAAGATTGACCGCGTCCTGGTCGATGCCCCGTGTTCCGGTTTGGGTACTTTGCGCCGCAATCCTGATCTGAAGTGGCGCCAGGACGAAAAGTCGGTGGCGGAACTGACCGCAAAGCAAACTGCCATCTTGGCCAGCGCTGCGCGCATGGTCAAAAGCGGTGGTCGCCTGGTCTACGCTACTTGTTCCATCCTGCCTGAAGAAAATGAACTGATTGCCCAGGCCTTCCAGCAGGTACACCCTGACTTTGTGCCGATGGACGCCGGCGAAACGCTGGCGCAATTGAAGGTGGAAAACGCCCTCGGTCTGTGCGCTGGTGGCGAGACAGGTACTCAATACATTCGCCTGTGGCCGCACACACACGAAACGGACGGTTTCTTTGCTGCCGCTTGGCAGCGTAAGTAAGTGCGTAAAACGTAATGCTTGGCCTATTAATGGCTAAGTGATTCGCCCTACAAAAGCCTCTTCATCAAGCGATGAAGAGGCTTTTTTTTATAGCTATAAATACAGATGCAGCAAGGGCTATCGGATGAAAATGCTTGTTTATTTTCGAAGTGTATGCAATGTGAGTGAAGGTAAGTAGGGCTGTGGCCTACCACGCGGGTGCCCATTTGGCACTCAATATAAAAGTCCAGTCCACGGCAATTGGGCCGTTTGGGCGTTATAGATCTAAGGAGCGCGTGATGACAAATCCTCAATATCCTCAGGACCCCAATAACCCAGCACCGTTAAGCGGCGAGTTGAATGACCACCCCATTGGAACTACCGTGGGCGCAGCAGGCGGCGCAATTACCGGTGCTGCCGTAGGCACTGTGGCTGGCCCGGTGGGCTCTGTAGTCGGTGCAGTGGTGGGCGCTGTGGTGGGTGGCCTAGCGGGCAAGGGCGCTGCTGAAGCCATCAACCCCACCTTGGAAGATGAGTATTGGCGCAACGCCTATGTGCGTGAGCCCTATTACTCTGACGCTTACACCTTTGATGACTACGCCCCTGCCTACCGTGCAGGCTACACCAGCCGTATGGAAGGCAGGGACAACTGGAATGATGCCCGCACGGAGTGGGAGCGCCGCTGGGACGAAGAACATGCCCAGGGCCGTTTACGCTGGAAAGATGCAGAGCCCGCCGTGCAATCCGCTTGGGAACGTGCGAATCGCGCCTATGTGACCAACAACCAAGGCTAAGACCGTTATAGCGAATGGAGAAAATCCTCTCTGGTGCTGTCACCAGAGAGGATTTTTTGTCTTCAGCGTGATTTTTGTCTGAGTCGGTGGAGTGAGTTGCTGCATGCCACTACCATTCGGGCATGACCACCCAATACGAAAACCTCGCCACGCTGGATATGTGGACTGACTTTTTCAAAGTAACACCCATCGAATTGCCTGAACGCCAGCTGCGCGGGCGTCGCATGAGTGGCTTTATCCGCGGCGCTGCCCAAGCGTTGCCTGAGGTTGACAGCACCGCTGCCTCGGATGTTGTTGCACCAGTGCCAGACAGCGTCAGCACCGCAGGCGCAGAGGCCGCTGAAGCTTTGCCTGCGGGCAAAAAAACTGCTCCTCGCGTCATCCGTGAATGGGTGCCCGCGCAGTGGGGCTTGGTACCCAACGCGTCCAAATCGGTTTCTGATGCGCGCCTGCGCTCCATCAAATTGCTGGAAGCGCGCAACGAAACGGTGAGCACGACGCAAGCCTTTCGCGATGCGTGGATGGCAGGCCAGCGCTGCATCATCCCCATGCAGGCGTTTTATGAAGACGACCTGCGCAGCGGCAAAAAAGCCATTCCCACCCGCATCGCACGCGTTGATGGCCAGCCCATGGGGGTGGCAGGGATCTGGAATAGCTGGAAAGATCCAGAAACCGGTGAGGAGCTGATGAGTTACGCCATTTTGACCATCAACGCCAACAGCCACGCATTGATGCGCCGCTACGGCAACGAAGGCGCAGAGCGGCGCATGCCGGCGATTCTGGGCGAAGGTACGTACGACGCTTGGCTGACCGCCCGCCAAGACAAGGCGCGCGAGTTCATGCGTGCCTATCCTTCCAACTGGATGCTGGCCAATCCGGTGGAAAACAAGAAAGACAAAAAGCCCAAGGGCTTGTTTGATTCCATGTGAGGTTCGCTGGCCTTGGCTGCAGAAGGCCTCCAGCCATATCGTCCGCTGCAGTGAAGACTGCAGCGGATTTTTTGATAGCTATAAGCCCTTTCTACATAAAGGCTGGAGGCTTAAAACACTAGAAATCAGGCGGCAGCGACCTCTTGTAACAAGGCATCCACTGCAGCATGCGCAGCCAGTGTCTCTGCGCAGGAATTGGCGGCTTCCTCGCCCTTCTTGACGAAGTGCGCACGGAAAAAGCCCAGCAGATCTTCGGAGGGCTGGAAGTTGTAGGGCGTCAGCGCCACGGAGAACACGGGCACGCCGGTATCCAGTTGCACGCGCATGAGTCCATCGACCACAGCGGTGGAGACAAACTCGTGGTGGTAAATGCCACCGTTAACGATCACGGCACAGCCAATCACGGCATCGAACTGGCCAGATGCGGCCAGCTTTTGGGCCATCAGAGGGATTTCGAAAGCACCGGGCACTTCAATGTGCTGGATGCTGGAGCGTGCGGCGCCCAGCTCCTGCAGGCGCTGGGTGGCTGCGTCACGGGCTTGATGTACGACATCACTGTGCCAGTTGGCGCTGATGATGGCGATGCGTGCCTGGGTCAGAGCGGCCTGGGTGGCTGCAACGGAAGCGGTGGGGATCATGGTCTTCTGATTCATGGTGTGCTCAAAAAAGTGAGGTGCAACAAATGAATCAGGGCGCGCGAAGGCAAGCGCAGCCAAGGCAGACGTGCAAAAAACGCACGCGCAGCACCGGGCTGGAAAACTGAGCTTCACGTATCTCTTTCATCCGGACTGTGACCGTCGGCCCAGGAGTCGCACCTGGTCTGCTGACCTTGCATGGCAGTGCCGTGCAAGCGCTCGCGGGCTTGCAACCATAGGCTGCTTACCGCCGGTGGGGAATTGCACCCCGCCCTGAGAACGTATGTCGCCACACCAAGGGTGCAGCGACAAAGCGAATTGTAGGCAGTTTGTCGATGGGCGGTAAAGTCACCTTAGCGCATGGGTGACATCGTGCGGACAACAAAAAACCGCCAAAAGCTTGCGCTGTGGCGGTTTTTTGAAGGGGAAAAAACTGAATTACTTCAGCTTGGTTTCCTTGTACTCGACGTGCTTGCGAGCCTTGGGGTCGAACTTGATGATCGACATCTTTTCAGGCATCGTCTTCTTGTTCTTGGTCGTTGTGTAGAAGTGACCTGTGCCAGCAGTCGAAGCCAGCTTGATCTTATCGCGTCCGCCTTTGGAAGCCATGTTGTTTCTCCTTCAGGGAATTAAGCTTGGCCACGAGCGCGCATGTCTGCGAGCACGGAGTCGATACCGTTCTTGTCGATCAAACGCAGAGCAGCGCTGGAAACGCGCAAACGCACCCAGCGGTTTTCTGTTTCAACCCAGAAACGACGGTACTGCAGGTTAGGCAGGAAACGACGCTTGGTCTTGTTGTTTGCGTGGGAAACGTTGTTGCCCACCATGGGCTTTTTGCCCGTAACTTCACATACGCGTGCCATTTGGACACTCCGATATTTGAAACGGCCATCAGCACTGAAATTGCACGGAATGCGCAATGTGCCAACAGACCTCACCTCGCCAGATAAAGGGTGGCGGTAACCCGAATTTGTAGCATCCACAGTCTGTAAAAACAGACGCTAATTGCAGCAAAGCCCGCGATTATACGGGCTTTGCACAAATTTACGTGGTAGCGCAGGGCTTTAGCCTGAAATGGCCATCGCCGCTCAAGGTTTTATTGGTCCAGGAAACGCTGGGCGTCCAACGCCGCCATGCAGCCGGTGCCGGCACTGGTGATGGCCTGGCGGTACACGTCGTCCTGTACGTCACCGGCGGCAAACACGCCGGGCACGCTGGTTTGGGTGGCCATGCCTTTGCGGCCGCTTTGGGTCACGATATAGCCGTTTTCCATCTCCAGTTGGCCCTTGAAGATATCGGTGTTCGGCGAGTGGCCGATGGCGATAAAGCAGCCTTGCAGGGCGATGTCTTCGGTATGGCCATCCTGGGTGCTTTTGACGCGGATACCCGTCACGCCGGACTGGTCACCCAGCACTTCATCAAGGGTGAAGTGGGTCTTGAGTTCGATCTTGCCTTCCTTGACCTTCTCCATCAGCTTGTCCACAAGAATAGGTTCGGCCGTGAACTTGTCGCGGCGGTGGATGAGGGTGACCTTGGAGGCAATGTTGGACAGGTACAGCGCTTCTTCCACAGCAGTATTTCCGCCGCCCACCACGCACACAGGCTGCTCGCGGTAGAAGAAGCCATCGCACGTAGCGCAACCCGAGACACCACGGCCCATGAAGGCTTCTTCCGAAGGCAGGCCCAGATACTTGGCCGACGCGCCGGTGGCAATGATCAGGCTGTCGCAGGTGTAGGTGCCGCTGTCACCGGTCAGGGTGAAGGGGCGCTTGGACAGGTCCACGCTGTGGATGTGGTCAAACACCATCTGCGCCTTGAAGCGCTCGGCGTGTTCCATGAAGCGCTGCATCAACTCCGGGCCTTGCACACCATTCACATCCGCGGGCCAGTTGTCCACTTCGGTGGTGGTCATCAGCTGGCCGCCTTGGGCCATGCCCGTTACCAACATGGGGCTGAGGTTGGCGCGCGCTGCGTAGATGGCAGCCGTGTAGCCGGCAGGGCCGGAACCCAGAATCAAAACTTTGGCGTGTTGGTTGGTGGACATGTTGCTTTTCTATGAAAGGTGTCGCGCGTGTCGCGCCACACAGTTGAACACTGAAGGGGCCGCCGTAAAGTGGGCCAGGGGCTCACGGCCCACGCTTGCACGGCTTAGCCTTGCATTGTAGAAAGCCGGCGGTGCCCTTGGGCTGCGTATCTATAAACACGGCCATAGCGTGAAACTAAAACGCTGTGCCACCAGGTTTTGCACCGAGCACTGTTGCATGTGCTTGCATTGGAGGTTGCAACCGTTTGTTTAAGGGGTCTGGGGCTAAGGTAAGCTCTTGTCTGCGTATGACTTATTCCTCGAATGCATTGAATGCTGATTCCGCCAGAGGCGCACCCCGCAATGGGTTTGCGCGCTTTGGTCATGAAATTTGCTTGATCGCTGGCGCTTTGAGCCTGTTTTTCTGGCTGTTGGCGATGCTGAGCTACTCCATCGTTGATCCGGCCTGGTCCACTTCGGGTAGCAGCGACAACGTCTTGGTCAATAACTGGATGGGCAGGCTGGGTGCCTTGGTGGCAGATGCCTGCTACTTTGGCTTTGGCTTTTCCGCCTGGTGGCTGTTGCTCATCGGTGGTTACACGTTAGCGCGGTCTGCGCTGCGATGGGTACGCGGCCAAAGCATGCTCGACACCCCTATTCATGAGCGCTTGCGCTGGTGGAGTGGTGTGTGGTTGCTGGTGGGAGTGAGCTGTGCTTTGGAATGGGCGCGCCTGTACCGGGTTGAAGAGCTTCTGCCTGGACATGCGGGTGGCGTGGTGGGTTACACCTTGGGCGTGTTCGGGGTGCGCTGGCTGGGCTTTACAGGTTCTGGTCTGGTGGGCATTGGGCTTTCGGTGGTGGCGCTGTCCATGGTGTTTCGCTTCTCATGGGGCAAGTCCGCAGAAAGTCTGGGTAGGCGCCTTGAAGGTCTGGTGCACCGCAACCAGCAAAAACGTGAGCAGCTCAAAGATGAAGTGGAAGGCCGCAAAGCTGCACGCCAGCGCGCCAAGGTGGTCGAGGAAGAGCGCCAAGAGTTTGACGATGGGCACCATGAGCCAGTGCTGATCGTGACACCCCAGGTTGCGCCTGTGGTGCCGAGTGAGCGTGTGGCCAAAGAGCGCCAAAAGCCCTTGTTCCAGAATGCACAGTTGCCCAGCGACGGCAGCTTGCCCCAAGTGGATTTGCTGGATGCCCCGCTGGTCAAGCAGGAGTCCGTCTCCCCCGATACGCTGGAGATGACCAGCCGCATGATTGAGAAAAAGCTCAAAGATTTCGGTGTGGAAGTGCGCGTGGTGCAGGCCACGCCTGGCCCTGTGGTCACGCGCTACGAGATTGAACCTGCTACGGGTGTGAAGGGCTCGCAGGTGGTGAATCTGGGCAAGGACTTGGCGCGCTCGCTGTCACTGGTGTCGGTGCGGGTGATTGAAACCATTCCCGGTAAAAACTACATGGCACTGGAGTTGCCCAACGCCAAGCGCCAGTCGATTCGCCTCTCGGAAGTGCTGGGCTCGCAGGTCTACCACGAGGCCAAGAGCCTGCTGACCATGGGTTTGGGCAAAGACATTGAAGGCAAGCCCGTAGTGGCCGACTTGGCCAAGATGCCGCACGTGCTGGTGGCCGGTACCACGGGTTCCGGTAAGTCGGTCGGTATCAACGCCATGATCTTGTCGCTGCTGTACAAGGCCGAGGCCAAGGATGTGCGCCTGCTCATGATCGACCCCAAGATGCTGGAAATGTCGGTCTACGAAGGCATTCCGCATTTGCTGGCTCCCGTCGTCACTGACATGAAGCAGGCGGCCAATGGCCTGAACTGGTGCGTGGCTGAAATGGAGCGGCGCTACAAGCTCATGTCCAAGCTGGGCGTGCGCAATCTGGCTGGCTACAACGTCAAGATCAATGAAGCCCACGCAAAGGGTGAAATCATTGGTAACCCATTCAGCCTGACGCCGGAGTCGCCGGAGCCATTGCAGCGCCTGCCGCACATCGTCATCGTGATTGATGAGCTGGCCGACCTGATGATGGTGGTGGGCAAGAAGATTGAAGAGCTGATCGCCCGTTTGGCGCAAAAGGCGCGGGCGGCGGGCATCCACCTGATTTTGGCCACCCAGCGCCCCAGCGTGGATGTGATTACAGGCCTGATCAAGGCGAACATTCCGACACGTATTGCGTTCCAGGTGTCATCCAAGATTGATAGCCGAACCGTTCTAGACCAGATGGGCGCTGAAAGCCTGCTGGGCATGGGGGACATGCTCTACATGGCCAGCGGCACGGGCTTGCCGATTCGGGTGCACGGCGCCTTTGTGTCGGACGATGAAGTACACCGGGTCGTGAGCTACTTGAAGGAACAAGGCGAGCCTGATTACCTCGACGGCGTATTGGAGGCCGCGAGCTCGGAAGAGGGCGGTGCCGACGGCGAAGGCATTGAGGGTGGTGAAAAAGACCCCATGTACGACCAGGCCGTGGAGATTGTTTTGAAAGACCGCAAGGCCAGTATCTCGTACGTGCAGCGCAAGCTGCGCATTGGCTACAACCGCTCGGCCAATCTGCTGGAGCAGATGGAGAGCGCAGGCTTGGTGAGCTCGCTCACCAGCAGCGGTCAACGTGAAGTGTTGGTGCCAGCACGCACTGAATAAATCCCTAGTGGCTTTTGGCTGCGAGGCGAAAGGAAATTACTATGAAAAAGACGTTGACGGCACTGACCGTCTGGGCATTCCTGCCTTTGGCGGTGTGGGCTGATGGCCTGCAAAGCCTGGAAAACTTTATGCGCAATGCCCAGGCTGGCCAGGCGCAGTTCACGCAGACCGTGACTGCTCCGGCCAAGGATGGGCAGACGGCGCGCAGCAAGACCAGCAGCGGAGAGTTTGCGTTCCAGCGCCCTGGGCAATTCAAGTTCATCTACACCAAGCCGTTTGAGCAAACCATCGTGGCCGATGGCAAAACGGTGTGGCTGTATGACGTGGATTTGAACCAGGTCACGCAGCGCAAACAGGCGGATGCACTGGGCAGCACGCCGGCGGCGATTTTGGCGTCGGCCCATGATCTTTCCGGCTTAAAGAAAGACTTTGCGCTGAAATCAGCGCCCGATGCCGATGGCATGCAGTGGGTAGAAGCCACGCCCAAGGTGGCCGATGGTCAGCTCAAGAGCGTGCGCGTGGGTTTTGCGGGCGACACCCTGGCGGCCATGGACATCTTGGATGGCTTTGGTCAGCGCTCGGTGATCCGTTTTAACAACCTGCAAGTGCTGCCATCCTTGCCCGCAGGCAGCTTCAAGTTTGAAGTGCCTGCCGGTGCGGACATCATGCAGCAGTAAAATGTTCGCTTCTTAATTGATAGCATCTAGCCGTTATATTTCCTTGATTTAAGCAATATTTTGTGTTGAAACGATTGATTGACAAGGGGATGATGCTTTATTTTTAATAGCTTGCAATCTGCGCCATTCCATTTAAAAAGCCCCGCTGGCGCAAACCAGCGGGGCTTTTTCTTGGTGGCTGCGCCAGGCGCTTAGGCTTGGACAGGTACCGGGCGCACCCGGTCCAGCACGCCTGCAATGACCAGCACGATCACCACGGGCAGCAACCAGCCCAGGCCCATGTTGCTGCCGGGCAGGCTGTCAAAGACGGCAGGCACGCTCCAGCCGATGGCCTTGATGGCATCCACCACGCCAAACACCAGCGCGACGGTCATCACGGGGATGAAAACGCGGGCCTTGTGCTTCCACAGCCTGGACATCAGGCCCAAGGCGATCAGTGCAATCGCCACGGGGTAGATGCACACCAGCACGGGCACGGCCACGCTGATCAGCTGTGCCAGACCTTGGTTGGCCACGGCAGCGCTGAACACCGACATGACGATCACCACGGTGCGGTATTTCACGCCCAGCAATTCGCTGAAATAGGCGGAACATGCGCTGACCAGGCCGACGCCGGTGGTCAAGCACGCCAGCAAGATGACGGCGGCCAGCAAGAAGATGCCCGAAGTGCCGAAGGTGGTGTTGACGTAGTAATTCAGGATTTGCACGCCGCTGGTGCCCGGTTCAATTACGGAGCCACTCATGCCGCCCAGGTACACCAGCGACACATACACCAGACCCAGGCCCAGCGCAGCAATCAGACCGGCGTAGATGGTGTAGCGCGTGTGCAGGCGGGTATCGGTCACGCCTGCGGCTTTGATGGTCGCCACAATCACGATGCCAAACACCAGCGATGCCAGTGCATCCATGGTTTGGTAGCCCTGGACAAAACCTTGGGCCAGGGCTTTGCCGGCAGAGGCGTAATCTGCGGCCGCTACGGCAGCGATATCCCCCACAGGCGCCACAAAAGCGGCAACACCCAATACCGCCAATACGGCGAGCAGCGCAGGGGTGATGATCTTGCCGATGTTGTCCATCAGCTTGCCGGGGAACAGCGACAGCACCATTACCAGCGCAAAGTAGGCCACGGTAAAGACCAGCAAGGCGCCCGGGGTGTTGCCTGTGAACGGTGCCATGCCCACTTCAAACGACACAGTCGCGGTGCGCGGTGTGGCAAAGAAAGGGCCAATGGTCAGGTAGATGGACAGCCCCATCAAGGTGCCTGCCACCTTGCCAATTGGTTTGGTGAGCGTGTCCAAACCTCCGCCGACCAGGGCCAGTGCGACCACGCCCAGCAAGGGCAGGCCCACGCCCGTGAGCAAAAAGCCCAGAGCTGCCGACCACTGGAATTCACCAGCAGCCAGACCTACGCTGGGAGGGAAGATGATGTTGCCAGCGCCAAGGAACAGAGCAAATGTCATGAAGCCGAGGGCGACAATGTCCCGCGTCTTGAGTGTTTTCATGTGAAAGACCGAAATACCTCATCGACCGCTGCGGGTCAGTGCAGCAGCAGGTGTGTTGGGAAAGCAGCGAAAATCGAGATTTGTAGTGAGTGGTTGCAAACCGTGTGGGTAAGGCGCAGCCAAGCTCATAGGCGTTGTCGGCCCAGGATGACTAAGGCGACCAGCGAAGTGGGTGACCATGCCGGATAAGCTTGTGGCTTCTGGCACAGAGCGCGTGCGCAAGCAGCCTGTGGTATGGCTGCGTGTCGACAAGATCCGCTAAAGTACCTATTTTGCCTTATATAAACTTCTGTTATATGGCGACTTTAAGAGCAAGCCCTAGGCTGGAGTCTGAATTGCAAGCTTCTCCGCAAGATCGTGGCGCTGGCCTGCTCCAGCCTTTGGCTGAACGTTTGCGCCCGCACACACTGGGTGAGGTCGTGGGCCAGCGGCATGTGCTGGGCGACGGTATGCCGCTGCGCCTGGCGTTCGAATCGGGCCGACCGCACAGTTGCATTCTTTGGGGGCCGCCCGGCGTGGGCAAAACCACCATTGCCCGCTTGATGGCCGATGCGTTTGATGCACAGTTTCTCTCCATCAGTGCCGTGCTGGGCGGTGTCAAGGACATCCGCGAAGCCGTAGAGAAAGCCGAAGCTGCCCGCAGCGGTCTGATGCCGCAGCGCACGATTGTCTTTGTCGATGAGGTGCACCGCTTCAACAAAAGCCAGCAAGACGCTTTTTTGCCGCATGTAGAAAGTGGCTTGTTCACCTTTATTGGGGCGACCACGGAGAACCCGTCGTTTGAAGTCAACTCGGCACTGCTGTCACGCGCTGCGGTGTATGTGCTGCAAAGTCTGACCGCAGACGATTTAAAGCAAATAGTAGTCAAAGCCCAGGCACTGAAAGCAGTTCCTGCTATAGAAAGTGATGCTGTCGAGCGTTTGATTGCCTATGCGGATGGCGATGCACGCCGCTTGCTCAATACGCTGGAGATGCTGTCTGTGACGGCGGAGCAGGTCAAGCTGGCGCAAATCACCGATGCCTGGCTGCTGCAAGTGCTGGGTGAGCGCATGCGCCGCTATGACAAAGGCGGCGAGCAGTTCTACGACACCATCAGCGCATTGCATAAATCGGTGCGCGGCTCCGACCCCGATGCCGCGCTGTACTGGCTGGTGCGCATGCTCGATGGTGGTGCCGACCCGCGCTACATGGCGCGGCGCATTGTGCGCATGGCCTGGGAAGACATTGGGCTGGCCGATCCACGAGCCATGCAAATGGCCAATGATGCAGCCGCCACCTATGAGCGTTTGGGTAGCCCCGAGGGTGAGCTGGCGCTGGCGCAAGCTGTCATTTATCTGGCAGTGGCTCCTAAAAGCAATGCGGGCTACAAAGCCTATAACCAGATGAAAGCGCTGGTGAAATCAGGTGGCACTCAGCCGGTGCCCATGCATTTGCGCAATGCACCGACCAAGATGATGAAAGACATGGACTGGGGCAAAGACTATCGCTACGCCCATGACGAGGGCGATGGTTTTGCTGCAGGTGAAGATTACTTTCCTGAAGGCATGGACAACCCCTATTTCTACCAGCCAGTACCGCGCGGCCTGGAGATCAAGATCGGTGAAAAGCTGGCGGATCTGCGGGCCCGAAATCAACAAGCAGCGCAACGCAGAAAGCCTTAAGGCTGACGCGGAAATTCTCGAATGCATTGAGGGTAATGCACGGCTTCTCAGGGTGCAGTTGCTGCATTGCAACAAAATAAACTACCTTTTGAATTCTCTAGCTTTTCAAGCAATTTCAATATGGTGATTGATGTTTGTCGATGGTGGGTGCTTGCATTTATTCGTAATGGCGGGGTGCTTGTCACACTAATGTCATAAAAAATTCATTAAATCTTCATGTGCTTGTCATGGACAATGCAGCCGATCTCCACTTTTTTGGCCTTGCGCCAACGGCTTTTGCGCCTTAGAAGATATCGCGCAAGGGACGAACTTACCCATGCAAGCATGGGCCTGCTGAATTAGACCTTGGCCCATGTTTTGGCTGTCTGCGCAACCGAGTGTGCAGGCCGTTTCACTTTTCAAACGCTAGATATAACTTGAAGGAGCGTTCATGCTGTTTGGCAAACTGCTGCCGCGCGAAGGCAATTTTTTCGAAATGTTCAACCAGCATGCGGATCGCATTGTGGAAGCCGCACGCGCCTTCTCTCAGCTGGTAGACAACTACAACGACCCGCACCTGCGCGACAAGTACAACAGTGATGTGGACAACGCGGAACGCGCAGCCGACCGCATTACCCATGAAGTCAGCAAGACGCTGCACCAGACCTTCATCACGCCGATTGACCGCGAACATATCCACAGCCTGATCAACAGCATGGACGATGTGGCTGACCTGATTCAGGACTCTGCCGAGGCCATGTCGCTGTATGACATCCGTGCTATGAATGATGAAATTCGTCGCCTGGCCGATTTAAGTCTGAAGTGCTGCGAGCGCCTGCGTGATGCGGTCAAGATGCTCAACCACATTGCCGACCAAGCCACGGCTGAAGCTGCGCTGAAGACCTGCGAAGAAATCGACCGCCTGGAATCCGATGCCGACCGCGTATTGCGCGCTGCCATGAGCAAATTGTTCCGCGAAGAAGCCGATGTACGTGAGCTGATCAAGCTCAAGGCCGTGTACGAGTTGATGGAAACCATCACCGACAAGTGCGAAGACGTAGCCAACATCATCGAGGGCATCGTCCTCGAGAACTCCTGATCGACCAGCACAGGGAATCCTGAATATGGAAACCGTACAAGCCGCCCTGTGGGTGGTCATCTTGCTGGTGGCAATGGCACTGGTTTTTGACTTCATGAACGGGTTTCATGATGCCGCCAACTCCATTGCGACTGTCGTCTCTACCGGGGTGCTCAAGCCCGGTCAGGCCGTGGTCTTTGCCGCCTTCTTTAACGTTATTGCGATCTTTGTCTTCCACCTGAGTGTGGCGGCCACGGTGGGTAAAGGCATTGTGCAGCCAGACATTGTGGATACCCACGTCGTCTTTGGTGCGCTGGCCGGTGCCATCGTGTGGAACCTGATTACTTGGTACTACGGCATTCCCTCTAGCTCCTCGCATGCGCTGATTGGCGGCATCGTGGGCGCAGTGATTGCCAAGGCTGGCACAAGTTCGCTGATCGCCAGCGGTATCTTGAAGGTCGTGGCTTTTATATTGATCTCGCCGCTGCTGGGCTTTGTCTTTGGCTCGCTGATGATGGTGATCGTGGCCTGGATCTGCCGCCGTTCGCGCCCTAGCAAGGTGGACAAGTGGTTCCGCCGCCTGCAACTGGTGTCTGCCGGTGCTTATTCGCTGGGCCATGGTGGTAATGATGCACAAAAGACCATCGGCATTATCTGGCTGCTGCTGGTGGCCACCGGCTATTTGGCCGGGGACGCCGAGGCGCCTCCGCTGTGGGTCATCATCAGCTGCTACGCCATGATTGGTCTGGGCACCATGATGGGCGGCTGGCGCATCGTGAAAACCATGGGCCAGAAGATCACCAAGCTCAAGCCCGTGGGTGGCTTCTGCGCGGAATCGGGCGGTGCCTTTACGCTGTTCTTTGCAACCTTCCTGGGCGTTCCCGTCTCCACCACACACACCATCACGGGTGCCATTGTGGGCGTGGGCTCCACCCAGCGCATGAGCGCAGTCCGCTGGGGTGTGGCGGGCGGCATTGTCTGGGCCTGGATTTTGACCATTCCCGCCAGTGCCTTTGTGGCTGCGGTGGCGTATTGGGTCAGCTTGCAACTGTATTGAGCTGCAAGTGCTTAGCAAATAGATGAGCGCTTAGCCCGCTACGGAAAAGGACTTCAAGGTGAAAACACTTTGAAGTCCTTTTTCTTTGCCGGCAAGATGCTCACTTTTTATATAGCTGTCCAGTACTTTGACTATTGAGAAATCTTGCGTGCTTCTTCAATTTGGTATTCAAAGTAATGCTGAAAGCTGTAGGCCAAACTGGCCATGAGCACAGCGGCACCCACCATCAGCGACACCGCAATGGCTGCCACCGTGAACCAGTTGGTGCTGCCGGGCGCAGCCTCTCGCGCTGACTGCGGGTTAAAGCGTGCATTCCATTTTTCCGGGCTGCTCAGTCCATACAAAATCGCGACCAGCGCGCACGCCGCGATGGTAAAACCCAGCAGCGGAATCAAGGCCCAGCTGAGTTGGTCATCTTGCCCAAACTGCTGCACGCGTTGAATGCCATACAAACCCAGCGCGGTAGGAATCGGCAAGAACCAGCCCAGCGTATCGCCCAGGCCGTGCAGGTAAAACCGGTGCAGGCCCAAAGGCCCGCCTACAAATGCCAACCAAGCCGCCAACGTTTTGTTTTTCATGCACTGATTATTCGGGCGAGGTGCTTGATCCTGTACCTAGGGACTTCTCCATCATCACCACATCCAGCCAGCGGTCGAACTTCCAGCCCACATTGCTCAGCGTGCCAACATGCGCAAACCCGGCTGCGCGATGCACGTTGACCGAGCCCTGGTTATGGCTGTCCCCAATCACCGCAATCAACTTGCGCACGCCAGCGGCTTCGCACTCACGGCACAAGGCATCCAGCAGCAAACGGCCAATACCTTGTCCACGCACATGCTCTGCGACATAGACCGAGTCTTCCGCCGAAAAGCGGTAGGCCGGCCGGGGCTTGAACCAGTTGGCATACGCATAGCCCAGCACGGTGCCGTCATCGGCTTGCGCTACCAGCCAAGGCAGGTTTCTCTCTAAAACGTCTTGGCGGCGGGAGGTCATTTCGCTCAGCGCTGGCGGCTCTATTTCAAAAGTGCCCGTGCCACTCAAAACATGGTGGCGGTAAATGGCGGTGATGGCCGGTAAATCCAAAGGCTGGCTTGCACGGATAGTGGGCATAGAAATTAAAAACCTATACAATCTTCGTTTTGGCGTGTCGCTGGCCGGGTGGCCATGTCGCGTGTCTCAAACGCCGAAAAAACTATTGCAGCAAATTTTGCTGCAACCACCCGAAGGATAAATCATGGTCGTTATTCGACTTTCTCGCGGCGGCTCCAAGGCACGTCCTTTCTTCAATATCATCGCTGTTGACAAGCGCACACGTCGTGACGGTGCTTGCATCGAGCGTCTGGGTTTCTACAACCCTACAGCCCGTGGCGCTGAAGAAACTCTGCGCGTGGCGCTGGATCGCGTGGCTTACTGGAAGGGCGTTGGCGCCCAGGCTTCCGACACTGTTGAACGTCTGCTCAAGCAAGCTGCCGCAAAGGTTGCTGCTTAATCAGCACTCCCATTGAAAACGGGTTCCGTTGGCTAGTCTGACGGAACCCGTTTTTTCTTTTTCTTTGCCTTTGTTTTTTGTAGATTTGTCATGAGCCACATGCCTAAACTTGAATCCACTGCGTTGCCCGAAGATGCTGTGGAGGTAGGACGCATTGCGGATGCTTGGGGCGTGAAGGGGTGGTTCAAGGTCATGGCATACAGCGCAGACCCTGAAGCCTTGTTCGCCGCCAAGCAATGGTTTTTGTTACCTGCTGAAAAGGGTGCGAAAAACTTCGTGGGTACCGTGCTGCTGCCCATCCAGCAAGTGCGCCCGCATTCGGACACGATTGTTGCGACGTCGCCTGCTGTACCCGATCGCAATGCCGCCGAAGCGCTGCGCGGTGCACGCATTTTTGTCGCGCGCGAGCACTTCCCCAAAACCGATGACGGTGAGTATTACTGGGTCGATCTGTTGGGCCTGTCGGTCACCAACCGTGAAGGCGAAGCCTTGGGTGTGGTGAAAGACTTGTTGGCTACCGGCCCGCAGACAACCCTGGTGCTGAGCTACGAGTTGGATGGCAAAGAGCTGGAACGCATGATTCCGTTTGTGGATGCGTACATCGACAAGGTCGATCTGGCTGGTAAAACCATTGTGGCTGACTGGCAGCTGGACTACTGAGTACAACGCATGCGTTTTGACATCATCACCCTGTTTCCCGAAATGTTCACCGCTTTCCTGGAAAGCGGAGTGACACGCCGCGCCTACGCCTCGGGGCAGGTGGCCGTGCATTTGTGGAATCCGCGTGATTACGCTCAGGGCAATTACCGCCGCGTGGACGACCGCCCCTTTGGCGGCGGTCCCGGCATGGTGATGATGGCCGAGCCGCTGCAACACTGCATGGATGCCATTCGCACCGCACGTGCGCAAGCCGGTGAAGCGAAACCTGCGCCAGTGCTGCTGTTTTCCCCCGTTGGTACTACGCTCAAGCATGAAGTTGTGGCGCAGTGGGGCGAAAGCCAGGGCGCCATCTTGCTGTGTGGGCGCTACGAAGGCATCGACCAGCGCTTTATCGACAAGCACGTCACGCACCAGGTGAGCTTGGGCGATTTTGTGCTGTCCGGTGGTGAGTTGGCTGCGATGGTGATGCTGGATGCCATCACACGCTTGCAGCCGGGTGTGCTCAACGACGAAGGTAGTTTTCAGCAAGACAGTTTTAACCCTGCGCTAGACGGCCTGCTGGATTGCCCGCATTACACGCGCCCTGAAGTGTGGGAGGGACAGGAAGTCCCTGCCGCCCTGCTGTCCGGCCACCACACCAATATTGAGCGCTGGCGCCGTGACCAGCGTTTGCGCATTACCAGCCAGCACCGCCCTGAGCTGGTGGAGCAAGCGCGCCAAAGCGGTTTGCTGAACACCAAAGACGAAGGGTTTTTGGCAAAAAACCCGGTCAAGCTATAATCCCCGGTTCTTCGATCCTATATCCGGCCGCTGCATCGGTTTGAATGCAGCCATAGCCTCAATCCCGAGGCCTGCCAATTTTGGCGCGGACACGATCGAGTTGGATGAAACCATGAATCTGTTGCAGACTCTTGAGCAAGAAGAAATTGCTCGCCTGAACAAGACTATCCCTTCCTTCGCTCCTGGCGACACAGTCATCGTGTCCGTGAACGTGGTTGAAGGCGCACGCAAGCGTGTACAGGCTTTCGAAGGCGTCGTGATCGCTAAGCGTAACCGTGGTCTGAACAGCGCTTTCACAGTGCGTAAGATCTCTTCCGGTGAAGGTGTGGAGCGTACATTCCAGACTTACTCGCCCATCATCGCTGGCGTTGAAGTCAAGCGCCGTGGTGACGTGCGTCGTGCCAAGCTGTACTACCTGCGTGAGCGCAGCGGCAAGTCGGCACGTATCAAGGAAAAGCTGCCACAACGCGTTAAGAAGGCTGCTGTCGCAGCTGCGTAATACGCGTCAAGCCTTTCAGGCAAAAGCCGCTACAGTTTGCTGTAGCGGCTTTTTTTATGCCTTTGGAGACTGCTTTTGTCCTCTGTTCCAGCACCACAACGGCCTGCCTCTTTGAGCGCCAGTATTCCCGGTTTTGACCCGCGCCAAGTTCCCATCATTGGCACCGATGCGCATTTGCCGGCGGTTGCCGCCACGCAGCTAACGCCGCAGGCATTGCGAGCCCGCTTTGCCAGTCCTCCGCACTGGGTGCCAGAGGTGCGCCGAGAAGAGCAGTTTATGGACCGCACGCCAGCCCACGCTGCGGTCTTGGTGTCTTTGGTATTGCGCGAAGAATTGACCGTGCTGCTGACCCAGCGCACCGAGCATTTGTCCACGCATTCCGGCCAAGTCGCTTTTCCCGGAGGGCGGCAAGATCCGGGGGATAAAGATGCCGCCGCCACTGCTTTGCGCGAAGCGCAGGAAGAGGTGGGTCTGGATGCCCAGCATGTCGAAGTACTGGGCAGCTTGCCTGTGTATGAGACGGGCTCCTCTTTTCTGGTGACCCCGGTGGTGGCGCTGGTGCAGCCGAATGCTCCCTTGCATGCCAATCCTTATGAAGTGGCAGACATGTTTGAAGTGCCACTGCGGTTTCTGCTCAACCCCGCACACCACCAGCGTCACCGGCTGCACTGGCAAGGGCGTGACAGGGAGTGGTTTTCCATGCCGTTCAGCGATGCAGGGCAGGAGCGCTACATCTGGGGTGCAACGGCTGGGATGCTGCGCAATTTCTACTGCTTCATGTCGGCATAAGCCGCAAAAACGTTTTTCATAGCATGACGCCAAAGCTTGCCAGTATCATCGTCCCATGAGTTTCTTTGCCATCTTGTTTGCCCTTTTGCTGGAACAAGCTCGACCGCTGTCGCGCGCTAACCCTGTTCATGCCGGGATTCGGGCCTGGACGGTGACGGTTCGGCAAAATTTTGATGCAGGCCGCGAGCACCACGGCTGGGTGGCGTGGGGCTTGGCACTGGTGCCTGCCGTATTGCTGGCTGCGGGCGTCTATTGGTTGCTGATGCGCTGGGTGGGCTGGCCGATTGCAATGTTGTGGAATGTGCTGGTGCTGTATGTGACGCTGGGGTTTCGCCAGTTCAGCCACCATTTCACGCGCATTCGCGATGCGCTGGAATCTGGCGATGAAACCGCGGCGCGCGAAGGCCTGGCCCAGTGGCGGCAGGTGGATGCTTCTGAAGTGCCGCGCAGCGAAGTGGTGCGCCATGTGATTGAGTATTCGGTGCTCAGCGCCCACCGCCATGTGTTTGGCGTGCTGTTCTGGTTCACGGTGCTGGCCGCTCTGGGCCTGGGGCCAGCGGGTGCGGTCATGTTCCGGATGGCGGAATACCTGTCGCGCTACTGGTCACGCAACTCAATTGGCGGCGCGGCACCGGTGAGCGAGCGGTTGCAGGCGTCTGCCAAGCAGGCCTGGACGGTGCTGGACTGGCTACCCGCGCGCATGACCGCCTTGGGCTTTGCCATGGTAGGTAGTTTTGAGGAAGCGATTGACGGCTGGCGCTTTCACACCAAGCACTTTCCCAATGACAACGATGGTGTCATCTTGGCGGCAACGGCCGGCGCCATCAACGTGCGTTTAGGTGGCAGCGCACTCAAAATGCGCGAAGAGTTGCAGGTTGCCCCCATTTATGACGACGAAGATACCTGGCAAGAACCCGGCGTCACTCCCGGGCGCGAGGCCGAAACCAGCCATCTGCGCAGCGTGGTGGGCCTGGTGTGGCGCAGTGTGGTGGTGTGGATGTTGCTGATCGCGCTGCTCAGCCTGGCGCGTTTGCTGGGGTAAAGAAATAGATAGCAGCTTGTCGTTTAAAACTAAAGCTTTCCGATATAAAACATGCGCATTGCCAGCAATACTGAGGGCAATGCGCTATTTTTTTAGGTGAAAGCGCCATGTGCTTGGGGATGAAACGCCTGCCGCGCGGGTCGGTTAAGGCAGCATGCGCACCACCGCGCCTGCATCCTGCCAGTCTTGAGGGCGGCACGTAAACAGCAGCACCTGGTGGCGCGTGGCGGCATCAAACAGCACCCGCTTCATTTGGGCCAGCCGCTGCACATCGCTGTGCACCAAGGCATCGTCCAGGATGAGCAAGGTGGGGTGGCCGCTTTTGAGCAGTAGATCGGCATAGGCCAAGCGGCTGATGATGGCCAGCTGCTCCTGAGTGCCGTAGCTCATTTGCGCGACGTGCCCAGTCACGCGTTGCGCGGCGGCATCTGCCGTGGCGTCGGCCACCACACGGCTGGGCAGCAACTGGGCGTCCAGCTCCATCTTGCCGCCGGGCAGCAGCAGTTGCAGGTAGTGCTGCATGTGCGCTTCCAGGGGGGCCTGCAAGCGGCGCAAGGCGGCGGAGCGTTTGTCTTTGAGGCGCTGCAGCACGGTCTGTAAAGCTTGGCTGCGCTGGGCGATTTCTTGGGTGCGGCGCTCGGCATGGGCCAATTCTGCCTGGGTCAGGGCGTTCACCTCTTCCAGCCCCTGTGCGCCCGCTTGCTCCAGTGCAGCGCGCAAACTGGCCATGCGCACATGGCGCTGTTGCACTTGCGCATGGTGCGCGGTCAGGCTGCGTTGCAGGCGCTCAATGTCTTGCTCAGCAAAGCGCAGGTTGGAAGTTTGCAGAGCCTGCGCATGCTGAGCGATTTGGCTTTGCAGTTGATTGCGCTGCGCATGCAGCAAGGCCGCTTCACGCTCGGCCTGCGCCAGCCGCGCTTGCTGCTTCGGATCTTGTGCTTGTTGCTGCACCACCGCAAGTTCTTGGCTGGCCGTTTGCCAGTGCTGCTGCGCAAGGGCCAGATGCTGGCGCGCAGCAACTTCCTGGACTTGGCAATGCTCCAGCTGGGTATTGGTCGACAGCAGCGCCGTTTGTGCTTGCTGCCAGTCCACCGCTGCGGTGGGCGCGGGCAAGGCGGCCAGCTCTTGCTGCAGGGCTTGACTGCGTTGCGCGGCTTGCTGCAACTGCAGTTTCAGAGCCTGTGCACCTTGCGGTGCATGGCTGTGCAGCAGGCACTGGGCAATTTGCTGCTGCGCTTGCAAGTCATTGCGCTGCTCCAGCGCCGCTTGCGCCTGCGGCACCGTCTCCACGCCCAGATCGCGCAGGGCTTGCTGCAGCGCCAGTTGCGCACTTTCCAGGCGCTGTGCAGCACCGGCGACATCGCTGCCACCGGGAGTGATGGTCAGTTGCCCGCCACCGGGTAAGGCTACGGTGGTGGCTCCGTGCAGCCATTGCTGGCCTTCGCCCTGCCACACGCCCTGCTCTGCGCCGCTGTGCCAAGGCAGTTGCTGGGCTTGCGGCAGCGTAAATTGCAGTTGCGTGGCCAGCGCCTCATGCTGCAAGCGTGCGCGCAGCAGGTGTTCTTCGAGCTTGCGCAGTTGTTGTTGATCACTTTTTTCTACGCGCAAGGCGGGCAGGGTCTGGGCAATTTGTGCCAATTGCTTCAGGGCTTGCTGGGCCTGCACCCAGGCACTTTGCAGTTGCTGGCTTTGGCGCTCATGGTCCTGCAAACGCTGCTGCAACTGCTGGTGCTGGCGCGCTTGTTCTGCCAACCTGGTGTGGGCGTGGGCTTGCTGCTGCAGTTGCTGTGTGTCGCTCAGCGATTGCTGGGCTTGCTGGTGTGTCTGTTGAGCGGTATGCACAGCTTGCTGCGCTTGCTCCACGCTGAGGGTGCGGCGCTGTAATTCTTGGGCGCGTTGCTGGTGCTGCTGCAGCACTTGGGAGAGCACTTCAAGCTGGCTTTGCGCATGCTGCAATTGCAATTGCGTCTGGGTGTGCGCATCTTGCACAGCCAGCGCTTGCTGCCGCTGTGCCTGCGCGTGTTCCAGCGCCTGCTGCCATTGCACCACCAGTTGCTGATCGTTGTCTTGCTGCGCTTGTTGTTGCAGCGTTTCCAGCTCATCCACCTGGCTGCGATACAGGGCGATGTGCTGCAACTGGGTGTATACCTGGGTGCGCAAGGCCTCCGCTTGCTCTATCAGTTGTGCATAAGCACCCACGGGTTTGCCGCTTTTGCCCAGGTATTGGGACAGCTCCGCGTCCAGTTGGCCAATGAGGCGATCGCCCGTTGTGGCGGCCAGGCTGCCCGCGTTGCTGCTACTGACCGCGGATGACTGCGCATGCAGCGCTTTGTTCAAGTGCTGCGCCGCAAAGCCTACGCTTTGGCTAAAGCGCTCGTGGTGGGCGCCTTGCTCCACCCAGAGCAGACCCGGTACCCCCAGGAAATCCGCTTTCACGCCGCGGGGTGCAAAGCCAAAGCCCAGCGCCTGGGCCAAATAGTCTTCCGCAGCTTCTTCGCTGCGTTGCTGGCTGCCAATGTGCAGGTCGCAGCGCTTCTTCTTCAAGAAGGTTTTGACCAGTTTGTGCGGCACGCCTTGCAACGCAAAATCCAGCTCCACGGTGGGCGCAGCACCGCTGTTACCCGAAGGTTGCAGGTCTGCCGCTGAGGCATTGGAGCTATAGCGCACCAGAAAAGCCGCGCGCAGTGCCGCGTTGAGCGTGCTTTTGCCCGCGCCGTTGGGCCCGGCGATGATGTTCAGGCCGGCGTCCAGGTCGTGTAGTTCAAAGTCTTCAAACTTGCGCAGCTGGGCCACGCGCAGGCGCTGTATGTGCAGCAGAGGGGCAGGCTGGTTCATGCGGCACTCCCGTGCTGTGGTTGTTGGTACAGCGCGCTGGCCAGCACATGCAGGGCCGCTTGGGCACCTTCTTGGCCGGCCAGACTTTCCGCACGTAACTCGGCCAGCAACTCGCCCACATAGCCGTCGGCTTGCAGGCTGCCCAGGTCTTCATCGGTGGGCGCAAGACGCAGCCCATCTTGCGCGGTGATCAAGCAGCGCACGCGGGCTTCTGTGTTGGCCAAAGCTTGCTGGAGCCGCTGGTGCTGTGCCCAGTCGAGCTGGCCGCGCAGCACCAGTTGCACGACATCGTGCGTACCGAGTTGCTGCAATTGCAACTGCAGCGCATCCACATCACTGGGGTGCTGCACATCCACCACTATGCGCTGCCAGCGGTATTGGCCCACCAAAAGGCGCTGCACCTGCGGCAGCGCGCCGGGGGCGGGAATGTCGACCAGCAAGGCAAAGCCGGGTTCGTTGTTGGGGAAACGATCGGGCTCGGGCGTGCCGCTATAGGCCATGCGGTCATTGACGGATTTGACGCCATGCCAGTCGCCCAAGGCCAGCCAGTCCAGGCGTGCCGTGTCGCAGCGGGTAAGGGCAATCGGGTTGGCGGAATCGATGCCTTCATGCAGCAAGCCTTGAACGCTGCCATGCGCCAAGCCAATGCGCAGCAGGCCTGCCGGGGTGTCGGCGGCGTCCATCCACGCGGTCAGGTCGTGGTAGGTGTGGCGCTGGGTGAGGGGGGCGGGCAGCACAGCAAAGCCCGCTTCGGCAAACACCTTCACTTCAGGCTGCATCAGCAGGTGGACATGGGGCGGCACGCATTGCAGGCGCTGGGCGCGGCTCCACACGCTTTCGGTCAGTGCTGCATCGTGGTTGCCCGCAATCAGCAGCCAAGGGCCGCTGTAGGCAGCCATGCACTGAAAAAGACGGCGGATGGTTTTGTCGGACACCGTTTGCGCATCCAGCACATCGCCGGCCACCAGCACGGCATCTACCGCATGTTCGCGCGCCAGTTCGGCCAGGCGCTGTACGGCGGTAAAGCGCGCCTCGGCCAAGATGGGGGCGATGTCAGGGGCGAACGTGGTGTAGGCACGGCCGATTTGCCAGTCAGCCGTGTGCAGAAAACGGGGCATGAAGAGTTTTCCTTGGTAGGTGCCGAGTGCGTGCAGAGCTGCCTCCCGCAGCGCTGTGCCAAAGCATCATAACGATTGAAAAAAGAGAGCTTCTTGCCCTTATGAAATAAGGCTTTCAAATAGAAAACATAAGGAAAGCGTTTTTAATCAAGGGCAAGCAGCTACTTTTTTTGAATAGCCCGGCGTGGAGTTTCCCGAGTGCCTGTGGGGGCTGCCCCACGGGTGCCCGCCACGGCGGGCGGCCTTTGCCGTACCATGCCAGCCCTTGCTTGATAGGTACAAGCCACCATGATCCGTATCGCAGAACTCAAACTTCCTCTCTCGGCCCTGGAATACCACCCCGAGAACCACACCGAATATCTTCCTGAGGCGCAACTGCGCCGTCTGGTGGCACAGCGCCTGGGCATCACCGCCGATGCCATTGACCTGGTGCATGTCCACAAGCGCAGCTTTGATGCGCGCAAGGCTGAATTGCTGGCGGTGTACATCGTCGATGTGAGCCTGGTTGATGCCAGCGCCGAGGCCGCATTGCTGGCGCAATTTGCGGACCATTCCCACGTCAACCCCACGCCCGATATGTCGTGGACGCCGGTGGGCAACGCTCCTTCGCACATGGAGCATCGCCCTGTGGTGGTGGGCTTTGGCCCCTGCGGCATTTTTGCGGCCTTGATCTTGGCGCAAATGGGTTTCAAGCCCATCGTGCTTGAGCGCGGTAAACAGGTGCGGGAGCGCACCAAGGACACATGGCGACTGTGGCGCAAACGTGAGCTGTCGCCCGAATCCAATGTGCAGTTTGGAGAAGGCGGCGCCGGCACGTTTTCGGACGGCAAGCTCTACAGCCAGATCAAAGATCCTCGCTATCTGGGCCGCAAGGTGATGCAGGAGTTTGTGACCTATGGCGCGCCGCCTGAAATCATGTATGTGGCCCATCCGCACATCGGCACCTTCAAACTGGTGAAGGTGGTGGAGGGCATTCGCGAAGAGATCATTCGCCTGGGAGGTGAAATTCGCTTTGAGCAACGCGTGACCAATGTGCACGTGGCTGACCAGGGCGATGAACGCCGCGTGACGGCGCTGGATGTACTGGACCACCAGACTGCGCAAACCTACACCCTGCCTGCAGAGCATGTGGTGATGGCGCTGGGCCACAGTGCGCGGGATACGTTTGCCATGTTCTATGAGCGTGGGGTGTACATGGAGGCCAAACCGTTCTCGGTGGGTTTCCGTATCGAGCACCCGCAAAGCGTGATCGACAAGGCACGCTGGGGCAAATATGCGGGCCATCCGTTGTTGGGTGCGGCAGATTACAAGCTGGTGCACCATGCGCAAAATGGACGAGCGGTTTATAGCTTCTGTATGTGCCCCGGTGGCACCGTAGTGGCCGCAACCAGCGAGCCCGAGCGCGTGGTCACTAACGGAATGAGTCAATATTCACGTGCCGAGCGCAATGCGAATGCGGGCATGGTTTGCGCCATTGAGCCCAGCGATTACCCGCAAGACGCCAAGTCGTTTGCATGGGCGTTTGACGGCCAGACTTATGGCGTGGAAAACCAGGCACCAGGCAGCTACCACCCACTATCGGGCGTGGTCTTCCAGCGGCAATTGGAATCTCAGGCGTACCTGCTGGGTGGGCGTAACTACAACGCGCCAGGCCAGTTGGTGGGCGACTTTGTGGCCGGGCAAGATTCTGCAGATGTGGGCAGCGTGCCCCCGTCTTACAAACCGGGCATCACGTGGGGCAGCTTGCACCATGCTTTGCCAGCGTTTGCCATTGAAGCCATGCGCGAAGCGCTGCCCGCATTTGGTAAGAAAATTCGCGGCTATGACATGACCGATGCCGTATTGACGGGCGTCGAGACGCGCACCTCCTCACCCGTCAAGATTGCGCGCGGGGCTGATTTTCAGTCAGTCAATACGCGCGGTCTCTACCCGGCAGGTGAAGGCGCGAGCTACGCTGGCGGTATTTTGTCAGCGGGTGTCGATGGCATCAAAGTGGGCGAAGCTGTGGCCTGTGCCATTCTTGGTGTGGATGTTCCGTCCTCTGGTGTGCGCAACTCAGGCGGTATGGCGTAATTTTTAATACGGCGCGGCTATGCATTTCCCCAAACCTTCTTCGCTGCAAACTGGCTTGGCCGTATTGGCCATGGGTGTGGTCGTGCTGTCCTCCAATATCTTGGTGCAGTACGCCATCAATGACTGGCTGACGTGGGGGGCCATCACTTATCCATTTGCTTTCTTGGTCAGTGAGTTAGTCAACCGGGCGTTTGGGCCCACCCAAGCGCGGCGTGTGGCCTGGGTGGGCTTTGCTGTGGCAGTGGCGGCATCCGCGCTGCTAGCACCACCGCGCATCGCCGCTGCATCGGGCCTGGCATTTTTGCTCTCGCAAATGCTGGACATCAGCGTGTTTGATCGGCTGCGCCAAAGCCGCTGGTGGCGGGCACCACTGCTGGCCACCATGTTGGCGGCGGTGCTCGATACCTGTGTTTTCTGGGGTGTCGGCTTTGCCGGGCAAGACTTGCCTTGGGTCACTTGGGCATTGGGAGATTTGGCCATCAAGCTGGTGATGGCCGTGGGTCTTTTGCTACCTTTTAGATTGCTGATCGGCAAGCACGCGCAGACCAATGCGCACGGCTTGCACTAAGTCAGCCGTTACATCGTTTTGCACGCGCTTGAAAGCCAATTGCAAGCCTGTGTGAAAAAAAATCCGCATCATTGACGCATGCCGGATCGTATTGAGTCGTCCGAGCATTGCATAACTATGAACGGAGACACATACCTTGAAACAAGCATCAATTGCCCGTTTGCGCATTGCCTTGCTGGGCTGTGGCCTGATGGGGCAGCCCATCGCAGTTCGCTTGCTGGCGGCAGGTCATGAAGTCCACGTATGGAATCGCACCGTTAGCAAAGCAGCGCCCTTGAAAACCCATGGTGCTGTGGTGCATGACACCCCGCGGCAAGCCTGTGTACAGGCTGATATGGTGCTGAGCATGCTTGAAAACGGCAGTGTCGTCGGGGAAGTCTTGTTTGGCATGGGGCAAGACGGCGCAATTCACGGAATGCGTCAAGGCACCTTGGTTGTCGACATGGCCTCCATCCAGCCGCGTGAAGCCCGAGACCATGCAGCCCGCCTCACCGAGCGCGGCATGCGCCATCTGGACGCGCCAGTGTCTGGGGGGACGGTGGGGGCAGAAGCGGGCACCTTGGCCATCATGGTGGGGGGGCGAGACGAAGATTTTGCTGCGGCGCAGCTGCTGTTTCAACCATTGGGGCGCTCTACGCATGTGGGGTCGCACGGAGCGGGACAACTGGCCAAGCTTGCCAACCAAATGATTGTCGGCATCACCATTGGAGCTGTGGCGGAAGCTTTGCTCTTGTGCGCAAAAGGTGGTGCGAATCCGGCCAAAGTTCGTGAGGCCATCAGCGGGGGCTTTGCCGACAGCCGAATTTTGCAGTTACACGGTCAGCGCATGGTCGAACGCGACTTCGCTGCCCGCGGCAAAATGACCGTTCAGCTGAAAGATATGCGCAATGCCATGGCCACTGCAGAAGAGGTGGGCTTTGATGCGCCCATCACGCAGCTGTTTGAGCAACTCTACGCAGATGGCGTCGAGCACGGTCTGGGAGAGCTCGACCACAGCGGCCTGTTTGTTGAGCTTGCCAGCCGTAACGCCATGCAATAAATCCTGAAGACTTTGCAGTCAAAGGCACGTACTTTCCCTTAGCGTTTAAAAAATTCGTGCATAATAGCGGTCTTGCTTGATTGCCAGGCAGTAAAAGTGGGCTCTTAGCTCAGTTGGTAGAGCAGCGGACTCTTAATCCGTTGGTCGAGTGTT